>JAGOQE010000019.1 GCA_017991635.1 Minisyncoccota bacterium | reverse complement strand
GGTTGAAGATAGGTACGGATACCTTCAGAGAAGTCCACTCCTGCATTTTGTGAGAGCACAAACCATGCATGTGTTCGCAAGTCAGCTTCGACTAGGAAATGTGTACCTGTGCTTTTTTCGCGCATAAAGGTATAGCTACAGAAACCATCAAATGAAAAAGACTCGCCAATCTCGCTTAAGAGAGCTTTTATTTCAGGCGCAGGGGAATATATGCGAGAGATGGATACACCAAATTCATCAATGGCATTTTTATGTATGGTTGCGTGACTGTATGCAATAAGCTTTCCTTCTCTATAAAGTGCTTCTACGGCAACGTTTGTACCTACAATATATTTTTGGAGTACGAGATTGTGTAATTCCTTCTCGGTAAGTGTATTAATTGCATCATAAACCATTTGCTTGTTTGTACAGAAAAACAATCCTCTACCTCCACCACTTCTGTCGATTTTAAGTAGGAGAGGAAGTCCGACCGTGTCTACTGCCTGTTCAATATCGGTATCGCTCGTGTACACAACAAACGGTGGTGTGGGAATGTGGTGCAAGGCACTTAGGGTGGAAAGTGCTGCCTTAGATCCAACTAAGGGTCGATTCTTAGCATTTGAAATTGGGAGAATGCGAAGTGCAAGCTCATCATCGGTAATATAGTCATTGATGGCGCGAAGCGCGTAGTCATTAGTAAGGACAATCCAATCAAATGAGTGTGTACTAAGGAGGTCAACAAGTCCCTTCGCATAGGACTCAGGGTCTTTAGCCTCTGTCTTGTGCCATACCGTTGTGTAGGAACCTTTTATCAACCATGAATCAGCGGTGCAGAATGCCTCTACAGTACATCCAGCCTTGGCAAAAAGGTAAGGAATTTCAGCTGAAATATCTGAACCGTCTAAATCTGAAAGGAGTACGCGGTAGGGACGTGGGGACGCATCTGACATTGTTTTGCTATCATACCTCTAGTACTCATGGATGTCAGCGCGTATTTCAAAGGAAAGAAAATAACTGTAATGGGTCTCGGATTGTTGGGGCGTGGCGTTGGGGATGTCGCGTATCTGGCTTCATGTGGTGCAGATCTTATTGTTACTGACATGAAGAGGGAGAGTGAGCTTGCGCCGTCTCTTGAGAAACTCTCTCAATACCCATCAATTACCTTTGTTCTCGGTAAGCATAGGCTAAAAGATTTTCGAGACAGGGACCTCGTTATTCGAGGAGCAGACGTACCACTAGATTCTCCGTACATAGAAGAGGCAAAGAAAAGAGGAGTGCCTGTGCGTATGAGTACGGAGCTATTTCTCGAACTCTCCGGTGTGAAATCAATTGGAATTACTGGTACTCGAGGAAAGACTACGACAACCTGTTTAATCGCGCACATACTCAAGGAGTCAGGAATGAAGGTGTTGCTTGGAGGAAATTTGCGTGGAGTTTCTACACTTGGTCAATTGCCAGAAACTACTTCCGAGCACGTCGCTGTCTTAGAGTTGGATTCATGGCAGCTTGAGGGTTTTGGAGACACGCACAAAAGTCCCGATATCGCCGTATTTACTTCTTGGTATCACGACCATCATGCGTACTACCGAGGCGATATGGAACGCTACTTCCAGTCTAAGTCGTATATCTTCATAAACCAGACTATAGAAGGGGTCGCTATAATTAGCCCCCAAGCGTATCCGCATGTTGCCGAACGTTTACTTGAAGTCGCTACACGGGCAGTGGTGCCAAATATCGAGGAGTTTTCGAGTTGGAGCACGAAACTGCAAGGCGCTCATAATGTAGAAAATATTGCGTGCGCAGTAGCGACGGCGCGCGCACTCTGTATTCCTGACGC
Organism: Minisyncoccota bacterium; assembly: GCA_017991635.1. Classification (GTDB taxonomy): domain Bacteria; phylum Patescibacteriota; class Minisyncoccia; order Phycocordibacterales; family Phycocordibacteraceae; genus C7867-001. Next base: position 2,247 of record JAGOQE010000019.1, on the reverse strand, counting down.
CGTGAGCAGAAAAGCCGTTGCTTCATTCAGTGCAGTGTCGGGGCGTTTAGAATTGGTGCGTTCTATACAGGGCGTGCGTATTTATAACGATGCAACTGCAGTTATTCCTGACGCAACAATAGCTTCACTTGAGGCGCTTAAAGATTCAGCAATCATACTCATTATGGGCGGGGCAGATAAACATGCAAGCACGAACGAATTGATAAAAAAAATAAAAGCACACACAAAACGAGTTATCTTTCTTCCGGGTACTGGTACTGATGGTATTAGAAGTTCTTTCCCTGATGCTCCTTTGTACCAGACTCTTGACGAGGCCGTTCGTGATGCATTTGTTCATGCAGAGTCGGGGAACGTTGTACTTTTCTCACCAGTCTTTTCTTCAAGAGGCATGTTTGCGCATGCGTACGAGAGAAGCGATATCTTCACAAAAAACGTGGAAGAGTTGGCAATACTTTTCTCTATGAAAACTATATGGAATTATCTGTTACTACGCGAGACGCCTCAAAAGATGGATGCAATTATTGCACTTGGCTCGCATGCTCCTCGTGTTGCGGTGAGGGCAGCGCAATTGTACGCAGAGGGTTTAGGCGATTACGTTATTTGTTCAGGCGGTGCTCATGTAGGTACGTTATGGAAAGAGAAAGAGGCGCATACATTTGCGCGCATAGTGCGGGCGCATGGAGTACCTAAACACCGCATCATTATCGAAGATACGTCACTCAATTCTGCCGAGAACGCTACGCACGTGAAAGACCTTCTTTCAAAGAAAGGGTATTCGTTCACTTCACTTCTCCTTGTGCAGAAGCCATACATGGAACGCCGTGCGCTCGCTACATTCCAGAAGCAATGGCCTGAAGCAAATTTTTCTGTAACGTCTCCGCAGGTGGGGTTTGAGGAGTACGTCAAAGATATTCAAAGCATGAAAAAGTTTGCGCACATACTTGCTGGAAACCTACAGCGTATTTTCGAGTATTCGCGTAGTGGCTATATCACCGCGCAGGAAATACCAGAGGAAGTGCTTGAGGCATACGATGTACTTGTTTCTCAAGGGTATACAGATTATCTTTTGACAGACACTGAAGATACTAATAACCAAAATGAAATTGGTAATGTGTAAATGCCGAAGACATGATTCAAAAAATTACATCTGCTTTAGAAGCAATCAGTATATAAAAGAAAAGAACCCCTTATTTATACTCGCTGGGGTTCGGTGCGAGTTTGTGGGCTAGGCCGTGGCGAGTTCACGCTTCTGCGCGCGCTTCCTCTTGGTGGCGACGATGGCGTACATACTGCCATCTTCGGCCAGGAAGAGGGTATCGCAGGCCGGGACTTCCGCGCCGTTTTCGTCGACGAAGCGGTACCCCGCGAACTTCAAGGGGCGACCCTTGTGCTCCGTGGGCAATTCGGCGGCGACTGCGGACTTGCACATGGCGACGACCGCGCATCCGAAGCCCGACTCGTAAGCCGAAGAATTGCCGAAGGTCACGCCGGTGGCGATGACAGACTTCACGGCGACGGCCCTTTTGGGGTTTTCGCTGTCGTCGCGGATGAGCCAGCGAAGCGGGGAACTGCGGTCCTGGTAGTTGGCGCTCACGATCTTCAAGGTACTTCTCCTTGCGTGGGTCATTCGAGACAGGATGTCTCTAAAACCGAGCAGGTACCAACCTAGCATTAAATTCTCCAGGAGGAAAGCAGTAAAGGGTGTGGCCTTTGCGGAACTCTAGAAAGATTGTTGCTTTTTTTATACAATGTGATATAATTAATTTATATCTCTTATCCTATCTACATGAACGATTTTAAAAAGAAATTTAGTAGAGACAGTAAGCCAGGAGGTTTCTCACGTGGCGGTTCCGCGCGGCCTAACTATGGCGGAGACCGTGGTGGCTCACGACGATCTGAAAGGGGCGGTTACGATGCACCTAAGGAGCTTTTCAAGACCACTTGTTCAAAGTGTCGTGCTGTATGTGAAGTGCCATTTCGTCCAAACGGAACAAAGCCTGTGTACTGTAAGGACTGTTATGTTCGTGATGATGGGTATACTCCCAAGGACTCATACGGAAGTAAGGATTCTTACACCAAGAAGTCCTATGCAACTGAGCGTCCTGCTCCACGTCCACAAGCACCAGCTGAAGACCCTCGTATCGGAGCAATTCTAAAGGAACTCCAGTCTCTCAATGTAAAACTTGAGACACTCTCTACACAACTTCAGAGTTCCGCGTACGCTTCAATCTTGAATGCGTCTGTGAA
>JAGOQE010000012.1 GCA_017991635.1 Minisyncoccota bacterium | reverse complement strand
TCAAGCTCTTCCTTTGTTTGAATATGAAGAATGGTATGGCGCGAACCTGAACCAAGGGCAGGCTTCACAATTACTGGCGGTGTGATACGGGCAAAGACATCAAGCGCGTATGGAAGCACGGAAGCAGACCCGCCTGAGGCAATCGGAAAGCCAAGCTTAGAAAAATGCTTTTTGAGCATGCGCTTATTGTCCATCCACCACACCTTTCTATTTCCACCCTTGGGTTCTGGGATTCCTTCAAAGGCAACTTCCTTTCCGTTTGGGTATCGTGCCACGAAAAGATTTCGGGGAAGATTAAAGAGGCGAAATTCCCACATATCAATTCCGCGCTTCTTTGCCTCTTCCCACAACACGAGAGCGAGAAGCATCGTGTGTTCGTCAGGCTCAGTCACCTTCTTTGCTAAACCAAGCGCAACAAAAGCTTTGAAAAAGAAAGGACTTACAAATTCTTCAATACCATGTAGCCAGAATCCTAAAGGACGAAATAACCGGAGCGGTGCGCCAAAAGGAGAAAAAAGTTCATCTATAAAAAGTGAGGTGTAGACGAGCTTATGATTAACAGCTCCATCGCCACAGTCAGCACACTCTTTTGCCGGTATACCATCCCACGCCATAATGTCTCTAGTATACCGCGTCCAACCTACCGGCCCGGGACTTCTGCAAAATCAGCCTCAGGGTCGCGTATGAGAGAATCCTCTGTCAAAGTCTCTGGTAGTGCATACTCCTTATCTCCAGAAGGTTTATAGGTCTCCTTTATTCTTTGTCCTGTAGTGCCAAAGTAGATAGTGTAGTCAGCTGATGCCTCCACACTTCCAACCCACTGTCCTTTCGTAACTCGGGCAAATCTCAAAACGCCATCTTGGTAATAGTAGTCCTCCTTTGAGTAATGATGATCCGTACCTCCCTCAGTGCTGTAGCGCATTACAGTACCACGTGTAGCAACATAGAGTTCCTTGTCTATGCTTGCATACCCCAAGTCAAGAGTGGTCGTTGAAACCTTAAATGTTCCTGAGGCGATTAAGGCATCAATACTCTTAACTTGTGCATCTATCATCTCTATCTCTGTTAGAGGTTTTACTGAACCTTGCGTGCTTACTACAGGAAGTTTCTTCTCCGTGACGACCACTTCAGCAGGAGTAGGAACTACGATTTCTGGAGCTTTTGTGTCCGCGTTCTGGTAGACAAAGAATGCAACCAGGGCGAGAAGAAAAAAGGCGAGAGCAATAAGGGCAAAGTGAAATGGCTTCATAGCTATGGTTATACCACGGCTTTATTCAGTGCCCTCTTTGAGCTCTGTATACTGTATTCATGCCTCTACTTAAATCAGTAGCAACTCCCTTAGTCGTTCTCATAGCAATAATTGCTCTGGCGCTTGCGGGCTTCTACTTTACAGAGCGTCCACAGGTAGTTCCTCCGACTGAGACTGTTACGACAGCGGAAAAGGAGCCAGCACAAGCTACGTCAGTACAAAAAACATACAAGGTGAGCGACTTTATTGACGAAGGTACTATAGCCACTTCGACCAAAACCTACACTGACCCTGATGGACGATTTACGTTTGAGTACACAGATGAACTAAAACTACCGACATCAGGCAGTGAGTACAAGAACGATTTGAATTTTTGTGAACTTGATGCTGGAGAAATGTGTGACGCGGGGCAGAGTACACGGGTGCGAGTGATTATTAAGCCCAATCCAGAAAACCTGTCTCTCAAAGATTACGCGAAGAACAATCTCACATTCGAAAGTGGCGGAAAACAACACCTGCAATACGACGCTCTTATTGAGTCAACAAGTCGTACTGGAGTACCCGTACTCATAACTACTAATGAAGACATTAACGGTGAAGCGTACGAGGCCGGCATACTTATTTCACTCCCAGGCGAAATCATTAGTTTTTACGACAACTCGGCACTTCCACTTTCCTACGTGCAAACAATGGTGCACACACTTAGGATTAAGTAGCGGAGAGGGGGAGACCGTGAGTACACTTTTCGAAACTTACAGTTTCAGTACACCCTACGGACATTTTGTCGCCAGACTCCAAACTGTACTCGTAGGGTTTTCGAATCTCCCACGTTCTGCTCCAAGCAGAACTCCTCTCCCCTATTTACTACGTAAAAGCGGAGAGGGGGAGATTCGAACTCCCGAGGAACTTTCGCCCCTGCCGGTTTTCGAAACCGGTGCATTCGACCACTCTGCCACCCCTCCAAGGATTTGCAGATTCTAGCATTTTTGGCGTAATAATTGTAGAATAGCAAGCGTTCGCCTCATACGAGGCCCTATCGTCTAACGGTTAGGACAGCGCCCTTTCACGGCGTAAATCGGGGTTCGATTCCCCGTAGGGTCACCAATGCAAACCACCGAAAGGTGGTCTTTGCATTTTGACCCTACAGCACGACATGGGGTGTCGTGCGTGGTGAATCGAGATACTTAATCTTTCCCAAACCTCCTATCGTGAGCGGCGTAGCGACGGCGAAGCGCGCCCTCATCCCCATACTCAACAAAATCCTTTTCGTGAGGCGAAGGCACATAGCCACGACCCTCAAGGTGTTCAATAGGACAAAAATATCCTTCCGTCTTCCCTGCTATCACTGATGCGTAATGAAACCATCCATTTACATATCCGCAGTACCCGCACCACAAGCGCTCCATAAGGGAAAGGTAAGGTAACTTTTCTCGGTCCATGATGCGAATATAGCGAGAACGCTTCACATACTTCATGCCGTATAGCGGAAAGCATACGCGGTGATATATCTCTACACACACGTCTAAAATAACTATCGGAATAATTAGACCAAGAATAAAAGGTGTAGAAACTGCGTGGCGTAAGAAGCTGAAATGGAGCTTTTTCATAAGTATGCGTTCATAGTCACCTAAATGAGTGGTTCTGTATAGGTGCTCGAAACTAAGCTTGTCTTTGCAATTATTTTGCGATTTCATACATGAAGAAGTCCCGCGGGAGCGAGGCTCCTTCGGGACTTGTCTTGATGTACTAGATACTGCCGTGAATGCGACGGAGTGCCTTGGCAATCTCAGGCGAAGACTGCTTCAGGTACCCTTTCGCACGTTTGCACACGTCTTCATCGAAGAGCGTGGGCGGACGATTGAACTCTTTGGCCGCTCGTTGATAGAGCTCAAGCGCTCGGACTTCACGCATGCGCGAGAAGACCTGCATACGCACATGGTCCGCACCGGGAATCCGAAGATTCAGCTGATGGGCAATGCGCGGGAAACGAAGGACTTCGGCCTTGTGTCCGAAGTACAGACGAATGAAACGCTGACAGTCCAGATTTCCAAAGAAAAGCTGGATAGTGAGCTCGAGCAGTTGCTCGAATTCTTCTTCCGTCTGCTCAAACTCAAGGAGAAACTTCTCCCGTCTGCCCCGTTTCCTTTCTTCGGGCGTCTTGGTGTCGTCGGTGTCGACAGTAGCTTTCGGTGATGCGTAGAGCACTTGATGTGCCTCCCCTGTCTTATTCCACATTCACAATACAATACTTATCGTATTTGTCTATATATGCACAAAGCGCGCCAGAGGCGCGCTTTGATAGGAGAATATGTACCTGCTTAATTAGATTTCTTTTCACCCATCATACCAGGACCAAACGGTCCCTTACCCATAGGACCCATGAATCCCTCATCTTTAAGTTCCTTGCGAATTTCCTCGGCACCGTCACGATCACCATCTTCCATAAGAGTGTGCATCTCCACAAGCTTGGCAAACACCTCCTTGGTGATTGTCTCGCCCTGTGGACCATTCTTTTGAAGTGCCACGAATGCATCGTAATCATTTGCCTCTAGCGCAGCTTCACGAGCTTCGTGCTGTTTCTTGTGCTCAGCCTCAAAGGCATCACGGAGTTCTTCCTTGGTAACGCCTGCAGCATCGAGTACTGCCTCTGCCTCTTTGTCTGCAGTCTGGCGAATTTCAAACGCTTTCTGAATTGCTGTCTGTTCGTCAGTAGAGAAGGAGGAAAGGGCCTCTGCGGAAAGGTTTGGTGCAAAAGCATATGCTGTGCCACCTCCCACAAGCGCAAGGCCAAGGACCAAGGCGGGAATACCATATCGTTTCTGTATCATGTGTGTATCACTTATGAATTAATCAAGAGGTCGTACGTCCTCACACTCTGTACTACGCTCGCCGTGATTTTTTCTTTCAGACATGTTCTGTGGCGGTGCCTTTTCCATAGGGCGAGGTCCACGTCCACTAAACTCAAGCGGTCTCACCACACACGCAAGAAATGACCTTTCTTCTTCAAGCACTTTTCCTCGTATACCCACTCGCTCTCCTGATTCAAGAAGAGCGCGGGACGCGTCATCAAGACTTTCTGCAGGCACGATAGTCCAACGTGTATCTGTGGGGTCAGTAAGTACTAGAGCGTTATCTTCTTTGGCAACGCGCACTTCCCCTACCAAGAATCCATCATCGGGATTCATCCATTTTCTCTCTTGCATTTCTACTAAGTCAGGATGAAACGGTAGTGTCTTTGAAGCCATCCTATCAAGAGCGAAGCCTGCCCCTGTTGCGAAAAACACCATTCCCAACACACAGCTTGCAAGCACTACTCCAAGTACAAGAAGCCAAAGTTCATACTTGTATCCACGTGAGGTTGCGCGCACTTCCCGGTACGCCAGATATACAAAAGCACCAAGCAACACGAGCCACACATACGGCATGAGCACGATAATATCTGGAAGCGGTGGTGGCTTTGGACCGAGGGCGCGTCCTGCATTTATGGCGCGAAATAGTATCGAGGATACTGAAAGCGCTCCAAGAATAATTGACGCTCCCGCGAGCAACCACATCCCCACATTTTTTAATATGAAATAGAGTCTGGAACGCGGAACTGCGCCTTCTACATGCTTGAGAATTTTATTCTTTAGGGGTGAGTTATGTTCCATGATGATAGTGATTATGCTCGAGAGCCTGCGCCAGACTCTTCTTAGCACGGTGCATACGTGTGCCAACCGTGCCAGGTGGAATAGAGAGAATGTCTGAGATTTCGTCGTAACTCTTGTGTTCGTAAAATTTTAGAATGAGCACTTCCTGGTACTCTCGCGGAAGACTCGTGATTGCACTTCTCATTACCACTCTATTTTCTTCCTCTGTGAGGTCCGCAATAATATCAAGCTCTGACGCAAGCGTTTGCAATACTCCCTCCGAGTCTTCAATAAGAGAACCGTGGGGACGCACCTTTCGCTTACGAAAGAATGTCATCGCTTCATTATGAGCAATGCGGTATATCCATGAAGAAAATGAGTATTTAGGATCAAAGCTGTTGAGGTTTATGTAGGCTTTAAGAAAGGTCTCCTGCAACACATCCTCAGTATCTGCTTCAGCAGATACTCCGAGCCTCCGTATATATACAGAGAGCGGACGCTCATAGCGTTCTACAAGGTACGCAAAGACGTGCTTGTCTTTCAAAGACAAGCCTGCGAGTGCTTCATCGCTCTCTTCAGTAGTGTACATGTGCGTCCTTATACTCTAATACGCACGCGCGCCCATTTTCTTTCATTCAGACAAGTTACTTCTTGTACCCCTTCACATCTCCATACACTCCCTCAAGCAAATCCATGTCCTTTTCCGAATTTACCAAAAGTTCAATATTTTTATGGGCGAGCGCTTCAAGGAGCTCACTACCATACACATCCTTCACCTCCTTATCGTACATTTCGCGAAACGCTTCGAAGTCTTTAATGAAACAATGCCCGCCGGCTCCCCTCCCTGTTTTATGCACAGGTTCTGTGTGACTCGCGCCAATTCTAGGGTCATGAATGAAGGCATCACGCACACTCTTCCAGTCTCCGCCCCTTGCGCTCACCAAATCATAGAGAAGGTTCATATACATAACCTTAGTAAACAAAAAACAATTACCAGCGTACTTCACGAACTCAGCATCCTTCGAGGACATAATCCGAGCATAGGGAGCATCAGGGAGAACATCGAGTACTGCTTGCGCCTTAGAGCGGTACACATCGTCTTGAACTGGAATGCCAACAATATTTCTGTTTGGATGCGATGCATCATGCGCTGCAGTTGATTCAACAAGAAATTCAGGGGAATGAAGCACGAAGATTTCAGGGTTTTCCTCCTGCAGTGACTCTGTCGTCCCTGGAAGAATTGTGGATTTAACAACTGCAATTTTTCCCCTACCCACAAGTGGAAGCACTCTTCGCACAATAGAGTCGTCAAATCCTTCCTTAGTCGTTGGAGTGGGTACAGCAATAAAAACGATATCGCACTCACCTATTCTTTCCTTATTATGTATATACGGCTCTTCAAGAGCGAAACGCACGACATCATACCCGCGCTTCTCAAAATCATCTGCGTAGTGCTTTCCTATCCACCCCTGCCCGATAAATCCTATGCGCGTTTTCATATGTATCTATAACGCGTAAAGAGCATACAAAGATGCACTACAGACCAAGCTCTTCCCGAGATATCTTTCCTTCACGAAGAATGTAGGGCTTTCCTTCTATCAAGGTCACTACCGTTGAAGGGTGCGGACTCTCTCGTGGACCATCATCAATTACTAAATCAATATGTTCTGCGTGCCGTCCAAGCTCTCGAAGAATGTCCTCGACAGCGTGCGCAGTTCTATACCCACTTATATTTGCTGAAGTGGCCGTAATAGGATTTGGGAAGGCGTGCGCAAGCGCAAGAGCGACAATATCATCTGGAATACGCACACCAAGAGCTCCATTCAACAGAACGCCCTCTGGAATATGTGCACGTGCAGGCACGACAAGCGTAAGGGCGCCTGGGAGATGACGCTCCATGAGTGCTTTCGCCTCTTCCGAAATCTCAACGTGTTTCTCTGCCTCCTCATGATTTCTCACTACTACTGAAATTGGCTTTTTACTTTCTCGAGCTTTCACTTGTCGTAGTCTCTCAACTGCTTGAGGATTCAAAGCATCGACACCAAGTCCATAGAGTGTGTCAGTTGGGTACAATACGACCCCACCAAGAGAAAGAATCTTTGCGGTGAGGACTGCAACATCTTTAAGATTGTCTTCAGTCACTCGTACGATTTCCATATATTGAATAGTACGACCAAATGGGCTATCGTACCAAGCATACGCGCGGTTAGCTCAGTTGGTAGAGCGTCCCCTTGACGTGGGGAAGGTCACAGGTTCGAATCCTGTATCGCGCACAAAAAGCCAGGGTCGACATGTCGTGTCGGCCCTGTTGCTTTTGTAGCGCAGGACAGGATTCGAAAAACGAACACTTTCTTTTGATTTAGGAGTGTCCCCGCGGTACAGTGTCCCTATGAATCAAGTACTTAAAGCATTTGCAGTGCCCACTGCCATCTCATTAGTAGTCCTCTTTGCTGTTTTTATCTGGGGAGGCTGGCATGCTCTTTGGATTGCTATTCTTTTGACCATTCTTGAAGTCACCCTGTCTTTTGACAACGCAGTGGTGAATGCCCGCATCCTTACCCAAATGGATGAGAAGTGGCAGAAGCGCTTTTTGACCTGGGGCATCTTGATTGCCGTCTTTGGTACACGTCTCGTTCTTCCTATCGTTATTGTTGCGATATCAGTCATGATGAACCCTCTTGAAGTGCTCTCCATGGCTCTTAACGATGCCGAGCACTACGGCGAGCTTCTCCATAGCGCCCATGTCGCAATCGCATCATTTGGTGGTGCATTCCTTCTCATGGTTTCTCTAAAGTACTTCTTTGATAGTGCCAAAGACGTGCACTGGATTAAGAGTGTTGAAGAAGTGCTTGCTCGTTGGGGACGTTTTGAGGCAATTGAGATTGGACTTACCCTTATCTCCCTTCTCATCATCTCTTCAATTGTAGGAGACGCCGGCACCATTCTTTACTCAGGTATCATCGGTATCTTGGTCTTCGTTATCATGCAGGGTATTGCGAGCTCCTTCTCAGCAAAGGCAACAGGCGCGATTGCCGGTGGAAGCGTCGCGCTCTTCCTCTACTTGAACGTTCTTGATGCTGCTTTCTCACTCGATGGTGTGGTGGGTGCTTTTGCCATTTCGAATCAAATTCCTGTCATTGTCGCCGGACTTGGTATTGGTGCGTACTTTGTTCGCTCTCTTACCATCTACTTCGTTCAGAAGAAAACACTCGACACGCTTGTCTTCCTTGAGCATGGTGCGCACTGGGCAATTCTCGGTCTTTCAGTCGCCATGCTTGCATCCATCTTTGCAGAAGTGCCTGAAGTAATTACTGGACTTGTGGGACTTGTCTTTGTCGGAACTGCTGCAGTTTCATCAATCCGTCTTTTGAAAAAGGATAAAGCTAAGGAAGCATAACTCTATGGAAAAAACTTTTATTCTCTATCACGGAAGTTGCCCAGACGGATTTGGGGGTGCATACAGTGCCTGGAAAAAGTTTGGTGATAGCGCCACGTACGTTCCTTTGAAGCATAATGTTCCGCCACCCGTCTTACCCCTCGAAGGCGCGACTGTGTACTTCATTGATTTCTGTTACACCAAGGACGTTATGGACTCCTTTGTAGAGCGTGCGCGCACAGTAGTCGTCCTTGATCACCATGCTGGTGTAAAAGATGTCGTTGATACCATGCCTGAACATGTCTTTGATAACGACCGCTCAGGTGCAACCATTGCATGGTCATACTTTCATCCCGACACTCCTGTTCCGACATTCCTCACCTACGTACAAGAGGGCGACTTGTTTAAGTTTGACTTGCCTGACACACGCCCTATTCTCACCTACGCGTACAGTAAGCCCTTTGAATTCTCTATATGGGACTCGCTCATTGAGGAAATTGAAAGCCCTGAGGGACGCGCCCGGGTTATCGAAAATGGAAAAATCTACAGCGAATACTTCCTCTCTATTGCAGACAATCTAATAAAGGAGGCGGTGCTTGTAGAGTTTGAAGGCTATACCTGCTACTTCGTTTCAGCCACATCACAATTTGGCTCTGAGGTGGGTAATCGTCTTGCAAAGATGCATCCACCCCTCGCACTCGTTGCAAGCGTACGCGACGACAGCATTCGTATCTCACTTCGAAGTGACGGGACGGTGGACGTAGCAGAAATTGCTCGCAAGTATGGAGGAAACGGACACAAAGCGGCATCAGGATTCTCTATTCCTTTTGGCGCTCCTATCCCTTGGAAAAAACTTTCCTAATGAAACTACTCGCCATAGAAACATCGTGCGACGAAACAGCCGTAGCTCTCTTGGAGGGTAATGACCAGGGAGACACTACGTCATTTAGCGTACTTGGAAATACCCTTATTTCTCAGATTGATATTCACCGAGAGTACGGTGGGGTCTTTCCAGCGATGGCGAAACGCGCGCATGCACAAAACCTCGTACCCATCTTAGCCTCAACTCTTGAAGAGGCTGACGAAATGCACGAGGAGAAACAAGTACTTGATGAGTCCATCACCAAGGAACTTGAAACGCTTCTCTCACGCGAGCCGGGACTTTCTGAAAGCTTCCTCGCCTTTATCACTGAAACACGACGACCTCAAATTGACGCCGTCTGCGTTACCTATGGTCCTGGACTTGAACCAGCGCTTTGGGTAGGTATTAATTTTGCCAAGGCGATTTCCCTTGTGTGGAGTATTCCTCTCGTTGCCGTTGACCATATGGAAGGACATCACATGTCTTCTCTTCTCACCTCTTCTAGTGAACGTTCGTACACACTCACCAAGCCAAACACACCTCACATCACCCTTCTTGTTTCGGGAGGACACACCGAGCTTATCCTTATGAAGGCATGGCGCGAGTATGAAAAAATTGGAGAGACCCGTGACGACGCCGTGGGTGAAGCCTTTGATAAGGTTGCACGCATGATGGGTCTTCCCTATCCAGGTGGTCCTGAAGTTGCACGCCTTGCACACAAAGACCGAGAAGACGCGCGCACGAATCCCTTCACCCTCCCACGCCCGATGATTGATTCTCCTGATTTAGATTTCTCCTTCTCAGGACTTAAGACTGCTGTCCTCTACAAAATTAAAGAAAAGGAAACACTGACTGATGTTGAGACAGAGCAAATGGCACGCTCCTTTGAAGACTCGGCCATTGGTGTCTTGGTAAAGAAAACTGAAAAAGCACTCAAGCAATTCGGTGCGCAGAGCCTTTCTGTGGGAGGTGGTGTTTCAGCAAATGAGCATCTACAAAGAACCCTAACCGAACTTCAAGATGTCAGTGTGTCATTCCCCCCAAGAGAGCTCACCGGAGACAATGCTGTCATGATTGGCGTTGCAGGACTTTATAAAGCTCTTGAGGGTGACTTTGCCACACCAGAATCAATCGTCGCCACAGGAACACTCTCCCTCTCCTAATCGAGCAAATTTGGGCTTTTTTTGCTATATTCCTTATATATATGGACGAGGTATTTAAAAAGCCCTTTGAGCCCTCAGAAACCGAGGCGCGTATCTACGAGCTTTGGGAGAAGACGGGGTACTTTAACCCGGATAATCTTCCAGAATCACTGACAAAAGAAAACGGCAAGCCGTTCACTATCGTGATGCCTCCCCCAAACGCAAACGGAAATCTCCATGCTGGGCACGCACTCTTTATTACTCTTGAAGACCTCTTCACGCGCTTCCGCAGAATGCAGGGATACAAAGCACTCTGGATTCCTGGCGCAGACCACGCAGGTTTTGAGACACAGGTAGTGTACGAGAAGAAGCTTGAGAAAGAGGGTCGTTCACGCTTCCAGATGGACCCCGAAGACCTCTACAAAGAAATTCTCGCCTTCACCCTTGAGAACAAAGCAAACATGGAAAACCAAGTGAAAGCACTTGGTGCTTCGTGCGACTGGTCACGCGAGAAATTTACCCTCGATGAAGATGTAGTGGCGGAAGTACAACGTACCTTTGTGAAGATGCACGAAGACGGTCTTGTATATCGCGGAAAGCGTACGGTGAATTGGTGTTCAAAGCATCAGACTTCACTTTCAGATGTTGAGACGGAGAGTGTTGAAGAAACGACACCGTTCTACACGTTTAAGTATGGACCGTTTGATATTGGTACCGTGCGTCCTGAGACAAAATTTGGTGATAAGTACGTCGTGATGCACCCAGACGACGCTCGCTACAGTGAGTACGCACACGGAAGCACCTTTGACCTCGAGTGGATTAATGGCCCGATTACGGCAACCGTCATCAAAGATGAGGCAGTAGAAATGGAATTTGGAACAGGTGTGATGACGATTACGCCATGGCACTCACAGGTAGACTTTGAAATAGCAAAACGTCACAACCTTGATGTGGAGCAGATTATTGATTGGCGCGGAAAACTCCTCCCCATTGCGGGTGAGTTTGAAGGAATGAAGATTACTGAGGCACGCGGAAAGATTGTAGAGAAACTAGCCTCCAAAGGACTCTTAGTTTCAACGGACGAAAAATACCAAAACGTAGTGAAGCGCTGTTACAAGTGCGCTACCGTCATTGAACCTCAAGTTAAGGATCAGTGGTTCGTTTCAATGAAGCCACTTGCAAAGATGGCGCTTGAATCTGTTGATAAGGGCGAAATTCGTTTCATTCCTGACAACCAAGAAAAGATTTTCCGCTACTGGATGGAGAACACCATGGACTGGAACATTAGCCGTCAGATTGTCTGGGGTATTCCTATTCCTGCATGGTTTAAAAATAAAGGAACAGCAAACGAAGAAATTTCTGCATCCCTTGAAATGCCCGAGGGAGAAGGTTGGGAGAAAGATGCCGATACCTTTGATACGTGGTTCTCATCAGGTCAGTGGCCACTTCTCACCACTGGACACCCTGACGGAAAGGATTACTCCACCCACTACCCAACTGACGTGATGGAGACCGGACACGACCTTATCTTCAAGTGGGTACCTCGCATGATTATCTTTGGACTCTACCTTGGGAAGAAAGCTCCCTTCCACACGGTCTACCTTCACGGCTTGGTAAACGATGCGAACGGAAAGAAGATGAGTAAGTCTAAGGGAAACGTGGTGAATCCTCTTGACTTAACCTCCAAGTACGGCACTGACGCTCTTCGCATGGCTCTGGTCGTTGGTAACACGCCAGGCACCGACCTTGCGCTTCGCGAGGACAAGGTAAAGGGCTACAAACATTTTGCAAACAAACTCTGGAATATTTCTCGCTTTATTCTTGAACAAGGTGAGAATCCGAAAGCAGACCTCACCAAGGATGATGCGGAACTTATTGCGGAACTTGATGCCATCATCATGGACGTAACGAAGGATATGGAAGAGTACCGTGTCTACATGGCTGCCGAGAAGCTCTATCACTACGCATGGACGAGACTGGCGTCGGAGATACTTGAGTCCTCAAAACCAATACTCGTTGGAGACGACGAGGGCGCCAAGGCTTCACGCCTCACGACACTCTACGCCCTTCTCACACCGCTCCTCTCAATGCTTCACCCTTTCATGCCGTATGTGACTGAAGAAATCTGGCAGAAAGGCAAACTTGGAAGCGAAGTATTAATGGCTACCCACTGGCCAACACCTCGGGGATAGCGCATTCTGGCGCCTGGTACAATAGGGGAAATGGAATCACTCTCCCCTGTCACTATTGCCTTTGCCTTTATCGGCGGGATGCTCCCCGCCTGGGTATGGCTTCACTTCCTTCTCAAGGAAGACTCCAGATGTCCTGAACCGCGCTACCTTATTGGTGTGGCTTTTTTGGCCGGTATGCTTGCTGTTCCACTCGCCATTCCTTTTCAGAGCTTGGCTGCACAATATTTTAATGATGGACTTCCTGTAATTGTTGCCTGGGCTGCTGTTGAAGAAATGTTGAAGTACGGTCTTGCAGCACTCCTGGTACTTTGGAGACGCTCAGTTAATGAGACGATTGATCTGGTCATCTACATGCTTACTGTTGCTCTTGGATTTGCTGCGCTTGAGAATGCACTCTTCTTGTTTGGCCCCTTGGCTGACGGAAGAATACTTGATGGTATTGTCACGAATAACCTGCGATTCATCGGCTCTACACTCTTACATGTGATGGCTTCGTCTGCCGTTGGATTCGCACTCGCTCTTGCGTACCTAAAGACACGCCCAATGCGCACCGTGTATGTTACCGGAGGACTTATCCTTGCAATTACTTTGCACTCTCTCTTTAATTTTCTTATAATTCATGCAGATGGCTCTCACACGCTTTTCGCGTTTCTGGTCGTCTGGGCCGTTGCGATAATCTTTTTCGCATTGTTTGAGGTCCTCAAATATTTTCGTTATCGCCATTTACCTAAGAACACCTGCTAAGTATGAAAAAACGCTCAATCTTCGAACGACTTTCCGGTTCGCCTTCAGAAGACGACTACGATTCGTTTGAAGAAGACTACGCACCCCAACCAGCTCCTCGTCGTGCACCTGTGAGAGAGCAAGCTGCGCCAACTCGCGCACACCAAGTGGCTCCTGTGCCAGAAGTACACGAAGAAGAACATCCAATGGGAGGTGAGCTTCCTGTTGATGTGTACCAGACTCCTAACGAAATTGTTATTCGTACCTTTGTTGCAGGTGTTCGTCCAGAAGAGCTAAACGTAACCATTCGCAGGGACATGGTCGTTATTGAAGGCACGCGTGAATCAAGTAGCGCCACTACTGATGAGGATTATTTCCACCAGGAACTTTTCTGGGGCTCATTCTCACGTACCGTCCTTCTCCCTGAGGAGATTGATGTAGATAGCGCCTCTGCTGGTGCAAAGGACGGTCTACTCACTCTTGTCCTTCCAAAGCTTGATAAGGCACGACAGACTCGTCTTAAAGTGAAGACCGCCTAAGAGAGCACTTTTTTAAAGCGTGCTGTCTGAAACGAGCGCCCTTGGGCGCTCGTTTCGTGTACTAGCGATACTCTGTGTGGAGCAGTACCGGAGCATTTACGCGCACAACATCAAATGAAAGTTTTCCAAGGACCTGCCCGCCTGGTGTTTCTATATACACTCTCCATTTTCCAGCCTCAGGGTTCTGACGAATACTGTATCCACGATAGCCCTGCGTGCGCCCTCCTGAAACCATAAAGGCAAGTCGACTTCTCTCCACCCATGCTTCTTTCTGTGTGTCGTAGTACTCCCAGCGATGGACAATCGTGGTATCAAATGAGATGGGAGCATACACAGCACTGTACGCGTAGAGTGATTCACCTGGAGAAACATGCACAGTGTCATCCCAGAACTCCCACCAAGGACGAGACGCTTCATCAGCTATTTCATATCCGCCAGCAATCTTAGTGACGTGATGAAATATAGCCCCTTCTTTAAGGGCAAGGGGGATGGGCGGGATGAGACCTGTTACATAAGCACTACTTACCAGAACCACGATACCTACACTACTGAGTGCAATTTTTTTAACTGATTCCTTAAAGCGTTTCTCTCCTACCTTGTAGAGCGTAAAAAGGAAGATGAGAAAAGTACCAATAGCGATTGCGCTCGTGAGAGCAAATACCCATAAGCCAAGATGCTTTATGAGTAGTGGTAGCTCAAAAATTAGGTAAATGTAGAAACCAAAGAAGAAGAGTGTTGTCTGAAAGGCAAGGTGGTCTCTATAATTTCTGAAGATTTCATTGCCAAAAAATACGGTGGCGAGAAGAAGAATGAATGGCCACGAGACCGTAAGTACTGAGCTCTTAGTGTAAAAAATCAGTGCGCCTGAAAGCGTCGAGCCGAGAATGTACTGCACGAAAAGCGGGAGTCCGAGGGTCAAAAAGTTACGCGCCTTCGGTAACGCTTCCTGATTAGAGAAGAGGTAGTGACTACCAAGTATGGCAAGCGCGCCAAGGATGATGTATGCGGCGAACAAGGCACTTACGACAGTAACGTCGAGAAGCGTAAATGCGATAATGTCGCCTACGAATCCGGCAACAAAGAACGCAGTTGAAAGGTGGCGCTCATAGCGCTTGGTAAAGGCACCCAACCGTTTCAGGAGCCCTTTCATATAGTGCTTGGAGGCGGGCTCGAACCGCCGACCCTTCCCTCTTCAGGGGAATGCTCTACCAACTGAGCTATCCAAGCCGATTAGGGAGAGTATAGCAGAAATGCTACAGGAAATTAAGTCCCTATTCCCCTAAGAGAGTTTTGATAGTCTCTGGAGTAGGTACCCCAAAAAGCGTTGAATTGAGTATGTTTTGGTCTGACGGAGCACCTCCAGTAAGGGTGCCCAGGTAACTCATCAACGGCGCAATAAGAAGGAGTGGGAGACCAATAAGTACTGCGTAAATAGCCACTTTTGACCAAAAGGCAATTCTCCCAATTTTCTGCATCCGCTTAAGAAGAACATTGTTCTCACGCTCAAGTTCAAGCGTCTCCTTAAGCATCTCTCGCACGTCAGTCTCTTCTTGAACGGGCTGGATGACCGGACCCTCGGCTTGGGGAATATCACTCATAGGTACTCCTATAGTAGCGCATTCAAGCCAAGCTAGTAATCCACGTGTGGATGCGTACCCTCTTTACAAAGAGGAGTATTCACGGCAAAGTTAAATCTTCACCATAGTCAGGTGAAGATAAAGGTGCACAATGGCGAACAAAACGTCACCACACGAGGAAACGCTTGAGGAAACGGGAAAGCCCCCGACCGACCCGCCTGAACATCCTCAAGACCCTTCCCCTCCCATCGTCCTTATGGATGAACGCGGGAGGAACGATCCCTAGAAGTCCTTCGGGACTAATACGGAAAAGGCCCGAGCCGCTTCACGCGACTCGGGTTTTCCATTTTCTGTGCCCTCGGCAGGAATCGAACCTACATCGTCTCGTTAGGAGTGAGACGTTCTATCCATTGAACTACGAGGGCGAGCG
>JAGOQE010000003.1:56928-58169 GCA_017991635.1 Minisyncoccota bacterium | reverse complement strand
TGGTTGATGCATTTGTTGCAAAGAGTGAAGTGAAGATGTTGTGTGCGCTCCATGAGTTTGCAGTCGTCGTACCAAACGCAAGGCTCAACACGTTTGAAGAAATCTGTAGTGGATACGTTGCAGAAGTGATTCTGTTTGTGTATGCAGTTGCCCACTCAGTGGTTGAGGCGGTGAGCGGGATGGTGTATCCGCTGGTGAGTGAGAAGACGCCAGTACCTGAGGTGTACGTGAGGCCTGTTGCGGTTGATGAGAGTGATGAAGGAGCGAGGTAGTCAGTACCGGGAACAGCACCAGACACGCGACCAATTGAATTGGTCTTTAGTAGTGATGAAGTTACTCCAGTAACTGAAAGACTTGAAGTCGTTGCTGTTCCGGTTGCAATAATATTTGCTGTGGAAACATTTCCTGAGAAGAGTGCATTACCTCCAACAGCAAACTTGAAAAGTGCTGACGGTACAGTTGTCGCAATACCAAGTGTGTTTGAGAAGTAGGAAGTGCCAAACACTTCAAGAATGCTGTTTGATGTTGATGTTGCACTTGCACCGAGAATTAATACGTCAGAGGTGTCGGTTGCATAAATACCGAGACTGTCTGTCGTCGTAGACCACGCTGTAGAACCTCCACCACCACCTGACGTTATGTCAGTTCCCCATGCAGGAAGTCCTCCTGTAAGTTTGAGTACCTGGCCGTTAGTTCCCTTTGGAAGTGCAGTAAGATTTCCAGCATTATCAGCATACAAAATATCTCCGGAGGCATAGCTGGTGAGGCCAGTACCACCACGAGACTGAGCAAGAGTTCCTGTAGTATCTCCAAGATTAACTCCAAGTGTACTTGTCGCAATATTCGTCCAAGCACTTCCTGTCCACGAAAGAAGATCACCAAATGATTCACTCATTCCAAGAACATCAGACAAATCTTCAATTGAGTTGTTGGTGAGATCGTCAGCAGTGCGTGCGGTTTGTTGAGTCTCCCAATAGTTTGCTGAAGTTGTTGAGAATGATGCGCCTGTGTTTTGTGAGAGGAAGTGTGAGGCTGAAGTGGTTGAGAAGAAGTAACCCTTTGAAAGTGTGTCCAAGTATGTCTGTACGCGTGTGTTCGTGAAGTATTGATTCGTTGACCCCTCATCAAGTCCGTCAGTGGTGGTTGCGTACCATGAGGTGAGAGAGAGTTTTGCATCAAGTGCTGACTGAAGATCGGTCTGGTCGGAGAGTGTGCCGGTGACGTTGCCCCATACAGCGCTC
>JAGOQE010000003.1:0-56828 GCA_017991635.1 Minisyncoccota bacterium | reverse complement strand
AGGGTGTAGTAAAGGTTTGATGACCCCTCATCAAGTCCGTCAGTGGTGGTTGCGTACCATGAGGTGAGAGAGAGTTTTGCATCAAGTGCTGACTGAAGATCGGTCTGGTCGGAGAGTGTGCCGGTGATTGAACCCCACGTACCTCCACCTCCTCCGCCAACAATACCGAGTGAGGATGTTGATGTAAGCGTGTAGCCACCACTTCCATTACCAACCAGAAGCTGTCCATATGTGGGTGCAGTACCTGTACCAGTACCACCAGAAGAAACAGGGAGTGTTCCTGAGACATCAGAAGTGAGCGAGATGAGTGACGTAGACACTACGCCTGCAGTAGCCTTCAAAATTCCAGAGAGCGCGCCTACGGTAAGTGTTGGCGTGTAGAGAGCGCCTGTTGAAGAAATTGTTGTTGTTCCTGTCTGTCCAACCGCCAATGTATTTGATGAAAGCGCTGTCGTAGAAGCATTGGTGATACGAACCGTTGTTGGAAGTGAGAGCGCGATACCACCAGCACTATTGTCAGTGACAGTGATTTGGTCAGTAGTTCCTGAAATCCATGAAGAAAGATTTGTTGATGTTGCAATACCAGTTCCATTCACCATCACCAAGCGTGATGGTGTAAGGCCGGTTAATGTGAGTGCATTTGATACTGAAAGATTTGTTGATGTAGCGTTTGTGGTAGTTCCATTAGTTACCACTGCATTAGTTGCTGTGAGATTTGAAATCGTTGATGTTGTTGCAACAAAAGAATTTACGGAAAGAGAATTACCTACAGCGTTTCCGAATACAAAACCACCTGAGAACGTTGAGGTTGCTGTTGTTGACGTTGCATTAAATGTTGGGGCCGAGATAGAGCCAGTTACAGAAAGATTTGAAACTGAAAATGATCCAACAGTAAGTGCTCCTGAAATAGCGGCATCACCCGTAACGGTAAGTCCACCACTTACTGTGGTGGTTCCTGCCTGGAACGTTCCCCCTACTGAGCCGTTTCCAGTAACAGTGAGTGTTGTGCCAGAAAGAGCTCCTCCGCTACCTCCACCACTAGTAGTGTCGCCATCCTCAAGCGCTGAGACGCGATCTCCAATCTTTGCGATGCGCTCGTCCATAGCATAAAACGAGGCGTATACAGGATCGGTGATTGACTTCTTAAATGCGCTTAAGGTGCGTACAAATACCTCATTTGAAATACCTGAAATGGTCGTGTAGTAAGAATTACCTTCATTCGTAAGCGCTATTGAAACTGATTCACCTCCCGCTTCTGAAGGCTCTACAGGCGCCTCAGGCACAAAAGAATCCTCAGAAACCACAGTAAGACGAACTGTGTCGTCAAATGAGAAGTATGAGGCGACCTTTGCACTGAAGCCGTTAAAGAATTTGGTAACTCCTTGGTACGTAAGGAGTGCTGCAGTACTCGTCACTTCTTGGATACCAGAAACACCAAATGGAAGTGAGGCGAGAGATGAGGTATTTAGTTTTGTATTACTAAACGAATACTGCGGAACAAGCGCGATGAGGTTCTCGACCTGATGAGAAGTATCATTTGCAAGAACTGCACCGTGTGCAGGAGCATCATTAAGCGCTGATGCAACCTTCTCAACACCAACGGTATATACATATGACCCAGTAGGAACGATGTGTGCAGTAAATGCTAGTGATGCATCGCCAAGAGCAAGTGGAAGTGTTGCTACCGACCTTGCAACACGTGGTGTTTCTGTAACCCAACCGTATACAAGCAATTCGTAATTTGAAAGTAATTCGTTCTTTGCGCGTACTGCAATCTTAGGAAGCGTTACTAATGCTTCGAGGTGACGAACACCTTCCTTGTTGAAAGAAACAACTCCATCTCGGAGAAGTGTTCCAAACATCAACCCAGGATTTTCAACTGCAACAACACGCTCGACAGAGGCAGTGCGAGTTAGAGGTGCTGGTGAGAGAAAAGTTAACGATGGGTCACCAGCAACCATCACTTCGGCAAACTTTCCTTCCAAGATTTGTACTGCCTCAGGAAGTACTTCTGTATTTGAAATAAAGGCAACGGTTTTGAGTGACGCTCCAGTGGTTGAAGGCATTTCAAATGCAGCTAGTGAGCTATGGAAACTTAGTGAAGCAACGAGCGCCTCGTCAACAACAACCTGAGCAACCTTTGAAATAACACCAGAAGATGCGGTGAGAGCAGAGAGTCCTACGATAAAGAATGAGAGCGCAAAAACCGAGAAGTTAGCAAATGAATAAGAAGTCGTAGAAACTGTGCGAGGGGTGGAAACAGGAGTTTGAAAAGTCTTGTATTCCTTTTCCAATTTTTCAGAAAGTTCCTCAGCAATTTTTTTCTTCCTTTCAGCTTGTTCACGAACAAATTTTGAAAGTGAATCTGACTCAACAAGCCAGGTTCTTCCAACCTGCATTCCTCCGATCTTTCCTGTGCGGCAGAGGCGCGCAAGGTAGTCAGGATGGTAGCCTGAAAGCTCTGATGCTTCCTTAGTTGAGATGAGCTTGTTTTTGGTGAGAAGAGCCATATCGGATATCCGAACTATCCAAATAATAACTTGTTTTTTCGGATGAAGTATCAAAACGAGTGTGGATAGCGTTGCACAAAAAAATCATCATGAAAAATAATTTTTTACGCTCGGATAATGATGCGATAGATCTATTAAAAAAATTTAACTTAGCCTCGCACCCGTACGAAATTAATACACAAAAAATATCTTCATCAGGCACTCTTCATGATCATACGTTCCCTTTCTAACAGGATGCAGCAGAGTGTCAGACTCTTTGAATACGTACAGGCACGCGTTGATAGATTCTTACTTCAAACAGTACCGAGAGTCTTAACTAACCATCAACATGCATATTTATTAGTTCCTAGTCCGTGGTAACTATTGAAAATGGAGTAATGCACCACACAACAGAAACGAAAATGCGCGCAGACTCTAGTCTGCGCGCATTTTCGTTTCTTCTATACCAATCCTATTAGCTGGTTATTGTATATCTTGTCTAAACGAGACGAGATATCTTTATTTTTCAACACTATTTACACCACTAAAGAATCTCACTGCCTCGTACCGTGCATCTTGCTTAAACGCGTACTGATCTGCAAAGCCGAGACCGATGAGAGTTATAGCGACCGTTACAAGCATAACGCCCACGAGTACTGCGCGTACGATGACCAGACTCACCGCACCTCCCTTCCTCGACCTTCTTGCGCGAGGCACAACTACAGGCTCTACCTCCTCCCTCTGTCTCACAGCACGCTCCACATGTTCAATAGAGATGGGTTCCTCACGACTGTAATCCCTCATAACTGGCACTGGCGTCTCGATTTCAGGCGTAAAGGGCACAGGGTCAAGATACTCTGACTCCTGTGCTGGCTCTTCATACGTAGACGATTCTTGCTCTTCCTCCTCTACTTCGACCTCGCTAAAAATTTCTGACTCGACCTGACTCACTTCCTGAGAAGTAACTTCCTTATCCTCTCGTCTTACAAACCATTCCTTCCAAGCTGCTTGCATATCCTCAATAGTTTCTTCATCAGAAGGAGCAGGCGGAGTTTCTCTTGAGCTTAACTTAGGGACTTCTACTACAGGTTCTGGCTTATATACGGGCACACTCCAGGTATTCAAAATCGGTTCCTTTTCCTCAAATGAGCTCGTCTTCTTTGTTTCTTCACCAAATCGATGCTCCCTTATTGAAGACTCGAGCACATACCAGCTTCTCCCAACGAGTGTTGCTTCAACGCGACCCTCACGACAAAGCTGGCCCACATAATCCTTTGCGTAACCAGTAATATCAGCAGCGCGTTTTGTCGAGATGTATACTTTGTCTCCTATTGTTAGTTCATCCATACTGTAAGTATAAGACATCTTGTCTTGTTTAAAAGAGGCAACATTCTAATACGGGGAAAACAAAAAAGCGCCCTGGCGAGCGCTTCAATGTGAACGTTATTGCAATTCCCTAAACAACCGTTGGAACTCAGCAGGGTTTCCGCCACCCCTAGATTCCTTCATGGCCTGCCCAACAAGGAATTGCAGTAGAGCCTCCTTGCCTTGCTTCAACTCTACCACTGCCTGAGGATGCAACTCTACCACCCGGTCTACAACCTCACGAAGCTTAGTTTCATCCCGCACCTGTTCAAGTCCAAGGCTTGTCATGATTGATTCTGGCGCACCACCTTCTTGAAGCACGTGGGCGAACACGTCCTTTGCTCCTCGAGAGGACAATCTGCCCTCTCGTATAAGTGCGATAACCTCGAGAAATGTCTCAGGTGTAATATTACTGAACTCAGTGACCTGATTTTTCGTGTACCACCCTGCAAGTTCACTTACGATGTAGTTGCTTGATAGTCGTATAGTCTCTTGATCGGCTGTGAGTACAAGAATCTTATCAAAAAAGTCCGACCTTTCTTTCGTCTGAACAAGGTACTGAGCGTCCTCGGTCTTGATTCCTGACTTTTTGTACCGCTCTTCCCTAGCCCATGGAAGCTCTGGCAACGCGTTCTTAATCTCGTCAAACGAGAATTCTTGTGTAGACGAGATAGAAAACTTAGTTAAATCAGGCTCTGGGAAGTATCTATAGTCAGCTGCTCCTTCCTTCACTCTCTGAGGAAACGTCTCTTCCGTAGTCTCATTCCAACCTCTCGTCTCTTGAATTACCTCTCCACCCGCCTCGAGGACTTCAATTTGTCTTTTGATTTCAAACTCTATGGCCTTCTCCACAGCTCTAAACGAATTCAAGTTCTTAACCTCTACCTTTGTACCAAAAACATCACTCTTACTTACAGAGATGTTCGCCTCAATACGCATCTCACCTTTAGAAAGTTCAGCCCCGGACACTTCAAGCGTGCGGAGTAGGAGTTGCAAGGACTTCGCAAAAGCACCTGCGGTCTGTGCGTCATGAATTACCGGCTCCGTAACGAGCTCCATCAGTGGTACACCGGCCCTGTTAAAGTCTACGAGGCTTTCATTGTCCCCTGCAAGACCGTGCGAGGAGCGCGCAGTGTCTTCTTCAAGGTGAACTCGAGTAATTTCAACACCCTGCAGCTCTCCACCCTGTATGAGCGGGTATTCATACTGACTAATCTGATACCCCTTTGCCATATCTGGATAGAAATAAGATTTTCTATCAAATTCAGAATAGTCCGCGAACGTTGCACCGAGCGCAGTGCCGACTCTAAGCACATGACGGACTGCCTGCTTATTAACCGTTGGAAGCGCGCCAGGATGGGCTAAACATACCGGACAGACCAACGTGTTCGGCTCACTACCCTCTGGTGCATTCATACAGCCACAGAACATCTTACTTGCTGTGTTTAGCTCTGCGTGAACTTCAAGACCAATAGTTGGGCGATAGGTCGTGGACATGTACTCAAAGACTACCTTACTTACCGCACTAGACGCAAGAAAATGACTAAGGAAGTCTCTTCGTTAGCATGTCTTGGAATGACTTGAGCAACTTGTCATCAATCACTGAGAGCACCACTACTTCCTTTCCAGAGGCCTTTTCAAGCTCGTCCTTCTTCCTAGTAACTTCATCAGTGTCAATCATGTCCACCTTAGAGAGAACCACTATCTCTTCCTTATCTGCGAGCAATGGATTGAACGTGACTAACTCATTACGTATAGCATTGTACGCATCAGCTGGGCTATCTTGTTCAGACGAGACGAGATGTACAAGCAATCTGGTTCTTTCAATGTGCCTTAGGAACTTAGAACCAAGACCTCGCCCCGACGAGGCACCGTCAATAAGACCTGGAATGTCAGCAAGTATCTTTCCGTACAGATCTCCGAGGTGAGGATCAAGAGTAGTGAACGGGTATGCACCGACCTTTGACTCTGCACGTGTAAGCGCATTAAGTAACGAGGATTTTCCAGCATTAGGAAAACCTACAAACCCAGCATCCGCAATCAACTTCAACGTTATATGAAGCTCCCCTCCCTCGCCCTTTCTACCTGGAGTCGATTGCTCTGGATTCTGATTTACTGCACCTTTAAAGTGGGCATTACCGAGGCCCCCTTGTCCTCCCCTATATACAACTATCTGCTGACCTTCTTCAAGAATTTCATGCGATACTCCACTCGTGCTATCTGTTGCAACAGTACCTACAGGCACCTTAATGATGAGTGCTTCGCCATCCTTTCCATACTTATTATTGTTATCACCAGGACTTCCATCCTCTGCTTTGAAGGATTTAGTAAAACGATATGAAGCAAGAATACCCAAGTCACGCACTCCTTCAAGAATAATGTCTCCACCTCTTCCTCCGTTTCCTCCTGCGGGACCCGCCTTGTCTTTTCCTTTAAGGTGAAGCCAACGCACGACTCCATTTCCTCCCTTTCCTGCCTTGGCAGAAACGCGCATTTCGTCAATGAAAGCCATACGATTATGTATTAGTGTTAGCGACCAGTAAGTGACCAGCCGTCGTGTAAATAGTCTTCCGCTTTTTTGTACTTAACGGTAATTGTCTCCTCTCCCTTGACCAGGGTTACCATCTCATTTCTTCCTGGAACAGATTCTCGCACTACGGGTTCCTTTCTTACCTCTTCTCCCTCCGAGGCGGCAACGAGACTCGTACGAATCTTCTCCTCACGCTTTCTTAGTTCCGTATCATCGGATACCTGAATACGTGGTATCGCATCAACGAATGCGCGTGCGATATTCTCCTCCATGTCCCTGAAACGCTGTAGTCCCTCCTTTCGATATTCAATAAGAGGGTCACGTTGACCGTACGCACGTAGTGAGACTGAGCGTCTCAGATAGTCCATGGTCTCCAGCTGCTCAAGCCAGTACATGTCAATGATCTGGAGCAAGATCCTACGAAGAAGCGCATCGGCAACTTCGGCAGGCATAGTTGAAAGTTTCTCGTCGAGACGAGCCTTAACTTCCTGCTCGCCCTGTATATATGTTTCAACGAGTTCTCGTACCTCGTCTGGCGAGCCGAGTAATATAGTGCGACGCACGCTATATATAGAGAGACGTTGTGAATTAAGCACGTCATCGTATGCGAGCACCTGCTTTCTTGAATCAAAGTTAAAGCCCTCTATTCTCTTCTGAGCTGTCTCCAATGTTTTAGAAATCATGCCACTTGCAATAGGCTCGTCGGGGGCTAGCTTGAATCCACCCATCACATTCTTTAAGAGGTCTGACGCGAACACTCTCATAAGCTTGTCTTCAAGCGAGACATAAAACTGAGTCATTCCGGGATCTCCCTGTCTGCCAGACCGACCTCGAAGCTGGTTATCAATGCGTCGAGCATCGTGTCGTTCAGTACCAAGCACAGCAAGTCCACCAAGTTCCATTACCGACTGCTTCTCAGTCTCAGAGACTGGTGCGCCACCAAGCTTAATATCAACGCCTCTACCTGCGAGATTTGTGGCGACCGTAACACGTCCAAATTTACCAGCCTGTGCAATAAGCTCACCCTCACGTTCGTGGTTTTTTGCATTAAGCACCTCATGAGGTACACCAGCGCGCGTCAAGTAATTACTAATAACTTCATTGTCTTCAATCGACACAGTACCTACAAGAACGGGCTGACCCTTCGCATGAAGCGCTTTTACCGCTCTCGTGAGCGCTGTATATTTGCCTTCCTGATTCTGGAAAATGAGGTCGTGAAGATCGATACGCTGTACCGGTCTGTGCGTTGGCACTACCACAACGTCTAGTCCATATACGGTATAAAACTCCTCCTCAGATGAGAGTGCTGTACCAGTCATGCCTGAAAGACGGTCATACATACGGAAGAGGTTCTGAAATGTTACCGAAGCATATGTTCTTGACTCCTTTTGTACCGGTACTCCCTCCTTTGCCTCTACAGCTTGATGTAAACCTTCAGACCAGCGTCTTCCTGATTGTAGGCGTCCAGTAAATTCATCGACAATAACAATAGTCCCGTCACGAATCACGTACTCCTTATCATGGTGGAAAAGTGCTTTTGCACGAATCGCTGTTTCAAGATGGTGCGCATACTTCATTCCCCCTTCGGTGTACAAATTCTCAATGCCAAGTGCTTCCTCTGCTTTCTGAATACCTGCGTCAGTAAGTGATATCGCTCGTTGCTTTTCGTCTACAGTGTAATGCTCCCCCTCTTCAAAGGTACGGACAATGGTGGCGAAACGCTCATAAAGCCCTTCAGCGTCTCCTGCAGGACCTGAGATAATTAGCGGTGTGCGCGCTTCGTCAATTAAGATGGAGTCAATCTCGTCTACGATAGCTACATGATGTCCTCGCTGTACAATCTGACCGGCGTCATACGCGGTATTGTCGCGCAAGTAATCAAACCCGAGCTCATTATTTGTGGCATAGGTGATGTCAGCAGCGTAGGCTTCTTTTTTTGTAGCAGGTCTAAGGTAATCATAGAAAACCTTAAACGATGCCATGTCATCTCTCACCTCATCTTGAGATTCTTGGACGTGCGAACTGTCATACAGATACGCGCCTGACGAAGTGATTACACCAACGGTAAGACCGAGGTAGTCATAAATTTGACCCATCCACGCAGCGTCACGTCTAGCGAGGTAATCGTTTACGGTGACCATGTGCACACCCTTTCCCAAAAGGGCGAGTAGTGTAGTCGGGAGTGTTGCAACAAGTGTCTTTCCTTCTCCTGTTCTCATCTCAGCGATTGATCCCTTGGCGAGAGCAAGGCCACCAATTAACTGCACGTCGTAGTGACGCTCCTTTAGAGTACGTCGTGATGCTTCTCTCACGAGTGCAAACACTTCCGCGGTACCAGCATCACTCAGTAGAAAGTCCTCTCCCTTACTTCGAATTACTTCAAGACGTTTGATGAGGTCTGCCTGTGTCTCGCCTTCAAGCTTGTCAGACAGTTCTCCCGCTAAACGCACTACTAATCCAGCCTTTTTAACAAAGGTTGCAGATTGATTCTTGGAAAACATATTCCCGAGCAAGGAGGGCATGATTTCGCCATTATAGCGCGTATTGGCTTATTATTCTACCCTTTACGTGCCGCCACCAAAAAAGCAAAAACACCCTGTATGCTGAGCCGAAACTCGCATACAGGGTGTTTTCTGACAAAGCTATTTACGCTTTGCGGCCTTGCGCTTGGTGGTCTTCTTAACCGCCTTCTTCACTGCCTTTTTTGCAGGACGCTTCACAGCCTTCTTAACGGCTTTCTTCACTGTCTTCTTTGCCGCTTTCTTTGCTGGACGCTTTGCTGCTTTTTTCTTAGCTGCCATATATCTGTAGTTGATTATGACTATGACTAATCGTCGACCCACTTACGTTCTATCGTTCACATGCTATTGCATCTAAACAACGTAACGAACGCAAATGCGTTCTATATGTATTATTGCGCGTTGTTGAAAAATAAAGTTACGAAAAAAAAATTGTTGTGGATAACAAAATTATTTTATTGTTTGCACTTCACGTTCAATTTTTATTTTTGTTACTGCAAAAACTTTTTTTTCTATCTCTTCTGCAAATTTTTCTACGTCATTTGCGCTCGCACCCTCCTTCGTAACAATGACGAGTGGCTGAGTTTCAAAGCAACGCACTCTACCAACTACGTATCCTCGCAAATGCAATATGACATCGAGGATGTATGCTGCTGGAATCTTTACCAAACCTTCTCCAGCAGGATAGCTTGGTAGTGCTTCATATCTTTTGGTGAGGCGATGATACTCCTCGATAGGTAGGATTGGATTTTTGAAAAAAGATCCGGCAGTTCCCTCCTTTGTTATATCAGGAAACTTTTTACTTCGTATTCGTGTAACAGTCTCTGCTAGAAACTGTGGGGTGAGTTCGCCTGAATAGTTTTGGAGTTCGAACGCAATATCCTTATAGTGCGTTCGGGGAGAGTACGTACGCGAGAGCATGAAATGTACCGAAGTGATAATGTACCTCTTTTGATTTTTGAACGCTGAAGTACGGTATGAGAATTTACACATATCCTTAGGAATGGTAACTACGCGAGAGAGTTCTGTATCAAATGCCTCAACGTGAGTGATGCTTTGTTCGACCTCAACACCATATGCTCCAATATTCTGCACAGGTGCCGCACCTACCGTGCCTGGAATTCCTGCTAGATTTTCTACACCCCACAGACCTCGTTCTACAGTATCTATAACAAACGCACCCCATTCTACTCCACCACCCACACGTACGACCACGGAACCGTTCTCTTCCCTATACTCCATTCCTTGTATACGCATGCGCAGTATGACTCCGTCGAAACCAGCGTCTGAAGCCAAGACATTACTACCCCCGCCAAGAACGTACCATCGCTCACCAGTGTGTCTTAACAGAGCAAGAACCTCTTCAAGCTCATTCACCGTCTCTATATCTACATATGTTGTCGTGCCTCCTACTTTGAGTGTAGTGAGTGTTTTAAGTTCTGTCGTACGTTTACTACTCATGGCGTCTTAAACTGAGTAAGAAGATTAGCTCCAATCTGAAGGAGAGCCGGGTCTTGAGTTGATCGCATGATCTCTTGAACTAAGTTCTTAGCTTCAGTTGTTCTTCCATTCTGTGCATAGGCTGTTGCAAGCTGAAGAATCGACAGTGCATCTTGGGGCTGTTCGCGCACTTTGAGTTCAAGAAGTGGAATTAACCGACGATAATTTTCTAATTCACCGTAGGCGATGATGAGCATCTGACGATTTACCGTAGTGGTTCCGAAATGTTCAGTGAGAAGTGCGTCCGATTCCTCTTCATTACCTAGACGTGCAGAGGACGCGGCGAGGTTAACTGCAAGCTCAGGAAACCGCACTGAACCAAGATCGTACGCACGCTGAAATTCTGCGTGTGCTAGTTCATACCTCTGCTGTTGCCAATAGAGTGTTCCGTCCTCGACAATCAATGACTGTTTTACAGGCGAGAGTTTGCGAGCTTCCGCTATTGCTTTGTGGGCACTTTCAAAGTCACCTCCCGCTCTATATGCGTATGCAAGCTGTAACCAAAGTCGAGCATCTCCTGGTGACGCTTGTAACTGTGCCTGCATTTCTGTAACCGCAAGCGTGAGCATTTTCAATCGAATATCGGGATTAATATTTTGATTACTTGCTGCTCCTGCTGCCATAACGACAAGCTGTTCTCGAATTTCCTGTTTTGCAAATGAGTTATCAGCAAGTGCTGCCTCAAACGCGGCAACATTTGATTGTGGATCTGGCCAAGGAGAAAGCGCTTGAATGAGGTGGTGCGCAGACAGCATCGACTGAATATTTACGAGATACACGAGAACCAGACCAACCGGCAAGACTACGGGCAAGACTAGAGTTTGCACGGTAGCACTATCAAACACAAAGCCTGATGCACGTGTAGTGTATGGTTTGGCGCTGAAGCCATGCACCATGGCAATAATCGCTGCAAGTGGGACGTACGAAAACAAGTTGTCGAACACTACAAGACCTTGCACACCGTACCCAATCAGCGCACACGTTAATAAAATCTTTGCGATCGGATTAATATTCTTTCGTGCCAAGGTAACAAGCGTTACTCCAAGTAGAGAGAGAAAGAGTAAGAGTGCTGGAAGACCTCCTGCGACAAACCAATCTAGATAGACATTGTGCGCTCTATCAAACCATGGTTCCTGTGCAAAGAGTTCCGGCTTGTAGTTCGCGTTGTAGATATAGTTAAAACCTTCCTGACCCCAACCGGTGAGTGGTCGCTCCAAAGCGCCCGTAATACCCATACCCCACAAGGTGAAGCGTACTCCGAGCTCTTTAGTTGAGATTGATGCAATACGCGAGAGCGTTGGATCTTCAGCAATAAGAGGCGTGCTTCGTAGCGCAACAAAAAGAGAGACTGTCGTGACACACAGAAGAAGTACGCCTACAATTATTTTCTTACTCTTCCCTGTACTCTGCCATAGGGCGTACACAAGACCTGCAAAGGTTGCCACAACAAACCCAATAAGCGCCCCTCGAGTTGCCGTTGCAAACAGCACTACAATTTCTACAAAAGCGAGTGCGTAAAGTGCGTATCGTAGATTTCCCTTACTCACCAAGGCCTGCCAAATCGTTACAGGAATTGCAAAGAGCAGGTACGCGGCAAGGTACGCAGCGTTTCCGATAGTCGCATCTACACGCACACCACTTTGGTGAATAGTAAGCAGACCTGCAAGTTGTAGTACAGCGTACGCCGACACCACTCCAGCACCGACGATAAATGTCTGCCACCACTTCTGCCACAATTTATCTGCAGTCAACACCGTACCCGAAACAACAAAGAACATAAAGACGTGTACGAGTGTCACCCATCCATCCATTCGCTCAAAGTTACTCCAAAACGCTTTGTGAGGATTTACTCCAAGCAAATTCGCTACGACCATCCACAGAACTAGTCCTCCATATATAACTAAGAGTGGTGAGTGTTGTGGACGGTACTTAGGCTCAAGCAATAGTAGTACTCCCCACGCAACAACAATTAATTCAACAATAATTCTAAAAGCAAAACCCTTTCCTGTGATAAAAGGAAAAAAGAACCCGTATTCAACATATAAAGGGAGGAACGGAATGACGAACAGACCACCAAGAACTACATAGCGCAGAGCTTTTTTCATAAGAATCAGTATAGTATGCTTCCGGCAAAATCCTCCAATGCCCTTATCAGAGCATTAAAAGAGGTCCGATTCAGGTCGTTTCTCCCACTCAGAGAGTAACTGAGCCGCCTCATCACGAGCTGAAACAGTGACGTCTTTTGCAGGCCACGTAATTGCTATTTCAGGGTCATCGTAACGAATATTTGACTCCCCTTCAGCATTGAATTGTGCAGAATAGTAGTACTCTAACTGCGTTCCGTCCTCATATGCATAGAAACCAGAGGCAAATCCGAACGGCATAAATATCTGCTTTTTATTCTCCGAGGAAAGTTCAATTCCCACCCATTCTTTATACGTGGGTGACTTTTTTCGTATATCGACAGCGACTACAAAAGCACGACCTCCTATAACTCGGATGAGTTTATCAAGCGGATTGTCCCATTGAAAATGAAGGCCTCGTACAACTCCTGCTTGAGAATATGAGTGGTTATGCTGGGAGACTTCAAGAGTAATACCTTGCTCGCGAAAACGCTCCTTATTAAAAGCCTCCATGAAGTATCCTCGTGCGTCTCCATGCACCTTGGGAGATAGTACGAGCAACCCTTTAAGATGGAGTGCTTCAACCTCCATACCTAGTACCAAGATGCCTTAGACTGTTTTTCATAGTGATCCATAAACTCCTTCCTGCTTTTAATTTTTCTCCACCACTCTTCATTCTCCAAATACCACTGAACCACCTTTGAAAGCGCCTCATCAAGCGCACGTTCACGCTTCCAGCCAAGCTCTTGTTCTATGAGTGCAGAACTCGGTGCGTAACGCAAATCGGCACAAGGTCGGTCAGGCACAAACGCCAAGTGCGGGATATGGTCCTTATCTAGAATCTTAGCGATGTGTTCAATAATTTCTAGATTTGTTCGAGCCTCACCTGCCAAGTTATATATTGAAAACGGCTTTGTATCGTGTGCCATTAAGTCAACGGCGTTACAAAAATCATCAACATGCAGCCAACTTCGTACCTGTGTTCCTTCACCGTGGATTGGAAGTTTTGCACCCTCGATTAAATTGGTAATAGTGAGCGGGATAAGTTTTTCAGGATACTGAAATGAAGCGTAGTTATTTGAACTACGAATAATAGCTACAGGGAGCTCGTACACTTTTGCATAGGTTCGCGCGAGCATGTCCCCTGCTGTCTTAGAGGCTGAATAGGGACTTGAAGGATTAAGCGGCGCTCCCTCATCTGAGTGTCCCTCAAGTACATTTCCATAGACTTCATCTGTTGATACATGAATGAAGCGAGGTGTCTTATGTACACGAGCTGCTTCAAGTAAGACACGGGTACCTTCAACATTTGTTCTAATAAAATCACCAAAGTTAAAGATTGAACGGTCCACATGAGTCTCGGCGGCGAAATGCACAACAAGGTCAAAGGTGTGTGTCTTGAAGAGATCTGAAACGAGAGGAATGTCACATATGTCTCCGACAACATGATCGTACCGTCTGTCTGAAGGTGCTTTTTCTGATTCGGTATGCTCTAGGTCCTTTAAATTATCTCCATTCCCTGCATAGGTGAGAACGTCCAGATTTACTATTTTATAGTTGGGATATTTGTTATACAGCGTGCGAACGAAATGAGAACCCATAAAACCACACCCTCCAGTGATTAGTACGGTTTTACTTTGGACACTCATACGTAATATCTAGTACTTGCTTAAAAATGTCTCGAGCGTCTTGAGGAGATAGGTCATTTGCGCATCAGTGAGTCCGTGATGTGCGCCGACCAGAAAACCATTCTTCATCACATAATCAGACACCGGGAATGTTTTTACTGCCTTTCGGTGCTTTATGTTCTGATATCCTGGCTGTTTCAGAATGGTTCCAGTAAATACAGGTCGCGTCTGAATATTTGCCTCTTCCAAATAACGAGTAATCTCAGCTCGAGTAAAGGGAGCCTCCGGCTTTAGCGTAAGTGGAAACGCGAGCCAGTTAGTAACGGCACGTGGGTCCTGCTTTGGGAGTGTGAACCACTTCTCATAACGCTTCGCAAATGCGGTGAGTTGAGCGAATCGCTGTGCTCGTTTCTTTGCAAATCCAGGTAACCGCTTCAACTGCTCAAGTCCGAACGCTGCTGAAATCTCTGTTGATTGGAAATTGTAGCCAATTTCTGTAAACAAAAACTTTGCGTCATAGGTATCGCCATCAAGAACTCCATTGAAGCGCTTCTTGATATCTTCCGATTTCTCATGACTTCCAAAGAGTGTTGATTCTCGACCCCAAGCAGCCAGTACTCGAGCCCTTCGAGCTAGTGCAGGATTTTTAAAGCACACCATACCGCCTGTAGCTGCCGCAGTGATTATGTGTGAAGCGTAAAAGCTCGTAACAGAGACATCGCTAAAGCTACCTGTTGGCTTACCAGCAAATGTTGCGCCGATAGTATCACATGAGTCATCAATCAGAAGTATATTGTGCTTCTTCGCAATCTTCTGAAGTCGCTTTAAATCAGGAATATTCCCCAAAAGCGAAGGAATCATGATTGCCTTGGTTTTTGGAGTAATGGCCTTTTCAATTTGATCAATATTTGCCAAATATGTTCCCTCTTCAATATCGACAAACACTGGCACAAGCCCTTTCTGCAAGATAGGAGCAACGGTTGTTGCAAACGTAAATACTGGAGTAATAACTTCAGAACCTGGAGGAGCATTCAACACCTCAAGAGCAATCATGTTTGCTGATGAACCTGAATTTACAAAAATACCAAACTTTTGACCAAATACTGAAGCCACCTTCTCCTCGAAGGCTGCGACAGCAACTCCTGGCGAGAGCTTAAGTGGATCCTTGAGCACATTCAGTACAGCATTCACTTCTTCCTTTCCGTACACTGCTTGAGCATAAGGGACACGCATTGGTTGTTTGTTTTTTTCCATAGTATGAGCTTAGGTAAACGATATCACAGCTAAAATGAACCGTACAGGATACGAATTTTCCTGCCTAAGATAATGATTTCACCCATGAAATCGTCTTCTCTACGCCCTCCGTAAGAGATGTTTCTGGCCTCCAGGAAAAAGCACTGTATG
Organism: Minisyncoccota bacterium; assembly: GCA_017991635.1. GTDB lineage: Bacteria > Patescibacteriota > Minisyncoccia > Phycocordibacterales > Phycocordibacteraceae > C7867-001. Next base: position 41,270 of record JAGOQE010000003.1, on the reverse strand, counting down.
TCTTTTTCATATCTGCCTGCCAGAGATCAGTATCGTATGAGACGTTTCCGAACCCTCCCCATTCAATCTCACTTAGAGAGCCCGTCAGATTAAGAACGGTGTTAGCAAGGTACTCAAGGGTAGTTTTCTCTCCGCTCCCAAGATTGTAAATCTGTCCCATATGGCGTTCCGATTGCTCTGCCGCTTCTTCAAGCACACGCACAATATCATCTATAAATATGAAATCGCGTGTAACTGTAGGTCGCGTCAGCAGTAATGGCTCTCCTCGTAATGCACGCGTGATAATCTCTCTCACCAACCTTCCCTCCTGTATACCTGGACCATAGGGAGTAAAGAGTCTAAAGCTTACTATGTGTGGCAATGTTCCCTCCCGTGCATACGATTGCGCAAGAAGCGTTCCTGCAAGTTTGCTTACACTATAGAGTTCTGGTGGCGCACATACCATATCCTCTCTAAGTGCAGTTTCCCTTTGTCCATACTCTAAAAACGAACCCATCGTCACGCATGCTTGAGACCCGGAGTGTTTCGCCATTTCAAGCACTGCACGCGTACCAAGAATATTTGTATCAATGAGTGTCCTTGGGTCAGCAGTAATTCCGCTTTGAATATTTGAAGCTGCGAGATGAAAGACCCACTCAGGACGATATAGTTCGCCCACCCTCTTCATTTCATCCTCGTCACGGATATCGACAGGCACTACCGTTATTTGAGGATGGTTAGTTAATTCTGTTGGCACACGCCCCTCTCTAACCAAGGCGACGACTGAATACCCTTTGTCGGCAAGATAGCGTGATAGCGCCAAACCAATGAACCCACCAGCTCCTGTAACAAGGACATTCTTCATACTCACTACCTTACCACCACTCTTCCTGTGCACCATATCTATATAGCCCTTAGTTATACAGTAGGTACATAGGAGTTCTACGTAAATGCTAGGATGCTTCTATACACTCATGAAAACACTCAAAAAGGCAGCTATTGGAGCACTTAGAAAATCGGAACGCTTTACAGGCACCGATATGGTGTACCTTGCTTCAGCTGGACTTTGGACCAATGCCCAGACGGTTACAACTGCACTGGGGTCATTCGTACTGTATGTCATGTTTGCTCACTTTCTTCCAAAAGAAACATATGGCCTGTATCAGTACCTCCTTTCCCTATTTGCAATTGTAACGACAGTAACCCTTACCGGGATGAACACGGCAGTAACTAGAGCTGTCGCGCAAAACCACGACGGAATTCTAAAGCACTCAATACGTATTCAACTTGTGTACGGAATAATTCCGACCCTCCTAGGGGGTTGTATTGCCCTTTACTACGTAATTGCTGGCAATTACACAATTGCTATCGGTGCGGCCATTGTTGCAGTTCTTGCTCCACTTCTTTACACGTTCAACACCTACAATGCATTCCTAACTGGAAAAAAGGATTTCAAGCGTAACGGTATTTTTGGACTCACGGGAAGTTTCCTGTACTACGGATTCCTTGTTCTTGCAGTAGTGCTCGGCGCAGATGTCTTGGTCCTTTTGTTTATTAATCTTGCTGTCCAAGTGGTGACTCATGTATTTTTCTACTTCGTCACACTACGTATATACAAACCAACAGAACCGACCGATCCAGCCGCCGTTCGATATAGTTTTCACTTAAGCGCAATGAACTTTATAAGTGCGTTAGCAAGCCAGCTTGATAACGTGTTCGCCTTCCATTTTCTTGGACCTGTCGCCCTTGCCACCTACAGTTTTGCAACTGCCGTTCCTGACCGTCTGGGAAGTATCTCCTACCGATTCTTAGGAAATGCCGCTCTGCCCCGATTTTCAACAAGGAGCGCTCTTGAGATTAGAAGTAAATTGCTTCCAAAAGTGCTGTATGGAATGAGCATCACTGTGATTGTGGTAGCAATCTATACAATCCTTGCTCATTGGTTTTTCTCCGTATTCTTTGCGACATATATGGAAGCTGTTCCTCTTTCAATACTTTACGCTGCGACAGTTATCTTCAATTCAGGTACTGTTTTGCCACTCACTGCACTTACGGCGACCAAAAAAACTCAAGCGATGTATGTAGGGAATCTCCTTATATCAGGCTGCCAAGTTGCTTTCCCACTTTTAGGAGTTTTAACTTTTGGTATTTGGGGACTCGTAGCAGGGAAAGTTATCTCATCTTGCCTTGCTTTTATTATTGTTATCACTATTTCTAAAGTCTCACTTAAATAGATTTCGCGTACAGGTCATGTATTAATTTCTCAACACGAGAAGCGTACGCAGATGAACTATATTTTCTTGTGACCGCTTGATATCCATTTCGAGAAAGCGTGAATCTAAGATCAGTATCGTTCCAAAGCGAGGTGAGTGTTTGAGCAATTTCGGCATCACTTCCCTTTGGTACAGCACAGTATTCTTGTCCCTCATTAAAATACTCTCTAATCCACGCGCGATTAGTTGCAAACACTGGACGCGAAGCAGATAACGCCTCCAGCATAACCGTTTGACCAGTACAATCTGAACCTTTAACCGACCCATCTTCATCAAGAAATAATGCAACAATTCTTGCCTTTTTATATAGCATTCTAATCTCTTCTGGAGAAAGATTGTAATAAACCAAGAGATTATCAGGAATATCTGAACCTTCCGGAACGTTCGATGGTGACGTCGCAACAATAAACTTATACGGAAGCAATTTGGCAACTCTGAATAGAGCGCTAAAGTCCCTTCCCAGATCTCTACCAATGCTCAGCACGTAATCATCATCACTATCTTTGTATGTGCTGTTAAAAAAATTAACGTCTACCCCAAAAGGGACATAAACCAACGCATCGTTTTTGACTCCAAGATTTACAAAATCTCTTCTCTGACTCTCTGTTATATACGCAATCCTAGAAAAACTTCTCCAAAAAACTGACAAGGAAAATCTTTTAATAAAGTTTCTTTTATGTCTAGTTACAAGAACCGAACTGTTAATAGGCACGTAAATCCATTTTGGTTTCCTTGCTAGTTTTCCGTAAAGAGACGCCACGAGACCAAGTAAATAGACCTCTGACGCAATAACACAATCATAGCTAAGAACTTTGGGGAGCGAAAAAAGGTACAGCACATCATTTGGAAAAATCTTCTTAACTAAAGGTGGGAACTGATTCAGGGTCCCGGAAAGATCAAATAAACTTACGTCAAGTGCTGGAGCATTTTTTAATTCAAAGTATCCCCTAAAAGCGGAATTTGGAATAATGCCTTTGGCTACAGGCTCAAACAAAGACGAACGATTTAACCCAGTGTACAAATACAGCACCTTGATTCTTGGATTATTCTTGGATTGTTGTGATTCTGATGTGAGCATATGTAGAATTAATCCTCCCTCTCTAAGCAGTCTGATTCGCATCATTTTTAACACTGGCAACAATAACAAGGGTCTCAAGGTACTTCGGAGTAACCGATGATACTAATGCGTATATGAGATTCAGGAATCGCTTCTTCCAACTCTCTTTATGTGAGTACTCGAGGGAATAAACATATCCAATGTCATTTACATCCATGTTTGATTTAGATAGTAAAGTCCGTAATGTCTTATGATTAAAGTAACAAGTATGATCTGAATTCACAGTGGGCTCATCTTTTGAAATCTTTTCCGTAATATTAAATAGATTGAAGCAGTTTGGTGTGGTAATTATGAGTCGGCTAGTAGCGTTCATGTGAGTTCGGCACGCTTCAAGAAATAGTCCCGGATTTTGAAGATGTTCAATTAAATCTCCTGCAAAGATAACGTCGAACACAACCCCGGGAAAAGAGAAGTTTTCCGCACTAATACTTTGATAATGAGATTCGCTAGGAAACAGCGAACGGTCGACCGACAAATCCACACCGTAAACGTCCTTTGCGGTTTTGATCAAGAGCGCATGGGGCCAGCGCACGTCATCTGCCTGAATACCCTGACCAAGGAAACCAACGTCCAGTACAGTATCAGTATTTCTTATAAGAGACCTTATTAGCTCCTGTTTATTCTTGTACACACAACTTTTGCTCATATTTTTTCTAAGTATACAGGTATATACATTTCTGTTCTACAAACATTTCTGTGCCTTCCCTCTCTCAAAAATGACCAATAGCCGTGAGTCATTTATTTTAGTCTCATTTACGTAATATCCGGTGAAGTTTTCAAAGAAAGACTTTTTGTCTTGACTCATCAAATCGAGATGGACTTCACCTATGTAAACTTTCGCATTCCTAATATTTTTTGCAGAGCTAAAGACGATTGACTCAGCTCCCTCTATATCAAACTTAACTAAATCAATAGTTTCAGAAAGTATAGTATCTAAAGCCACTGCTTTAACAGTCATCTTTGAAGTTCCGTCTCGCTCTATAAGTGAACTTGATATAGAACTCTTATTCACAAAAAATTCAACGACTCCACCAACATCATTAACTGCAGCGTTTACACAAGAAACATTTTGAAATTTCTCTGTATTTTTTAGTAGTACTTTAAAGCTGTCAGGATCTGGTTCGTACGTAAAAATTTTTGCTTCAGGATATAAAGTTGCGAAAAAGAGAGTGGCGCTCCCAATATGTCCCCCAATATCAACAATACGAGCAGGCTGAGGTATAGAGACCGCATATTCTTTTAAAACAAATACCTCATACAGGGTCGCAATATCAGCGCCGTCACGTACGTATAAATCATGCGGCACTCCTTCAAGTCGAACATGAAGGCGCTGCGGCTTTCTGCGTCGAACCCCTTTAAAAAAGGGCACCGATAGAAGCTCGATGAACAGGAGGAGTGGGTGGTAATTGTGCAGTGCTACTGCAGTACGCCAGTAGCAAGTTAATTTCTTCATTACGTGCATCATACCTCAAGTACAATACGGCGCATTAAATTGCTGAAACTATGTTTAACCACGACTGTATCTAGGATTTTCAGATACACGTCTCTCTCCTCTGGAGAGCTGGCCATGTATTTTTTAAGCACCTGAGCAAGAGACTGCGCATTGTCTTGACTTACAAAACTCAATCCATCAGTAAGTTCTGCAAGGTCGTCACTTACAGCAAAAACTGCATCGCCACATGCCGCGGCTTCAAACAGCGTCTTATCAAACATGCCTGACGGTGAACAGTTCACAAACAGTTCATGAGACTGATAGAGTGCGGGTGTCTCACTATTTGGCACAGCATCCAGAAACGTTACACAAGAACTAAGTCCCAGCGTGCGAACCTTATCCATTAACTCTCTGTAGTATTGGACATCTTTCTTGATTGGGGAACCGCACACTGTTGCGGTAAAAGTAATTCCCTCTTCTTTTAGAAGCTGTAACGCTTCCACAAAAATATGCGGCCGTTTTGAAGGAGACATCCTAGACAGAAAGAGTATCGAATTCTCTTTCTTAGGAATCCTGTTTTGTTTCTTAAATCGAGTAGTATCTACTCCGACCGGCATTTTCACAGCATTCTTAAAGCGCGCAGTATACGAATGGTCCGATGTGTAGAACACTTTGTGACAAAGTCTTGATGCAAGTGCAGTTCTCCATGAACCCGCGTAGTGATTTCTCCACATTGATACTCGTTTTCCAAACAGTGACCAAAGCGGTTTTCCAAGTATTACGTACTCCTCATTCATATGGACGAGTACTCTGTCGTACCCGTAACTTCGAGTTAGAAGAAATTTATAAAACCGAAATAGATACATCAGTCGTGCGTACCACTTAGCACCATACGTTTCCTTACCAAGAGAATAGAGAGTCACATTATCTGGAAGAGTATGCCCTCCTTTATAGAGACACATGACCGATAGGTGCTCATATTCCTTTGCAAGCATGCTAATCCACTCATGGTAAATACCCTGCACGAGGTCATTCTTATCAACGATTTGTGTGATAAATAAAAGCTTCATGGAAGTTCACGTAGAGAACGTATAACGGTATAGTCTCCGGACCCCTCTCCCCCATCTCTACGCATCTCAAATAGTCGTGCAGTTGGACAGTGCTCATTTAGTATTCCCAGTTCTAGAGGCGCGTCGTCTATAAAGGTTGGTGTGGGTCCGTACATATCAAGGTGGGGCGCGATAAACTCTCCCTTTCTTACATTCCCAGTATAAAGTGCCTGTACGCGCGGAATGCCGTCGACAGCACTCACCACCTTCGCCTTTTGAAATACTGGATTCCCAAAGGTAATAATCATGGCGCTATTCTCCTTTTCACGAAGAAATGCTGCAGCGTCTTCGTATAAAAATGGTGCGAGTTCTCCCTTTTTAAACGCAAAATCAGGATTCTGAAGCGCGTGAGCAACCATTGAAGCCTTATCACCATTTGAGTTCTCATACACATCTTTAAAGAAAGAAAGTGTACTCAGATATGCGAAAAAGCGTTCTGTATCGAATAGGGTTCGGTCGAAATCAACGAAGTACATCATAGAGTGCTTTAGCTACCTTACTACTATCATGACGAAGAAGCGACCGTCTCATCGGATCGTTTGGAATTGGTGGAACGACAGATACCGAAGCAATGTTAGAACGAATGACACGAGCATCGTCTATTAAATCATCAGCCACAGGCTCTTCCCCTTCCTCCGCATACCAAGACAATACTTCCTGGCTAAATTCACCTGCGTGCACAAGCAGTGAATCAACACTCCGTCCAATGTATTTTTCAACCTCGCGCACATGGTCACCTGCTGAAAACCCATGCGTCTCACCAAGTTTTGTAAACAAATTAACGACATACACGATTCTTGCTTTTGACCTTTGGAAAGCGTCCTTTGTTCCTTCGGGCAACAGTGCAGCGATTGTCGAAGAATAAAGACAGCCCGGCCCAAGCACTATCATGTCGGCTGAAACGATTGCTTCAAAAGCTTCAGGAGTGAGCTTTAGTGGCTCGGCAAGATCGAGTGTTATCAGAGCGCCCATATCCTTCCCCGCCTCACTCATGGCATGTTGTCCTCGCACCTGTACCCCAGAGGCAAACGTTGCGAGCAGTGTTGCTGGCTCTTCTGTTGCAGGGACTACCTTTCCTTGTATGCGCAAAATTCGAGATGCTTCTTTAATACCTTCAGCATTACTTCCGCACTGATCAGTAAGTGCAGTAAGGAAAAGATTTCCGAGCGTGTGTCCCTGTACATCACCCTTCGTAAACCTATACGCAAATAAGTTTCGAAGCACGTCTCCATCTTCGGCAAGTGCCACGAGTGCTTGCCTGGTATCCCCTGGAGGAAGGAATCCGTACGCATCTCGCAGACGTCCCGTAGAGCCTCCATCATCGGCCTGACTAACGACTGCAGTTAATTCAAGGTCTTTGTACACTTTAAGCCCAGAAAGCACCACAAAGGTGCCGGTTCCGCCCCCGATAGTCACAATACGCTTCATACTTAACTAGAACTCTTTATACAGGCCTTGAGGTCGCGCACCACCATTTCAGGTACATTCGCATACTGAGCAAGATGCTCTCTAACCCTCTTCGCTCCCTCTTGTCCAAGAGTAATTTGGCGCTCTGGATTCTCAAGCAAGGCTTTCATGTGTGTGCACAACGAATCTATATCGTGTGGCCGATACACTAACGCGCTTTCGTTATGAGTGAGGACGTCTCCCACAACACCCACATCAGTAGTGATAATAGGAAGTTCTCCGAGGGCAGCTTCTATAAGTGTCAGTCCGTACCCTTCGTAAGAACTTGCGTGCACATACACTTGCTTTCTGGCAAGAATATCTGCAACAGATGAGGTGTGCCCTAAAAAGGTGACGCTCTTCTGTACCCTTAATCGTTCAGTAAGTTGCGTAAGAAATTTCTTTCTTGGACCATCTCCGAGAACAGTAAGTGTGGCTTCAGGAAATTCAGAAACGATTCGCGCAAAAGAGGAAATAATATCCTCTACGTTCTTTTCCGGAGCCAACCTTCCGATAGTTATAAATGAATTTAGATCTTTTGGGACTGACGTGGGTTCAGACACAAGCTCCTGCACCATGACTGGAATAACTGAGACAGGAATCTTCCACCTCGCCTCAATTTCATCTTTCAATCGTTCTGAAACTACACGGACTCGACAGGCCCTAGGTATTGTGACTGACAAAAGAATTCTTCGTATTAAATTCACAACACCCAAAGTGCTTCCAGATACAAATCCCGGCGCAAAAGGGTCGGTATGAAGTTGCATATGCACACGCACTCCGGTACCAATTGTTGCAAGCAAAGCTAATAAACCATGCTCAAATGGGTCCTGAGTAGAAATAACATCAACCATTCTAGTGCGTATGATGTGGCGTATACGGAACGGTAAAAGAAAAAAATATACAATTCTATTATCGGCAAATGTGTGCAAAAAGAGATTCCCTTCATTCAGTTGCATCGATCTATGGGCTGAAGACACGACTATCAGAGAGTCAGTGAGTGCGGCATATGCACGAAGTCGGTCACGAACTTTACTTTGTGGTTCACAAATTTTTGAGTCACTTGAAATGAAAAGAATCTTCATAAGGCCTTGAGTAACTGTACGATTTCATCTATCATTCTCTCTCGGTTAAATTCGAGCGCTTTCACTTTTGCAGACCTTTGACGAGCAAGCCACACCTCGGGATGAACTTCTAAATCTCTGAGTGCGTCAACTATTGCAGGCGTATCATTTGGTGAAATTAACAAACCGTCCTTTTTGTCAGTTATTAATTCTGGAATGCTTCCAATATTTGTCGCAATAATTGGGACACCAACCGCCATCGCCTCGACTATTTGAAACGAAAAGCTTTCAAAAGAAGAATTTAAAACGAACACGTCTGCGGCCTGACACCACCCAAGTACAATATCTCTTGGCTGTTCGCCTATGAGATGGACTCTATCTTCAACACCTGCAGTTCTAATTTTTTCCCTCAACGTTTCCTCGTACGGGCCTCCTCCCACTATGACAAGATGCCACTCAGGGCAAGCCACAACTGCATCTATGACACCTTCGAACCCCTTCCAAGGAACTAGACGTCCTGCTGTGACCGCCAAGTGTTGATATATGTGTGACTGCACCGTTATCTTGTCCGAAAGCGGAAGTACTCCGTGATAAATTACATGGATTGGAGCTTGCGGTGTTCCCCAGTGACTAACGATGTTTTTAAAGTATAAACTCGGTACTACGATTGAATTAGCGGAACGCACAACAAACTGTTGTATCTTCCGTAGAAGTTCCACTGACTTGCTATAAGTTTTCTTCTGAAACTTATCAAGATTATCAGCCACTCCATATCGTTGCACCCCTTGTTCCCAAGCAAAATCACCTGGCACACGCAACACCAACGGAATGCCCAACACTCGTGAAGCAAGCACTGCCGGAAGGCCTGCGCTTACAGTATCCTGAACGAACAAAACACGAGCCCCAATTCCACTAATTAATAACATGCAGAAATATACAAAATGCCTCACAACCGGGGGAAGAAATAATACTGAACCAAATTTTACTATTACAACCTGAATTCCGTACCTAGGTAACTCTTCCTCTAAAAGACGGGCGTAAGTCGCTGGTCCGCCCGACTGAGGAGGATACAAGGGTGTAGCAAGCACCATTTTCATACCTATGTATACTAACGTGTTTATGAGACAAGCGCACAATTAAATACATGATAGATTTCTAGTATGAAGGTCGTACTTGCGACACCCCTCTATCCGCCCGATATTGCCCCTCCAGCCCCTTATATAAAGGAGCTGGCGACACGACTTAAAGAGGCTCACGACGTGCATATTGTTACCTATGGCCATATCCCAGAAGCCGTATTTGGGGTTGGAATCGAAGCAGTAAGTAAACGTAAGCGAAAGCTGCCTCGGCTGATTTCCTTTACCGTGGCCCTATACCGAAAGAGCAAACGGGCTGATGTGCTCTTCGTGGAAAATGGTCTTTCTGTTGAACTCCCTTCCCTACTGTGTTCACTGGTTCTGAAAACTCCAATCATATTCCATATCGGAGATGTGTCTGCAAACGCAAAGTCCCAAAAACGATTTTTACCACGACTCATTCAACACCTCCTGAAACTGCGCTCTCACGAAACCATTTACGCAATACCTATGGAACGTCCTGAAATCCTTCCTTTTGGTGAGCCGGAGAACATTGAACCGTACGAGAACTCTTGGAAAGAACATGTCAGACTCATTAACGAAACACTTCTCCATGCCTAAGACTGAACAACAACAATGGGAAGCGTATGTAGCACAAGAGTTGGAGTTACTGCGTCCATTCCTTACCGAGCACGGCCTTACACTCGATGAAGAACAGCTTCACTTGCAGGGAGAGCGTTTTCTAATGCAGGCAGTAACCACATCAAGTGGCAAGAAAGTAATCTTGCTCGGCAACACTAAATCTGATGAGCGCGTGGTTATTAAGGCAACGTCGGACCTTCAAGGAGCTCAAGAACTTGCGCATGAGCGTGTATGCAGAAATGCACTCAAGAACATTGCTTTTGCATACGAGCCATTTTACACACCAAAGGAAATACTCTTTGCAAACAATCAAGGACAGACTATCTCAATACAGGAATTTATTCCTCAGGAATCGACATTTCTAGCTCGCCCTATTGAAGAGCAGTTTTTCTTGGCACTAAAAGGTTTTAAGATTCAGGAATCTGCACACGCAACTACGTTTGAGCACGCACTTGTTGCGGAACGTACCTTTGGTCAAAGAACTGCCAAAGATTACCTACGTACCTATAAGGAATTTGTTACTAACATCACTCAAGACGCGCCTGTACCCCCATCTCTTGAAAGCCATCTTCTACAAGGACAGGCACTTCTCGAAAAGGACGAACGCGTGATTGAACAATATTCCGGATTCCTTACTCACACAGATTTTGTTCCTCACAATATTCGAATTCAGAATCAAAACATATATCTTCTTGACCACTCCTCTTTGCAATTTGGAAATAAGTACGAGGGGTGGGCTCGTTTCCTTAACTTTATGGAACTCTACCATCCGAAGCTTAAGGAGTATCTTCTGGCGTACGTAGAGAAAAACCGCACTCCGGAAGAATCCGTTTCGCTTCGCCTCATGCGTATCTATCGTCTCGCCGAGATCATTTGGTATTACACACTCGCAAAAAGCAGAAGTGAGGGTAATCTAGAAAAACTTAACGGTGAGCGCATAGTGTTTTGGTCAGAAGTACTCTCATCAGTACTTTCAGATTCAGCGCTACCAGATTCAATTCGTGGTACCTATATAGAAAGTCGCGACGCTCTTCGTAGCGAGGACGAAAAGTTGCGACAAAAGAATCTTCACTAGCCCTACACGAGGGTACGCATCTCTGTAACGAGTGCTTCGTACTCATCTACAAGTGGATGGCTCCACGTCTCCTTAAGCATTGAGAGCATTGCCTCCTCAAACCAAAGCTTGTCTTCGCGAGAAGCGTTAAAGTCAGACCATAGTCGAGTACCTATGTCGCGATACCGAGCAATAAGGCTTTCGGCATTGTGAACTTTATCAGCAACAGAAACAGCCTTTGCTCCTACACTTCCCTCTTTCACGCTCTCTATGTAGGCTTCCTTCTTATCTTTCCATGGGAGCGTCGCCGAATTAGTTACACTCATAACGATATCAGTCACCGTATCTCCAAGCTCCTCTCGCAAATCCTCTTCGGTATAGGTCGTATCCTCTACCAAGTCATGAGCAAGTCCTGCAGCAATGACCTCTTCTTCAAATCCATATCGGGCGAGTATGAGCGCAACTCCAACAGGGTGGGTTATATAGGGAGTTTCCTCGCCTTTTCGCTTCTGAGAGGCATGACCCTCAAGCGCCATACGAAATGCCTTCTCAAGTAGTGGTGAGTACATAGGATTATTGTAAGACAGTATTAAAAACCCGCTCCTTCATCTGAAGGGCAATTTTGTCCCAATCATACTTTTCAAGAACCATCTCTCGGGCGGTCTTAGTCACCATCTCCACCTTTTCTGGATGCGCAAGAATGTTTTCAACTGCTCGAGCAATACTTTCAGAATCATCCTTCCCTACCACCCACGCTGTTTGAGGGTGCGTATCATTTGGACCAAACACAAACTCGGCGAGCCCTCCTTCTTGAGTAGCAACTACAGGTAATTGCGAAGCCATTGCTGAGAGAAAAGCATTACCAAGACCTTCTGAGCGAGAAGGGCCTACGAAAATATCAGCCACTCTTCTGTAGGCAGTGACTTGAGTGCGCTCCACCGCTCCTGTGAAGATCACTCTGTCTTCTACACCTAACTCCAGAGCAAGAGCTTTAAGAGACTGTTCGTCAGGTCCCCCACCCACTACCAAAAATGATACTTGCTTGGGGAGCATGGTAAGTGCCCGTATCGTGTCATCAGTACCCTTCTGATGTACTAAGCGTGCAGTATTTACGAGCCATATATCTCCAGGCTTCTTCTTGAGAGACGCTCTGAGTTTACTAATTTCGTCTTCACTAACCTCTTCGTGAAGGTCTCTTGGATTTGCGCCATTAGGTATATGTACCACCTCTCCCATATATCCACGTCTCTTAGGCCACGTACCAAGATACGAAGAAATTACCTGGACCAGATCAGTAGTTCTAAAACCATAATCAAGCACAGGAATAAATGGCTTAATGAACGCACGTTCGAAAACCTTCTCGTACGGGTCACCGTCTTGAAGCGTAAGGATACGCGGAACCCTCACACCAATTGCACGAGCCAATACTGCCGGAAGAAGCATGTAGGTCATCATTGCCCACACAGCATTAAACGATAGTTTCTTATGTAGGCTTCTAGCTTTTAGGGCTGCAAGCGGTATAAAAAGAACCTTAGAAAGATAGGCTCCGCCAAATCCAACACGGTATATGTGAGTGTTCCCTATCTGCTCCTCACAGGGCGCGTGTTTATCAAACAGCAGCGTGATGAGGTGAAACTCAATATCTTCAGGCGAGATACGGTCGGTGATTTCTTTAATCGCCGCTTCTGCTCCTGAGACAAAGCTTGGGTAGTATGCGAGGGAGAAAATAAGAATTCGTTTCATACCCTACTTCTGTTGACCTTGAATATAGTCTTCTAGCGTATACCGTTGGCTCCAACCTAGAGCTTCGAGCTTTGAGGTATCTTCAGCTCCTGTTGAACGTGTTGATTTTGTGGCAGGTAGAAATTCAATCTCTCCCCCATACAGACGCGCAACGTCCAGCAATGAGTACACTTCTTTTGCAGAAATGGCGTATTCATCTTTTTCTCCTCCCTCTCCAATTGCTACAAGACCTTCTACCGTATCAAGGACATGAGTAAATGCGCGTGTCTGCTCTCCCGTGCCACGAATTTGGTGTGGCGCTCCCTGAAGCACATTTTGATGGAAGGTTTCAATCACTGTTCCGTAGGCGTCCACTCCTCCACGTTCTCGTGGGCCGTAGACATTATAAAAATATGCAATTGCATAGGGTAGGTCGTACCATCGTCCGTAGTTATGAACGAGTTCAGAGTTTGCTGCCTTACCCCACGTATACGGAGAGAGTTCCCGCCCATCGACTCCGTCAGCACGTACTCCTGCAAACTTTGTTGAGGAGCCAGCATACACGAGCTTCCCTCCACGTGCTCTCCAAAATTCAAGAACGGCGAACGTGCCTTCCATATTTAAATCGAATACCAGCATTGGCTCTTCAATACTCTTTGCAACGCGTGAATATTCACCTAGATGGTAGATGACATCTGGAGCCTCTGTAATCAAGGTGGCGATATCTTTCGTGTGACCCTCTCGATACTCAACACCTTCAATGTGGTTATCCTTAGTTCCAGTGAAGTAATTATCTAAAGAGATAACCCTATGTCCATCTTTGAGTAAGCGCTCACAGAGATGAGAACCAACAAACCCCGCGCCACCAGTAACAAGTATCGTCTTTTGCATAATTATAGGTACACCCTACCCCATGACGCTCACTATGGCGAGACTAGAACTGTGGCCTCTTGAAACAAAATAGGAGTGGGCACATACGCCCCTGCCACCTCGGCATTATTCCGTGTGGCAGGGGCACGTATGTGAGGCTCATGAGTATGTATTGCTATCGGTAATTCACTCTCTTCCTCCCTTACAGATAACTCTGTTGAACGTGTCTCGGGTTTCTCTTCATGAACTATTGGAAACTCGGATGCCTTAATTCCTGTTGGATAAAAGAGTACCACCGGTGCGCCTGGTGAGAATCCTAGTATTTGATAGGTGAACGTTACCCTGCTCTTCGCTTGCAACACAGTGTCTGAAGGAACAGAAAAGGTTTTTGTTCCCTGAACTAACAGCCAAGAGGAGAAGTCAATCATCTCGTCACTATCATTCATAACGACCACCCCGTACTGACTCAGTTCTTTGATAGAAACCTGCGCATCAATAACCTGCACAGGCACAAGTGCCACACCTTCCTTTTTACCATCATTCCCTCTTACGGTAAGCGTGTAGGTACCTGGAGCGTGATAGGTATACCATAGTGACTTGCCTGAAAGTCGCTCCCCATTTCCAAACGACCAGGACATGCGCGCATCACGCCTACTTCCATACTTGTCGTACGTAGTTGCCTCAAAGAGCACCGGTACCTCTCTCTGCACAATACGTGGAGGGCCTGCATCTATGTACAGTCGTGTTATTTCAATCGTAGAAGGGAGTGCGTTTGCGACCGACCCTTGAATCGTCACTGTAGGTGTAGTGCTTACCGTTGATTCAGTCGCCGTATCTTCTTCATCGTTCTCTACCGTACCACTGACATTTTGACTTCCTGGCGTAGGATTACCGGTACTCCACGTACTTCCATTTCGTTGGGGAGTGTTCTTAGTTGTGTTGTCTCCTCCAACAGCACTCCAACTTGTTCCGCCGACTACCGTATCCTTTGCCACTCCAGTACTGTCTTTAAGTGTTAAGGTATCGCCCCCATTAGCTAGTGCTCCGGTGTATATCTGATGTGCCGACACGCTCGGCACACTCGCATCACTGGTGCGCTCAAGTAGGTAGTATCCTCCGGCACTAATGGTTCCGGTCAACGTTATGTTGGGTGCGGTTCCGGCTGATGTTATGGTCCATCCAGTAAGAGAGACCGCATCATTTCCATCATTAAAAAGTTCAATCCATTCCGCATTTGAGTTCTCGGTAGAACCCATCCAAGCAATCTCATTAATCACCACCGCCGCACACACCTTTGCAGGAAGCGCTACACTTCCTACAAGAAGAAGTGAGATGGCGAGGTGTTTAGACATGCTCCTTGAAAATGGCGTTAAGTGTATCTTCAGAAACTTCAAACGGTTTCTGCATCTTCGGTCGTGGAGCTTGAGGAACATCCCTTGGTTTATCCCGCTCCGAGACAGGACGGGTCGGCTTTTGCTCATTAGTCCTCTTGAGGACTTCTTGAAGTCCTTTCTTCTCCTCTGTGTGTTTCTTCTCAACGTGTTTCTCGTGCTTTGAAGACATGGTCTTCAAAATAGCCTTTAAGTCTTCGGCAGACTTCTGAGGAGGTTCAGGACGCTTCACGTCAGGTCTGCGCATTTCAGGCTGACGTGTCTCGGGTTGACGTTCCCTTGGAGGTGAATCCTTTCGAAGCGCAGGTCTCGTCTCAGCGCTTTGCGCCTTTGGCTTTGGAGGATATGTCTTGACTGACTTCTGAGGAGGCTCGGGAGGCTCAGCATCAAGTAGTTTCAATTCGTCAAAAATCACCCGTTCAATATCTTCTCTTCGCGCAGCAAATTGCGAACGTGAAGCCTGAAGTATGTCTGCTCGATACGAAACCGGAGGAGGCTCAATCGGAGGAATCGTAACTCCAGAAAAAGGACGAGAGCCCACTCCATCAATCATGAGCGAGAGATAAATTTGCGCGAAACCGAGATTCACAATATCCTCCTTCATAAATTCTGGAGAAAATACCGTCTCCAGAACCTCAGCATCAAACGGTCCCACTCTAAAAGAAATGGTGGTACCGACGTTTCCAAAGACCGCTGCCCTCACCTCTTCTTCCATTTGCTCTACGTACTGGTGAGCAATAAGAAGATTCAATTTATACTTACGTGCCTCGGAAAGAATCTCTGCAAAGGTCTCGTTCGCAAAGTTCTGGAATTCGTCCACATAAAAGTAGAAGTTCGGAAGCGTTTTAATGTCATGCGCAGAAAGGTCTGCCCTACTCATGGCAGCAAGAAAGATACGTGTTGTGAGCATAGACCCCAAGAGTTGCATGTTGGTGTCTCCCACCAGACCCTTTGAAAGATTGATGAGAAGAATTTTCTTTTGATCCATCAACTCACGAATATCAAAAGAGGATTTTGGCTGGCCAATGATATTTCTAATAAGCGGGTTAGAGGTAAATTGTCCAATTTTGTTTTGAATTGCTGGTGTTGCTTCTTGTGTGTAACGGTCAGTGTAGGTTGCAAATTCCTTTACCCAGAAATCTTTCACCAAGGGGTCCTTCACATTTTCAATTACCTTCTTTCTATACCCCTTGTCGGTGTACATACGATTCACTCCCATCAAGGTGGCATCAGGATATTCTAGGAGTGCGAGAAGCGTGTTTGAAAGAATGTACTCCATACGTGCACTCCACTGGTCCTTCCAGATCTTTTTAAACGTTGCCATCAAGCCCGACACCACTAGGTGGCGTTTGTCATAACCAACATCCTCCATCACGTTAAAGGCAACAGGGTGCTCCATATCAAATGGAGCAAAATACACCACATCATTCATGCGCTCTTTAGGTATGTAATCTAGGAGTTTGTCGACAGCACTTCCGTGAGGATCAATAAAGGCCATACCCTCGCCATTTCTGATGTCTTGAATGGCCATATTCTCAAGCAGAGTCGACTTACCCATACCCGTCTTTCCAATCACATACATGTGCTTCGAACGGTCCTTTTCTTTAATACCAAAAGGAATGCGCTTCCCGCGTGAATCGGTAGCTGCAAAGTACGTAATTCTCTCAGGATTATCCATGCTGTAGTTCAGTATAACGCCTTATATACGAGAAGCGGGCGCCTATTGGGAATACTACTGATACTGAATGAAACTCGGCTGTGGGGTGAGCTTAAGTAAGTCAGCAGGCGTTAACAGTCTGTCGCTTGGTGGCTTGAGGTCGTTCTTGTAAAACAATTTGAAACCGGTGAATTGAACTGGTTCAGGGTAAATAAATTGTTTGTACGTATTTATCTTCTTTAGAGGAGGTCCCCATCCGTCCATATCCATAACAATCTGTGTCTCTGGACGAAGAATAATGTCGTCGTAATTTGTCACCATGCGTTGAGTAAAACGATGAACGATGACGACCTTTGGTGGGAGATTGTGCTTTTGCACGAGATCTGCCAAATATGCCGTCGCATAATTTATCTGCTTTGCATCATAGGAACCAATAACATCACCCGGAACGTCGCCGGTAATCATATGAAATTCAGGATCAAGACCGAGATGTACATTTGGCATTGCCAAATACTTCTCAAGAAGTGGAAGCTCCTTTTCAAGATTGGAAAGACCAATCTGAATATCAAGGATGACAATACCATCGACCTTGTCGGCGAGCGTGAGTGCATAATCTATTTGATCATCGGGCATACGAAGCAGGTACTTTCCTTCCCGCCCGGGACTTCCCTGTGCAGTGATTGCAATGTAATTAATAGCCGGCATCACGGGGGTGGTTGGGTCTGCTTCCTCCCATCGTCGCTTCTCTCCTCGCAACTTTTCTAGCATTACTGACTCCTCATACTCTCCTAAGACACCCATCTTCGTTGAATAAAAGTTACCGTAATACGCAACAATTCTCTTAAAAGGAAGTATCGCTCCTGCCTTTGGGTACGGACCGGTTACTGGCCAGAGTGATGGTGTACTCGTGCCTGTAGTTGTAGCCACGTTTGCAAGGGCAAGCATCTTCGCATCATATGCCTTCGTATCAAGCTTTTCTTCTCTCTTAAGTTTCAATACAAAGGAAGGTGTAGTTGTAGAGATATCTCCTCGCTCAAATGTTGTGGCAAAGACCTGAGGCAATATGAACACACCCACTCCTACTAGTACGACACCAGAGACGGCAGGCAGCGACAAAGGATGCGAAAAGGCGTGCTTAAGTCGCGTGAGTATCATGTATGAGTTCTCCCTCAGGAGCTTGAGGTCCTGTTTTAGGAATAAGCAACAACACTATAGCGACGATGCCTATACCAAGCACTGGAAGAAGTATTGAGAGAATATCGCGAGGAAGGCCGATAAATGGAGACAGTGCGGTAACAACACCAAACGCAATAAGCATCTTCCGAGGGTTCATTACCTACAGTATACAGAAATTACGCAAAACCTTCCAAATATGCCTACCGTGGGGATACCAAGATGACGCACTCACCCCGGATATGGTCACTGTGAGCCTTAAAGTAGGCCACCACTTCCTCGGGAGTTCCTTCAACCACCTCTTCATGGAGTTTGGTGAGTTCTCTAAAAACCATCACTTTTCGGCTTGGTTCTAAAAATTCAGTGAGGGACTGAAGCGCCTTCTCGAGTCGATGAGGAGATTCGTAAAAAATCATAGTACGATCTGATTCAGCAATTTCCTTGAAGAGCGTCTGGCGTCCCTTCTTGTGTGGCAAAAAGCCAAGAAACGTAAAAGCATCAGTTGGGACTCCCGCAATGGAGAGCGCTGCTGTTAGAGCAGATGGTCCTGGGATTGCCTCAATGGTTACGTCAGGAAGCCGATCACGAACCAAGCGCACAAGTTGCGTTCCTGGGTCAGAAATTCCAGGAGTACCCGCGTCAGTTATGAGAGCTACACGCTTCCCTTCTGCGAGTAGTTGCAAAATTCGCTCACTCGCATGTCTTCCGCTTTGTGCATGAAAAATAAGAAGAGGTTTCTGTATATCGTAGCGCTGTAAGAGTTTTGCTGAAACGCGAGTATCCTCACACGCAATTACATCCGCCTCATTAAACGTAGACACTGCGCGGAGCGTTATATCTCCGAGATTGCCGATTGGCGTAGCTACAACTGAGAGAGTTCCCATATTAGTTTGCGGTTAACCGGTCGGCAATCTTGTATATATCACCTGCACCCATCGTCATAATGACATCGCCTTCTTTTGGTTCATGAAGTAATACTTGTTCAATATCTTCAAACGAAAGAGCTCGTGCGTGCGTACCGATAGTTCCCATCGCCCCTGCAAGAAGCTCACTTGAAACCGTTCCGTCGTCAATTTCCCGTGCAGGGTAAATGGGGGCAATTAAGACTTCGTCGGCAAGACGAAAGGCGCGCACAAAACCATCAAATAAATCTCGAGTGCGTGAATAAAGGTGTGGATGAAATGCGACATACACCTTCCCGTTCACTTCTGGTTTAAGTGCACGTAACGTCTCCATGATTGCTGTAGGATGATGCGCGTAATCGTCATACACCCTGGCGCCAGTCTTAGTTACTCCCTTATATTCAAAACGCCTCCATGTGCCCGTGAATGATTCAAGCGAACGGTTGAGAGAAGTCATGGAAATTTCAGGAGCGATTACTTTTGCTGCCGCAGCAGCGGCGCGTGCATTCATCTCATTAAATTCTCCCTTGAGTACAAGCGGATACACTGGCTCTTTCATGTAATCTATTACTCTCGCGCCTGTGTGTTGAAGTAACGGAGCGATATTAGGATGCTCAGTGTCAGTAATGATGGCACCATGACTTGGCACTTTAGAAATAAGGGACGCGAACGCATCTTGCACATCAGAAAGATCATCAAAGTAATCGGTGTGGTCAAATTCAAGATTGGTTATGACCAGCACTTCAGGAGACAAAGAGAGGAAGTGACGCTTCCATTCACACGCTTCAACAATAAACACATTGGAATCAATGTCCCCGCTTGAGAGATAGTTGGAACCAAAATCACGAACAATTGACCCTATGATTGCCTGCGGATGAACTTCTGCGTCATATAGAATTTTTGTGAGCATCCCTGTCGTTGTGGTCTTTCCGTGAGTACCCGCAACTGCAACCGTACGTTTTGTTGCTGAGACAGTGCCCAGCATTTCAAAATAAGAAAGTTCGGTAATGCCTAACTCACGAGCACGAGCACGTTCAGGATTGCTTTCTGGTACTGCGTCGCTATACACAAGAAGGTTAATTCCTTCAAAAATATGTTCTTCTTTCTGACCGATGTGCACCTCTATCCCCTTACCTACAAGCATTTCAGTAATCGGACTTTCTTCTCTATCTGAACCAGAAACTGCATCACCACGCTCCTTAAGAAGCTGTGCGAGCGCTGACATACCGATGCCACCAATACCTGTAAAGAAAATGGTTCGTTTATCCAGCATAAGCAAGGTATGTTTCAATAATCTTTGATTCATCTAAATCACCGCGCGAAGTCGCTTGCCCTTGCTCCTTCATCTTAGTAATTAAAAATTCAGGATCATGCCACTCAAGGAGCGTTGTTGATTCCCAGTCGTGCACGACTCTTTCCGCTTGTGAACTAAAAGTCACTTCAAAATACAGTGTTGTCTTCTCAAAGTCACCATACCTCGCCGGGAGTACAGATTGTGTCGAGCCAAGATATCTACGAATTGTTCCCTCAACTCCAAACTCTTCCTGTATACCTCTCAGCACAGCTTCTTCAAGTGACTCATTATCTTCTACTGACTCCCGCATAAGTATATATGCAGTATCAAGGCCTCCGAGCACGTCGGCGATGTCTTTAGGCACCGAATCAGCCGATAAGGTATGGACCATGATGTTCCCTTCACTATTCACCACCACTGCACCCACAGAAATGTGAAAAGGATTTCTCTCCGAGTGCTGTACTAGAGGAGTCATAGTGCGTTAACGAGTGCGTTAAATTGATCTCCCCTATCGTATTCATTATTAAACATTCCAAAGGACGCGAAGGCAGGACTCATGAGAACAATGTCACCTGGTCCCACATGGCTTCTTGCGTCTTCGAAGGCTTCCTTGAGTGAGTCAAACTCTGAGGCCTCAAACAAAACCTCCTTTGTTCGTTCGGTACCCGTGCCTTTAAGTAGTGAGACATGACGTGTGTAATCAGGAATGAGTTCAAGAAGCGTATCAAGGGAAAGTCCCTTATCAGCGCCTCCCATAATAAGCGCGACATTCATACGTCCAGGAACACTAAGAGCCTTCAGAGCTGCGATGGTGGCCTCTGGTGTCGTTGCATTTGTATCGTTGTAATAACGCACACCGTCCACCTCTCGAACGAGTTCAAGCCTTCCTGGCGCTCCGGTAAAGAGCGCAAGAGCTCGAAGACTTTCCTCATCAGGCAAGCCGTACGCACGAAGCGCCAACAGAGCGAGACCTGCGTCATAACGATTATGCTCTCCAGGTACCATGAGCGCGAGCTCCTCTGGAAATGTGTGTTCATCCCCTATTTGAATTTTTGCTTCAATCTTCTCTCCGTAATGCTCAAGTACAACTGGGGCTGCTTGAGCTCCAAGTACGAGCGTGTCTGTTTCAGACTGGTATAAAAAAAGTCCTGCCTTATCAGCAAGGTATACATCAAGGTCATCCTTATAGTAGTTGAGGTGGTCAGGAAAGAACGTCGTGAATACTGAGACGAGTGGACCACGCTGTGAATCCCTAAATCCCTGACACTGCCATGAATCAAGTTCGAGTACTGCCGTATGTTCAGGAGTTACTTCGTCAAGAAGGGCGAGCGTCGATACACCTCTGATATTTCCCCCAAGCACGACGGGCACACCTGCTTCTTTGAGGGCGTCAAAAATCATATAGGTCGTCGTGGACTTTCCTCGCGTTCCAGTAACACCAATCGTTTTAATTCCTGAGAGCTCCATGAACCATGTCGCACTCATCTTAATAGGCACACCGGAAGAAACGGCATGCGCTACATATTCTGAATCAAGTGGCACGCCTGCTGCCTTCAAGATAAAGTCTTTTCCTTCAAAGTCCTCAAGGCGATGCTCGCCGAGGACGTATTCAATATCAGGAAACTGAGCAAGTCGGTCCAAAGAGTCACGGAGCTCCTCCTTAGACTTTAGGTCGGTAATAGTAAGCTTTGCCCCTCTGGAAGCCAGGAAGTATGCGTCCCCGACACCACGACCTAAAAGCCCCAGTCCCATGACGGTTATCTTTTTCCCAGTGAAATATGAGTTCACATCCACCCCGTTAGAAGCTGTAAGTGTATCTTTATTCATATGTGTGTAGGCTTTGCTATCGGCGCAATGCTTCTAACGGGGTCCATACTTCGCATCCTACCCTAAAAGACAGGTTAAAACGACTATGGGCAACGAATCACTGACTCTACGTCATTGTGCGTAAGCGTATTCCCCTGCTTCAGGATAGGTAGGACAATTATTTGATACGGTGCTGAAATTGATTCAGGAACAGTACAGGAAGGGTCCGGTGCCACGTGCTCAATGGTAACGACACGAGCCAGGAGCGTGTCTTCAACCTTGGTAACCTTTACTGCATAACCACCTGTTGAGTGTGTGCCGTCAAAGACTGCGAGCACTTCTTGTTTGGTGAAATCAATATTTTCTACACCAGGTTGATCAGTACCATAGAGGTGGTACCAAAGCGCCTCAAACTCTGATTGAGAGCGGATGCGATAGTTGGCACGCTGTGGTTCCTGAGTAGCATTTTGCCCTGACTTAATCTCCTTATACGAAACGGTTCCCTCCGAATCCTTAAAAAGAGTAGGAACTGAGAAGTACAACACGAGCCCTACAGCAATTGCGACAAGGGCGAGGATTCCAATAACGAAGGCATCTTTCATATATTCAGTATACCAGTACACATTACAATAGTGGCCATTATCCGCACCGTATAAGGTCGCCTACTCCCTCTTGAGTAATCCTGAACAAAATACAGCCCTTTGGTGCGCGGTATGATGTCGAGCCCTAAAGGACTTCTTCTTGCTAGTCATCGAAGACTCCTCCGCAAGAAGGTCGCCTACTTCCCCTGAGTAATCTACATTAAATACAACCTAGTGAGTGCGCGCGGTAGGATTCGAACCTACGACCGCTCGAGTATCAGTCGAGTGCTCTACCAACTGAGCTACACGCGCGAGTGAGGATACGTATATGAAGGTTCTTACCTTTATATACGTACTCCGAGCGAGCGACGTGTATACCTGAGAAATGCGGAGCATTTCGACACGGTATACAAGCGCACGATGCCCCAAAGCCCGGTCAAACGATATTAACAGACTCTTCCTTCCTTTTCCAGCTCCTTGCTATAGTGGAAGTATCATGGTGCACCGCGGAACAACGCGTGAATCCAAACGACTCCAGGGTGTTCGAATGTCTTCCATTGAGGAGAAGCGTAAGCGTCACCGAAACAAAATTCGCATATGGCGCAGATGTGTGAAAAGAATGCGCGAGACAATCGTTGAAGGCGTTACTGACTTGTCAGTAACGCCTTTTCCCTCACACTGAGGGCTCTTTCTTCTTGGTGGGGTCTTCCTGCGGAAGACTCCACGAACGAACAGGAAACTTGTTCGTCTTGTAGCGATGGTCCTCGGACTGCCGCTCGGAAATCGGCTTCCAGGACGACGGCTTTTTATACTCGGTCATAATCCAATGACCGCCCGAGGCATTTCGGTACCACTTGAAGCGTCGCAGAGGGCGACACATACACATCTGAAGGAACTCAGGCACTTGCTATCCCCTTTACGCACGGTGAACGATATTCAAATAATATAACAAAAAATATGAAAAGTCAATAACGAACAAGGCGGAGTTGTTTTCCGAGGAAAACAACTCCGCCTTGTTCGCGATAATCAAATAGATCTAAAGGAGTGTGAGTGTGCTCTTGTGTTCCGCCTATTCGGCACTTCAGAAGCTCAATTGAGGCTTCCGAGTATGCCACCGGCACGTTATCCGGCGTCCGAGTACCATTTAGAGATGAGTACCATTTCTCATTCGGAAGTTGCATGCTGGGAGCTAACGATATGAGGCGAATAAATTCGCTCCATGATATTAACTTCCAGCATGCAACTTCCGAACATCGACCGGAGAGTGTTCTTTCGAACATCTCATTCCGATTGGATATGTTCCACGACCAGCTTCCGCTAGCCGTGCCTTGTTACGACTTACTCCCTGTCACTGAATTTACCGTAGTCCTGCGCGAGGCAAGATGTCGGGTACCCCCAGCTTCCTTGAGTTGACGGGCGGTGAGTACAAGACTCGAGAACGTATTCACCCTGACATGCTGATTCAGGATTACTAGCGATTCCGGCTTCATGAGGTCAGTTGCAGACCTCAATCCGAACTGGGGACGGTTTTAGGGATTTGCTCCACCTTACGGTCTTGCGTCCTTCTGTACCGTCCATTGTATCACGTGTGCAGCCCAGGGCATCAAGGGACATGCTGATTTGGCGTCATCCCCACCTTCCTCCCCCGTGAGGGGGCAGTCTCGCCTGACATATATAACAGACAACGAGGGTTGCGTTCGTTACCCCACTGAAGGGAACAGCTCAAGCCACGAACTGACGACAACCATGCATCACCTGCCAAACACCCTCGAAGGATTCTCCCGTTTCTGGGAGCGTGCAGTTTGGTTTCTAGCCCTGGTAAGGTTTTTCGCTTATCGACGAATTAAGCCACATGATCCACCGCTTGTGCGAGTCCCCGTCTATTCCTTTGAGTTTTAACCTTGCGATCGTACTACCCAGGCGGCTCGCTTACCGCGTTAGCTTAGTCCCACAGAGGGTCGATACTCCGTAGAACGAGCGAGCAACGTTTAGGGCCAGGACTACCGGGGTATCTAATCCCGTTCGCTACCCTGGCTTTCGTGTGTGAGCGTCAGATTTGGACCAGTGCGCTGCCTTCGCCTTTGGTGTTCCCCACGATATCAACGGATTTCACCCCTACACCGTGAGTTCCACGCACCTCTTCCAACCTCTAGTCATGCCGTTTCGCTCGCGGGCCGGAGGTTGAGCCCCCGGATTTTACGAACGACTAACATAACCGCCTTGACACCCTTTACGCCCAATGATTCCGGATAATGCTTGGGGCCTCTGTATTACCGCTCCTGCTGGCACAGAGTTAGGAGCCCCTTATTCATGTGGTACCGTCAATAATTTCTTCCCACATAAAAGATGTTTACGTGCCGAGGCACTTCGTCCATCACGCTGTATCGCTCCGTCAGACTTTCGTCCATTGCGGAAGATTCTCGACTGCGGCCTCCCGTAGGAGTATGGGCCGTGTCTCAGTCCCATCGGTGGGGGTCAGCCTCTCAGCTCCCCTAAACGTCGTAGCCTTGGTGAGCCATTACCTCACCAACAAGCTGATATTACGCACGCCGCTCCCATAGCGATAAATCTTTACCCTTGCGGGACCATCCGGGATTACCCCGTCTTTCGACGAGCTATACCAGACTATGGGGTGCGTTCGTACGTGTTACTACCTCGTCTGCCACTGACCTTGCGGTCCGTTCGACTTGCATGCCTTATCCATACAGCCAGCATTCATCCTGAGCTAGGATCAAACTCTCATTAAGAATAGGCGGAACACAAGAAAACACTCTTGGTTCACTACCTTTTAGATCTATTCAATTATCAAAGGTCAAACAAATCCCCCACCCCTTTAATCAGGGGTAGTAGAGGTATACTACACGCCCCGTATACGCACGTCAAGCATAGGTAAATCAAGGCAAAAGACCCCGAAAGCACAGGTGCTTTCGGGGTCTTTTTAGTGGAGAAATTGAGGTCAAAGACGCTCATTTGTATAGATACATTATATACCATACTGAATATTTTGTCAACACCTGCCCTTTCCGTTTCTTCACATGGTTCACACTTACCCTTTGCACAAACACTTAGAAAAGTTTGTGAAATACTTTTCCCACTTTTCAAGTTGTTCTCATGGGCAAACAGCGTATACTTTGAGGAGCCGTCAAACCTTGCATGCATTCTAACTGTTTAAAAGCGCTCGCCCCGTTGCACCTCTACAGAGGAACTGCGAAATCCGCAGAACGAAACCAAATGTATGGAATTGTTTAAGCAAAAAGGTCGGGTGCGACGGGGTGAGTACGTTATTGTGTCCGTTGGGGGTTCTTTAATCGTTCCCGACGGTATTGATACTGAATTCCTGACAAGGTTTCGCTCCCTTATTTTAAAAAAGGTCTCTGAGGGCCTTTCGTTCTATATCATCACAGGTGGAGGGCGCACTGCGCGCAACTACCAAGACGCAATTCAAACAGCACGTGGAGATTTACCTCGTGAAGATTTGGATTGGATTGGTATTCACTCAACGCGCCTTAACGCACACCTCATGCGTACTCTTTTCAAGGAAGATGCTCAAGCGCGTATTGTAAAAAACCCAACGCGACACGTGTCTACGCGTTCTTCTGTCATCATTGGTGCCGGATGGAAGCCGGGTTGGTCTACTGACTACTGTGCCGTACTTGCAGCGAAGAAAATTGGTGCAAAAAAAATGGTGAACCTCTCTAACATTGATTACGTCTACGACGCAGACCCAAAGAAGAATCCTGACGCAAAAAAGATTGAACAAATTTCATGGACTGATTTCAGAAACATCATTCCTAAAGAATGGGACCCGGGTCTCTCTTCCCCATTTGACCCCGTCGCCGCAAAAGAAGCAGACCACCTCAAGCTTGAAGTAGCTATCATCAACGGAAAGAAGTTGGATGAGTTTGAAAAATACCTTGATGGACTTTCCTTTGCGGGCTCAACAATCGGACAGGTTTAGTTTCCTCTTTTATAGTTCATTCCAAACTGCGTTCTTATACACTGATCAAACGCATCAGTAAATGCGCCAAGATCTACACTTGAAGGATTCTCAAGTTTTGCGTAGTACGCATATCTGTTAGGGTCTGTTCCTGCCACACCGACACAATATGAGTTCAGATTGTAATCACGTCTCCAATACATAAAGGTATGACCATTTGTTCCTAACGGATCATCGGGGACTCTCGATATATACGTAGGTGTTAAGGCCGAGTCTAGTCCGCCATGATTGGGATTTGATAGCCACCCTGCAGTGGATGGGTATAGCCCCGTATCTGAGTACCGCAATTCATTGGCATTAGCGAGTGCACTTAAAGAAGCTCTCCGTTGTGCGTCACGAGCTTTGGCTCTTGCAGTATTAAGTGAAGACAACACAACCGATGACAAAATTCCAATTATGGCGATCACCACAAGAAGCTCTATAAGAGTGAATCCCTTCATCTTATTAAACATACATAAAGTGTAACAGGCTACACACTGCCTCATGACGTACTCGGGGAAAGTCACCCCGACTCACTACAGAGATAATCTAATACTCGAAAACTACAGATTATTTAGCACGAAATCTACTCGATCTTCGTTTGGCATTACTGGCACACGAATAAGTGGAATATTAAGTCCCTTGTAGGTTTCCTCAAGCATCCTATCAAGACCCTTAATTGCCTCTGCGTCTTCAGTGCGCACCTCGTCAGGTGTGAGTGGAAGCGTATCAAGAATGAACGCCTTTTTGTATGACACTGCGTCTATGACATTTTTCACATCCACAGGCTCTTCGACATTGTTATACATAAGGAAGCCTCGCGTGTCGGGAACTCCCCTATCCAAAAACACCACTTCTTCCTTGTTGAGCTTTGACTCCTTCTCTACTACTCGTTTTAAAATTTCTCGCTGAAAAGAAAGAATTTCTTTGCGTATTTCTTTGAGCTTTTTACCCTTTTCTAATTCTTCTAGAATGTACGCTCTTGCGGACTCTTCGCTTATTACATACCCGCGCGCCTGTAGCGCATTCACAAGCGTCGTCTTCCCGGACGATGGTGCGCCCGTAATCACATACCAATTATTTTCCGACGAGCGTGAGAGCATGGCGAGCGTAGTGAAGAATAGTTTCCTTAATCTCCCATGAAGGGTCATCAAGCTCATCCCTAGTAAACCAACGCATACCATCACTCACTTCAGTCTCGCCGTCATGCACGTCCCTAGATTCTGACGTTGCCACGTAGACAAGCGACATATGGCTATGCACATCATTTATGGGATGGATATTCATAAAGGCTGGTACGAGCAGTTCCTTGTACCCTACTCCCTCCCCTATAGCGGGCACATCTCCGACAAGCGTCACATCAAGTCCTGTCTCCTCTTTTGCTTCGCGTACCGCAGCGACATCAGGAGTCTCATCAAGTTCCACATGACCCCCCGGCGCAAGCCACATTTTGTATTTGTCGTGCTTTCTAAGCAAAACAGCGTCACCGTTAACTATGAAAACATCTACAGACCAATCAATTTTCTCGTGTATGTGTGGCATGGAGTGAAGCAATATGAGTAAGCATGTCTTCAATTTTAGCAGAAAGCTCTCCTACAGTGCCGTCGTTTATGACCGTGTAGTCCGCCCTCTCAAGTACACCGAGGACATTCATCTGGCTTGGGTCAGTAGCGTCCTTGGGACTGTATTCAGCATCTTCCTGCGCTCTAAAATCCTCAAAGGAGACGTGATCCGTGACTGAACCTCTCGCCGTTATGCGACGATACCGCTCCTCTACAGGCGCATTCACTCCAACTAAATAAGCTCCGTGGTCCTTGAGGTGGTCTGCCTCCTTAAGAGTTCTTATAGACTCAATAATGACGTCGCTCTTCCCTTCCTCGTTTGCCCGCTTGAGAAATGTCTCTACGAAATATGAAGGCGAGAATTCGGCACGCATACTCGTTGCAGTCTCTCCGATGTTTGTCCTATTTAGTGGAAGCCCGCGGCGCTCAACTTCCTCCATGACGAGGTCGCGTACTGAGTAGTGCGCAAACCCCTTCTCTTTAACCAAATACTCAACTACCGAACCTTTTCCTGCTCCGTTTGTGCCGGTAATGCCAAGTATCATGGTGAGTTACTTAGCCTCCTCTTTCTTCGCAAACCATTTTGCAAATGGTACGAGAAGCGGTGCCGCAATGAGAATTGATGAGTACGTTCCCACAATCACTCCCACGAGAAGAACGAGAGCAAACGTAAAGGTTGCCGAGCTTCCTGCAAAGATAAGAGCCAGAAGCGCGAGTGCAACGGTTACTGAGGTATTAATAGAACGTCCCAACGTTTCTGTGATTGAGCGACCTACCACATCCTCAAATGACTCTTCCTGTTTACCGTGTTCAAGGTGCGAAAGATTCTCGCGAACACGGTCAAAGATAACAATGGTGTCATTCACTGAGTAGCCAAGGATGGCGAGAATAGCAACTACAAAGAGTGAGTCTACTTGTGCACCAGTGAAATGCATCCAGACGGCGTAGAAACCTGCAGGCACAATCACGTCATGAAGCAGAATCAAGACGACACTCGCTCCATACACCCATGAGGATACAGGCTTAGATACTCGTCTAAACGCCCACGCAATGTAGAGGACGATAGCAAGAATAACGGCGCCGAGAGCGTAGAGCGCCTTACCAGCAAGTTCACTTCCAAGAGAAGGGCCGATTGAGTTGAAGCGAAGCTCGGTCAATGGAGCTGTTCCCTCTTTGGAGAGTACGACAAGTACGGCGTCATGCTCAGCTGGAGTAAGTGTACGTGTGCGAAGCAGTACACCATTATCACCGCTCTCTCGAAGAGATACTTCACCCAACTCTCCAATGGTATGGAGCGACTCCTTGAGTGAGGCTATATCTGGACGAGTTTCTGTGTAAGAAACTTCAACAAGTGAGCCACCCGTAAACTCTATAGAGCGAGGCATACCAAAGAAAACCATTGCCCCAATCGCAAGCACCGTAATGATGCCTCCGAGCCAGAAGAAGACGATTCTATGTTTGATGATGTTCATACCTATTTGTGAAAACCGCTACTGACAAGACTTCTCTTCCACCCCTTTAGGTCTTCAGGCAAGAGAGCGAGTAAGAAGACGCGGGTAATGAATACTGCTGAGACGAGAGAGGCAATCACACCGAAGCCGAAGACGAGGGCAAATCCCTGGACAATTGAAGTGCCAATCCAGAACAAAATAGCTGATGAGATAATCATGGTGAGGTGTCCATCGCGGATTGCAGGCCATGCACGTCCAAAGCCAATCGTGAGTGACTCACGAACCGTCTTTCCATGACGGAGTTCCTCCTTCATGCGCTCGAAGATAAGGACGTTTGCGTCCACTGCCATACCTATGGAGAGAATGAGTCCCGCAATACCTGAAGCAGTCAACGTAATAGGCACGACCTTCACTACAGCGAGCGTGATGATGATGTAGATGAAGAGCGCTATCGCTGCGACAAATCCAGGAAGGCGGTACCAGATAATCATGAAGAGTGCGACGAGTGCGAACCCAATGGCGCTCGCCATAAGTCCAGCTTGAAAGGCAATCCCACCCAAGGTAGGGCCTACAGAGCCTGAAGAAATAAGTTCGATAGGTACTGGAAGCGCTCCGAAATTCAGATTCTGCACAAGGTCACGCGCCTCTGTTGGCGTAAATTGACCGGTAATGGTTGCAGTACCTCCTGCAATCGGTTCACGAATCATTGGCGCTGACATTAACTCACCGTCTAGGAAGATGCCGAGGGACTGTCCGGTGTGCTCTGTCGTAATTTTCTCAAATAGTGTTGCACCTTCTTCGTTGAAATAGAGAACGATGACCGGTTCATTCGCTGCAGTAGATCCATTTCCTTGTGAGAACTGGAGCTCGGACTTCTTGAGGTAACGGCCAGTGAGTCCTGTATCAACAAAACCCTCTGATACTGCATCAGTTGCCCCAGTCGCAAGCTTAAATTCAAGCACAGGAGTTTTGCCAAGCGCATCAACCGCTGCAGCAACATCAGTTACGCCAGGAAGTTCAATAATGAGTCTGTCTTCTCCCTGCCCAGAAAAAGTGCTTGCTTGCTCAATCTGCACGAGAGGTTCTGCAACACCAAAGACGTTTATGCGCTTATCAATTACTTCGCGAAGAGAATCTAGGGCGCCTTTTTTGTCAGCGGTAAGTGCACTCGTGTCAGCTTTGTAAATTAGTTCGGTTCCACCCGCCAAATCAAGGCCAAGTTTTACCGCATACTTATTTCCATGAGCATTAGTAGTAAAGACGAAATAACCGAGCAATACAGCAATACCAAGAACTAAAAGCGCAGGTACTATGCGCGAAAGCGCTGATTTCATGAGGATTAGTGTACTTCTTGGGACTCTTTTGTCAAAAGGCGAGCCTTAGCGAGGGCGACGACATTATGCATAAGAAATGACACGGCGATGGGACCGAGACCACCTGGAACAGGAGTAAATACACGTGCCTTCTCTGCCACTCCTCTCTCTACATCCCCTGAAATGGAGCCTCCGAGCTCGCTTGTGCCCGCATCAATGATAACTACTCCGTCAGGCACCATGTCGGCCGTAATGAGGTTTGGACTCCCTACTCCAGTCACTACAATGTCAGCGGTCTTGAGCGCGGTCTGTAAATCTCCCGACTCCTTAGTAACTCGTGTTACCTCTGCCCCCTGTTTAGTGAGCCAATCTGCACTTGGAAGTCCCACCAGCCATCCCTGCCCCACAACAACGGCTCGCTTGCCGAGAACTTCAACACCAGCAACTCGAAGCACCTCAGCGACGGACGCTGCGATGGGATGAATGAGCGCGCCATCACTTCTCGTGCGGGGAGATAATACGTCAGCATCTCTTGAAACAGAGATGGCTTCGAGCACATTAGTAGTGTCTATATGAGAAGGTAGTGGGAGCTGGACAATGATTGCGTCCGTGGGCGTGTTGCGCATGACTGAAATCAATTCGTCAGTCTTAATAGTTTCTGGTAGCTCACGCACATCCATAACCACTCCCGCCTTTGAGGCTTGGGCGCGCTTGATGGAAAGGTACGAACGGGTGGCTGGTGTAGGCGCAACGACAAATGCCGTCAAACGAGGAGATGCAGGAAGTGTTTTGGCTTCCGCATGGACACGCGTTAGCACTTCCTCTGCAATAGCTCGGCCATCAATAATCATATGTTCATTCTACCTACATTTTGCCAAATACGCTTTTCGTATACCACGCAACTTGCCTACGCAATCCTTCTGGCAAGGTCATGAGTGGACGATAGCCGAGAATACGTCTCGCCTTCATGATGTTTGCCGAAGTTTCTAATTGGTCCCCCGCACGCTTAGGGGTTTGCATTATCTGTGCCTTCTTTCCAATAATTTCTTCAACAAGTTTGAGCCCCTCACCTGTGGTGACTGTTTTATCGGAACCAATGTTAAAAATTTCTCCAATTGCTTTTTCTTTATGTGCGAGAGCGAGCATGCACCCATTCACGATGTCTCCGACATAGGAGTAACTTCGGATGTGATTCTCAGAACCTTCATGAAGAGGAAACGGCGTTCCCTCAAGGACGGCCTTTATAAATTTGTGATAGAGCTTCTCAGGACGCTCGCGCTCACCGTACGCAGAAAAAATACGCAAAACGGTAACTGGAAGTCCCTGATCCCTCTGGTACGCAAGAGCAAGTTGTTCAGCTGCAAGCTTTGTTGCGCCGTATGCAGAGGTTGGCTTTACCTCTGCAGTTTCATCGCTACTTGCGAAAGCGCCATATACAGAAGAGGTGGACGCATGTACAAAAAGCTCAATGTGTCCCTGCTTCTTTACTTCCTCAAGCAAGCGCTGTGTCGCGTAAATATTGTTGTTAACGTAATCAACAAAGGGTGTTGATTCTGAAATACCTGGTTGGGCTGCAAAATGAAAAATGACATTTACTGCAGACACTAGTGGAGCAAGGTCGTCAAAGGCAAGGTCAGCCTGAATAATCTGGATTCCCTTTTCCTCAATCTCTTGTCGGTTAAGGTCCTTGAGTTGGCGAGCGTAGTAGGGGGTAAAACAATCCACGCCAATAACATGGTGCCCTGCTTCTTTCAAAGCTTCCGCAACATGAGAGCCAATGGCTCCACAGGCGCCCGTGACGAGAATGGTCATATCTCTTGTGTACCGTATTACGAGAGCAAAAGCAAAAGGCCCGGCTCAAGTAGTTAAACTTGAACACGGGCCTCTGAGTTTCAAATGTGACTAGAAGGTGCGGTACCTCTTCATGACACCGCCCTGAATCACTGATAGATCGGCATTGACGTAGGCCGCGTGGATCACCTGACGCTCGAACTTAGTGCCGAGCTTCTTCAGGTGACGCTGGTAGCCTTCCGGATCAGTGACAGAGTCCGGTACTTCCCAGGTTGAGGGAGCCAGCGGTAACATCGGTGCAATGCATTCACCGAAAAGTTGTACGAGCCGAATGAGTGGAATGATTTCCTCCACACCCGCCTGGGCATAGAAGACCTCCTTCCCTTCGGTCAGATCGTACCCGCGGACGTAGGGCGCCGTGGGGTCGTTTTGGCGTGGTTGGCTAGCCCGCAGATCGAACGCGCCCACCGTTTGAAGAGCGACCGTGTCCCAGGTTGCCAAGGTGTTTGCCGCTCTGCCTTCGAGCACGCTTGCGGCGAGCTCATCGATGGCGATGGCACTCACCCTTGCACCGTGTTCGAAGGCGACACCCGCGCGTTCCATTTCCTCGAGGGAAAGGTAGCTAGCGGCACCTGGTGACATGATGGTGACGTAGTCGCAGCCGAAGCGAGCGAGCTTCGCCACACCATAGTTCAGCAGACCGCAGAACAGATCGCCATTTTCGACTTCATGCACCTCAATGCGCGAACCCGGTTCGATGAAGCGCTTCAGGAAGGCGAGAGTCTCGCCACAGTCACAGTCCGCGTAGGACTGGTCCCGCGGGATAAGAATTAGGACTTTCGCATAGAGCGGTTTCCCACCCTTCTCGATGGCCTCGGCCTTGCGAGCAGCGGAGAGCGCCATAGTGGCGTTCATTTCGACTTGTTCGGGAGTCTTCGCAAACGTGCGAAGAACCATGCCGAACTTCTTACGATCAAGCACTGACATGTGTAGCTCCTGGTAGACCTTCCTCACGCACAGATAGTGGGCAAGAAAAGTATGGAACGGACGATGCTGTCCGAATACATTATACTACTAAATTGACAGTGAGTCAATTTATACTTTCATTATTTACTTCTGCGGAATTCTTCTGGAACAGAGTATTCGTATGCGCCATCAGTGTAGTAGAAGGCATCAAAGCTTTCATGTTGGTACTCATAGCCATAGACCGAAGTTAGCTTGGAGCCATCCACCGCAATAGGATAGGAGTAGCTTTTCCATGCACCCTTCCCTGTAGGCACTTTTCCGCGCGTCAGATGCCAGAAGATAAAGAACGCAATACGCACAAACCACGGCGGTACTGAAATGGTCTTCTTCCCCACTGCCTTTGCCATGTCGGCACCTTCGACGACATCTCCCGGAGGACAAATGTTAAATACTTGATAGCGACTCGTTGCTGGCTTTTTTACCAGAGTATCAATAAGTCCCACAACATCATCTTCATGAATGAATTGTCGACACCATTTTGGCGTCACAGGGACAAAGGAGACGAGACCAGAAACAATCCTGTACACAAAGGAATCCTTAAGCTGGCCGGCGAGTGCAGCCTGTAATCCAAAACGAATTCGCATAAAGCGTCCTCGCGGACCTGTGATTGCAGCGGGGCGGACGACGATAATGGAAAGGTTTCTATCTTCAGGAAGAGTAACTACCTTCTCTTCAAGGTGCACTTCTGAAATTCGTTTCTCTTCAGCGTACAAGTACTCAACTTCTCTAAACGGCTCATCTTCAGTGAATCGGTGCTCAATGGTGTTCTCTTTAAAGGCACCGTAAGAAGCGACAGTAGAAAAATGAATAAGCGTTTTCACACTCGCTTCACTGATAGCAAAATCAAAGACCGCATCCGAGCCTTCAATATTCCACTTCCACGTGAGTGGATGATTCCCGTAGATCTCACGAATTTGCCACGCAGTATTAATGACGGTATCTACCCCTCGATCTTTCGCACTCCCCTGCCATGAACCATCTGCTGTGTTCGCGTGAATATAGTGAAGCTTAGTCTCGCTTGCAAGAAACTCAGGTAATGGCTCTTTGTCGACACCAATAACTTTTTCTACATGAGGGAGGGCACAAAAATGCTTCACCAGCATGGCACCGACGTAACCTGCGGCACCTGTAATAAGTATTATTCGGCCTCGAGAAAGTTCTTCCATAAAAGTTGCTTTACTCTACCAAGAACTCACCCTAAAGAACATTCGTTTCACTGTCTTAAGCGCAATCACAATGTCAAGAACGAGGGATCGCTTCTTAATGTAATAAAAGTCATATGCTAGGCGGGTTTTTGTCTCTTCAATAGATTGCGGACTGATATTCCCCTGTTCGTACTGCTGGTTGATTTGTGCCCAACCAGTGATGCCTGGCTTTACCATGTAGCGAATTGAATAGTATGGAATTGATGAGGCCAAGCGTTCACCAAGTGCTCTGATATCGTTTCTCGGCCCAATAAGAGAAAGTTCTCCACGAAGGACATTGACGCACTGCGGAAACTCATCGAGTGACGTCAGACGCAACACACTCCCTACACGAGTTACATAGTTTTCACCCTCCCCCTTCCATTTACCATCATCACTACTTTTCATACTACGAAACTTATAGGTGCGTACACGACTTCCGAACTGACCAATACGTTCTTGCGTTATAAAAAGTGAACCCTTTCCTTCAAGACGAAGAGCGACAAATACGAATGGCAGTGCTACTAGCGTTACTCCAAGCATGAGGAGACCACCCACGATATCAATCAAGCGTTTTATAAATTCATATCCGCCTGAGCTTTGCGCTGTCGCATGCTTTAAAAACCACTCGTAGCGAAGGAGCGATAACGGCACCCTATCAAACACTTCTTCATACACTTGGTAGAAATCGAGGAAGTGATACCCAGGTGAAACGAAGGCGAGCTCGTAAATAACCGGAAGAAGTGGCGCCACCTCAGCACACTCAGTATCAACGACTAACGTTGAGACACGCGAATCTGCCAGCAGTGTATGTAGCGTACTCGGGTCTGTTCTAAGCGAAACGACCGTCACAATTTCCATGTGATACCGCGCATTACTATTGACCTCAAGCATAAGTTCATCAACCTCCTTACCTTCTCCAATCAAAGCGACACGTTCTCGCTTCGTGGGTTTAGTGATGCGAGGAAAGACCCATAGTCTCCATGCAAAAATTCCTATAACAGAGACGACAAGGTAGAGCAACAAGCTTGCCTTTGGAGTAATGCCAAGCGGTACAAAGAAAAAGAAGAGTGCTGCCAATAAGACATTCACTACCTGAACAGCAATAATGGCCCCGGGAAGCTCCTTCTTAAAGAGCACCACCCTTTTCCCGTAGAGGCCGGCCATATAAAAGACCACAATCCACACGATAAAAATGAGCGAAAAAGGTATGAGGTGAGAAATCAAAAAGGCTGTTGAAGGGACTTCCACATAGCGAATAACTAGTGTTGCCCACAGGGAAAGGACGAAGACAATGAGGTCTCCGAAGAATAGTAGAAAGGTGGCTTGTTTGCCTCCGAAGGTGGTCATGAGAGAATAGGCTCTATACCTGTGTTATAGCATAGTACCTATATATAGGACGGCAAGTTGCATACCATGAAAATTCTCTACACTATTACTAAGGCTAACTGGGGCGGAGCCCAGCGCTATGTTTTTGACCTGGCAAGCGCCATGAAGGACGAAGGCCATGAGGTGGTGGTATTTTCAGGTGAGCCTGGACTCCTCACGAAGCGCTTGGAAGAGGCTGGCATTACGGTAGTTACCAGCACCTTCCTTGGCAAGGAAATTTCTCTTGCTCGGGAGATTAATGCATTTCATGAACTCTACACATACGTACAAACATTCCGTCCAGACGTGATTCATGCCAATAGCTCAAAGGCGGGACTTGCCCTATTGGCGGGACGCCTGCTTCGTGTAAAGCGTCTTATATTTACCGTACACGGCTTTGCTTTTAATGAAGAGCGTCCATGGTATGCACGTATCGCTCTGTGGAAGGTGTACTATCTGACCTTTATTCTTGCAACAAATATTATTTGCGTGTCGCATGCACTCAAACGTCAGGCGCACTACATGCTCGGCACCAACTATAAAACACGCGTAATTCATAACGGCATTGCTCCCTTTCCTCTACAATCACCTGTTGATGCTCGTATCGCACTCATACCGAAGGTGCCTGATGGACGGTACATCGGGACCATTGCTGAACTACATCCCATAAAGCAACTTGATGTACTTATTCGCTCATGGAAAGACGTACGGGCACATGTGCCAGAGGCAAACCTCTTGATACTTGGTGAAGGAGAAGACCGTTCGCGACTTGAGGGAATCATCCACGAACTAGGGCTTCATGAGAGCGTGTATTTGCTTGGCCATATCTCTGATGCATCATCATATCTCTCACTCTTTGAACTCTTTGTGCTTCCGTCTCGTTCTGAAGGGTTAGGTTATGTTGTGCTAGAAGCTGGACTCGCTCATGTGCCAGTGGTGGCGACTCGCGTGGGAGGCATTCCAGAAATCATTTCAAAGCACTCACTTGGCACCCTTGTCCCTTCTGGAAACCAAGAAGCGCTCACGCGTGCAATTCTTCGCTACCTTGATGACCCCACCCTTGAAAAGGATCATGCTGACGCCCTTCAAGAGTATGTAGAGACTCGTTTTAATATGGCACGTATGATCAAGGCGACTTCACTCTTATACCAAGACTAACCAATGTATTCTTGATTTGCCTCTGTACGAGGCACGCTTCGACCATATCGTGAAAGCGAAGCGACGATGCCAAGCATGGCAAACTCAACCACAAGGTGAGAGCCTCCGTAACTCATGAAAGGAATGGTCGTGCCCGTCACTGGAAGCAGGCCGAGGTTAATACCTGCATGAATACCGACGTGAGCTGACAAAAGAATAATCACACCCACGGTAAACAACGCGTCAAAATTTGTTGCTGCACGTGACGCAATGTTAAGCAGGTGTCTGAACAAGAGTCCAAACAGAAGCAATACTAAGATGACACCGATGAATCCCCACTCTTCAGTAAATGCAGCAAATATAAAGTCACTTTGGTACTCAGGAAGGAATTTCAGCTTTGACTGCGTACCGTATCCAATTCCTTTACCGAAGAGTTCACCCGACCCCGCGGCGACTACTGCCTGGTAGGCGTTATACCCTGCCCCCATCGGGTCTCCTGCTGGATTTACGAAGGTCATAATGCGTGTTCGCTGGTAGTCGTGCAGTCCAAAAAACCAAAGTCCTGAGCCTGCAACAATACCCGCCAGAAACACTGCGATGAGGTGTTTTTTAGGAATACCCGATACCAAAATCATGCCAAGCCACACCATGCCAAAGATTGCTGCAGTACCAAGGTCTGGCTGAACAAGTATTAAAAGAATCATTACTCCTGCATACGCGCCCGAAACAATGACATGCCAAAAATCTGCAATTTCAGTGTGACGCCGAGAAAAGTACTTTGCAATAAGGGCAATGAAAATAATCTTCGCAGGGTCAGCTGGTTGTATTGAAATAAAACCGAGTGAAAACCAGCTCTTTGCGCCCATCACCGTTGGCGCAAAGACTAGGAGCGACGCCAGCAGTATGAGCGCGAGCACGTATCCAGTAACAATTACTGGCGTACGTCGCAAAAAATTCATATCTATAGTGGCAAGTGTCAAAAACACAACTATGCCGGCCCCAAGCGAAGCGAGTTGGTGTGTCGCAAAAGACTGTCCCTCACCAAGAGGGTCCATGGTAATTATCCCGAGGAGAGAGAGTGCGGTTGCAATTGCCAAGAGTGGCCAGTTTTGTCGTAGCACCCCTTCCGCCTTTCCGAGAACTCTCTCGTTCATGGTAAATGGAGTTGTGTCACTGGCAATACTTCAATGCGCGCTGGTGGACTTGAGAAGGGTTCATTCCAAGTAAATAGCACGGTTGCACTAGACTGGCCACCCATTTGCGTCACGATAGTTTTAGAAGCGGCGATGGCATTACCTTCTGCATCAAAGACGGTGGCGACAGGCGTAATGTTGTAGAGCGGAAATGCACTGTCGTTATAGAGTGTTGCGCGAATACGCGGCAATTCAGTCTCCCCTATTTCTACGGTACGCACTGTAGGCACCTCGTACGCCTGGGTGGGTGAAAACCAGTTAAGTGTTGTCGTATCAAGCGAGACAAATACCTGACTCACCATTCCTTGTCCTCGATACACATCGGCAAGATACACAGGTACCGTCGTACCTTCAGGAATATCAATGACTACCGTCTTAGTAGCAAGTAGTACCTGAGCATCATCATAGAGCTCTACAACTGCGGTGACACCGTGAGCTGCCGCGCGCGCGTCTTTGTTGTCAACGTATGCAATCACATCAACTCGACCTGCTTGAGGGCGTAAGATACGAGCAAATCGGACCGTCGCTCCATCCACGTCAGCACTACAGAGATAGGCACAAGATGCACCTCCGCAATCCACACCGCGCTCGTCATCATTTTGCTTACCATCACTACATGAAGGTGCCTCGTACACAAACGCAATTACCGTAAGGACAAGTGCGGTAAGTACCACAAGTGAGAGCGCGATAATGATGAGTGTCTTTCTTCTACTTGCCCAGGACATATATACAGTATAAACGAAAAGACTACGCTCTGCCTTCAAGAAACCGCTTCAGTTGAGCAACGGCTTTTCCACGCATACTCACTGCGTATTTCTCCTCACGCGTCATTTCTCCAAAGGTCTTAGTACTTCCCAAGGGTTCAAAGATAGGACCAAAGCCAAAATCATTGGTACCACGGGACGCTACCACCCTCCCCTCAGTATCTCCCCTAAAGACATGGCGCGCGCCCTTGGCATCAACATATCCAAGTAAGGTAGTGGCAGTAGCACCGCTTTCTCCCATGCGCTCAACCATAGAGACTATTCCATCGTTGGTGAGCACATCTTCAAACCACTTTATAAAAGGCCCGGGAAGTTGATTATTAAAACATGCGAGCGTGAGCGATGTGTCCTCGACGAGATACTCTCCAGGAGCGTGCGCGTATGCTGCTTCAAGCTTCGCTTCCATAACCTTCACAGGGTCAGTGTGCTGAATTTCAGGAAGCTCAATTGGGTGGTGTGCGAGCTCTCTCTCAAGCATCTCTTGAATCTCTCGTACCTTATGAAGGTTTCCGGTAATAAGCGTAATCATATCTTTGAGTATATAGGAATGGACCGGTTTTGTTACCGGTCCAAGGTTCCCATAAAGAACTCAGGTGCGTCTTCCATACGGACGCGGATGGTACTGGTGCCCTCTCACCTGAAGCTTCTTGGGCGGAAGCTTCTGTTTTCGCTTACCGTTGTCGGCACGCGAAAGAAACATGGGAGGAGTTTGTACACTCGCACTCATAGCGCTTGCAGAAAGCGCTATGACGAGAAGTTCTCTAAAACGATTTCGTCCAAACATTTCACAGCACCCCTTTGCAAAATCTCTATAAAACAGAAAAAGCCACCCGAAGGCGACTTTTTCTGTTCTAGACAGTTACCTGCCCAGAACGCTGGCGACAACCTACTCTCCCCTTGCGAGTACCATCGGCTCGTGAAGGCTTAACTTCCGTGTTCGGAATGGGAACGGGTGTGACCCTTCCGACAAATCACCAGCGTTCTAGGCAGGTATATACCTGTCTCTAGAATACTGTGAATACGAATATGCAAAAGGTTCGCAATACATCACCAAAGAAATCTCTGCTACTCATTGCTGAGCGTGATGTGCAGAATTCCGCATGGGAGACTGGACATATTAGTACTTCTCGACTGAACACATTACTGTGCGTACATCTAAAGCCTATCAACCTAGTAATCTTCTAGGAGTCTCATAACGATACCTAATCTTTGAGTGGGCTTCCCGCTTATATGCTTTCAGCGGTTATCCCGTCCCGACATAGCTACCGAGCGATGCTCCTGGCGGAACAGCTCGTAGACCAGAGGTCAGTTCACCCCGGTCCTCTCGTACTAGGGGCAACGCTCATCAAGTATCAACGCCTGTAGTAGATAGGAGACCAACCTGTCTCACGCATTTCGTTAACTTGGATTACTCCAAGGATCGGACTGTAATTTCACCCCGAAGGGTGTCTGACGTTCAGTCTCTACGGGCGTGAAGTGAGGCAGAAAGAAACAAGTAAACTTGGTTTCTTTCTTGCCGAACGAGCGCTCGTATCGTAATCGATACGGGTGCTTTTCTTCCCTTCCCTCGGTATTACCCTTCTCTATTGCTAGAAAGTCGGGTTTCACCGATATGAGTCAGCTTGCTTGCATATATTTCTATATGCAACCGCCGTGTCATGGTTGGTTCTATACTTAATTTCAAGACGAAAAGACATTCATTCTAATTCTTTCTTCACTTTATCGAATTCTGACAACAGAAATCTCGAAGGGATTCAAACGGTGAGAGTGTCGAGTCAAAGACTCAACAGCCCTCACGGTTTGAACCCAGCTCGCGTACCTTTTTAATTGGCGAACAGCCAAACGCTTGGGACCTTCTCCAGCCCCGCGCTAAGGTGAGCCGACATCGAGGTGCCGAACTCCGCCGTCGCTATGGAC
>JAGOQE010000002.1 GCA_017991635.1 Minisyncoccota bacterium | reverse complement strand
CAAATGTTTACCGAACTTGTGATCAAGAACAAGACCCTTGCAAAATATGACGCAAAGGACGGTTTTGACGACATTTTGAGCCGAATACGGCTAACTGGCTCCGCGGGTAGGATTCGAACCTACGACCAACCCGTTAACAGCGGGCCGCTCTACCACTGAGCTACCGCGGAATGTTTATATCATTGCATACATTCCGCAGAGCGGAGCTCTGAGTCACCTCGCCACGGAATGTGTACAGCTCCCTAAGGAGCTTTGGCTATTCTAGCGGAAAATCACGTATCTGCAATCCTCTGGTAGACTACAACCTATGGAAAACCACATCCCTTATATTCTGTATGTGAGAACAGGGTGCCCCTTTTGTGCCAAGGTACTCGCAGTATTCAAGGAGCTCGGCATCATGTTTGAGGAGCGAAATATCTCTGATATCGCCATCTCTGAAGAACTTGTGGCCCGAGGAGGTAAGCGAGTCGTACCGTACCTGGTGGATACTGTCACCAAAGAAGAAATGTACGAATCTGACGCCATCATTGCTCACGTACGGGCAAAACACGCATAGGTATGTACTTGCGGGTCATTGTTTCTCCTGACTCAAAGAAGGACACGCTTGTGAAGACCAAGGAGGATACGTGGACTATCACGGTACGTGAGCCTGCAGAGCAGAATCGCGCAAACGATAGCGTCCGTTCATTAGTGGCAGAGGAACTCTCCATTCCTGTTTCTAAAGTACGCATACTGACAGGACATCGTTCTCGGTCTAAAATGTTAAGTATAGACATCTAACTTCACGCGTATGGAAATACAGTTCAAAGGCACTCATTTTGAAATTCCTGAAGCCCTTACCACACGCATAACCGATAAGCTCACGAAGATAGAGACACTCCTGGGAGATAAGGCAGAGGAAGCATTCGTATACGTAGAACTTGGAAGAGAAACTGAAGCGCACAAAAATGGTGTTGTCTGGCGTGCTGAGTTTAACGTTGACGTAGAAGGCTCACGTATAAGAGCAGAGTCGACAAGAGACACTATTGAAGAGGCGAGTGATGACGCACTTCGTACTCTTGCAAAAGAAATAGCAAAAGGTAACGCACGTACTGGAAGCCTCATTAAGCGAGGCGGTTCCGCCATTAAAGATATTATGCGCGGATTTGGGAGGGACTAGCTTCGTGCAATGAAGTCAGTGTAGTCCATCTCGTTCTTTCCCTCTGGCACGACACGAAGTGGGGTAAAGATGCCGTTACTAAAGGTTGCGTTCACGATTTTAACGCGTGTTGATTTGCCATTTCTCTCATAGAAAAAGTGTGTACCTGGAGACACGAAGAACGCTCGGTACTTCCTCCAGTTTGTACGTGCGTCACTATGTAAATCAAGACAGCCGTCTTCCTTTCTAAACTTTCCTGCACGAGAGACGAGTGACTCGTCCTGAGGAATAGGTGTCAGCGTACCGTCCATAAAGTTTGGTAGTACTTCAATAAGAAGTTCTGCGCCAAGCGGTATGAGTCGTCCGCGAAGTTCTTTCGTTGTTTCAGTATCAGTAATAGTAACTTCAGAAGTACCCAGAATGTCTCCTGCATCCATTTTGCGAACAAGTCTCTGCACAGTCACGCCGGTTACTTCCTCGCCATTAAGGAGAGCACTCTCAACTGGAGACGCTCCGCGATACTTGGGCAAAAGGGAATAATGCACATTCACCATGCCGTGTGGGAAGACATCAATGAGTTCTTGGGGAAGTATCTTTCCGTAGGCCACGACAATTCCAATGTCAGCACCTTCACCTTTGATTCGTCCAATTGTCTCGGCATCGAGCACTTCAGGTGTGATGAGCGGTAGGTTATGTTCAGTAGCAAATACACTCGTCTCACTTGGTGTGAGTGTGAGGCCACGACCCTGAGATCTATCGGGTGAAGAGACGACTAGTGAAGGCGTAAGCCCATGCTCAAGGAGAATTGCTAGCGTGTCGCGTGCGACATCGGGTGTACCAAAATAAACAAACTTAGGCATTGGTTGGTGGTGTTTGGTGGTGGAGGTCAACGGCATGGTCAATAAACAGCATACCGTCTAGGTGGTCAATTTCGTGCTGAAAGGCCTGTGCAAGAATTCCGCCGGCGCCTCGCACAACCACCTCGCCTTCATACCTGCGTGCACGCACAGTAGCCTTTTCGTGACGATAGGTAGTGCCGTATACGCCACGTACTGAGAGACAGCCTTCGGGCATTTCTTCACGCCTTCGTGAAGTACTGACGATTTCAGGGTTAATGAACACACCAGTGTCAGGAGGTAGTGGCTTACCGTCAGGTGTCATAACCATGCGGTCATGACGCACAAGAAAAATGCGATAGGACACGCCTATCTGTGGAGCGGCAATCGCTACACCATCAGGTTCTCGATCAAGTGCATCTTCCATATCTTTAAGAATTTGAGCCAACTCAATGGTTGAAAACATCTCCTCAGGAACAGGTTTTGCAATCTCTCG
This sequence comes from Minisyncoccota bacterium, assembly GCA_017991635.1. Taxonomy (GTDB): domain Bacteria; phylum Patescibacteriota; class Minisyncoccia; order Phycocordibacterales; family Phycocordibacteraceae; genus C7867-001. Next base: position 163,033 of record JAGOQE010000002.1, on the reverse strand, counting down.
TAGTACGGGGTCTCCGTCTTGCACAATTGCCTTCATATGACTTGACTATATATAAAAAAAATAGTCTTGCAAACACGAGTGTTGCAAGACCGGGCACACTGTCTCCGCAAGGAGCAAGCCAGCAATGGTGAGGTCCGACCTATTCACCAGAGGGCGCTACGCGAGTACTCGCGGAGACAGTGTGGGGAGTCCAAGCTTTAAGCTGGTATTTTCTACTTCTCAATAAAAGAGAAACGGAAAAATCAGCTCAGAAGCTCAGGCTCGCCCGTCGCTCAAGTAACGCAGAGACGACGGGTAACGGAAAGAACGAGGGGGAGAGGAGCCGTTTACCACCGCGACTTCCTCTCCGGCAACGTTTACACGCGCCAGTGAGCCTTTTGGCCGCGGAGAATACCATCAGACACACACCCTTGTATATATTATATCACCAAAAGGTTTCGGGGTCAACATGCACGGCCATATAGGAAGGCAGTACTGCCAAAATTGACGCCATAGCCTCGCCCACATCCTTTACATCATGTATGTGGAGAATAAGTGCACTTCGCGTGCCTGTCTTAGTCCTTCTTGAGGATAGAAGAGAAGGCTCGTACTTCTGCAAGCTCTCCGAGAGGAGGGTGATTTCCTTTAGAGAACGTTCTTCACTTCCCACACACTCAATAAGCACTAGTGTGCCGTAGGGTGGGAAGTGAAGTGCTTTTCGTAGTGACGCTTCTTCTTCGAAAAACGCTTTGGGAATTGTATCAAGCGCACAGGTGAGTACCGTGTCTTCTTTCTTTCGTGAAGTTAGAAGCGTCTTCTTTGCGAAGGTGCGTAAAAGCAAGAGGTTGCGGACGAAACGCTCGCGCGCTCTCCAAAAGGGAACTGAGAGGAGCGAGTCCATAGACGCAACAACAGCAAGAGGCAAATCACCTCGTTTAAAGAGTGAGGGCAAGAGGGCAAGCATTGATTCTGTTCCCACCAGAATGGTGCCTCCTTCAGAGAGTGCCACCTTTACCTCTTTCAAACTTCTCGCCCTTGATGGGTCAACGAGTACGGTGCGTGCATTAGGGAATTGCTTCCGGCAGTATTCCTCTAATTGCTCAACACCAAGACCAACTGGCATCAAGTTCCAACTCCCACACGTATCACACACACGCTTCGCCGACAGGACCAAACTTCCATCAGCGCTTTTAAGTACGCGGACACCACCACGCACACTAAACACAAGTCGTCTTCCAAATTCGTCCACAACAGGCATACCGCAATCTCTACACACGACACCAGGCGCGTACCCCTTCCTGCTTCCAAGGACTACGACAGCACTTCCGCCATCAAGCACGGGGTGCATGCTTCTCTGGACTGAGTCAGTGAGTGGTTTAAAAATACTTTGCGCTTCTTCCAGAGTCGGGTTAATAACCTCAGTAGGGAAAAGATGGTTGCTCGTAAGAGCGCTCTCAGGAACAGGGCGTAACTCAAGAGGAATTGGAAAGTCACCGAGAACAAATGTTGCGTGCTGTGCCTTCGCAAGAACCTTAAGAAACGCTCGCGTATCAAGGAAGGGCCGTTTAAGAAGTTTGTAACTTCCCGCACTCACCCGTTCAAGAATAATGAGTGAGAGAAGTGGATGAGGAATGAACGCTTCACCTGGTGTTGCAATGATGAGACGCACGTCAGAAGGTAGTTCTCCTGTCTTTGCATTCACAACGTACGGCTTCCATGCCTTGAAGTGGGACTTTGCATATGCCACCTCAACTCGTGACGGAACCACTAAGAGTGTGACACCTGAAGTTTTCTCAATGAGCTCTTGATACTTAAGAAAGCGCTCAGGCAATGTCTCTTCACAATATTCTTCAGAAAACAGAGCAGAGGACTTCTCTGAGTTTTGCGCAAAGGAAAGGTGATTCTCACGAATAAGTAACCGCATAACGCTCCCAAGTGAGGCACCAGAGCGCATCGCCTCAACTTCAAGTAGGGCGAGCAATTCCTCCTCAAGGACACCCAGGGCTACCACGTCACTTTTCTTGAGCTCAAACGTTGCTTGCTTGATGAGTGACTTTGCTTCACGCACGGAAAGTGACTCGAGCACGACACCAATAACGGTGCTTTTGCGTAGCGGTACAGAAACTAGTGCGCCACGAGGAAAGGCAACCGTACTCCTATAGGTAAGAGACGATACAGGTGCAGTAGGAGAAAGTGGAACGACTTGAAGCACGTACATATGCTCCTAGCATACCGTGTTTGATGTAGAGATGCTCTGACCTAGCCCGTGTGTGCTTGCACTTGTGCGCCAAGAGCATTCAACCGCTCAACAAGGTCTTCGTATCCTCTATTAATAGAGTACACATTACGCAAAATTGACGTTCCCTCTGCAGCAAGCATGCCAATAAGAAGAATTGTTGCAGGACGAAGAGCAGGAGGAGAGACGACTTGAGCACCTCGCAAGTGTGTTGGACCGTGAATTTGAATACGGTGTGGATCCATAAGGACCGTGTCGGCTCCCAATCGGTCGAGCTCTGTGTAATAAATGGCACGCTTCTCAAAGGTCCAGTCGTGAATCAAGGTCGTCCCCTCTGCTTGAGTAGCAATGACGGCAAAGAATGGAAGGTTATCAATGTTGAGACCAGGGTACGGGCGAGCGTGAATTTTCTCGGGATACGCAGTGAGCTCTGACGGCTCAATGTGTATGTCTGCAAGCTTTGTAATACCGTTCTCGGACACTCCTACAGGAGTTACAGAGAACTTCAATCCCATCTTTTCCAAAACGGCGAGCTCAAGTTCAAGAAATTCAATAGGCGCCTTTGCAATAGTGAGTGAGGACTTTGTCGCAATACCTGCAGCGAGAAAGAACATGGCATCAATAGGGTCCTCGCCAACGGTGTATGAAATGTCTGTATTAATTTCTGCGATACCGTGCACGGTGAGTGTTGTAGTACCAATGCCGTCAATCACAACACCCAAGTCACGTAGGAATCCGCACACTTCCTGCACCTGATAGTTCGCTGAAGCGTACTTAATAACAGAGGTGCCGGGAATACGCGCAGCAGCAAAAAGAGCATTTTCAGTTGCGGTGTCGCTTGATTCGTGAAGCACTATGGTCGAGGGTGTAAGACCATCATGGGAAACCGTAAAGCTATCCGTCAGTGTTTCAATTGAAACTCCAAAGCGCTCAAGCGCCCACAGGTGAGGACGTACGGTGCGTGCACCAAAATTACATCCGCCAGATTGTGGAATGGAGAATGTCTTGAAGTGGTGCAAGAGGGGACCAATAAACATCAAGATGCTCCGTGTGCGCTTTGCTGAAACAGTATCAATAGCATCAAGGGCGATGGTCTCTGGAGGAGTTATGGTGAGTGCCTTGCCATTCCATACACAGGAAACACCGATTGACTCGAGTACTTCAATTAGACGATTCACTTCTTCAATTTTAGGAACATTAAGTAGTGTTGTAGTTCCCTTATTTAGAAGAGAAGCGGCAAGGAGGGCAACGGCACCATTCTTTGAACGATTCGTGACCACCGTGCCTCTAAGCGGATTTCCTCCCGTGACCACGAAGTTCAACTCTTCCTTCAATTTCATACGCGCATTGTAGCAGACTGTATCGGCAAGATTGACCAGCACCACAATTGACTTTCAGCCTTTGCGTGTTATTTTTCAACACGGTAGAACATTGACGTCAAGCCTCGAAAGGAGGTGAGCAGTATGCCCATTTGGCTCTGGGTCTTTATTGCAGTGCTCGTGCTTTGCGGCACGGGTGCTCTGACCAAACTCTTAATCGATCGCATCAAGGGTCCGGAGGAGGTGACCTGGAAAGAGTGGATGGTGGCTTCGACCGTCATTACGCTTTTCGTTGCCCCGCTTACGGCCTGGTCGGGAACGGCGCTTGCGAAGAAGGATAACGTTACCTTCCGCGAATTCTGGAATGGTTGGGAAGCAGATGTGCGTGTTGAGGAAACTATCTGTCACCGCGACGGCTCGTGCAATCACCACTATAACTGCGACCCCTACATCGTGCAGGTCCCTTACTCGTGTGGCGACTCAAAGCATCCACGAACCTGTTATCGCTCGGAAACGCGCTATCACAGTTGCCCGTGGGTCGATGCCGAGTACGCGTACATCGTCGAGACTACGCTCGGCCCGTACACGATTGACCATGGTCGTTTCCCCGAGAATCCGCAATCTCATCGGTATCGCTCGCGGAGAATTCCGCAAAGCGTTATCGAGAGTGCTGGAGTCGGTGAACCCGAATTCTGGTCGCGCGCCAAGCTACGTCTTCGCCAGGGGAACCCCTGGCCGGTGACGCAGGTGCATTCCTACAATAACTTTGTGCTTGCGAGTGACTACACGATTCTCAGACGCTACCGTGAGGCGGCGGAAGAGTATCGTGCACTTCGTCTCCTGCCACCCATCACATCAAGCATCAGAGACGGTTTCTTTTACCGCTCCGAGAAGGTTCATGCGATTGGGTGTCCACGAGGCACGCAGGAGCGATGGAATGAATACGTCGAGAAGCTCAACGCTGCCTTCGGGAGCGAGCTTCAAGGCGATGTTCGTCTTGTCCTCTCGTGCAATGCGCGCATTAATGCAAACCCTGACCGATACCGGTTCGCCCTCGAGGCACACTGGCAGAACAAGGAGCTCTTCAAGAAAACTGCGCTTCCGAAAAACACGCTCGTTATCATCGTCGGTTCTGATGATGGTCGGGTAGTGTCTTATGCGCGTGCCTTTACCGGCATGCCAACGGGTAACAAAGCGCTTGTCATCGCTCTCGCAAGTCGCCTTCGGGCAGTACATACAGTGCCATTTACTCCAGAAGCAGTTGTAGGTACGGTGACCGGTCGACCCGCGCAAGCGGGTGGCCGATATCGTGCCACATCAGTACGCGCTCCTGGTGTCTTCACAGATGTCCTGTGGGGAGTGAGTAATCGACAGACACGATTCAGTAGAGTGAGTATGGAAGCGAAGGACGAGAATGATGTGGGAAGTGGCTTCTCGTACCTCAAGGGCGAGGTGCAACTGACCACCGGTCAAAAAGTTCTCATTCTGTTCTTCGTTATCTTGCTATCAGTCGCGGCATTCGCCGTGATTGCATTCAATGATTGGTTTAACGCTAAAGGAGATAGCAACCGATGGAATTCCTGAAGAAAAACGCCGTACTGCTCGGCATCGTTGCCGCCCTTGTGGTGGGCGGATTCACCCTCTGGGGCATGGCTAACGGCATCCAACGGGAAGCCGTTCGTCGCGAAATTCAGCTTTCGACCCAGTACCAGAGCAACCAGAACACGCTCTCGACCTTCATCTCGACCTACCGCGAAACGCTCGGCATCGCCGACCGCAAGGCTGAACAACTCGACCGAGTGCTGGTCGACGCAGTGAAGGGTCGCTATGGCGAAGGTGGTTTCGGCCAGAACGGTTCGCTGATGAACGCGATTTCGGAAGCCTACCCGACCACGAATGGTCTCGATGTCTATGACAAGATCATCGACATCATCCAGGCCGGGCGTGCCGAATACAAGGACGACCAGAACAAGCTCCTGGACATGCTCCGGAGCTATGACACCTGGCGCAAGTCCGGCATCCTCGAGCGTATCGTGCTCGGCAACTTCTATCCGTCGGATGACCTGGTCGCTCGCATCGGGACCACGAGGTTCACCGGCCCCGAGGCGCTCGAGAAGATGTACCAGATCGTCCTGATCGCGGACGCCAAACGGGCGTACGAGACCGGGGAGATGGAAGCGCTCGCGCCTCCGCCTCTCCCCAAACGCGACTAAGCGCTAGCCCTCGGGCAGGAGCTTAGAGCACGGTGGCCCCGAGTCCCTCACCTAGGTGAGAAGGACTCGGGGCCATTTTTTGTACCAAAGCATAAGGCGCGCTATGATACAGGGACGATGGCATTTTTTACCCCGAAGCTCGGGATTGATTTGGGCACAACTAACGTCTTGGTCTTTGTGCCAGGCAAGGGTGTCGTACTAAACGAACCTTCTGTAGTCGCCGTATCAACAGAAACAAACAAGGTTCTTGCAATTGGTGTTGAAGCTAAAGCAATGGTGGGACGCACCCCTGATTCTATTCAGGCATACCGCCCCATGAAGGATGGTGTTATTGCGGACTATCGCGTAACTGAAGCCATGCTTCGCTATTTTATGAAGAAAGCACTCGGCAAGTACAACATCTGGAAGCCTATCGTACTTGTTTCTGTGCCCGCTGGAGTTACCTCAACAGAACGACGCGCCGTTATTGAAGCGGCAGCAAAGGCCGGCGCCTCTGACGCCTTTGTCGTAAAGGAACCTATCCTTGCTGCTATTGGCGCTGGTATTCCAATTCACGAACCTATGGGACGTATGATTGCTGACATTGGCGGTGGCACGATTGACGTTGCGGTGATTTCTCTTGGCGGTATCGTCGCCTCAACATCAGTTAAGTGCGCAGGTAACAAACTTGATCGCGCTATCATTGATTTTCTTAAGAAACAGTACAACCTCGCCATCGGCGACAAGACTGCTGAGGACATCAAAATTCATATTGGTTCAGCCGTGCCAGTATCAGAAGAACTTACCATGCAGGTGAAGGGACGGGACCTCGTGTCAGGTCTTCCTCGCACCATTGATTTAAAAACGAACCAAGTTGTACAAGCAATGAACCGTGAGCTTAGAGAAATGATGGGAGCAATTAGAAAGGTGCTTCAAGAGACTCCACCTGAGCTTGCTTCGGACATTATCGATAACGGCATTATCCTTACAGGAGGCACCTCTCAGCTCCGCAACCTTCCTGAGCTTGTCTTTAGACGAACAGGTGTCCAGGCCACCCTTGCTGAGGATGCGTACTATTGTGTTGCGCGCGGAACAGGTATCGCACTAAAACATATCGACGTATACAAAAAGAGTATTTTGAGTAAGAAGTAGAAAGTAAAAGACATCCCCCGGAAACACTCTGTGTTTCCGGGGGACTTTTTTGTTTTTGTAGCCTTGCGGCTTTACCAGGTCTGCGAGATGCCGAGACCCAGAAGGACGTTCCCGTCGTCTTGCCCTTCATACCCCTTGAGGTAGAGGGAGGCGGAGAGACCCGGCCGAAGCTCGTAGCCGAGGCCGAGCTGATAGCTCGGCGTCACGGAGCCCGACCATGTGCTGTAGGCGACAGCGCCGGAAGCGTCGACGGTGAGGCCTTGGACCGGTGTCGGGAACGAGCAGGCCACTTCGCCCTTGGTGACGTGGTCGTTGAAGCCGGCCCACATCACTTCGTAGCTGGCGGACGCTTCACAGCGCTCGCCGAGGTCGTGAGAGACCGTGAGCTTCACGTCCCACACCTCGGGACCGTCAAGCTCGAGGAATGCGAACTTGGTCTCGACGGTGAAGTCCCCGACAGTGTCCGTGCGAATGACGGACAGGTCAGTTTCGTGGTCGGCGACATTCCCGACGAGGGACTCGGCGCGCCAGAGGTCAGCGCACCACGCGCCCGAACAGGCGGTGACGCCGAACTCGACGACCGGGTCATCAGTCAAGCTGAAGCCTTGGTCACCGAAGTCACGACCGCCAACGAAATCGGCGTAGGCCGTGACGGAAATACCGTCCTCGGCCGGAGCTTCCTGCGCATGCGCAGTCGCAACCGAGAAGAGCGAGACGAAGATGGCGGCGCCGACAGCGATCCAGAAGAGGACCGTTTTGGAAGAGGGAGTGGAAGTCACGAGTGGCTCCTTTGAGCTTGCGTTGTGGCCAAATGGCGGAACTGTACTCTACATACATTATATACCAAATATGTGGAAATGTCAATGTACATATTCGCGCATGCGGTATGCTGTAGGCATATGGGAGAAAGCAGACTTATAACAGGAAGGACTGACGAGGCACTCGCACGCGCAATTGCCTACGCTGAACACCAGACTGGTGAAGTCTACAAGGAAAGTTCTGACATAACGGTACTCTCCTACACGGGGCTCTCTATTGAAGATGTTCGTGCGTTACGGACACTCCTTGCTGAAGGCCCTGTTCGAGCTCCTGTGCGTGTAGTTATTATCCGAGCAGAGCGTTTCTTTGCCGAAGCGCAGAATGCCTTCCTTAAACTACTTGAAGAGCCTGCAGAGGCGGTATGCCTTGTGCTTTCAGTACCAAGTGAGGCAACACTTTTACCCACAATACTCTCGCGTCTCGTACGCGAACAGCGCAAGGAAAGAGAACATCAAGCCGTGAGTGAAGAGACACGCTCATTTCTTACCCTCTCTAAAAAAGAGCGGGTCGCATACGCTGAGAAATTGTCAGAGAAGGCTCGTACAGGGACTGACGAGGACAAACGGGCAACAAGGACACGTATTCGTGAACTCGTGGAGGAAATAACACTATCCGTACGTAATCGTGAGGTGGAAGCGGAAGAAGGGGAGCGAATACTGCTTCTTTCAGAACTCGCAACACTCCTACCGCTTCTAAGTGAGCGCTCGGCGCCAGTGAAAATGATTCTCTTACACCTCTGTGCCGTTCTCCCTGAGCCTGTGTAAAAGGCCTGTTTGACGTTATTTGCACAATCTGGTATAAGTAGTTGACATACTATTCATATTTATGCCTAAGAAAACGGTTACAAAAACAGCAAAAAAGCCACTCAAGGGAGGAATGGAACTTTCTTTTGATACACAAGCGCTCGTAAAGCGCCTTCTCTCTGAAGTGCCTGAACGTGCCCGTGAAGTACTTACCTTCCGCTTTGGTCTTGGCACCAGTGCTTCTCGTGAGACCCTTGAAGCAATTGGGGAGCGTTGGGGTATTACCCGTGAGCGTGTTCGCCAGATTGAGGCAGCCGGCATTGAAGCTGTTCGTGCTGGAAAGTCGTTTGAGGATGCTGAGCCTGAGCTTGAAGAGCTCGCTAATGCCATTCGTACTCTAGGCGGCATTGTGCACGAAGAGGAACTCCTCGCTCGTTTTGCAAAAGATGAGAAGAGCAAGAACCGTATTCGTTTTCTCCTTGTCGTAGGTTCGAGCTTTTTCCGTGAGCGCGAGACCGATGAGTTCTACTCACGTTGGCATGTTGATAAGGGAACTGCAGACATTGTGCACCGAGCCCTCACTCGTCTCTACTCATCTCTCTCTGACTCAGAAGTACTTGCTGAAGGAGAAATCATTGAGCGCTTCCTCGAAGAACTTAAGGATGTGAATGACGCGTACAAAGAGGAGGAAATTCTTAAGCGTTGGCTTTCTCTTTCAAAATCTATCAGTGCAAACCCACTCGCGGAATGGGGCAAATCATCAGCACCAGCTATTCGCACGAAGGGTATTCGTGATTACGCGTACCTCGTTATCAAGCGTGCAGGTGAGCCAATGCACTTTGGTGATGTAGCAAAAGCAATTACCACTCTTTTTGCAAAGGAAGCTCATGTAGCAACCACACACAACGAACTCATCAAGGACAGTCGCTTTGTACTTGTTGGTCGTGGACTCTACGCTCTTTCGGAGTGGGGATATCAGCCAGGCGTCGTTCGCGACGTTATCAAGAGCGCCCTCGTGAAGAAGGCACTTACCAAGGACGAAGTGATTGAAGCGGTGAAGAAGGTTCGTTACGTAAAGGATAATACTATTTTGGTAAACCTAAACGACACGCGCTACTTCAAGCGCCAGAAGGACGGCACCTACACCGTTCTCTAAACGACTACTCACAAAAAGAAGACCCTGCATGGGTCTTCTTTTTGTTTTGTCTTGTATACTTTGCATATGTCATCTGGCGGACACGGAGGAGGAGGTCTTCCTGGACTTCACTTCATTGAGCACATGCTCCACGAAGCGCACTTTGAGCGCGGTACGCACATCTATGCACGTCCGCTCATTATTGCTTTCAGTGTTGCTATCGTACTCTTCTTCTTCATTGCACCGTATCAATCCCTACATAACTTTTCAGTACTACTTTTTCTCTCACCACTCTGGGTACCATTCATATTAGTTAAGTGGGCCCACGCTCAATTTATTCTTACACAAAAAGTTGCGTACAACGCTACTCAAAATCACATTCTCCTTGAGCTTCGTCTTCCTCGAGACACCATGAAAACCGTTTCGGCGATGGAGAGTGTAATTTCTGCAATGCACATTGGTCCTGGAGAGGCCATTTGGTGGAAGAGAAGTATTTTAGGAAACACGCGTCCCTGGTACTCGCTTGAAATCGCTTCAATCGGCGGGCGTGTCCATTTTTACATTTGGACCAGAGACGTATTTCGAAGAGCTATTGAAAGCGCGCTGTACGCACAGTATCCCGGCATGGAGCTCATTGAAGTGGAAGACTACAGCCGGCTCATTGATCCGGCGCACGAGCCAAATCAAGTGACTGGTTTTGACTACGTAAAGACACAACCACAACCTCTTCCAATTAGAACGTATGTTGAATTTGGTCTTGATAAGCCTTCAAAGCCTGAAGAGCAGGTGGATCCTCTTGCGCAAGTAATTGAATTGCTTGGCTCTCTTGGACCGAAGGAACAACTATGGATTCAGATTATTATTCGCACACATAAGAGCGAAAAGTATAAAGGAAAGTTCAACAAGAAAGGGAAACCAATGTCTAACTGGAAAGATGAGGCTCAAGATTTGATCAATGACCTTCGTGATGAGGCGACTCCAGACAATTCATACGTGGATCCAGTCAGCGGAAAGACCATTAAGGGTAAAGGCTTCCCAAACCCTACAAAAGGACAAATGGAGAAGATGGCAGCGATTGATAGAAACGTCGGAAAGCTCGCCTTTGACACCGGCATTCGTGCCATTTACACAGCACCCGCTGAGGCATATCAGGGAATTAATGGTGCGTTTCTAGTGAGCTTGTTCAAGGCCTTTAACTCAGAGGATCTGAACTCGCTATCAGTAGGGCCAGTGTGGTCAAACTACATTCAGGGATTCCCTTGGGAAGACCCACACGGACATCACGAGGCTCATGCAATGCACAAGATGATTGACGCGTACCGACGTCGTGCGTTCTTCCACCCACCCTATACCGGAGACTGGGCTGTCATGAGCACTGAGGAGCTAGCTACGCTCTTCCATGTACCTTCAGCAACCGTCGCAACACCATCACTCCCTCGTATCCAGTCACAGACTGGCGGTGCTCCTTCTAACCTTCCTACATAATGATAGGCATATCTGACTACCTGAAGGCGATAACGCTTGCTTGTACTGAACACGTACGCGGTACCTGGAAGCACTACGTTGTCGTTCTCGTTTGTGCAGTCCCTCTACTTGTCGCGTTATGGTACGTATCACCGCCAAATGCATTCCCAACACACAAGTTGATAACCATTGATGAGGGTGCGACGCTTGAAAGTGCCTCGCGTTCCTTGAAGGAACATCAGGTGGTGAGAAGTGCCCTAGTACTAGAAATGATTACTCGATTAGGGGGCAACGGTACCGAGATTAAGGCAGGTAAGTACTATTTTGAGACACCTGTTTCAGCCGTAACTATTGCGAGTCGTATTGCTCATGGCGAGTATGGAATTACTGGAGTACGAGTCACCCTTATTGAAGGCATGACTGCAAAGGAAATGGGTGAGACGCTTGCAAAAGTACTGCCTGACTTTTCAGAAGAAGCCTTTGTTGCGTTAGCAAAGCCGTATGAGGGCATGCTCTTTCCTGACACGTACTTTATCCTTCCAGGAACTCCTGAAGCGGAGGTGGTGACACTGCTCACCGACACATTTAACGAGAAGACCGCTACGCTATTTGAAAATCACTCAAGCAACCTCTCGAAAAAAGAAATTATTATTCTCGCTTCTCTTCTAGAAAAGGAAGCGCGAGGACTTCCTGACAAGCAACGTGTTGCGGGAATTATTATGAACCGACTAAAGATAGATATGCGTCTTCAAATTGACGCAGTGTTTGGCTACATCCTTGGTCGCTCTGGCTACACACCAACGGGGGATGATCTTGAATCAGGCTCTCCATACAACACGTACCGTGTCACAGGACTTCCACCAGGCCCGATAGCGAACCCTTCACTGGAATCCCTTGAAGCAGCACTCACGCCAGAAAAGACCTCCTTTATGTACTACCTCACCGGACGTGACGGCTTTATGTACTACGCGAGAACGTTTGAAGAACACAAGCGAAACCGAGAACTCTACTTAGATTAAGTTCGAGTCTGCGCTATAGTGCCCGTATGGAGCACGATGTGCGGGGAAAGCGCGTATTAGTTGGACTTTCAGGCGGAGTAGACTCTGCCGTATCCGCATACCTACTTAAAAAAGCTGGTGCCGAGGTATCAGGCGTCTTTGTGAAGGGTTGGTACCCTGAAGGAATGCCGTGCACATGGAGAGAAGAGCGTGCCGATGCCCTTCGAGTTGCAGCGCACCTCTCTATTCCTTTTCATACTCTAGACGCGGGCGAAGCATACAAGGCGGGAGTTATCGACTACCTCGTTGAAGAGTATAAGAAGGGACGAACCCCAAACCCAGACGTCATGTGCAACAGGGAAGTAAAGTTTGGTGTACTACATGAGTACCGTGTGCGTGAAGGGTATGACTATCTCGCCACAGGGCACTATGCGCGCGCTTCAAAAGAAGGCGTACTTATGCGCGGTATTGATAGCAGTAAGGATCAGAGTTACTTCCTCTGGGCTGTATCACAAGACATCCTCAAGGAAACGCTCTTTCCAGTAGGGAATCAAGAGAAGGCGGTAACTCGTAGAATTGCTCTTGAAGCAAGGCTTCCCGTCTCATCAAAGCGTGACAGTCAGGGCATCTGTTTTCTTGGTTCTATTTCTGTTCCTGATTTTCTTAGAAATGAATTTGGTGAGAAGCCGGGTAATGCGCTAACTAGTGACGGTACACACGTTGGAACTCATGATGGCGTCTTGCTCTACACGGCAGGACAGAAGGTGCGTTTGGGAGGTTTGGAACATGCGTGGTACGTAGTCTCAAAGGACATACCAACAAATACCCTCATAGTTTCCTCTACGGCAATACCAGCAAGCACAGAAGGTATATCGTTTGATTCTCCGAACTGGTTCACGACACCTTACGACAACGAGGAGGTTGTGGCACAGACTCGCTACCACGGACCGCGCACAGTGGGAGCGCTCGACACTCTAAAGAACGTATTTCTCCCATCCCTACCAGCAAGTGAGCACTCTGCACCAGGACAATCAATTGTTTTTTATAACGGCGAGCAGGTAATTGGAGGTGGTATTATAGACAGACATGAGGCGTAGAACATTGCTCGCTATCGGCACCGGCTTAGTGGTGCTTGTACTTGGACTTTTAGTGTCGTACCAGACACTCTATGCACCTACAGCGCAACGACGTGCACTACTTGAAGACGACGCGACAACAAGTCCTTATCACGCAACGTACGCAAGCTCGTTCAGTAAAGGCACGTATACAGTTACCGGCACCATAGAGCTTCCAAATCAGTGCCATCGCATTGAAAGCGCGGGAGTGTTTGAAAACGGTACCGTGCGTGTTTCCGTGTCAGTACCACCAGATGAGGGTATCTGTCTTGAAATACCTAAGGAGGGCGATTTCAAAGTCACGGTAGATGCTCCAGAGGGTGCCGCGGTTGAAGTGTATGTAAACGGTACGAAGGTACCAGCACCGTAGTATGGGACCAACCATTCTTAAAACTGACGGTACGATTGAGGAGTTTAATGGACTTAAACTTGAGGCATCTCTACGTAAGGCAGGGGCGAGCCAAGGCACTGCTGAACGCATTCGTCACACGATTGAAGCATCTATTGCACCAAACACCGCTTCAAACGAAATTTACAGACGGGCATTCACCATGCTTCGCCACGACGCGCGTGAGGCTGCCGCTCGCTACTCACTTCGTCGAGCACTCTTTGAGTTTGGTCCCACAGGACACCCTTTTGAAAATTTTGTTGCTGAGCTGTTTAAGCACGAAGGTTGGGTAGTTGAGTGGCGACGTGAAATTCCAGGTAAGTGCGTACCCCATGAGGTTGACGTCTATGCTAAACGTGGAGAGGAGACTCTGGCTGCCGAGCTTAAATACCACAACGACCCAAGCTACAAAACAGACGTTAAAGTGGCGCTGTATGTAAAGGCACGCATGGATGACATCTGGAACTGCGAGCCACACCTACAAACCTGTCCAGTCACTCACGGCATGCTTATCACTAACACCAAGTTCACCTCACACGCCATTCAGTACGCGTCATGTGCTGGTCTTGAGCTACTTGGGTGGAGTTACCCTGCAGAGGGCAACCTGTACGACAGAATAGTGGCGAGTGGTCTGTATCCTATAACCGCACTCACGCTCCTTAAGAAGTCTGAGAAGCGACTTCTTATTGATGAAGATATCGTTACGTGCGAGGGTCTACGCCAGCACAAAGAGTTGCTTCGCAAAATGAATATTACTCCTGAGCGTGTGGGTGCCATCTTAGCTGAAGCAGACGCGCTGTGCTCATCAAAAACTAACGTATAACCTATGGCATTTGGATATAAAGTTCGCTGGGAGAAGAGCTGGTACAAGAAAGGACAGAAGGAGCCACATACGCTTTCTCGCTCTAAAGTTGAGCTTTTCACTGAATGTAAGCGCTGTTTTTGGATGGACCAGCGCTACGGTATAGGACGCCCTTCAAGTTTCCCATTCACCCTCAATAACGCCGTCGACGAGCTCTTTAAGAAAGAGTTCGACATACTTAGAGAAAAAGGTGAGGCGCACCCCTTGATGAAGCAGTACAAAATTGATGCCATTCCCTTTAAGGATGAGCGTATGGAAGAGTGGCGCGACGCACTCAAGCGCGGTGTGAAGGTGCACCATGAGGAATCAAACATAATTCTACGGGGAGGTGTTGACGACGTGTGGCAGAACAGTAAGGGCGAACTTCATGTGGTTGACTACAAAGCAACAGCTGGGAAGGCCGAGGTAACGCTTGATGATGAGTGGAAGAACAGCTACAAGCGTCAGGTAGAAATCTACCAGTGGCTTTTTAGAGGAAATGGTTTTGACGTCTCACCTATTGCATACTTTGTGTACGCAAACGGAAGAAACGACAAAGACTCCTTTGATGCCATGCTTGAGTTTGATATCACCATACTTCCACACGTTGGAGATGATTCGTGGGTATCGGGCACGTTAATTGAAATGAAGAAACTTTTGGAAGAGGACGCAATTCCAAAAGCGTCTGTTGATTGTGAGTACTGCGAGTACCGAAAAGTTGCAGGACAAAAGCTCATGGAGCTCCACACAAAGAAGTAGCATGACTGACACGTCTTTTGCAAAACTAGTGAGAGATGCCGTAAAGCAAATCCCAAAAGGAGAGACTCGTTCATACGGAGAGGTCGCCGCCGCTATTGGTCGGCCGGGAGCCGGACGTGCAGTGGGCACGGTCATGAAAAACAACTTTGACCCCGAAGTGCCCTGTCACCGCGTCATCAAGTCTGATGGCTCACTTGGCGCATATAACCGTGGCGGAGAAGCACAGAAACGTGCCTTGCTTAAGGCTGAAGGCGCGCACGTGTAGAATGCAGGAATGGATATCCAACTTCATGAGAGCTGGAAACTACACCTAGCCAACGAGTTAGAGAAGGAATATTTCAAGGAACTGCGTGAGTTTGTACGCAGTGAGTACCTGTCGAAGTCAGTGTACCCAAAACCGACTGATGTATTTCGTGCCTTTGTCGAAACTCCCTTTGACTCTGTGCGAGTCGTCCTGCTTGGTCAGGACCCGTATCACGGTGAGGGACAGGCAATGGGTCTTTCGTTTTCAGTCCCGGCTCAAGTGCGCATTCCACCTTCCCTAAAGAACATATGGAAGGAACTCGAAAGCGATGTAGGTACAGTGACCAAGGACAGGAGCGGGGATTTATCTCCTTGGGCAAAGCAGGGTGTCTTACTCCTTAACAGCACGCTTACAGTGGCGAAAGGAGAGCCTGGTTCTCATCAAGGAAAGGGTTGGGAACAATTTACGGACAGCGTGATTGAGACACTCTCTAGAGAGAAAGAGCATCTCGTTTTTATACTGTGGGGTAACTACGCAAAGTCTAAGGGTGCGAGAATTGATAGAAGTAAACATCTAGTTATTGAGTCAGCGCACCCATCTCCATTGTCGGCGCATGGTGGATTTTTTGGCTCAAAACCCTTTAGTAGAACCAATGCATACTTGTCCGAGCATCAATGTAC
Source organism: Minisyncoccota bacterium (assembly GCA_017991635.1). Taxonomy (GTDB): domain Bacteria; phylum Patescibacteriota; class Minisyncoccia; order Phycocordibacterales; family Phycocordibacteraceae; genus C7867-001. The sequence continues at coordinate 146,969 of JAGOQE010000002.1, read as the reverse complement.
GCCTATCTCTTGGTGAAATTGAAATTACGTAAAAGAAGCGTACTATCCTTGATGGAAGTAAGGGGAGGGAATAATGGGAGTAGATCTAAAGGACCGACTCGTGTCCTATGCACTACCTGAAAACATCTTGTCCGAGCTCTTTGGAATCTCTGAAGAACAGTTCAAGCCACCGGCAAAGCAAGGTCCGCCCACAAGTTACGTCGCAGGGTATGCAACTCCGCAAATAAAGCGTCTGTACACACTCTGGATTCGCCTAGAAGAACGGCGAATGGCGCTCATCGAAGTACTGCACGCAGACCACAGACCAAGAAGGACTGAACTGCGGAATGAACGAATTCGTCACATCTACATCACTGACGCGCTTTTAAATGCAGTCTTCATGACGCTCAAGTATGAAATCTGGAACGGATTTCCTGACACTGCCGGCAAGGAAATCTCTCTTGACCACAAGTGGCGAGTTCTCTACGGAGAGTTTGAGCCACTGCTGTGAAAGATGCGGGCGCTGACCACTGGTCAGCGCCCGTTCTTCTTTACATTACTAAAATATGTGATTAAGTTGCAAAAGAAACTTTCGAGAGGGTCACATGTTTAGATGGATAGATTTAGTTCTTATCGACAAAGTCTTCGATCCTCTGGCGCTTAAGATTCACAAGCGCTGGAATACTCTCTGTTACACACTCTCAAAATGGTTCTTTACGCTAGGCTCAATTACGTTGCTCTACGCAACGTATGAAATGTTTAGCTTTCAGTATAAAAACTGGATTCTTCCTGCAATTGGATGCTGGGTAGTCCTAATAACGCTGTTCGATATTATGACCGCCTTCAGGCTCGCAGATAAACTCGAGGTGAGATACACGCAGGCCTCCGTCGACACGCTTCCTCCAAATCTGCGTGACGGCGTAGGTGTGCACATCTTCAACAGAAGATTCTACCTACTGCTCTTATTTGCGACCCTGTTCATTGAAGTGCCTACAGTGGTGGCAAATCCGGCTCACTTGGTTGTGGACCACACCAAGTTCCATAATGCTCTCATCTCCTCGTTGCCTCTGATACTCATCGGCTATTACTTTCTCGCCTGCACACCGCGACTGAGACGGCCAAAGACCGAAGAGAAGAAGGCAGGGAAGACTGATATCGTGCCGGCACCGCAAGGAGCCTAAGAATGCAGCGCGGGCGTCGACTTCTAGTCGACGCCCGTTTGTTGTTACCAGACCATCTCTCTGTCTTTTGGAGCTCTGAAGAGTTTGTCACCCTTTGTAACTCCATACGTATCGTAGAAGACATTGAAGTTAGTGAGCGTACCGTTAATTCTGAATTTGCCGGGAGAGTGCGGGTCAGTAAGAACCTGCATTTTCTGAAATTCATCTCGTGCGTGCTCTCGTTCAAAGAGCGAGAATCCAATGAAGAACCGTTCCTCTGGAGACAGACCATCAATCTCCTTTCTTCCGGTACGCGCAAGTGCCAACTGATACGCATCATAGGCAATTGAGAGTCCTCCGAGGTCAGCAATATTCTCTCCAAGCGTAAGTGCTCCATTTACATGCACGCCATCCGCAACAACATACTGGTCGTACTGCTTCTTAATCTTTTTTGCCTTCGCTTCAAATCGCTTTTTGTCTTCTTTGGTCCACCAGCTTTTCAAGTTTCCAAACTCATCAAATTTACAACCTTGGTCGTCAAAGCCGTGGGTAATTTCGTGCCCAATCACAGTACCGATTGAACCGTAGTTAAGCGCATCATCAGCAGACACACTGAAGAACGGAGGCTGAAGAATCGCAGCAGGGAATACAATGTCGTTTAGATTCGGTGCGAAATACGCATTTACCGTTTGTGGATACATGAACCACTCCTTGCGGTCCACAGCGCCTACAAGCTTCTTCATGGCGCGCTTGTGTTCAAACTCATTCGTGCGCATAACGTTACCGAAATAGTCGTCAGGAGAAATGCGAAGACCCTTATACGTCTTCCACTTATCAGGGTATCCAATTTTTGTATTGAGTGCCTTGAGCTTCTTCAGCGCCTTCTTCTTGGTCGCTGCACTCATCCAATCAAGAGACTCTAGCCGTGCCTCATACGCAGTCATGAGGTCTTTAACAAGGACGAGCATCTTCTTCTTAGCTTCAGGAGAGAAGTACTTTTCTACATATGCTTTCCCGAGAAGCTCACCGACCTGACCATTCACGACGCCAAGCACACGACGCCACAATGGCTTCATTTCCTTTGCACCCATAAGCACGCGACCATAGAAATCAAATACAGTGTTCACATACTCTTCTGAGAGGAGCGAGGCTGAATCATTCACCAAATGCCACTCCATATAGCTCTTCCAGTCAGAGAGTGAGATTCGGTCAAGAAGGGTGCTCACCGCCTTAATAAACTGAGGTTGCATAACAATCACATCTTTAGCTTTTTCTGCACCAATCCGTTCCATATAGCTCTTCCAGACAAATTCAGGAGCATGCTTCTTGAGGACTGCAAGCGTCATCTTGTGATACGTCTTGTCAGCATCCCTCGTGTCCTCCTTTCTCATTGAAACCTTGGCGAGTTTCGTCTCAAGGAGAATGAAGCGTTCCATTTCAGCCTTTGCCTCCTCAGGACTTCTGCCCATAAGGACATAGATTTTCTCCACGTGTTCTTTGTACGCAGTTAGCACTCGTGTGCTTTCTGCATCGGTTTTAAGGTAGTAGTCACGGTCAGGAAGTCCAATACCTCCTTGAGCAACATGCAGTACGTAGCGCGTAGCGTTCTTTGCATCCTGGTCAATGCCCGTACTAAAGACGACATCAACGCCGATACGGTGGAGTGTTGCGATAACCTCTTCCAAATCTTCCCTAGACTCAATTGAGTCTATAAGAGCACGAAGAGGCAAGAGGGGACTTGCCCCTAGCTTGTTTCGCTTCTTACTGTCCATACCACTTACAAAGAAGTCCCGAAGAATTTGCTCGGTGCTTCCTTCTTCCAAGTTTTTCTTTGCAGAAATTGCTTTCAAAATAGCGTGAAGTTTCTCGTCCGTTTCCTTGCGGAGCTTCATGAATGAGCCCCATCGTGATTCCTCTAGAGGAATAGAATTAGCATCAATCCACTTCTGACTAGCGTGGTGAAAAAAGTCGTCCTGTGGACGAATCGTGTGATCAAGTTCACTTATATCAAAACCCCAAGATGTGCGTGTAGTAGCCATAGCAAAGAGTATACAAGCCGTGGTATCGTCTTACCACACTATGACTATCTCTGAAGTACGCAAACGCTATCTGGATTTCTTTGTCTCACGAGGGCACACCATTATCCCTTCAGCGCCCATCGTGCCTGGGAATGACCCCACCACACTTTTTACCTCTTCAGGTATGCAACCCTTGATTCCATACCTTCTCGGACAAGAGCACCCAGGAGGCGACCGTCTCGTAGACTCTCAGCTTGCCTTTCGTGCAGGCGACATTGAAGAAGTGGGAGACAACCGTCACACCACCTTCTTTGAAATGCTTGGAAACTGGTCGTTGGGCAATTACTTCAAAAAAGAACAGCTCCCATGGATTTTTGAGTTTCTCACAAGCTCTGAAGAAGGACTTGGCCTGGACCCTTCAAAGCTCTATGTCACCGTCTTTGCAGGAGATAAGGACTCAGGTATGGAAGCCGACACTAAGGCTGTTGAAATCTGGAAGGAACTCTTTGCGTCAAAGGGTGTCACTGCTGAATTTAAGGATATTGGAAGTGAGGCGGATGGCTACACAAAGGGATTTGAAGGCAATGACCGCATCTTTGCCTATGATGCAAAGAAAAACTGGTGGAGTAGGGCAGGCGTACCTTCTAATATGCCCGCTGGCGAGCCTGGTGGACCTGATTCAGAAGTCTTCTACGATTTTGGACTTCCGCACGACACCAAGTGGGGCGAGAAATGTCACCCTAACTGTGACTGTGGTCGCTTTGTTGAAATCTGCAACTCAGTATTCATGCAGTATGTGAAGCAGGCAGACGGCTCATTTGAGAATCTTCCAAAGCAAAACGTAGATTTTGGTGGTGGACTTGAGCGATTGACAGCCGCAACGCTTGGTAACTCTGACGTCTTCTTTAATGATGTATTTGAAGAGCCAAAGAGGGCACTTGAAATGCGCTCAGGCAAGAAGTATGGCGAGGATGAGGTAACGACTCGCTCGTTCCGTATCATTCTGGATCACATGCGCGCAGGCACCTTCATGCTCGCTGAAGGAATCCTTCCAGCAAACTCTGAGGCGGGCTATGTTCTCCGTCGTTTGCTTCGCCGTGCCATTCGTGAGGCAGATCGCCTAGGTATCAAGGAAGCCATTCTTGTTGAGGTAGCTAAAGGCTATGCAGACGTCTACGCCGACCACTACCCTCTACTTAAGGAGAATGCAGAAACCATCAGTGCTGAAATTAAAAAGGAGGAGGAGAAATTTAGAAAGACTCTTGAAACCGGCCTCAAGGAATTTGAGAAGCAGGCAAAGCGTGGCGATATTACAGGCGAGAGCGCCTTTATACTCTTCACTTCTTTTGGTTTTCCTGTAGAGCTCACCGAAGAACTTGCGAGTGAGAAGGGACTCTCTGTCTCACGAGAAGAATTTGATGCAAAGATGAAGGAGCATCAAGACAAGTCTCGCGCAGGAGCAGCGCAAAAGTTTGCAGGAGGACTTGCTGACCATTCAGAGCAGACGGTGCGCTACCACACCACCCACCACCTTCTTTTGGCAGCGCTTCGAAAGGTGCTTGGTACGCATGTGCACCAGCGCGGTTCAAATATTACTTCAGAGCGTCTTCGCATTGACTTCTCACACGGCGAGAAGATGACGGATGAGCAGAAGGCTGAAGTAGAGGCCCTCGTGCAGGCACAAATTGATGCAGAGCTTCCCGTACAACGCACCGCAATGAAGCGTGAAGAAGCTGAAAGTTTGGGTGCTGAAATGGAATTTGGCGTGAAGTATCCTGACATGGTCACGGTCTACTCAGTAGGACCCCTAGGTTCAACACCAGAGAATCCTCGTATTCCTGAAGCATTCTCACTTGAGTTTTGTGGCGGACCGCACGTACACAACACCAAGGAAATCGGAGAGGGTGGAAAGAAATTCAAAATTCTTAAAGAGGAATCAGTTGCACAGGGTGTACGCCGTATCAAGGCCGTCGTCGTGTAGAGAGGTTGTATACTGAAGAGCATGGGACTCTTCGGCAAACCTGTGCGCCAAACGGTTGCACTCGTAGACATTGGTTCATCCTCAGTGGGCGGAGCGTACGCTCATTTTGAACCCGCGAGCGCGCCAACGCTCTACTTCACTGCGCGCATCCCTATCACTCGTAGAGAGGGAGAAGAAGCCGGCAAGAGCATGCTCCGTGCCCTTGAAGAATTAGGTCACGTCATGGTGCGATACGGCGGACCAGTGCTTCGCAAAGAACTAAAGACCGGGCACGCCTCGTGTGTCCTAGCGTCTATCGCTTCTCCGTGGCAGGAAACTCGTGTACGCGTTGAAACAATTTCCGAGGAGAAGCCATTTCTCTTTACCCGTCAGCTTCTTCACGAGACGGCAAAGAAGTCTGCCCAAGTCATTGAGGGCAGGAGGGAAGCCGACGAAGCAGTTATTGCAACACTTCTTAACGGGTATGAAATTGGAAACCCTTTTGGAAAGAAGGCAAAACGCGCAGATCTCATTATTCTCTCCTCAAGTCTTGAAGATGATGTCGCAGGAAAGATTGAGAAGACGCTTCGCCATGCCTTTCACAATAACCACGTAGTTACGACCGCCTTTGCGCCCTTATCCTACGCCGTTATTCGCGATATGTACCCGCACGAGAAAGATTTTCTCATCGTCGACGTGACGGGTGAGGCCACTGACTTTATTTTTGTAAAACAAGGCATTCTCACTGACGTCTCAAGTGTTCCGCTTGGCGCGCACAGCCTTATCACCTCACTCAAAAAGGAGAGCAATACCTGTCCAGTAGAACCGATGACACTTCCAACTCCAACAACTAAAGGGGGTGGCGCTTCTGAGACAAACGCATCCCAAGAGGCATGGAAGTCTGCAGTCTGCACCGTGCTTCGTGACTTCAAGACCAGACACGCGCTCCCGCGTTCAGTGTTTCTTCTTGCAGACGAGCCTATCCGCGCATTCATGGAAGGACTATTGGACTCGAGAGACGTACACTCGCTCTGGCTTTCAGACGAGCCTCTCACCGTCATCGCGCTCTGCCCGGAACACTTGGCACAGTTCGTACGTACACGAGGTGAAGCGGAAGGAGATGTCTTTTTGGCCATGCTCGCCCTCTACCACAACAAGCGGTTTGAACCGTTACCAAAGACTTGAGCCTCTATCCACCAGAGAGTCGCCAGAGGGCGTGGAGACAGGTATACTAGAAACCACATTACCAGGTAGCGATTATTCAGCGATTTTGTATGCCTAAAACCCTTAACGACATCATTCCTCCATCCCGCAGACGCGCTATGGGGGACATGAACACTCACGAGTCTTCATACACTCCACCTCCTGCCTACGAAGCACCCCGTGAGCGTGCACGTCGTCCACGAAGCAACAAGAAGTTCCCATTCGGAACTGCACTTATTGCTCTTGTCGTAGTTGCTGGCTCAGTGGGTGTGCTTCATTTCTTCTCTGGCGCAACCGTACAGGTGACTCCACAAAGAAACACGGCGTACGTCTCTGCTGAAATGACTGCAACCAAGGGACAGGGCGAGCTTCCATACGAAGTCGTTGTTGTAGAGAAAATCGCTACTAACTCAGTTGAAGCTGAATCAACCGTTGAAGCAAATGATCCTGCGACAGGAACCATCACCATCTACAACGCACAGCCAAATTCTCAACAGCTCATCAAGAACACCCGCTTTGAGACTCCTTCTGGCCTTATCTTCCGCATAAAGGATTCAGTCGTTATTCCAGCCGGCACCAGTAATGCTCCCGGAAGCATTACTGCATCGGTGTACTCAGACGAAGGAGGTGAGAAGTACAACATTCCTGCTTCAGACTTCACCGTTCCTGGTCTTAAGGGAGGAAAGTCATTTGACCTCGTCTACGCAAAATCAACTGAACCTATGACGGGAGGATTTGCAGGTACACGCCCTTCAGTGAGTGAAGCAACCCGCACTGCAGAAGTCGCAAAGATGGAGGCTGCACTTCGCACCGACATTCAGGGTGAACTAGAAGGAAAGCTCAAGGAAGGGTACATGACTCTTCCAGGCGCATACACCATCACTCTTGAAACTCTTCCAGACGCTCCAGGACAAGGAGGGAAGGTGGATGTTCGCCTCAGGGCCGTTATGAAGGCATTTACTATCCCAAATGCCGCTCTTGCGAAAGCTCTTGCCTACCAAATCGCTGGTGGATTCTCAGGTCAGCCAATCACCGTCGAGGACTCCAAGAACCTCACCTTCAGCGCCATTACCCCTGAAAGTCCTGATGCTGTGGAGAGCTATTCATTCAAAATAGAAGGAAATACAACGCTCGTTTGGGGAATTGATGAGGTTGAGGTTGCCGGGGCAGTTGCAGGCAAAAGTCGCGAGAATGCCCGTGTTATTGTAGGTGGACTACCTTCAGTAGACCGAGCAAATATGGTGCTTCGCCCATTCTGGGCCTCAACCTTCCCTGATGATCCTGAGAAAATCAAGGTAGAGATTGTCGACGTCAAGAAGTAGAAGGGAGCCTGTAGTTGACTCATTTATCAGCGTTTGTTATTATCACCAAGCTTCACATGACAGATGGTAAAAACACAGAAACAGCGGAAGGTACCGTTGAAGAGGTACTTCCCAACTCGTTGTTTCGTGTGCGTATGCCATCTGACGAGCTTTTACTTGCGTACCTTGCAGGGAAGATGCGACTTCATCGCATCCGCGTCCTTGTTGGAGACAAAGTAGAGCTCGTGGTTGACCCCTATGGCGGTCGCGCTCGTATCGTGAGGCGTCTTACCTAACACCATGAAAGTACGCGCATCAGTAAAGGTTCAGCAACCAGGTGACATTATTGTTCGCCGTGGTGGACGCCTATTCCGCATTAACAAGAAGAACCCACGCCGTAAGGCTCGTCAGGGTTAATTTATTTTCGTACCGTATTTAATTTCCTATGCGTATCGCCGGCGTAACACTTCCCGATAACAAGCAGCTCTCATACGCGCTGCCTCTTATCTATGGCATCGGTCCAACCCGCGCCAAAGAAATCCTCAAGCAGGTAGGTGTTCCTTTCACTAAGAAGGGTTCTGAGCTTACCTCAGATGAAGAACAGCAGATTCGCGTACTTGCTGAAGGCTTCACCATCGAGGGTGAGCTCCGCCGTGAAATTGGTCAGAACATCAAGCGCTTGAAGGATATTCGTTCAGCTCGTGGTGTTCGTCATGAGCGTCGCCTCCCTGTAAAGGGTCAGCGCACCAAGACCAACTCACGCACCGTCCGTGGTAACACCCGTAAGACTATGGGTAGCGGTCGTCGCACGCTTGAGAAGACATAGTTTTAAGTCTCTAGATATCTAATTACACCATGGGAAAGAAACGAATCATTAAGAAGTCAGGAAAAGGCCTTGATCAAGGACGCAAAGAGCGTGCTCTTTCAAAGTTGTCAAAGCGCCGCATGGAGAAGGGTATCCTTCACGTTGAGGCTACCTTCAACAACACCAAGGCCGTCCTAACAGATGAGAAGGGAAATGCCATCATGTCTTCTTCTTCAGGAGCACTTGGTTTCTCTGGAGCTCGTAAGTCAACTCCCTACGCAGCTGCGAAGGTGGGTGAGCTTCTTGGTGAGAAGGCTATGGCCATTGGCCTCAAGGAGGCTACGGTCATTATCCGTGGTGTTGGAGCAGGACGTGAGTCTGCGCTCCGCGCCTTCTCAGGCAAGGGTATTTCAATTAAGAGCATTAAGGATGCGACTCCAGTCCCTCACAACGGACCTCGTCCTCCTAAGCCACGTCGCGTGTAATCCATTAATTATTTATGAAGGTAGGACCAAAATACAAAATCGCTAAGCGCCTCGGAGCATCAGTCTTTGAAAAGACGATGTCTCAGAAGTTTGCCCTAGCGCAGGAGCGTGGCCAGAAGACCAAGAAGCGCGGACGCGGACCAACAGAGTACGGCCGTCAGCTTCTTGATAAGCAGAAGGTTCGCTTTACCTATGGTATTTCTGAGAAGCAGTTTTCTGCCCTCGTACGTGAAGCTATGGCTACTCACGGCGCAAACCCTGTTGAAATTCTCCACCGTCTCCTAGAGCTTCGTCTTGATAACGTTGTGTACCGCCTCGGCCTTGCGCCGACGCGACGTGCGGCTCGTCAGATGGTCTCACACGGACACGTGACGGTTGATGGTGTTAAGACCACCATTCCTTCTCGCCGAGTACACCTCGGTGACAAGATTGGCGTACGCAAGGGAAGCGAGAACCATGCATCCTTTGTGTCGTTTGGTGACCGCAACGAAAACCGCACTCTTTCTTCATGGCTCTCATGGGATGCTAAGAGCATGACAGGAGGTGTGGTTGAGTACCCAACTGCTGAGTCAGCAGACCCAGCAGGTGACCTTGTGTCAGTGCTCTCGTTCTACAGCCGTTAGTTTTAATAGTCCTGGTAAATAAAGATTGAGTTATGGAATACCACATCACACTACCCTCTAAGCCTCGCGTTGTTTCTGAAGAAGCAGTTTCAGGTGTATACGAGATTGATTCTCTATACCCAGGTTACGGCCACACCCTCGGAAACAGCCTTCGCCGTATCGTTCTTTCTTCACTTCCTGGTGCAGCCATCACGAACGTAAAGATTGACGATGTTTCTCACGAGTTCGCAACTATTGAAGGCGCACGTGAGAGCGTTATGGAGATTCTCCTTAACCTTAAGCGCGTACACTTTAACCTTCATGGTGACGAGCCTCAGACTATCCGCCTTTCAGTAAAGGGCACAAAGGATGTAACTGCAGCTGATTTCTCTCTTCCTTCACAGGTTGAGATTGCAAATCCTGACCAGCACATCGTAAGCCTTTCTGGAAAGGGAAGCTTTGAGCTTGAAGCTACTGTTGAGCGCGGTCTCGGCTACATGCCCCGCGAAATTTTGACCAAGGAGAAAGTTGATATCGGCACCATCGCTCTTGATGCCACCTTCACCCCAATTCGCCGTGTGAACTACGAAGTAGAGAACATGCGTGTGGGTGACCGAACCGACTTCAACCGCCTCCGCATTTTGATTGAGACCAATGGAACTATCTCACCGCGCGAAGCGCTTGAGCGTTCTATTGAAATCATGATTCACCAGCTTAAGGCTATCGTCGGCTTCCAGGAGGAAGACGAGGAGTCTGGCTTTGATTCAGGTATGGAGACACGAAGCGTTGCTTCAGTTGATGACCTGGGCAAAGACCCTGCGAAAGTGAAGATTGACGACATCGGTTTGTCAGCTCGAACCGTAAACTCTCTTACTGAGGGTGGCGTAAAGAGCGTAGCCGGCCTTATCCGTAAGTCAGCAGAGCAACTCAAAGAGATCGATGGTATCGGCGACAAAGCAGTCACCGAGATTACCGAAGCTCTTGATACACTTGGCCTTTCCTTGAAAGGAACCGAGTAGTGTGATAAGCCTGATAGACAGTTAGCGATTATTACCATGCGACACCAACACAAAGGAAGAACATTCGGACGTCCAAAGAACCAGCGCACTGCGTTGCTTCGTTCTCTTGCACGTTCCCTTATTCTTCATGAAAGAATCTCAACGACCGAGGCGAAAGCTAAGGAACTCCGCCCCTTCATTGAGAAGGTTATTACGCATGGTCGCGTAGACACGGTTGCAAACCGCCGTCTCGTCTCAAGTCGCCTTGGAGGTGATGATGAGGCAGTCGCTAAGGTCTTCTCTACACTTGCCCCTCGCTACACTGAGCGTCCTGGTGGATACACTCGTATCATCAAGCGTCCTCAGTCGGCGTCAGCAGATGCTCGCAAGACTGCTTACATAACCTTCGTTGATTAAGCGTATGAATACCCGAATGCACAAAGACCAGAAGAACCGAATCGACCACAAGGTCGCTCCTTCGGAGGTAACTGTTGACGCTACCGGCCGTACGCTTGGACGCGTGGCAAGTGAAGCAGCCTCAGCCCTACTTGGAAAGAAGTCAGTCTTCTTCGTAAAGAACAAGGTGACTCCTGTACAGGTAACCATCAACAACGTAGGAAAGCTCAAGATGAGCGAGAAGCGTATTGCTGGAAAGATTTACACGCACTACACCGGCTACCCAGGAGGTCTTCGTGAAGTATCTATGCAGATGCTCATGGACAAGAAGGGTATTGAGGAAGTCGTCCGCAAGACTGTTGACGGTATGATTCCTCGCAACAAGCTTCGCAAGGAGCGCATGAAGCGTCTAACTATCAACAAGTAATTTTATGTCTGAAACTACAACCTACACTGTCGCTGTTGGACGTCGAAAGACTGCAAGTGCACGCGTAAAGCTCACACCTGCTTCTAAGACGACCATCACCGTAAACGGCAAGCCTGCTGACGAGTTCTTCAACACCAAGGACCGTGCCCTTATCGCTAAGGATGCACTTGGTCTTGATGAGGTTGTTGGAACCTTTGAAGTAGTTGCTCGCGTAGCTGGTGGAGGTGTTGCTTCTCAGGCAGAAGCAGTACGTCACGCTATTGCTCGCGCACTCATGAAGGGTGAGTCACGTCTTCGTGCTCCTCTCAAGTCTGCAGGTCTCCTCAAGCGCGATCCTCGTGCAAAGGAGCGAAAGAAGCCAGGACTTCGAAAGGCCCGCAAGCGCCCACAGTGGTCAAAGCGTTAATCCACTTTCAAAACCCCGCGACGAAGGTCGCGGGGTTTTGTCTATTTCAGTAATGTGCTTAACTAATAAGGCAGGCTTTTCTGCAAGCAACAGGGAGGTGCCAATGGGGCGCCCACTCTTTCGGATTCCGCTTCCGTGCGAGACGTCCGCGAAGCTCGACGAGCTCGCGGCGAAGCACGGCACCACGCCGGCCGCCATCCTGAAGCAGGGCATCGACGCCCTCGTTTCCTTTGACCGGTCGCGTCAACCCGCCTTGGCCTAGGGCCACGGCGACAAGGTCTCACTCAGAGACCTCAACCCCGGGCGCAAGCACTCAGTGCTTGCGCCCGGTTTCTTTTTATATGTAAGAATTTCCGTTCAGTGTCGTCTATACTGATACCTATGAAAAACAGAATTCTGTTACATTTTTTCCTTGCCCTTATCATTGTCGTCCTTCCAGGTATTTCAAGTGCTGAGACTCCTACCATGTGTACGATGCAGTACGACCCGGTCTGTGGTGCTAAGCAGGTGCAGTGTGTGACTGCGCCCTGTTATCCAATCTACGAAACCTACGGAAACAGCTGTATGTTGGGCGCTGACAAAAACGCCACCTACATTCACAAGGGAGAGTGCACGGACTCCGAGACAGGCCCTGTAAAGCCCACAGAACCGTACACTCCGCCCAAAGGCTGTATTGCCTGGTTTGATGGCTGTAATCACTGCTCATTGGGTCAGGGAGGCGCCATGTGTACCCTAATGGCGTGCCAGGTCACTCCGCAGGCCGGATACTGCACCGCGTACGAGAAACCAACCCCAACACCTCCTCCTGTAATCACTACAACTCCTACACCAACGCCTGAGGAACCTACTGAAACGACTACGGCAACAGAGCCGGCACCGAGCGAGGAGCCAGGATTCTTCGCCTCTACATGGATTTCAATCTCAACTTGGTTTGGCGGTCTCTTCTCTTGGTTTTAGAACCTTCCAATTTGATATACTAGGTTGATGAACATCACCAAGTACGGACACGCATGTATTCTCGTAGAGGAAGCTGGTGCGAAGTTTCTCTTTGACCCAGGTGAGTATGCTGTCATTCCATCTCTCTCAGGCATTGATGCCGTACTTATCACGCATGAGCACGGTGACCATCTTGATATGGACGCTCTCAAAAAAGTGCTCGGTGAGAACCCTGAAGCAATCGTTATCACAAATGAGGGAGCAGGGAAGGTGCTTGAGGCAGAGGGCATATCTCCCACCATACTAGAAGACAACGGAAAGACCGAAGTGAAAGGTGTTTCAATTGCGCGCTACGGACACGAGCACGCCCTTATGTATGAGGGTCTTCCGCGCTGTGTGAACGGGGGATTCATGATTGCAGACAGACTTTTCCATCCGGGTGATTCATTCTTTGTGCCACCTGTTCCCGTGGAGATTCTCGCCCTCCCTGTGTCTGGCCCTTGGATGAAGCTTGGTGAGTGTATTGATTACGCAAAGGCGGTAAATCCAAAGGTAGTATTTCCAATTCACGACGGCATGCTGAAGCCCGAGTGCCTTGGCTCCTCTCGCCATTTCCCAACCCTCGTTCTCACCCCGCTCGGCATCGAATTCCGCGACCTTCCTGACAACGATTCAACATCTGTGTAAATCAAATTGTTATGATATCAAAGCAGATATACCTATATTTCTACTTCGGCACTGTTGTCAGATATTTACAGGACGCTCAAGGAACCATGGAGATCCATGGTGAGGGCTGCGTCATTGAGAATATTGAGAGTTTTTTTAGTTCTGTGAATAGTCTCGAACTTGAAGTTACTCAGAACTCTGGAGCATCTAAAGATTTATCGGACTTACTTACTAAGCTTAAGGAGACGGAAAAGGATAGTCTTTTAGGCACACACACAATCTCTCTGAGAAAATTGATGGATCGCTTAAGAGATATCATTGATTCCGAAACAGGAATTAAGTACTCCTACACAGTTGAGAGAAAGAGAATAGATACTCAAATGCTCTTGAACAATGTTGGGTCACTGCTTAGTTCTGATGTCTACGAGACACTGCCAATACTAGCAAAAGACGACTTGAAAGAAGCAGGGAAATGTATTGCCTTTAATCTGCCAACTGCATCTGCCTTTCATCTAATGAGAACTGTTGAGTCAACCTTGAGAGAACTTTACTTTAAGAATATCAAAAGAAATAGACTCGCCAGACTAGAATGGGGACCGATGGAGAAGGCGCTTGAATCAAAACGTGGCACAAGAAAACCCGACGCGGCGTTAATTGAACACCTCAAACACATCAGGAAATCATTCAGAAATCCAACGCAACACCCTGACGCAACGTACGACATCGAGCAGGCACAGGATTTGTTTAATTTATGTATTGATGTGCTAAATAGAATGAGTAAGGAGCTTAGCAAATAGACTTCGAGCAGGAAATAGTGTATAATATGATAAATGGCAGGGAAGAACGGCTCAAAAGCAAATACTCCACAAGGACCGCGCGAAGCGGTTCTTCGCTTTGAGGAACTTTCCTTTAACTACGGGCAAAACTACCCAATCCTCGACAACGTGGACTTCTCTTTGAAGAAAGGTATGAAGGTCACCCTCATGGGTCAAAACGGCGCAGGCAAGAGTACTATTTTCAAGCTCATTACGGGCGAACTTCCTCCTGAGGACGGCAAAATCTGGAAACAGGAAGGACTTACCATCGCGCTATCGCGCCAAGCAATCGCGCCCAAGGAGCGCGACCTTACTGTGCGTGCATTCTTTGAGGCGTGCTTTAGCGAAAAGGTCTACGACATTGACCCAAAGATTGAGAAGGTTCTTGATGTCGTGAATCTCCACGTGCCAAAGAATATTTCTATTTTTGAACGCACTATCGGCTCATTCTCTGGTGGTCAGCAGGCACGCCTACTCCTCGCATCTGCCCTCATTCAAAACCCTGACCTACTTCTACTTGATGAGCCAACGAACAATCTCGACACTGCTGGTATCGAGCACCTCACCGACTTTCTCGTGAACTACGAGAAGACCTGTATGGTTATTTCCCATGATGCAGAATTCCTTAACTCATTTTCTGACGGCGTCCTCTACCTCGACGTACACACGAGAAAGCTCGAGCAGTATGTAGGTAACTACCACAACGTATTGAAGGACATCACCGCGCGTATTGAGCGAGAGAATCGTCAGAACGCACAGCTTGCAAAGAAGATTCAGGACAACAAGGAAAAGATGAACTACTTCGCTCAGAAGGGAGGAAAGATGCGTCTCGTTGCAAAGAAAATGCGTGACGAAATTGAGGAAATGGAAGAAGACAAAGTGGATATCCGCAGAGAGGACAAGACAATCCGAAACTTCACCATTCCATGTCCTGACGACTTGGTGGGAAATATCCTCAGCATTTCTTCATACACCACTCTTGACCCTAAGACGCACAATCCAAAGGTACACAAAGCAGAAATTGAGCTTCGTAAGAATCGTCACCTTCTGTTGAAGGGTCCTAACGGTATTGGAAAGACAACCCTTCTTGAGTCTCTTGCAAAGGGGACTGCAGAGGGAGCTCAAATTCTCCCGGGCACGAAGGTGGGCTACTACCGCCAAGACTTCTCCACCCTAAACTTTGAGAAGACGGTGTTTGAAACCTTGATGGATGCTATGGAGCGCCCTATTGAAGAGAACATGCGCGCTACTGCGGCAGGCTTCCTTATTAACGGTGAGGCAATGCGCAAGAAAGTCGGCGCACTCTCTGAAGGTCAGAAGGGGCTTGTGGCATTCACGCAACTCGTTCTTCTTCGTCCTGGTCTCCTTATTTTGGACGAGCCGACAAACCACATTAACTTCCGTCACATTCCCGTCATTGCAAAAGCGCTTGATGCCTATGAGGGTGCACTCGTTCTCGTGAGCCACGTCCCTGAATTTGTGGAGCAAATCAGAATTGACGAGACCTTGGACCTCGGCAAGTAGTATGCCGTACTTCGTCTACATCCTCCGATGTTCTGACGACACACTCTATACAGGGATTGCAACGGATGTTCTGCGTCGAGTAAAGGAACACAATGAAAGCCCTAAGGGCGCAAAGTACACGAGCGGAAGACGGCCAGTAGTGCTTGTTCACCAAGAAGCATTTCATACACGAAGCGAAGCCTTAAAGAGAGAAGCTGGTATCAAAAAACTTTCACGAGAGGGAAAAGAATCACTTTTCATAAAGACTGGCTAAAATAGCCATATATTGTATAGTGCTAGGGCGACGCTATCTTCGGCGATGTATTGGGTCGTCGTGACACAAGAGGGGCTGTGCGTCGCCGCAGGGTTTGGCAGTTCCTTAACCAATCGGGTAATCACACATAAATTCTGTCCTGTTTTGCCCGCGCGGGACATTGAATTTTCGCCCGTAACCTATATGCGCTCCACGGAGTGGACCGTTGAAAATATAGAACGTGTGATTTTGGCCTCTCCTTTCCCAAAGAAGGAGAGGCCATTCACGTTTTTGACAGAGATAAAAAATTCATTCATAATGCAAATATGAGCGATGATGATGTAATTATTGATACAGAAGATATTGAGGAAGGCATGAGCGAAGAAGAGCTCGAAGCTACTGAATCTCGGGCCGAGTCAAAGGTCGAGAAAGTGAAACAGGAACTTGCTGTCTGCAAGAAAGAGAAGCAGGAATATTTAGACGGATGGCAACGCGCGAAGGCAGATTATGTAAATGCCCTCAAGCGCTTTGATGAAGATGTCTCAAGAGCGAAGTCGAATGGTGCAGTAAAGACGGCCGAAGCATTCATTCCTGTTATGGATTCACTCGCTCGCGCAAGCGCACAGGGTGACATTCCAGAAGGGTTTCAGGCAATCATGAAGCAGTTGGAGAGCGCCGGGAAGACAGTAGGACTCGTTTCGTTCGGCTTAGTAGGTGAGGCCTTTGACCCAAGCCTTCACGAGGCACTGGGGCAGGACCCAACAGACGACATGAGCAAGGATGACACCATCTCACAGGTGCTAGAGAAGGGTTGGAAGGTACAGGATGTGGTCGTTCGCCCCGCGATGGTCCGCGTCTTCTCCCACACTTGAACCTAGAAATAGGAAGCGTAAAATAGAAGTATCAGTGCGAACAGGGACATAATTTTATAAAGCAAACACAACAAAGCTATGGCAAAAATTCTTGGTATTGATCTTGGAACAACAAACTCCGCAATGGCTATCATGGAGGGAGGTGAGCCTCGTGTTTTGGAAAACGCAGAGGGAACACGCACCATGCCTTCAGTGGTTGCTATCGCTAAGAACGGTGAGCGCATTGTAGGAACTCTCGCAAAGCGTCAGGCCGTCACGAACCCAAAGAACACCATTTACGGTATTAAGCGCTTCATGGGTCACCGCTTCCAGGATGAAGCAGTGCAGAAGGACAAGGATATCGTTCCGTATGAAGTAAAGGCAGGTCCTGACGGAGGCGTGCAGGTATTTCTAGGCGACAAGGACTACCGTCCTGAGGAGGTGTCCGCAATGATTCTCTCAAAGATGAAGGCAGACGCAGAGGCAAAGCTCGGCGAGAAAATCACCGAAGCTATCATCACCGTACCCGCATACTTTGACGACGCACAGCGAAATGCGACAAAGGCAGCAGGTCAAGTTGCAGGACTTAATGTCCTTCGCATCATCAACGAACCTACTGCAGCAGCTCTCGCGTACGGATTTAATAAGAAGAAGGACGAGAAGATTGTTGTCTACGACTTTGGAGGCGGCACCTTTGACGTGTCAGTTCTTGAAGTAGGAGATGACGTTATTGAGGTGCGCTCAACAGACGGCGACTCACATATGGGAGGTCGTGACATTGACCAGAAGATTGTTCGCTACCTTGCTGACGAGTTCAAAAAGCAGAGCGGTATTGATATCTCAAAGGACCCACTCACTCTCCAGCGACTTGATGAAGCTGCAGAGAAGGCAAAGCTTGAGCTCTCTTCTTCAGCTGAGACTGAGGTGAACATCCCATTCATCACAGCAGGCCCAGACGGCGCTCCTCAGCACCTTCTCATCAAGCTCACTCGCGCAATGCTTGAGGAGCTTGCAAGTGAGTTTGTCACCCGCTCAATTGATATCACCAAGCGCGCTCTTGAAGCGGCAAACATCAAACCTTCTGACATTAACGAGATCGTTCTTGTGGGTGGTCAGACACGCATGCCTAAGATTCAGGAGGAGGTGAAGGCGCTCTTCGGAAAGGAACTTCATATGGGCGTGAACCCTGATGAAGTAGTGGCTATTGGTGCTGCTATTCAGGCGGGAATTCTCCAGGGAGACGTGAAAGATATTCTCCTTGTTGATGTTATCCCTCTCTCACTTTCTATTGAGACCATGGGAGGTGTGGCAACAAAGCTCATTGAGCGAAACACTGCAATTCCAACCTCAAAGACGCAGGTCTTCTCAACAGCGGCAGACAATCAGACGTCAGTAGAAATTCACGTGACTCAAGGAGAGCGCGCAATGGCTAATGACAACAAGTCTCTTGGAAAGTTCAACCTTGATGGCATTCCACCAGCTCCACGTGGGCTTCCACAAGTTGAAGTGTCCTTTGACGTGGACTCAAACGGTATCCTTACCGTGAAGGCAAAAGAGAAAACGAGCGGAAAAGAGCAGTCTATCCGCATTGAAGGCTCAACAGGTCTCTCACCTGAAGATATTGAGAAGATGAAGGCTGATGCAGAAGCGCATGCAACTGAAGACGCAAAGCGTAAGGAAGTCATTGAAGCGAAGAACATCGCTGAACAGATGATCTACACTGCGGAGAAGGCCATCAAGGATAATGGCGAGAAGGCAGGTGAAGAAGTGGTGAAGGAAGTGAACGAAAAAATCGCAGCACTTCGTACCGTGCGCGAAGGCGAGGACCTTGAAGGAATTAAGAAAGCTTCCGAGGAACTTTCAACCTCTCTTTCAAAGATTGGCGAAGCCATGATGAAGGACCAAGGAGACGCAACCTCTCCTGAAGCAGGGGAGACCCCTGCGGAAGAGGCAAAGGACGCTGAGTTCACAGAGAAGCCAAAGGAAGATTAGGGAGGAAGTCGGAACACCAGCGTGGGCAAAGCCCGCGCTGGTGTTTTGTATTGCCTATGGCATAGTGCTCATCAGAACAGCACATGAGGGTGTCATGATTTATGTTGTCGTCTTCCTACTCTTGCTGACAGCCTTACTTCGTCAGAGTCTTCCCAAAAGACACGTTGTTTTGGCGCTCAGCGTGGACGAGGAACGCGAGTACGACCGTCGCTATCGCAGAGAAGCCGCAAAGAAGCGACTTCTTCGCATGCGCATCAAGCACTTCATTCACAAGTTCAAGCACTAAGGAGCAGAACATGTACAACGTACTGCGCTACACCGGGCAGGAGCCCTTGGCACCAAGTGCAATTCTGACGAAGCTCAGCGAAATCGCCGCGGGAGACAAGGTCGTGTATCACGTCGGTGAGCACACCTCAACTGCCGACAAGGGAGTCATCGCAAGGGTGCGCGAGCTTCATGAAGGCAAGCGCATCACTCTCGTTCAGCGTCGTATCTCGCATGACCTCGCCATTCACGGGCAATTCGCCTACTTTGCCGTCGGCATCCGCCGAAACTAGAACAGGAGAACCCTATGAGGAACATGGTTATCAATTACCTCGTCGGTGCAGTACTCAGCACCCTGCTCATGCTCGCGATGTCTCAGCTGTTCTTTGGAAGCACTCAGGTGCTCCTTAAGAGCGTTCGTGAGATGCCTTTTGGCTGGGTTGTGGTGATGTTGGTGGTGTACAGCGCCGGAGCACTCGTCGTCCACATGGCCCGCGAGCTTCTGCAAGTCTGGAAAGAAGCCAAAGACAAAATGCTCTAAGCATCATCGTGCATAGGGGCGGTTTAGAGAAATCCAAACCGCCCCTTGTCTCACCTAGCAAAACTTGACACGTGTGTTATAATATATTCACTCATTCAAGGTCATAGGGAGAACCGACCAAATGAAGAAATTGATCTTTTCCGCCATCGCCGTCTGCGCCCTCATGGTCGCGGGCACCGCCTCCGCCGCGGAGTCACGCTTCTTCGTGAAGCGGGCTCCTCCCGAACCCGCCCCGAAGCCGACCCTGCTCGTGATGGCGCCGACGCCGGTCGTCTGGAGCAATCCTGACTCCGCTTTGCCCGAGGCCTGGGTCAACCCCGACACCGTCGGCACCGCGCCCTGGTCCTTCCTCGTGCAGAACGCCGAGCCGAACATGAACGGCCGTCGGTTCGAACAGGTGGGCGCCTTCACCACGAAGGACGTCTGCGAGAACGAACGGGCCGATGTCGCCGAAGGGGCGAACATCACCTACGTCTCCGAAGCCTGCTTCCTCGCCAAGTAGAACTAGGCGACGACGCAGGTGAGAAGGGCGGTTTGGAGAAATCCAAACCGCCCTTTTTCTATTTTTGATACCCTAGACATATCGGTGTATAGTGTTCTCACTATGGCTAAAAATTACTACGACATCCTCGGCGTGGAGAAGAAGGCCACCACAGACGACATTAAAAAGGCGTTTAGAAAGCTTGCTCAGAAGCACCACCCAGACAAGGGAGGTGACGAAGCTGTGTTCAAGGAAATCACCGAAGCATACTCAGTCTTGGGCGATGATAAGAAGCGTCGTGAGTACGACAACTACGGACAGACCTTTGCAGGAGCCGGAGGCGCGGGTGCACAGGGCTTTGACTTCAGTCAGTTCGGAGGATTTGGTGGAGGCTCACAGTATGCTGAGTTTGACCTCTCAGACCTCTTTGAGGGATTTGGAGACATGTTCGGAGGAGGCCGTCAGCGCGTGAAGCGTGGACGTGACATTTCTATTGATGTTGAGATTTCATTCAAAGAATCAGTTCTCGGTGTGAAGCGAAGCGTCCTTATCATGAAGGTAGGGAAGTGTGACACCTGTGAGGGCTCTGGCGCAAAACCAGGAACCTCTATGGACACCTGCAAGACCTGTAACGGTCAGGGCAAGATGCACGAGACGAGAAACTCTCCACTCGGAGCGTTCACCAGCGTACGCACGTGTGCCACCTGTGAGGGAACAGGAAAGGTGCCTAAGGAAAAGTGTGCAAAGTGTACCGGTAAGGGAGTCCTCCGTAAGGAAGAGGAGATTAAACTTGAAATCCCGCGCGGTATTGATGGCGGAGAAATGATTCGCATGCCTCAGGGCGGAGAGGCTATCAAAGGTGGCGTGTCAGGCGACCTCTACATCAAGGTGCACGTAAAGCCTCACCCAACATTCAAGAAACAGGGAGCAAACCTCATCATGGAGCTTCCTATTAAACTCACTGACGCCCTTCTTGGTACCACGGTCTCTGTCACCACCATTGATGACAAACAACTTGAAGTGAAAGTACCTCCAATGTCTACTCCAGAAGAAACACTACGTCTTCGCGGTAAGGGTGTCTCCTTTGAGGGAGGGGCCGGTGACCTTCTCGTGCACGTCACGGCAACACTTCCACGCAAACTTTCAGGAAAAGCAAAGAAAGCCATTGAAGACTTGAAAGCTGAAGGACTGTAGTCCAAGGCACACATGTGTGTACAGAAGACCGTTCACGCGGTCTTCTTGCGTTACACTAGGAGAAGATATGGAATCACTCACTTCACTAGCTGGAACTGTGTGGGCACTTGTAGGCAATGTCCTTGCCCTCATCATTCTCGTTATTGTGCTGTTTCTTTTTGGTATTAAGGCAGGACGTGCTCGACTCACCGCACTCATTCTCTCCATCTATCTAGGCTTCGCCCTCTACACGGTCTTTCCATTCACAGACGCCTTAATTGGAGCTGGAGGCACAGGAACAGGAAAGGCTATTATGGGACTCATTGTCTATGGCGTGCTCTCATTCGGTTCGTACCTCGTCCTTCGTCGCATTGGCACACACGGCACAGGAGGACTTCGAGCTCTGCCACTTCTTATTGTCTGTCTTCTTTCAGGAGCGCTCGTTCTTGCTCTTTCGTACCGACTCTTTGACCTCTCCGCTCTCTACAATTTCCCTAAGACTCTCGACCTACTCTTTGCTCCAGCCGAGTACTTCTTCTGGTGGTTTATAGCCCCGCTGGTGGCCATATTCTTTGTAAATAGGTAGCTGTTTTGAAGCCCAATTGCGTGGTAATGTCTTTCTATGTCAGCACTTGATGAAATCCGGGCAGAGCGTATTAAAAAGCTTGAATACCTTAAGGAAAAGGGAATTGACCCGTACCCTGCAAGAACATCTCGCACCCACACTATTAAGGAGGTTGCCGAGGTATTTGCCGACCTTGAAGAGAAGGCGACTGAAGTCACCATCGCAGGACGTATTCGAGGACTTAGAAGTCATGGAGGCTCTATCTTCATCGACCTAGAGGATGGTACCGCCCGCATGCAGGCGTATCTTAAGAAGGACACCATCGGTGCAGAATCCTTTGAAATTTTTGAAACTGCCGTCGATACCGGAGACATTGTTGAAGTAAAGGGAACTGCCTTTCACACTAAGCACGGCCAAGAAAGTATCAGCGCCGTCTCGTGGAGCATGCTCGCCAAGACAATCCGTCCTATCCCTGATGAGTGGTTTGGACTTTCTGATGAAGAGGAGCGCTACCGTCGTCGCTACCTTGACCTTCTTCTAAACGAAGACACGGTGGCTGTTGCCAAGAAGCGTTCAATTTTCTGGAATGCATTTCGCTCGTACCTTCTTGAGCGTGACTTCATTGAAGTAGAAACGCCTGTACTTGAGAACACCACAGGAGGTGCAGAAGCGCGTCCATTCACCACACACCACAACGCTCTTGATATCGATGTCTTCCTTCGCATTTCTGCTGGAGAACTCTGGCAGAAGAAGTTAATGGTAGGAGGACTCCCAAAAACCTTTGAAATTGGACGTATCTTCAGAAATGAGGGTATGTCTCGCGAACACCTTCAGGACTACACACAGCTTGAGTTCTATCAGGCATATTCAGATTTTGAGCAGGGCAAGCTGATGCTCCAGGACCTCTACCGCTATGTAGCAGAGAAAACCTTTGGCACCACAAAGTTCACTATTCGTGAGCACGAAGTAGATTTGGCAGGTGAGTGGAAGACCTACGACTTCTGCGAGACGATTGAGCATCACTACCACCTCAACCCACTTCAAACTAACGTTGAAGAAATCATTGAGGCGTTGAAGAAGGCAGACATCAGTTTTGATAAGGACACACTCAATATTGAGCGTGGTGTGGACCTTCTTTGGAAGAGGGTACGAAAGACCATTTCAGGACCAGGTTTCTTGGTTGGTGTTCCGGTATACCTTGAGCCTCTTGCAAAGCGAAGTGCAAAGAACCCTGAGACCGTGGAGCGTTTCCAAATCCTCATTGCAGGAAGTGAGGTTGGTAAGGGCTTCAGCGAGCTCAATGACCCACTTGATCAGCGTGAGCGCTTCATGCGCCAGCAGGCTATGCGCGACGCAGGAGACGATGAGGCACAAATGGCCGACATGGAATTCGTGGAGGCACTTGAATACGGCATGCCACCATCATTTGGCTTTGGTGTTTCTGAACGCATGTTCTCCTTCCTTATGAACATGGACGTCCGCGAGGCCCAGCTCTTCCCGTTGATGCGTCCCAAGGACTAGCGCGCACATATGCCCAAGAAACTTTCAGACGAAGAATACTATCTATCCCTTCCTCTGAAACAGGTGGGTGCAGGTACTATTTTCCTGAACGACCAGAACGAAGTTCTCATACTTAAGCCAGACTATAGACAGTCATGGCTTATCCCTGGTGGTTCAGTTGATCAAGACGAATCTCCGCTTGCGTGTGCCATACGAGAGACAAAAGAGGAAATCGGTTTGGATGTTTCAGACCAGAGACTTGTTTGCGTTACTCACTCTCCTGGGGCGCAACTAAAGCATGACGCCATCAGGTTCATTTTTTATGGAGGCGTGCTTACACAACAACAGATTGACTCAATGCAACTTCAAGCTGACGAGATTGAAGCATATAAGTTCGCATCTGTTGAAGAAGCAGAAACGCTACTCTCACCAAGCCTCAAACGCTGCCTCACCCCAGTCCTCGAAGCTATCCAAGGAAACACCGTCGCCTACGTGGAGAGTGGCGAAGCAAAACAAAATTAGGCACTAAGCACTCTTCTTCTGAGCACGCACCTTGTCTGAAAATTCCTTAACTTCTTCGTCCGTCATGAGAGTAATGTCGAGGGAGTTAGCGACATTCGTAATGGTAGTATCAGCATCGTCCTTTGAAGCAAGAGAGTCAATGACGATTTCAAATTCAGCGTGATAACCCCAGTCCTCGCTCCACTTCAGTGCAATTTCAACACCCTTAAACATAAAGTTTGTCCTCTTTTGAGTACCTTCAATCACCTGGTCAGGTGTGGAAACGGCATGACAGAGTTCCTTGAGAGACTCAAACTGACTATCCTTAAAGTCCACTTCAATTTCTCGAAACGATGACCCCGAGCCAAGGGTGTTTAGTTTCAATGAAAGCTTGGCTGTCCCTTTAGATATATTTTTCACTACCTTAAGAAGCTTGTCGGGAAAGATAAAGTACGCCACGTCCTTATCGTCCTCACCAAGACACTCTGCATCCGCTCGAAGCTTTTCATCGAGCTCCTTATACTTCTCCTCAGTCAGCAGTGCTCTGTGCTCAATTTCGTACATAGTAAAAATGATACCAGTAAGGCGACAAACAGGGGACCGAGATCAACTAAAAATATACAGCGAGCAGGCTTTTGCCTGCTCGCTGTTATTCATTTACCTTTCCAGTCTTGCTCAGATGGTCCGGAATATTTGCTTCTGCTCAATTGAGAGCGTTGACGAAGTCTATGCCCAGAAATTAACGAAAGAACTCTATGCACCCAAAGCAACGCAAACACAGTCTTCCTCCTTGTTACCTATACATACTAACCCGAATGCGATTGCTAGGTATTGCATTTTTTGAAGGATATGCTATAATATATACAGAGGTCGCGGATTGTCCGCTACCGACCCAAACAGGAGGCTTCCTTGGGACTGATCAACACGATCAAGACCCGTGGCCCTCTCTGGGTCACGGTTCACACGAGCCTTTGGCTCTTCGACAAGTTCTTCGAGTACGCGCTCTACCCGTACGCAATTCTTCACCTCGGTCTCGTCCTTGGGACCAGTGTGATGATGTTCCTTTCGTTTCTCATCTGCTGGGGTCTTATCGGACTCTATGACACGGTGGGCAACAGAGGAATGCGTGATGCGCTTGGGTTTGAGACCATCAAGGACGTAGGCGAGGCAACTCGCAAGCGTTTCAGGATTGGCTCAAACGGTGTTGTCGGCGGAATCTCACGATTCTTTGCCTTCATCTACCTGACCCTGTGGCACGACCCCATGACAACCTTGATTCTGATGCGACCGAAAGATTCGTATCAGATGAAAGGCGAGGAGTGGCGGACGTTCCTGGCGAGCGTGGTTCTCTCGAACATTTCTTGGGCGTTCTTTGTCTTCGGTGGCATCGAACTTGCCCAAGTCCTCTTTCCTGAACCGGAGCAGCTCCTGAACGGAAATGCATTTTCTGCCCTCGCGTACGCGTGGGAGAAGCTCGCAGTTCTCGTAATTGAGTTCTGGCACCTGGTGCAGGAATTTGTGGGGAACACTATTGGGGGATGATGCGCTTGCGTGTCGTCCCCCTTTCTCTATACATACCCACAGCTCTCGTCCCTAGTGCTATACTTTAAACACCAGAACGTATGAAAAGAATCGCAGGTGCGCTATCAAGGCACCTTACTGGTTTACGTAAAATGAGAACTCCTCGCAGTGTAGGAGCTTCTGATTTAATCACTCCACTCCATGAAGCTGTAGAGGAAATTAGGAGGAGAAACAGTGACCCGGAACTCAGAAAAAAGGTCGAGGAATACCTCAAAGGGGATATTCCCGAGCACTTTTCTAGCCCGCCTGTGCTGTATCTCGCTCGGCATGTTGCAACTCCAAATTTCGAAACGTTGCGCTTTCTCCACCTTGTTGAGCCACTGGAGCTTAAGACAGTAATTGGTCAGGACCTCAAGGATAAGTTTGTCCCCAAAAACCAACTTAAAAAAGCCCTCGGAAAACTTTCTGTCTCTACAGGAATGTCAAAAGTAGACGGTGCCTTTGTGGAGCAGTTTGAGAATGTTCGAATTATTGATTTTAATAGACATAGCGGTGAACCTTTTCATACTATTGAGACAGAGTGGGGAGAAAAGTTAAGTGATTTTCATAGACGACTTTTTAAAGAGCTTACCAATCGAGAAGTCTCTATTGTGGATGACTCAGACTGGATTGACCGTCATAACAGAGGAAAGTTACTTGCTCATTACAAGAAGTTTCTCGCTCTCTTTATTGTTCACGGAATACTATTTGAGGACTATACAGTTGAAGATTCTGAAGAATGGAAGTTTGTCCGTAAAGTCCTGCGCCCCGCCTTCAAATTTGTGGAAGAGAAGTTTGGATGCAGGCCACTTATCGCGCAACTTACCCCCACCTCAGTCGAAAGTGCAGGCTACTGGATTAGCTATCCCACTCACGCCCTACAAGTGCTCAAAAGTTCAAAAGTTGCTCCGCCTGGGCACAGTAATACATAAAGGGTGCCAACGTGTCGTATAATTTACCTACATGAGTTTTTTCTCTAAGACATGGGCTCCAGCACTGATCCTTATTGTTGCCTCACTTATCGCAATTGGGGCAAACGCGTACGAGGCACTTTATGCGGGACACGTTCCTGTAATTGAGACAGAGTTAGAAGAAACTACTTCCGACGAAACTGACACTGACGAACTCCTCAGCGAAGAGGTACCTGAACAGGATATTTCTGAATAGTTATGAATACTCTCTTTGATTTTTCTCTGACTTGTTCTGATGCACTTCCGACGCTTTTCGGTGTACTTGACCCTTCAATTGCTCCGGCATTTATGTACTACTCATACGTTCCTATTATTATTATTTCGCTCTTGTTTGCGCTGTTTATTTTCTTTGCGTCAAAGAAAACACTTGCGAGCAAGATTCTACTTTGGGCTACAGTACTTTTTGCGGTGTCACTCTCGAGTGAGATTCTCCTATGGATTAGTGCGCCAGTGCACCTCATACACTTCATATGGGGCAATCTTTCCGTTCTTCATATTCTGTTTGTCTACCTTCTTGGGTACTTCACATACACATTTATTGCAGAAAAGGATTTGTCGCTCCGTGCAAAGTGGATTTGGGCTGCTCTAGCCTTGCCTCCGATACTACTGACCCCGTCTCCACTCAACCTTTCGGCTTTTGACATGACTAATTGCGAAAGTTTGCAGGGCATTCTCTGGTTCTATATTTATGGACTTGATACCCTTGTGGGTGCATCACTACTCTACTTTGGTGTTAAGTTCAGTAGGAGTTGTGTATCAGCTAGTCAGAAACGAAAATCACTTCTCCTTTCTTTGGCGACCGCACTTTGTTTGCTTATCTACGTTTCAAGCTATGCAATTGGTGACGCGACATTAATCTACGACATCAACCTCTTGGGACCTATTGGAATGGTTCTTTTCTTGGGCTCACTTACGTATCTAATCGTCGCGTACCGTGCATTCAACGTCAAAGTAATTTCTGCGCAAGCGCTTATTGTTGCTGTTATTACGGCCGTCTTTAGTGCTCTATTCGTCAGGACCATTGAGAACGTGCGTTATGTTCTCTTCGGAACTCTAGTTCTGGTTTTCATTCTCGGCTACTGGCTCATTAAGGGAGTACAGAGAGAGATTAAACAAAGAGAAGAGATTGAGAAGCTTGCTCAGAATCTTGAATTTTCAAACAAGCAACAGGTCATTCTTATTCACTTCATCACCCACCAGATTAAGGGCTTTGTGGCCAAGTCACGCAACATCTTCTCGCTTCTCTTGGACGGTGACTACGGACAGCTTCCAGACTCAATGAGGCCACTTATTGAGGAAGGATTCCGTTCGGATACTAAGGGCGCCAACACCATTCAGGAAATTTTGAGTGCAGCGAACATTAAGAGCGGAAAGGTGACGTACTCAAAAGCAGAATTTGACGTGAAGGCACTAACTGAAGAAATTGCTGGCGACCTTAAGCCTCTCGCAGAAACAAAAGGACTCACACTTGAACTCTCACTTGGCGCTGAACCTGTGATGATTCACGGCGACCGTATTCAGCTTCTACAGGCAATCAAGAACCTCATTGATAACTCAATTAAGTACACTCCGAAGGGAACTGTTGCAGTCGCACTAACAAAAGCAGACAAGCTAGTACGCTTCACCGTAAAGGACACTGGTGTAGGTATCACCAAGGAAGACATGGCGAAGCTCTTCACAGAAGGAGGTCACGGCACAAACTCACAAAAGATTAACGTCGACTCAACTGGCTTTGGTCTTTACATCGTTAAGAACATCATCGAAGCCCACGGCGGACACGTCTTCGCTGAGTCAGAAGGAGAGGGCAAGGGCTCAACCTTCACCATCGAACTTCCTATTTAGTGAATATTCGAAGCTGGAGCTGCCTTATTCAATACCGTAGCACTACTTTGACTAATCTGTGCATGTAACGTATAAAAATCCCAGAGTTCATACTGTTTTCGGAGTAAGTCATGAGGAATGTGCTTCTTATTGCTGGCCTGGAGGAACGCTATTACTACGAACCGTTTATCAAGGCTTGCCACAACCTGGATATCTCGATACACATCTGTGATCCATCTCGATACCCAGTAGAGATGCTGCTCAGTATCGAGCAGGCCGGACAAAAGCTCGCTGGGTACATCGACACGTACCAACTTTTGGGCGACGAATTTGTGAAGAGTGGAGTCAAGCTCAATGAGATCGCAATTGCTTGGTATGTAAGAGAAAACTACCGCCCATCAAGTGATGGGGAGTCTGATTCTCTTGATTCAAGATTCAGAAGAAATGAGACGGCACATGCTCTTGAAGCAATCCTTTCGACACTAGATTGTGTCTGGATTAATAGTCATGGTGCCATGGATAGAGTTTCGAGCAATAAACTCTATCAGCAAGTTGTGGCAGCAAGCTCGGGACTACTGACCCCGGACACTATCGTCAGTAATGATCCTGATAGAGTTACTGTTTTTGCCAGGAGGCATCGTGGGGCACTTGTGAAAACTATTGGTTACATTA
This sequence comes from Minisyncoccota bacterium, assembly GCA_017991635.1. Taxonomy (GTDB): domain Bacteria; phylum Patescibacteriota; class Minisyncoccia; order Phycocordibacterales; family Phycocordibacteraceae; genus C7867-001. The sequence continues at coordinate 118,164 of JAGOQE010000002.1, read as the reverse complement.
GGCTCGACGATGATGACTCGCTTGCAATTTACTCGGAAAGATTTAGTGCGGATGAAATCCGCGCCTCTACTGAAGCAATCAGGCTTTGCCCGGTATTTGCTCAGACGTACATCGAAAAGAAGTACGAACATCGTGTAATGGTAATCGGAGACGAAGTGCTTGCGTGTCGAATTGACTCCCAATCAAGCGAAAAAACAAAAACTGACTGGAGGCATTACGACTTTGATAACGTTGAGCACGTGCAAGTTGACTTGCCTGACCAGGTAAAGGACTCGTTACGTAAGTTCATGAAAAAAATCGACTTACGGTTTGGCGCAATCGATTTGATCGAGACACCATCTGGTGAGTTTGTATTTCTAGAAGTAAATCCTTCTGGACAGTGGGGTTGGATACACGATCTTGCTGGACTACCCATACCTGAGTCAGTTGCTCGAATGCTTAGTTCTTATTGAAAAACCACCGCGACCCAGGTCGCGGTGGTTCTTTGCGTGAACAGTAGAGAATTAGGGTACCTATCGGTACCTGTCTTCCTGCTGATCATGCATTTCAGGCCTGTTTCCTTGCGTACTCACCACAGTGAAGTGGCTGGCAGTGACACCAACCGACACGGCAGGCTTCTGCCTTAACCTCCTCAACAAGAGAGGGCTTTGAGGCGTAATTGTAGACCGTTGCTTGTTCATTGAACGAGCTCCTTTGGTTGAATTTTCAACGACTCTCTCAGAAGACTATGGCACACAGCAAGTGAAGTCAAGGTTCACTTTTATTCAAAAAAGTACCTTCTTCATATGAAGTTAAAATTGCCAGTGAGGTTGTCCGTTCTGGTTCGGTCGTTATTGTTGCAGTCCACTCCTTAGCTTGCGCAACTTCATTTTTTAAAAGTAGGTAAAGAAGGCGGGTTATTTTATTTGGATGATTTTTTGGTTGCCACTGAAGTGCCTTTTCAGAAAATTCTAGCGCTTGCTGTGCGTCACCGTATTTCTCAATTGCACAGGTAATTGCATGGTGATACCACAACCAAACCATTTGCTGGAGCCAGTACCTTTCCTCTACATTAGTGGTATTCTCAAGACCAACTTTTTCTATCGCTTTGGCAATTTGATTCGTCAAGAATGATTCATTCTTATAATCCCAAGAACCTGACATCATAAGCCTTTGGTCAAGCTCCATGTACATTTTTTCAAGCTCCTCATCATTTTTTACTGAAAAATGTGCGTACAGATCAGCAATTGTATTTATATTATTTAGAGCGTCCTTCCCAGTCGTCATAGTAGCTATATAGTACCAGCCCAATGTGTTTGGACCAGCGACCCGTGCCCACCTCAATACTGGCCAGGGTATACTTTTCATACTCATGAGCACTGACAAATGGAAGGAGTATTACAAAAAGGTGAACACCAAACCTCGAGTGCTTCTCGTTGAAGCCTTGCAGTATGCAAATAAGACAGGCAGTGCCTTAGATCTTGGATGTGGAGCAAGTGGGGACACATACCACCTTCAAGAGTTAGGGTATACAGTTACTTCAGTAGACTCTTCTGACAAGGTGCTTGAGTATATTCCTTCGGCGATAATCTCGTCCTTCGAGGAATTTCCTTTTCCAAAAAATGAGTACAGTATAGTCAACGCTCAGTTTGCACTTTCTTTTTGTAATCCTAATAGAATTGACGATGTTTTTGAGAGTATTAAGAAGTCACTACAGGCTGGTGGTATTTTTACAGGCCAGTTTTTTGGCCCTAACGATTCCTGGGCAATACGGTCAGACATGAACTTTAAGACAAGGGAGCAGATGCAAAACCTACTTGGCGACTTGGAGATTATAAAATTTGAAGAAGAAGAAAAGGACACACCTACAGCTTTGGGAGACCCACACCACTGGCACCTATTTCACATAATTGCGAGGAAAATTTAGCTGAGTCTCCTGAAATCTGCCAACTCCTTAGCTGTACAAATTCGTGTATCATATTCACCATGAGGAAAGAACAGTCCGTCATTAATTTCTGCTTTCCAGCCATAAGTGGGAAGATCTCAACGACAATAGATTTTGCCGACATCCTAATCTCTTCAATGCAGAGGAGCGGAAGCATTGACTTCGCTGGCTACATGGAAGACGGGGACCTTCGCTCGGACTTATTGCGCAGGCTAGGGGACTTTGACGCGAAATCATATACTCGTCTATCACCAGAAAGAAAGGTGAAGATTGCGGCTACTGTTGAGCAGACTTTAACAAAGTGCGTAAAGCTTCTCACTCATCCGGAGCTTCCTATATATATTTTTGTCTTCCCTTGGTTTCCTGGTACTGAAGAATCTAAGCAGTTTGGTGGGGTAAATGCGGTAGCTCCGCACTCAAATGTTTTGCACTTATTTGTAAATCCAAATAAGCACACACTACTCTCAATTAAGGAGACAGTTGCTCACGAGTACAATCATCTTATCTATTACAAAATGCATTCTTCCAAAAGCTACGGGCTATTGCAGAACATGTTGATTGAAGGATTGGCTGAAAATTTTAGAGAAGATGCCGTAGGTGGTAAGCCTGCCCCATGGGCGACGGCACTTAGTTTTGCAAACTCGAAAAAGTGGCTTAAGGAAATTGAATCAGATTTAAACTCAAAAAGTAAAAAACTTAGTGACCAGGTATTACTCGGTAGCACTAAGTTCCCAAAATGGTCCGGGTACTCAATTGGGTATCACCTAGTTAAGGAATTAAAAAAACGTAACCCTAAAATGACGTGGACTGAGCTTGAGAAGGTGAGTGCTAGTAATTTTCTTAAATGACGCACATGGATGAAATCGAGAAAGTGATTTCTGAGTATCAGCTTGCAGAGCACGCTCCATGCATTCTCTTACGTGAGTCGAGTGATAACCGCGTGTACACGGCAGGAAGTACCAACAAGAAGATACTTCGTATCGGAAAGAAACTTTCGGTACCCGAAATACATTTTGAACACCAGGCACTTAGAACTCTCGAAGAGAAGGCCGTGCCTGTTCCAAAGTTGATTTTAACCAAATCTGGCGACATCTATGTTGAAACGGTAGAGGGAGAAGTTGCCGTCATGTTTAGTTTCGTTGAAGGCTATCATGCGAACTTTGACGGCGAAGTTCCCATTAGTGAGCACACTTTTACTGCAGGGGCGACGCTCGGAATGATTGCGAAAGCAGGGGAAGACTTTATTCCTGAGCACGCTCGAGCTCGGACGGTATACAGTGAACTTGAGCGCGCGTTAACACTCAGAAACGAAATCGAGACGAGCTTAGAGGGCGGAGCTCAGCTTATTGAAGAAATCAAAAGTATTCTTGAGCTCACCAAAGAAACCACCTCTCCTTATGGTTTGCTTCACAACGACTTCAGACCAGGGAATGTGTTCTTCGCTGACCCTAAGACCGTTTCTGGCGTAATTGACTTTGACTGGAGCTGTATGGGTCCACTTATTAAAGACTTAGCGCACGGCGCGATGGAGTGGTCTTTTAAAGACGGCGAGAGTGCGCCGAATCAAGAAGCTTTTGATAATTTCATTGCTGGCTACAACTCGACGGCAATACACTCATTCACGGATATGCGTGAAATATACCTTTGGACAACGCAGTCCGCGCTTGCTGACACGGCAACATTCTTCTGTGACCGACTGAACACTGACTCTACAGTAAGAAAACTCTCGTCTTCTTACATGTATCGGAAGTATCTCTACTTTTCAGACAAATACAGAACACTCGCGTAGAAGAAAGCCACCCGAAGGTGGCTTTAAGTTGAAGTGAGCATTTATTTGTTTTTGATGTTAGTTTCTTTTTCGATACGCCTGCGCTCCTTTTTGGTGAGTTTCGGAAGCGTGCCGTCTACTTTGTAGCGTGCCCAGATTTTCTCCCAAGAGTCGCGGAAAATCTCAAGCAAGATATTGTCGACAAAGTCACCGTCGTGGAGGTGATGCTTCTCCCTACGTCCGATGATTTTGTATCCAGTCTTGATGAGGTGTCCGAGGCTCCTGGCATTGAATGCCTTCACGTCGGAATTCACCTTACGAAGACCAAGCACCCTGAAGGCATGGTACAGAAGAAGCAGTTTTGCCTCCGTACCGAGCCCTTTGCCTTGATCATCAAACGAGAAGAGCATAGAGCCTGAGGTGGCGTAGCTGTGTTCACGGTTGATGTCATGCAGATCAGTATTACCGATATAGACATACTGACGTTCTTCACCAGAATCGTCGTGACGATAGACAGCAAAGACTTCATTTTTTCCGCGTTTCTCCTGCTGAGATTTGAGCCACTCGAGACCCATATCTTCTGTGTAAGGTCCGCGCTGCATCGTGCCTTCAATACTCAGTCGACGATTGATGTACGGCAAGTAGTGGGTGATGTGCCACTTCTCAAGGACACCAAGCGAAACATTGATTCCTTCGTAGACGATAATAGCCATTGAATGGCTCCTTTGCGTTTGTGTTAAAGAGCTACTCTACGGAAAGGGGAAAGCCCCGGACTTCCGCAGAGCCGGGGCTTTTCTACATTGAGTCTTGATTAGGAGAAAAGTCGCGGCCGTGCGCAAGCAAAAGAGGTATCGAGCATCTGTGATGCTGATACGTTTTCGCGCACGGTGTTCCCGCAGAACTTTTTCATGTGCTTATAACCATAGTGGAAAGTGGAGATTTGTCAATACATGCTACGATGAGAACATATGTCGAGCGAGGGTATGGAAGAAAAGAAAGTAAAGACACGGGTGAAACCCGTGCTTGTTTCGTATTTCACTGCGGCAAAGAAGTACCCATGGCTTCTCACTGGCGTTCTTGTCGGCGGACTCGTTATTGAAATTACCGGAATCATTGCTCCGCTTTTCTTGGGCGAGTTTATCGACCAACTTGCGAAACTTTCACCAACTAACGAATCACTAAAGATTCTCTTTGTGGTGCTTGGCTTCTTCGGACTTTCCATGACTGTTGGCTGGGTGGGTCAACGCATACGCATGCTTTCCCTCATGCATATTGAGGCAAAGGTAATGGCTGATCTTTCCAATAAGGCGTTTGGGTACTTGCTTGGGCACTCCCACGACTTCTTCATCTCTAACTTTGCAGGAGCACTCACCAGAAAGGTGAATCGCTACGCGCGAGCCTTTGAGCAGGTTCTTGATAGTTTTGCGTTCAACTTCTACGCGACAACACTCTTTGCGATTGGAGTCATTACTATTCTCTCAATCAAGAATCCTATCCTTGGTTTTGTTCTCTTTGTCTGGTGTGTTTTCTTTATCTGGATTCAGTTTGTGATGACGCGCTGGCGCCAGTCGCTCCGTATTATTCGTGCTGAGGAAGATAGTAAGGTGACCGGCCTCCTTTCTGATGCTGTTTCGAATCACTCCACCATCACACTCTTTGCGACCGAGAAGCGTGAACGCACCCTTTTTGCTGGAGCAATTGAACGTTGGCGCAAAGCGACAAACATTTCTTGGGACGCTGATGCGTGGCTGTATGCCGTACAGGGCATCCTATCTATATTTATTGAACTCGTTCTTCTTGGAGGAGCGCTCTTTCTCTGGAAGGAAGGTATTTTGAGTGTCGGTGACTTTGTCCTTATTCAGATTTACATGATTGGTCTTATCGACCGTATCTGGAATATGGGAAGTAGTATGCGCAAGCTCTATGACGCCTTTGCTGATGCGTACGAGATGATTGAAATCATGGAGAAGCCTCACGGCATTCAGGACACTGAGCACGCCTCAACTCTTGTAGGCGTGCAGGGAACGATAACGTTCTCAAATGTTGAGTTTGGTTTTGGTGAGAATGCGTCAGTACTCAAAGACCTTTCCTTCACTATTCCTGATAGTCAGAAAGTGGCGCTCGTGGGACCCTCTGGAGCAGGGAAGTCAACCATAACGAAACTCCTTCTTCGTTTGTATGACGTATCGGGTGGCTCTGTAACCATCGATAACACCGACATTCGCGCTATCACACAGGAGTCACTTAGAAGCGCTATTGCCTTTGTTCCTCAAGAACCAATTCTTTTCCATAGAACTCTTAAGGATAATATTCGCTACGGTAAGCAAGACGCTACTGACGAGGAAGTAATTGAAGCGTCAAAGAAGGCACACTGCCACGAGTTCATCAGCAAACTCCCTGAAGGATACGAGACTTTTGTTGGTGAACGCGGTATCAAGCTCTCAGGCGGTGAACGCCAGCGTGTAGCTATTGCGCGCGCCATCCTCAAAGACGCACCAATTCTCGTTCTCGATGAGGCGACTTCAAGCTTGGACTCTGAATCAGAGCACCTTATCCAAGACGCGCTGGCGACACTAATGGAAGGAAAGACCGTCATCATCATTGCACACCGACTTTCAACCATCATGAAGATGGATAGAATTCTTGTCGTTGAAGGTGGGAGAGTTGCTGCTGACGGCACACACGATGAACTTCTGACTGAGGGAGGTCTGTATCACAAGCTCTGGAACATTCAGGCCGGCGGTTTTATTGCTGACTAAGCCTTTGGAGCGCCGTGATATAATCACGAGCATGAATCTCGTTGCCGATTTGAAGGCTCGCGGACTCGTTGAACACTCGTCTGCAGATATTGAGAAAATACTTGGCGAGAAGCGCACGGTCTACTTCGGCATTGACCCCTCATCCGACTCTCCTCAAATTGGAAACCTTGCAGGAATTCTCCTCATGCGTCGCTTGGGTGAGGCAGGACATAAGCTCATCTTCATAGTTGGTGGAGGCACCGGCATGATTGGCGACCCTCGCGAGAAGGGCGAGCGCTCACTATTGGACGCAAAGACGCTCAAGCACAACACGCTTGGCATAAAGAAAAATCTAAAACGACTCCTAGGTGACTCCTCATTCAAACTCGTTGACAACGCCGACTGGCTTTTAAAGATTGACCTCTTCCACTTCCTTCGAGACATCGGCAAGCACTTCACTGTAAATGACCTCATCAAGCGCGAGACTATCAAGAAGCGTCTCACCACCCCTGACGAGAGTATTTCATTTACCGAGTTTACGTACGCACTCCTTCAGGGGTACGACTACATGGTCCTTAACAAGAAGTACGGATGCGATTTGCAGATTGGAGGCTCTGACCAATGGACAAACATTCTCTCAGGCGTAGAGCTCATCCGAAAGAAGGAAGGGAAGGAAGCCTTTGCATTTACGCTCCCACTCATCACCGACAGTTCGGGCAAGAAGTTCGGAAAGAGCGAAGGTAATGCTGTTTGGGTAGACCCCGAAAAAACCTCTCCCTACACCTTCTACCAGTTCTGGCTCAACGTTCCCGACGACAGCGTGGAGAAGTACCTATACGTGTATACCTTCATGCCAATTATTGAGATTTCAGCTCTGTGCGAGCTCCATAAGCGAAATCCAGGACGCCGTGAAGCTCAGAAAATCCTCGCCATGAAGGTCACTGAAATCGTCCACGGCTCAGAGGCGGCACGGAGTGCTGAAGCCGTCTCAGAGGCTATTTTTGGGGGTAGGGAGCTTGATACCTTGAGCGACAAGGAAAAGACACTACTCCTCAAGGAGGCGCCTGTAACCAAGGTCTCAAGAGCGACTCTTGGAGACGCATGGCCTGTTGTTGAGGCTCTAGTCGCCTCTGGATTGTCTGCCTCAAAGTCAGACGCGAAACGCCTTATTTCAGGAAATGGCGTCTCCGTGAACGGAGAGACTTGCGACGGACCTGAAGCATCCCTTTCTATCCTGGATTTTCCAAACGGCCTCGCCCTTCTACGTCGTGGTAAACAAGTTGCAATCCTCGCGATTGAAAAATAGCTCTAAGAAGGCTATACTCGAAAACATTGCGTCGGTGGTAGAGTGGTCAATTACAACAGGCTGTAAACCTGTCGGCTTCGGCCTACGAAGGTTCGAATCCTTCCCGGCGCACAAAGAATCCTGGCTTGCCAGGATTTTTGCTTGCCGGAGTTCGCTTGGGAAGCGAATGGGAAGGATTCGAAAACCTTGTGAGCACATGGCGAAGCGGAGCAAGACATGTCCACAAGGTGTACTGATCCTGTATTTCATACATCTGCCTCATTCGGAAAAAGTAATTAGAAGACTACTCACTTTTCCTCACTCGTTGCTGTAAGGATCGAAAAGCGTATCCGCGTTCCTTCCCGGCGCACCAAATGAGAGAGCCTCAAACGAGAGTTTGGGGCGACTTTCATTTTGTAGCAGCCGGAGCGAGGCACCAAAAAATTAAGCTATAATCAACAAATATGACTGAAGGCCCGGCACTACCAATTCTTATTCTTGGAGCTGGTCTTTCAGGTTTACGCACTGCTGTGCTCTTAAAACGTGAAGGCTTTGCTGTAAAAGTCCTAGAAGCACGTGACCGTATTGGCGGTCGTGTATACACAAAGAAAATTGGGAATGTACATGTGGAACTTGGTGGTGAGTGGATAGGGATGAAGGATTTTGGAATGCGAGCAATCTGTAAGGAATACGGCCTTCAACTTATTCCACACCAGCTCAACATGCACCTTATGTACGAAGGGAAACACTACCGGCCAGAGGAATGGACAGCTAACACTGGATGGGAAAAAGAATTGCAGGAGCTTGTACGTCGCTTCCCAGAACTTACGCCTGAAGAAGTGCAACGTTTACAAAATATCGACTGGTGGCATTTCTTGGGCCAGCATCACGTATCGGTACGAGATATGAACATCCTTGATCTCATACGCAGCACTGATTTCGGCGAAGACATGCGGTTCGTTCCCGCATACGATGTCCTCTATGATTACGCCGTAGGTGGCGATGGAGAGGAGGCATGTTCTCACACTATTCAAGGCGGCAATAAGCGACTTCCAGAGGCAATGCTTGAGGAGCTGGGTGAAGAGAACCTTGTACTTAATGCTGAAGTAACAGAAGTACGTCAGAAACCTGATGAAGTGTCAGTAATGTGCAAAGACGGAACATCGTACACAGGTCAAGCCATTGTTGCTGCAATTCCCACACTGGCAGTGACCAACATTACCTGGTCTCCCGGTATACCTCAAGCACAAATGGATGCCTTCAACGAAGTGACCTATGCGCGCATTCTAAAAACAGCTGTCAGCTTTGAGAAAGCTTTTTGGAATGACGACGAATTTGAGATTGTGACTGATTTACTACCACAACAGATATACCATGCGACTCCAGGTCAAACTGATGGTGCCGCGCTCATAGCGTACACGGTGGGTGACCGTGCTCAGGTCATGAGCAGCTTGCCTGATAGCGCAAAGGAGATTGAGATGCAGAAAGTTCTTCAAGCAACACTTGGTGACCATGTGCCGACAGCAAGTGAGGTTACATCGTACTACTGGGGCGCAGATCCCTATACTGGAGGGGCCTATCCTTGGTTCGAGCGCGATGACCGCACAAAACTACAGCCTCTTTTACGCATGTCGAGTGGTAGAGTCCACTTCTCTGGAGAACATACGGCCAAACGCTATGGATTCATGGAGGGCGCAATTGAGTCTGGAGAGCGAGTCGCCGAAGAAGTAATTACTTCCCTAAAATCAGGTAAGTCTCAGTAGAGACTACGGTAGTTACGAGCTCAATCCTAAAATGAAGTGCTCCGAAACTTGCCTTTGGATTTGCGTAATATTTGACTAATCATCATATTTAGTATATAATATATATGGAATTGAACGTCTCATTCCGGTGCCAAGCACCCTAACCAAGAGAGCCCAGGAGCACTCAATGTCCCGTGGTTTGAAGATTGTTATCGGCGTCGTTGGCTTTCTCGTCCTGTCCGCCATCGTCGGCCTCATCTGGTTCTTCATGTGCTGGAAGTTCGTGGACAACTACGAAATTGGCTACAAGTTCAACGCCACCAGCGGCGAGACCACCGTCCTTGCCCGAACCGGGTGGAATCCCAAACGCCCGTTCCTCGACAAAATCAACACCGTCGACACGCGTCCGATGCAGGTCTGCATCAATGCGAACTCGCGCGTGCTGAACTGCAAGCTGGTCAAATTCAATCCGGCCGGCCTCGCACTGTTTCTGTCCTGGCACGGTCGTCAGGACTACACCCAGGTCAATCTGGAAGAAATCCTGAAAAGCTACGCGTATGACGGAAGCGGGCGGAACTATCCGTTCCTGACCGTTCTTCGCGAGCTCAAGAACGAGGAAGCGCCCACAGAGCTTGAGCCGGTGATCATTCAGGCGCCGGCTCCGACTCTGACTCCGGCGCCTGAAACGAAATGAGGCACCTCCGACTGATTGCGATTGTCCTTGGCGGGCTTCTTCTGCTCGGGACACCGCTCGCGCTCTCGGTTAACTACCTTGAGCCACAGGAACGAGGGCTCACATGGAATGTTGCCTCTGGCGAACTCGGTGTTCAAGCGCGCGCTGGATGGCATGCACACCCTCCGTGGGTGCTCGTCTCCGTCGTTGATATAAGGCCCGCACGCGTCTGCATCACGACGTCGGCGCGCGCAGTCCTCAACTGCAAGCTCGTTCGATTTGTTCCGGAACACTACCGTACGTTCATCAGTGTGCAGGGCTTCGGCTTCTACTGGTGGGCGAATCGGTTTTCGTTCAACTTCGGCTATAGGGAAGAGTACCGTGGGATGCGAGACATCCTTCGGGGCTATGCCTTCAGCTCGAAGCAGTATCCCTTCATTGAGGTTCTCGAAGAGTACGAGAGCCTCGAGTAGGCAAACGGGCTCGCATGCGTCACACGCATGCGAGCCCGAAGTCTTTTCATACAACTAGCCTAAATTGAGAATGCTACAGTACTCCCTAATGGATTACCTGCGCATCCTGGACGATATATTTTCTCAATTCTCGTGCCCTGCATTTGCTACAAGGCTTTGGGATGGCAAAACCCGCACCTATGGAAACGAGGGTACTCCTGAATTTACTCTGGTCATTAACGACGAGAAAACTGCGCGGCGACTCGTGCGTGAAGGAGCGCTTGGTTTTGGTGAGTCTTATATGGACGGTTCTTTGGATATCGAAGGGGACCTAGAGGCATACATGCGCACTCGTCACCAATTTAAGTACGTGAAGCCTTCCCTTGAACTCTTAACAGCAACTCTTCTTTCTCGACTCACATCTCCGTTTACACGTAGTGGTCACATAGCTAAGCACTACGACCTTGGAAATGATTTCTTTGCTCTTTTCCTTGATACAGAAACTATGTCCTATTCTGCAGGACTCTACACAGACGAGAAAGACACACTTGAGATTGCGCAACGAAATAAACTCTCATACGTTCATGAGCTTCTTGCACTCCCACCTGAAGCACGTGTACTTGATCTAGGGAGTGGGTGGGGAGGATTTATGAAGTCATGCGTCCAAAGAAACCACTACGTAGACGGATACACCTTAAGCAAGGCGCAACTTACCTTTGTACAGAATATGATACGCGAGGAGGGTGCAGGGAAGCATGCTTCCGTGTCGTACCAAGACATGACCCAACCTTTTCCAAAAGGCACATATGACGCTGTAGTTTCTATTGAATCCATTGAACACGTTGGGCGACTTCATCTCTCTTCTTTTTTTAGAAACGTACACCAAGCCCTGAAATTAGGTGGTCAAGCATATATACAAGCAACAGGCAGGTACGCCTACAGAGCAGTCGACCCGTGGACACTCAAGTACGTATTTCCAGGCGGGTACCTACCCACAAAGGACGAACTAATTCGATCAGCTACCCAAGCAGGATTCACCATTGCAGAATTCAGAGACGACACTGACGACTACATAAGAACCATGACTGAGTGGATTCAGCGATTGGAGAAAAATCAAGAAACTATAGAGCGTATGTTTGATTCTGAGTTCTATCGGCTATGGAAACTCTGGATGCACGGCGCAAAAGTTGCCTTTGAGCTCAATTCAATGAGCCTTTTCCGTATGCACATACGTAAGAAATAGCCGTTGTATCTCGTGTTAATCGTGCAAGAATATGTAAAACCATATGATTTCACCCCAACACATAGACTATATTCGTTTCCAAACAGGAAGGGGTGTTTCAAGAGAAGAGATAACTAACTCGCTTAGATTGAACGGGGTAACGGACGAGGATATTCAAGACGGCTTTGCGCAGATGATTGCAAATCCCTCAGTGATGACTGTGTCAGGTGCAGTACCCGCACCTCCTCAAACAGTATGGCTCTCTGAAGAGAACCGTGTTGGGAATGGCCCGGTAGTTTCAAAAATATGGGGAACGTTTGTGCCAGCTTCGAACAAGTCCTTCTTGGTCGCTTCCTGCATACTGATCTTCACGCTTGATCTTTTTATTTTGGTAACGTCTCCAGCCCTGTACCCATTCTTCATCGAGATGATTGCCGTACTTGGTATAGGTTACTTATTTACCCTGCGCGAGCGTGCATATACAAAAATGTTTGCTTCGTCTACACATAAAATTGACGGTTTTATTCTTTCTTTGATTGAAATCAGACACTTTGTCTTTTTCCTTAATTTTATACCTCTAATTCAAATGCTTGGAGCGTGGCTTACTGCATTCGTCGGAATCCCTTACCTAATCGCTTACGCAATAGCAATTCAGTACCGCAAAAAGCACACGCCTACAGTTGCGTAATCCTCTCCATCAAAGAAACAGCGGCTGAGTCAAAGTCATTTCGTTCGCCTGGGATGAAGACAGGTTCACCTTTCTCAAATAACTCGTGAGCGTACACAGGTGTACCAAAAACTACGCGAATATTTCTGGTTCCAGAGACAAGATCTCCAAGACGCACTCTTTCAACTCCTTCAATGCGCACGGGAATGATTGGGTGCCCTGAAGTATGAGAAAGAAAGACGGCCCCGCCCTTTGGGCGGGGTGATTCGCTCTTGGGAGTGATGCCTCCCATCGGAAAGATACCCACGCTTCTTCCTTGAGCAAGGACACGCAAGTGATGGGGAAGTGCTTCGTGATAATTATTACGTCCGACATATGCTGGGTGAGCGCCCATGAGCTTAAAGGTGATACCACCATACACAATCCTCTTCCAACCAGGCGCATAGAACGAAGACTCCCTCGCTACGTAGTGAAGTGGAAGATGTCGTGAGGAAAAGGGAAGGGAGGCAACGAGTAAAAGCGGGTCAAACTCTGAAATATGGTTGCTCGCAAAGATAACTGGCCCGGGCACAGAAGACACGTGCTCCGTTCCTACAACCTCAAAAGACTCTGCGCGCCGTGCAAGAAGACGAAGCGGGGCCCAGGCTAGGCGTTGGATGAGGCTTGGAGGGCTAATATGAGCGTACATGGTTGATTTTCTTAGGTGTGCATAACACATACACTACCCAAGTATAGTTCTATAATCTTTACATAGGGCCTTTAAATTTCAACTAACCACCCATTCATGAACCTCGTACTCTTATTCTTTGTGCAGAGCGTTATCGCCTCACTCCTCTTGGGACTCAAGTTTGTCAGCAAACGGGGAATGGTTTTCAAGAACTTCGGTATTGCGCTTCTTCTTGATGCTGCAGCTTTCCTTATCTGGTCATACGCTGTCGTTACAAAACCAGCACATGTAGAGCAGTACGTATCATTCGGTACCATATTCTTTATTATCTCTCTCGTCTTTATGCTTGCTGCAGGTACGCAAGAATTGAGCAAGAAGATACAGCGCACTGTTATGGTCCTTGGAGTTGTTATTGGTGCAACCATCTTCTACCTTGGAGGAACTCCGGCACACCCATCAACACCTGGCTTTAGCCCGGAAGGATTCTTCTTCTTTAATGTGCACCCACTTCTCCAGGCGCTCTATGTCTTTGCCTTTGTTCTTGTAGCATTCCCAGCAATTGAGGCAGTTGCTTCTAAGTTTAAGGGTGGCATGACTGAGTGGCTTGTTCGCTATGGTTTTGCTGCTGAAGTAGCAGGAGGTGTGGTGCTCATTACTTCACTTAGCTCAACTGTAGGTAATACTCCTGCACTTCACTTCACCGGCTGGGCAATGGGACTTGTATATCTCGTACTCTTCCTCGTTCTCGTCTTCTACAAAAAGGCGTGGAGTAATGCTGACTAAATAGTGCGCATACGTGTGCACACACCACGCACACAATCATGAAGGTGCTTCTCACAGGGATTACAGGAAACCTAGGCTGCTCGCTTGGGCTTTCCCTTATTACTCGTGACGCAACAGTTATTCCACTTCTACGAACAGAGAATGGAACATTTCTAGAACGTTATCCAAAAGCGTTAGCGGCTCCTGTATTTGGAGACCTCTTGGAAGATGCCCGCAAGATACCCACAATGGATATCGATGCTATCGTGCACGCCGCAGGAGATGTCAGCTTTAAAAGTGAAGGGCGCGCCAACGAGCGAATGATGCGTACTGTTATTGAGTACGCATCATTCGCTTCTGTACCCATTCACTACGTGGGTACTGCGTACACGTACAGACCTGAAGAACTCAAGGATTCATACGTAAATGAGTACGAACGTGACAAGGCACGAGCAGAGAACTTACTTTCTCAATCAAACATTCCGTTCAGCATATATCGTCCCTCAGTGCTTACCGGGAGAACTGACACTGGCGAGCTTCGCTCATACAACGGCTACTACAGAATTGTGCGAGCCTTTAGTGAAGCGCTTAAGGAAGGGAAGCGACATAAAAGACCTGTGCGCTTTCCTAGAATGCTCGGAACTTCAAACATGGTGCCGGTTGATATTGTAGCCGAGTATATTGCAGAAGGCGTCCTTAGAAGTACCCTTGAAGACTCGTATCTCACTAATCCGAACCCTCCAAGTGCAGATTCTCTTCTCAAAGAAACACTTGAGCTTCTTGACTTAGACACCCATATAGAAATCGTGGACATATCATTTGAGGAATTTGGTGCGCTTGAGCTCACTGATGAAGAGCGTGCGCTTTACTCCTTTGCATCACATGTCCGTCCGTATTGGTCATCTACCTATGACTTTCCGAAATCAGTCTTTGCTAAAAACTATATTTCTAAAGAGTATCTAGCAAAGACACTTGGCGCATTTACACATCATCATGTCTAAGCAGAGCATTCATTACAGTCAGTGTTGGGAAGATCCAGAACTGGTTCTGGAGGCACTTCACGTACGCGAGGATGACCGAGTGCTTTCCATTACCTCAGGAGGAGACAACTCGCTCACACTTATTGACCAAGGTCCGAAGGAAGTAATTTCAATAGACCTTAATGAGACACAGAACTATCTCCTTGAGCTCAAACAGTTGGCACGCACCACTCTTTCGCAAGAGGATTGTTTAGCATTTCTCGGAGAGCTGCCATCAGATGCTCGAGAAGAAACGTACAGGGAGCTGGCAGACATACTCTCACCAGAGGCGCGTGTGTGGTGGGACAAGCATTTGGAAGACATACGTATTGGAATTATCCATTGCGGACGCTTTGAGCGCTTCACCAGATTCTTTGCAAGGCGTGTGTTACCACATATCCATAAGAAAAAAACCATAAGGAACTTCCTCTCCGTGTCTGGTACAGATGCGCAAGTTGCGTTCTATAGTACGCACTTCAATACTTCGCTATGGCAGTTTGTATTCTCTATCGCCACAACGCGCTTCATGCTCTCAAAGGCGCGACAAAAAATTATGTTTTCTCAAACGCGCGAGCACTCACTCAAAAAGACATATGCAACGCGACTCTTAGAGTTTCTAGGTCGTGTTCCCATAGCGCATAACTACTTCTTCACCTACAGCCTTACTGGAGAGCATCAAGGAGATGTGCCGCCTTACCTGAAAAGCGTACCGGAACAGAGTAGCAATCTTACGATTGTGTCTGACGGACTTCTATCATATCTACGTACTCAAAAGGATGGGAGTATTTCGGCGTTCAATTTTTCGGATATTTTTGAAGCATTAGACGACACACTATACGAGGAAACATGGCAGGAAATAGTACGCGTAGCGAAACCTGGCTCTCGCTTTATTTTTTGGGAGAATTTGCTCCATCGTGATATTCCTGAGGCTCTGACCTCGCAGGTACGAATAGATAGAAGTCTTTCACTGGCATTAGCCCATAAAGACAGAGTTTTTTTCTATGATTCCTGTACGGCTGGTACCATACATCCATGAGCGCGAAGCAGGCACCTTTTCTAATTCGGTTTCGGCGTTACCAGAAGGCACGTTTTCCTGTAGCGGTTCTTGTGGTGAGTCTTATTCCCGCAATTTTGAGCTCGGTAGCGGTTACCACAGAAGCATTCAGCTACACGACTGCAATCACCGCACTCATTGTTTCGGTATCCTACCTCCTTCACATACGCATTATTGATGAACATAGGGATTTCGAACACGACAACAATCACTACAAAAATCGCCCTATACAAAAGGGTGTCGTGACTAAAGAAGAACTACGCAGTGTTGACGGTGTGCTTGTAGGAATAATCCTTGGACTGTCTCTTGTTTCAAACTTCGCTTCACTTCTCGTCGCACTTTCCATGCTCGGATATTCCTGGCTATGCGGTAAGGAATTTTTCTTTGGGGAAAGACTGCGTAGACATTTCTTTCTCTACAACAGCGTAAACCTCGTACAGATGATTCTAATGCAAGTATGGGTGTACTCACTGCTTGCTGGCACTATTCCACTCACTCCCATTCTCACATTTCATTTCCTCTTCACCAGTGTCGGAACAGTTGTTTTTGAATTTATGAGAAAGGTAAAGGTTCCAGGTGAAGACGGAACGGGGAAGGACACGTATACGCACTACCTCGGCTTCTCAAGAAGTCTCTTGGTGTATGTTCTTCTTAGTCTTGTGTCTATGGGTCTTTGGGGTGCCATACTTTCCACCCTCGGCCCTGTTCCATTTACCTACGCACTCATTGGAATCCTTGGCGTGCTGAGCATCCTTGGATGGACATACGCACACTATAAGAAACGAACAGCTCGCACGGAGCAGGGAATACAGGGTTCGTACCTCATACTCTACGGCGCACTGAACCTTATTATCTACCTTGCTATCATCTAGGTATGGATACTGGTAGCAAGGCCCAAGCACTTACAAAACTTATAGATGCGGGCTATACCGTGCCTTCGTTTTTGATTGTCAACGACGCTGAAGATGAGCACGTAGCACATAGACGCATTGCGGAGAGATTTCCCAGCAACACCTACTTTGCAGTTCGTTCATCCTCCTTAGTAGAAGACCAAAAAGAAACATCGTATGCGGGACACTTTTACTCTGCAATCGGCGTTCCGCTCACGCGCGTCTGGGAAGAAGTGCTTCGCGTTCGCGACTCATACAAAGAGCACGGCGGATCTGTAATTGTGCAGGAATGCATCGCAAGCGACAGGGCAGGCGTTCTATTTAGCGAAACAGGAACGTCTGTTTCTGTGGTAAATGCTACACACGGTATGTGCTCACAAGTTGTTGGCGGGGAAGCGTGCGATGAGTACCTTAGTCAGACAGACGGAACATTCCTTGAGGAACACATTGCAAAGGATAAGCCTTGCGTCTTTTTTACTGATGGCAAAACTCGCCTTGAGCGCATTTCTGAGCCAAGCGTAACTAAAGCACAGCTCCAGCAGGTCGTAGAGCTTGGACAGTCACTACAGAAATTTTTTAATTCCCCTCAAGACATTGAGTGGTGCTTTAAAGGAGAGACACTTTACGTGCTACAGTCCCGCCCAATAACAAGAACAATTGAGCTGGGAGAGCTCTACCACTATGACAGCGCAAATATTGCCGAAAGTTACTCTGGCATTGTCCTTCCACTTACTCAGAGCTTTGCGAAGAAAGTGTATGAATACGTCTACAAGGACTTGCTCACGCATTCCGGGATTTCAAAAGCGCTTGTAGAAAAGCATTCCTACATCTTTGAGAACCTTCTTGCATTCCATTACGGACGGATGTACTACACCATGAACTTTTGGTACAAGATGGCGGAGTTTGCTCCAGGCTACAACAGAAACAAGGAAAACTTTGAGGTCATGATTACGAGTAATGTGCGTGCAAAGACCACAACAACACTTCGTCCAAGTTTCTTCCTCTTGCTTGCGTATCCGTGGATTATTCTTTTCAAAATACTTACCTTTGATTATGTGTGCGCTCAATTTTCTAAACGTGTCACCTTGCACCTGACGAATCTTAGAAGTTCAAACTTCAAGAACCTCAATTACACAGAATCACTAGCGCTCTTTGAAACCATAAACAAAGACCTTCTCCGCAAGTGGTATATCACCGTAGAGAATGACTTCTTTGTTATGACTTTCTTGGGTGCTCTTAAGAAGAGGTTGCCCGAAGATGAACTACAAAGCGCGCTCGTATTTCCAAGCAAGGCCACAGAACAAGTAGAAGCACTCCGATTACTCTCAACACAAATACGAAGTGACACTACCGTATGGAACGCTGTGCTCAGTCATGACACAAAGGCATTTGAAGAGGCGGTATCAGAGAATGTAGATTTAAAGAACGTCCTAGATACCTACCTACACACATTTGGCGGGCGCTTTGCAAGCGAGCTCAAACTTGAGTCTATCGGTATTGATGAGGATATTTCTAAAGTGTTCCCGTTGCTTGTGGCGTACCAAGAACCATCTACACAACGAGAGGTGCCAGAGACTTCCACTACCACGTACCCACTAGTGACTCGCTTACTACTCAACCGATTCAAAAAGTACGCGGGACGTAGAGAAGAGTTCAGACTTCTCCGCTCAAACACTTTTGCAATGGCAAGAAAGCTTTTTCTTCACATTGGTTGTCTTTTGAAGGAAGCAGGGGCGCTCGATGAGAGTGGTGATGTTCTCTACCTTACTCTTGATGAAATTCTCTTACCTAACATATCTGATCACACAGAGTTTCGTGAAATTGTTAGCGGCAGGAAAGATCAGTTCAAACACTATGAGGGCCAGGAACTTCCCGCATACTTTTCTGCAAGAGGAACCCGCACTCCCGATTTTGGTAATTCGCCCGTAGATGAGAATAGGGAGCTTTCGGGACGTCCCGCATCTGCTGGAGTAGTGACGGGACGTGTTCGTATATTTAGAGCGTTCTTTGTCCCTTCACCGATTGATTTTGATATTCTTGTCACTTCACACACAGACCCTGGCTGGACTTCGCTCATAGCTCTTTCAAAGGGACTCATTATTGAACATGGTGGTGTTCTTTCTCACGCATCCATTGTCGCGCGTGAACTTGGTGTTCCTGCTGTTATTGGAGCTACTAACGCAATGGACCTGCTTTGCGACGGGGAGGTAGTCACCATTGATGGCTCTACCGGAGCCATCACGCGCACCTAGTATGAAAATAGAGCACTACAAGCCGGAAGACACAGATGGGTACGAATCTTTCTTAAGAAGGAACTACCAAGGCCAGCGAGGTGCGGAGTACGCAATACACGATTCCCTCACGGCGTACCGATATGTACTCACCGAGCCTTCAATTTCATTCTTTCCAATTCGCGTCGTTTCTGATGAAGGAATGGTGGGACACATCGCTCTTATAAAGGATGTCCGCCTACCAAAGACAGAAGCATTCTTTGGCTTTATGGATTTCCCCGAGAGCAAAGAGATATTTGAACTACTGTGGGGTGCGCTTTTAGAGAAAGCCCGCAACGAGAGAATTGAAACACTTAAGGGACCTATACAAGGAAGTATTTGGCACTCATACCGTTGCGTATCATATTCTGACGGGACACCCTACGTTACTTCTGAGCCACTTTCAAAAGAGTACTATCACCACCTCCTGCTTGGAAAGCTTCCGCAAGAAGAGATTCAGTACCTCTCTGCTCTAAGAAAAGCGTTTAGCTTTCTCATACCCATACTTGGGCCCGGGACTCAAATTCAATTAATGACGCAAGGTGTACGCATAGAAGAAGTGACACATGTATCGGAGGATATAGCACAAGCACTGTACGAGATTTCCCTTGAAGCATTTTCAAATAGTTTCGCTTACACACCACTAAGCCCTACGGCCTTTCTCGAACTGTACGCAAAACAAAAGTTAAGCACCTACATGAACTCGCTGTATCTCCTCTACAAAGGCAAGACCATTGTGGGATTTTTAAGTACAGGCCGCGAAGACGAAAAAACACTCATCTGCAAAACGATTGCACTTAAACCCTCATATCAAGGGAAAGGGCTAGGAAGAGCGCTTGCGTACAGACTACACAAGGACGCGCTTGCGCGCAGATATAAGACAATAATCTACGCACTCATACGAAAGGGGAATGGCGTGCATAAATTTCCTACAGAGGACCTGACTATATTCAGAGAATACTCTGCTTTTACCTTTAGACTGTAATTATGGAGATTTTTGTACTCTTACTGATTTCAGGTGCATGTATTGCAATGGCTGAATACGGTAAACGCCGACACAAGGTAGCTACAACGCTCACCAGAAGAGGGGCACACATAGGCACGTCCATAGTGGCGGTGATTGCTCCCTTATATGTCTCACATCTACTTTTTGTATACATCTGTGTTTTCCTTGCTCTACTTCTTTATGTAAGTAAGAAATACAAAATACTGCGTTCACTACACAGCGTTGAGAGGCACACGTACGGAGAAGTGTATCTGCCTCTTGGTGTTGCGTTGTCTGCCTTTGTAGTACTGCCACACTCACTCATGGCATTTCAAGCTGGTGTACTTATCATGGGTATTGCGGATGCTCTTGCTGGCATAGTTGGAGAGTATTTTGGAAAACATCCACTAAAGGTATGGGGAGCAACAAAAAGTGTCGAAGGGTCTCTGGTATTTTTTCTAACAACGTTTGTTATTACGTTTTGCTTCATACCCACTCTCGGGCTCCACCTTCTTTTTATTCCACTGATTCTTACCGCGCTTGAGCTTTCTCTAGATAAAGGCCTCGACAATCTCGCCCTTCCACTTATTGCCGGAACATTATTCATGACTCAAGCCATCTTGCTCTAGACGTTGACTTAAATAGCCAGTTGTAGTGAAGTGGTAGAGGAATACGCCCAGAAACCAAGGAGGGCCTCATGGCCGAACCGAAATCAACTCTGTACTGCTCCTTCTGCGGAAAAAGCCAGCACGAGGTGAAAAAGCTCATTGCAGGGCCGACCGTGTTCATCTGTGATGAATGTGTCGAGCTATGTATCGACATCGTTCATGAGGAACGGGTCGCGACTGAGGTTGGCAACATCCTGCGCGCAAGCTTTAACTCCGAAGCGCTTGAAAAACTGAATGAAGTCAAGATTAGCTCGCTCGCAAATGGTATCAGCGAATTCCTGATCACCAAGGGTGGTCTCGTTTGGCCTCAGGACGAATCACCTATTTCGGTCCGTGCAGTCCTTCGCGCCATACTGATTGCTGCTGAGAAAGAGCTCGCCATCGTATACCGAAATTGGGAGGACCTCACTCGCATTGCCTATCTTGAGCTTGAAATCAAAAAAGCCCGAGACAGGGCTGTTGCTGAAGCTGACAAGGCGCTCTCTCCGCTCATTGAGGAGCTTCAGTCACTCAAGAAAGGTGAGCGTCCAGTTGAGTCCGTGACGAAACTTCCCAAGCCGAAGCAAAAGCCTAAGCCCGTACCTGAAACGAAAATTATCACGGAAGGCGGTCCCGCTTCGTGATTCTGGTCCCCGCGCATGCCAAGCATGCGCGGGGACACTACATTTTGTAACCTTGAGCACTTGGACTGGGTACTGTATAACGATGGTCTGACACTCGGTCAGACCAAAGAAAAGGAGGGCACCATGCCCATTGTTGTTTCGGACGGAGATACCGTCCGCATGAAAATCACAGGCGTAACCGGCCGGCGTCGTCCGCGCCAGAAGACGCTTGTGGCAAGGAGGAGCCCTGCGGGTCACTGGGAAGCTATCGTTATCGGCCACAAAGTCGGCGACACGGTGACCCTGCCTGCTGGTGAGGAGAACGTCGTTTACGGCAAAATCGTCCTCATCAGAAAGGTCTAGTGACCTATGGTCAGCCTTCGAAAAGGGTCGCGCTACACGTCCTGTGCCTGCGCGACCTTTTTTCTTTTTCCATAGCGCCTTGTGGTATCTTTAGAGGCATGAACGAGTCAAAACCTGTCCTTCTCTCGGGCATTAAGCCCACGGGAGAACTCCATCTTGGAAATTACTTCGGCGCAGTGCGTCAGTTTGTTGAAATGAGCAAGGACGACACGCACGACGTCATGATTATGGTTGCTGACTACCACGCTCTTAACTTTGTCCAAAATGGGGAAGAGATGCGCGCACTCATCCACGAACTCATGCTCTCCTATATGGCTTCAGGTCTTGACCCTGAAAAGGTAGTTCTCTTTAAGCAATCTGCTGTTTCTGCACACACTGAACTTGCATGGATTTTTGACACCATCACCACAGTGCCGTACCTCATGCGCGCGCACGCCTATAAGGCCGCTTTCGATAAGGCGACGGAGGAAATTGGACCTATTGGAGGTGCTATAGGTAAGGCATTGAGAGCAAAAATGGCACCAGAAATTTCAGTAGGCACGTTTAACTATCCGATGCTTATGGCTGCGGACATTCTCCTCTATGACACAGCAGTGGTTCCTGTCGGGCAAGACCAAAAACAGCACATTGAGTACGCGCGTGATACTGCGGAGAAATTTAATCGCGTCTTTGGTGAGACCTTTAGACTTCCTGCTGAAAAAATTGTTGAGGACGTTGCAATTGTCCCAGGTCTTGATGGTCAGAAAATGAGCAAGAGCTACGGAAACACGATTAAACTTTTCGCTACACCCGAGGAAACTACTGAGCGCGTGATGAGCATCGTCACTGACTCAGAAGGAGAGCGACCTGAAAACGTCTATGCTCTTCACCGACTCATAAAGAGCGAGGAAGAACTTGCACCACTTTATGAGGAGCATAAGGGTAGATACAAACCACTCAAGGATGCGCTTGCAGAAGACCTAAACGCATACCTCGCACCCATGCGCGCTCGCTATAACGAACTTAAAGCAAGTCCTGAGGTAGTAGAGAAGGCACTTGAGAGAGGTAACGCTCTAGCAAGAGAACGTGCCGAAAAGAAGATGGAAGAGGTTCGAAAAGTGGTTGGAGTCACATAGCTTCGTATGCTCACCTTTGTAACTGGCAACAAGGACAAGGCGAGCGAAATTGGGCAGCAGTTGGGCTACCCAATAGCACACGCATCGTTGGATCTCTATGAGATTCAATCACTTGATGTGCGTGAAATTATTGAGGCAAAGGCTAGAGAAGCCTACCGTATACTCGCGACACCTGTTCTTGTTGACGATGCAAGTGTTGAGATAGAGTCACTTCACGGATTACCTGGACCATTGATTAAATGGTTTCTGAAGACAGTTGGTAACGAAGGTGTTTGCAATTTGACTGCACATGGAAACAGAAAAGCTATTGCGACTGTTGCTATTGGCTATTTTGATGGAAAGGACTTTATTGCATTTGTTTCAAGCGTGAACGGAACTATTTCAGACAAACCGAAAGGAAGTGGAGGATATGGTTGGGATGCAATTTTTATTCAAGAAGGGTATTCGGTAACGCGCTCGGAACTCTCTCCTGATGAGTATGTACGTGCATCCATTAGAAAGCCTGCCTTGGATAGTTTGAAGGAATATTTGGATATGCACTCACACTAATTGCGCTTTTGTGAGTCAGCGCGATGATAATACGCAGACCTTTGTACCTAGGGAGTCGTGCTATGGATAACGGGACCACCATCTCGTACGGAAGCGACACGACCCTTGTCTGGATTGTCGGCATTATTGTCGTCAGTGTCGCCATCGGCCTTCAACTTCACAAGCTGTTTCGGGACAAGTAGTCCCGCCCTCACGCCCGAGCCTAAAAAGCTCGGGCGTGGTACTTTATAGCTATATGAAGGGACGAACAATGATTGGGGAACTGGCCCGCAAGACAGGGGAAACGGTGTCTATTTCAGGCTGGGTGGACGTGCGCCGTGACCAGGGGAAAATGGTGTTTTTTGATTTTCGTGACCGCACAGGCTCGGTGCAGGGAGTCGTGCTTCCTGGAAACGACGAGTTGATGACAGTAGCCAAAGAAGTTCGCCACGAATACGTCGTTTCTGTCGAGGGCATAGTAAACAAGCGCCCCGAGAAGAACGTGCAGGAAGGAAAGATAAATGGCGACATTGAGCTTGAGATTAAGGGCATTACCGTCCTTAACGAAAGTGAGCCCGTTCCTTTTGATGTCACTGGCGACACGCTTGGAATTGATGAGGCAACACGTTTGACCTACCGCTACCTCGACCTTCGCTCTCCACGCATGCAGAGAAACCTACGCATGCGCGACAGCATCGTGGCCTTCCTTCGAAACTACATGCGCTCACACGACTTCGTTGAAATTGAGACTCCACTCATGATGAAGGGAACTCCTGAAGGCAGTCGTGAGTACGTCGTACCTTCCAGATTGGAACAGGGAAAGTTTTATGTTCTTCCACAGTCACCTCAGCAGTTTAAGCAACTGCTTATGGTTGCTGGATTTGAAAAGTACTTCCAAATTGCACGCTGTATGCGCGACGAAGATACTCGGGGTGATCGTCAGCCTGAATTTACTCAGCTCGACTTTGAGATGTCCTTTGTAGAGCAAGAGGATGTTCTCACCTACACCGAAGCCATGTTTATTGGCATGGTACAGACCCTCTACCCAGAGAAGCACTTCACTGAGGTACCATTTCCTCGCCTCACGTATGCCGAGAGTATGGAGCGTTACGGCTCAGACAAGCCAGACCTCAGAAAAGATAAGAACGACCCTAACGAGCTCGCCTTTGCATGGATTGTTGATTTCCCCATGTTTGAAAAGATGGACGACGGAAGCCTACAGGCTGCCCACCACCCATTCTGTTCAGTGAAGCCAGAGGATAATGAGAAGTTTATGAAAGGAGAGGATCTTCTCTCAATTCGCGCTAACTCATACGACCTAGTGCTTAACGGTTACGAACTTTCATCAGGTTCAATTCGTATTCACAAAGCCGAGGAGCAGAAGCAGGTCTTCAATCTTCTTGGTATTAGCGAAGAGGAACAGCAGTCACGCTTTGGTCACATGCTTAAGGCCTTCACCTTTGGTACGCCACCTCACGGTGGATTTGCTCCAGGTATCGACCGTATTGTTATGATTTTGGAGAATCAGCCAAATATTCGAGAAGTGATTGCCTTTGCTAAAACTGGAGAGGGAAAGGACCTCATGACCGGAGCGCCGGCAGCAATCAACGACAAGCAACTTACTGAACTCGGTCTTACTGTTAAGCCCACCAAGGACAAGTAGCCTATGAAGTTCTCCTTCCATACGCTTGAGAGCAGGGAACTGAAAGGGGTCGTTCGAGTACGCATAAGCCAGGAAGACAAAGCAGTTGCACGTATCGTGCGCGAAGACGGATACGAGTACTTGGATTTTCCCCTGGGTGATGTGAAGAAGCAGACGCTTCGAACCTTCATCATTCTTGTACGCAAGATTGCACGCACCGCAAAACAGCACAGACTCTCAAAGATAAGTATCGGAGAAGAACTGTTCTCGTTTAGGGAACTTGCGCACATTGAGCGCGCGACACTTGCGGAGCGTATTGCGGAGAACCTCATCATGGCTGACTTTGAGTTCACCAACTATAAGTCAAAGCCAAAGGAAGGATTTCCAGAACTTAAAGAAGTACTCTTTGTGGGAGAGTTTGATTTGGAGACGCGTCGTGGATTTTCGCGCGGACAGATTATTGGCGACACCGTAAATGAGTGTCGTGTCCTTGCCAATACTCCGGGAGGACTCATGACACCTCGTAAACTCTCTGAAGCTGCAAAGAAGTTTGGAGGGAAGGGAGGAATCACGGTTGAGGTGCTTGGAAAGAAGGAGATGCAAAAGCTCGGCATGGGAGCACTCCTTGGTGTGGCCCAGGGCTCTGTAAATGAACCAACTTTCACCATCGTCTCCTACAACGGCACAAAGGCTGGAAAGAAAACCAAACCTATCATTCTCGCTGGGAAAGGAATTACCTTTGATTCGGGCGGCTTGAATCTAAAACCAACATCAGGAATTTACGAGATGCACATGGACATGTCTGGTGCTGCGGCAGTTCTCTTTGCCGTTGTGCTTGCCTCACGCCTAAAAGTGAAGCAACACGTCATTGCCCTTATGCCTTCAGCGGAGAACTCACTTTCAGGAGAGAGCTATCGCCCAGGAGACATTCTCACCTCGCTTTCAGGAAAAACTATTGAAGTATTGAACACTGACGCTGAAGGAAGACTCGTTCTCGCTGACGCACTTACATACGCGAAGCGTCTTAATCCAAGTGTTGTAGTTGATGTAGCAACACTTACAGGTGCCGCCATTACCGCTCTTGGACTTCATGCAAATGCACTTATGACTAAGGACGACACACTTGCAGAGACCCTTCTCACACACGCAGAAAATAGCGGTGACTACGCATGGCGTCTTCCTTTGTGGGACGAGTATGAGTCCTCAATTAAAGGTACCTTTGCCGACCTCGCAAACGTAGCAAACGGAGGAAGTAAGGGAGGGGGCGCTATTGAAGGCGCAGTCTTCCTCTATCAGTTTGCAAAGGAAATAGACGCACCTTGGGCGCACATTGATATAGCTCCAAGAATGACCTCAGCTCCGGGTGAAGAGTTAGGGAAGGGTGCTGCCGGTTCTCCGGTCAGACTTCTGCTACACTTCATAGAGTCATGGAAGAACTAGTACAGAAGAACTACACCGTACGCACCACGAGCTTTGAAGGCCCATTAGAACTTCTCTTGGACCTTATAGAAAAGCGTAAACTTCTCGTGAACGAAGTATCGCTCACGAGCGTCACTGACGACTTTATTCTCCATATCCGTTCTCACGCAGAATTTCCTATGGAGCAGGCGACTGACTTCATCGCTGTTGCCGCCACACTACTTTTAATAAAATCAAAATCACTTCTTCCGCAACTTGAACTCACTGAGGAAGAGGAAGGAGATGTTGATGATCTCACGCGAAGACTTAAGGCATATGAGGAAGCACGTAGAGCTTCGCGCATTCTTTCGGGCATGTTCGGAAAAGCAGTGCTACTTGAGAGAGGGGAGAAAGCTCCAGAAATTATTTTTGCACCAAGCAAAGACCTTTCATCCGCATCCCTTCAAAGTGCACTTCGTGATGCTCTTATGGCGCTTGAGAAACAGGTCGAACTTCCTGAGGCGAGAGTGCGTTCTATTATTTCCCTTGAAGAGGTTATGGATACACTGACAAAGCGTGTGCAGACTGCACTGACGCTTTCATTTAAAGAGTTTTCTGGAAACTCAAAGGAAAAGGTTGAGGTAATTGTGTCGTTTCTTGCTCTCTTGGAGCTTGTGAAGCAAGGTGTCGTTGGCGCAGAGCAACACGAAAAATTTGAGGACATCACGATAACTAATTCAAAGGCTGACGTGCCTCGCTATTAAAGCACTAGGAAGAAAAAGAGTAGTGCCACAATAATACGGTACACACCAAATGGCATAAATGTGTAGCGCTTTACATAGTGAAGGAGGAATTTAACTGAAACGAGAGCAACAAGAAAGGCAGTGGTAAATCCAGTTAGGATAAGACCGATATCGTTAACGGAAAATAGCTGGTAGCTTTTTGCGACATCAAGCGTCGTTGCTGCGAGCATGGTAGGAACAGCGAGCAGGAATGAAAACTCAACAATTGATGCACGGCGGAGGCCGAGCGAAAGACCGCCCACAATAGTTGCAGCAGAACGCGACACGCCTGGAACTATGGCGAAAGCCTGACACACACCGACAATGAAGGCCTGCTTGTGTGAAATGTCAGTGATGTCTTCTTCTTTAGTTTTGTCCTCTTTGTGAAAAAACTCAAAGACGATAAGAAAAACACCACCAAGAAAGAGCGCCGCCACCACGACGTAAGGATTACCAAGCAAGTGCTCTTTTACAAAAGAATGGAGGAGGAGACCAATAACAGCCGTTGGTATAAATGCCGAAAGAAGGCGCGTAAGGATACTCCAGTCTAAAAATCGCTTCCAGAACAACAGGGCAACTGCACAAATAGCACCAAGCTGGATAGCTATTTCAAAACTTTTTAGAACATCAGTCTGGGGAAGGCCAAGCAGAACACTTCCCAAAATAAGGTGACCTGTGGAAGAAATAGGGAGAAACTCGGTGAATCCTTCTATGATGCCGAGGATAATACTATCTATATACGTCATGTACTTCGTAGTATACGCCAAAACTCACTTGAAACAGGTTGGTCTTCGAGTTTTAGTAGGGTATTCTCTATAGATATGGCACGTTCGCCTGGAGCAACTCTTGAAGCCCTTCTGTTTGCCGCAGGAGAGCCTCTTTCTAAAAAGAAGCTATGTACGCTTCTTGGAGTGAGTCCTGACCTCCTAGAAATGGCCCTTGGCCAGCTTCGTACCGACTTAGACGACCGTGGACTAGCATTGGTTGAAGTTAATGACGACGTTGAACTCCGCACTCATCCGGAGACCTTTGAACTTACCAAGAAGCTTCGTGAGGCCGAGCTCTCTCGTGACCTAGGAAAGGCCGGTCTTGAGACACTTGCTGTAATTGTGTATCGCGGACAAGCAACGCGTGGACACATAGACTGGGTGCGTGGTGTGAACTCTGGAGCAGCGCTCCGCTCTCTCTTGATGCGAGGACTGGTGAAGCGTGTAGACGACCCGAGCGACAAGCGAAGAGCCTGTTACGAACCTACAGTAGACGCTCTTTCACACCTTGGAGTCTCATCACTTACTGAGCTTCCCGAGTACCAAACATTTAAAGTCGCTCTTGCAAAGGAAGAAGTACGCCAGACCGCCTCAGAAACCATTCATGACACTGCCTAGACTTTCACATTTTTGGACCGGAGATAAACGCTGGCTTCAGGCTGGTGCTGCAATCATTGTGCTCAGCATCATTCTCGGCATCCTTACTTTGTTCTTCCCGATAGTACAGAAGCCACCATCGCAAACTGCTGTTCTTCCTACATTCTCAAGCGAGCGCTTGAGTTCTGTTCGAGTTACTGCAAAGGCTGCAATTGTATATGACCTCACTACTGGAGAGACTCTGTATGAAAAGAATGCAGAGGCACAACTTCCACTCGCATCTTTGACCAAGCTTCTTACCGTCTATGCAGCTCTTGGTGCTATTCCTAAAGAAACTCGCATCACTATTTCTGACTCAGCACTTGCCGTTGAAGGCGAGAGTGGTCTTGCCTTAGGTGAGTCGTTTACATTTGAACGCCTCGCCAAACTTGCGCTTGTGGCCTCATCAAACGATGCGGCGGCGGCGATTGCGGAAACAGCAAGCACCAAGAAGGGAGTCGCGAAGGCTGCGCTTATGGGAAGTGCTATTACTGCTGCAAAACTCACTCAAACCTATGCGGTGAACGGAACAGGACTTGATGAGAGCACCAATGTTTCTGGGGCCTATGGTTCAGCAAGAGATGTTGCTCTTCTATCTGGAGCACTTCTCGCAGCAGCGCCTGAGCTTGCTTCGGCCACTGTCTCAAATAGCGTGAGTGTCTACAGCGAAGAGGGGGCTCTGCATACACTTCAAAACACGAATCAGCATGTCTCAAGCCAGCCAGGAACACTCTTGTCAAAGACTGGATTCACCGACCTAGCAGGAGGGAACCTTGCTGTGGTATTTGATGCGTCCTTTAATCACCCTATAGCAGTGGTGGTACTAGGCTCTACCAAGGAAGGTCGCTTCAGTGATGTTGAAGCACTTATGGATGCAACCCTAGACGGCTTTGCTTACCCAGACGCACCATGATTCTAGACGCCGCACGAGTCCTTATTCCTTTTGTTATTGCCTTTACGCTCGGCATCGCGCTCGCTCCTGTACTTGCGCACTACCTCTACGCACACAAGGCATGGAAGAAGAAAGGCGGTAAGGAAAAGGGACTCGGTGACGCCTCAGGCACACCACTCTTCAATGAACTTCATAAGGAACGTGAAGTAAACACACCTCGCATGGGAGGCGTGTTGGTATGGGGCACCACGCTTGTCGTGACCCTTATTCTCGTCATCCTCGCCGCACTCTTCAATGGCGCATTTACTGATCTTGATTTCCTTAACCGTGGTCAAACATGGCTTCCGTTATTTGCACTTGTCCTTGGAGGCTGTGTAGGACTTATAGACGATATTCTTGAAGTTACTCGGGGGAAGGGAGGCCTTTCACTTACCAAGCGTCTTCTCCTAGTTGGAGGTTTTGGTCTTTTTGCTGGCTGGTGGTTTTATGCAAAACTTGGCGTGTCAGCAGTAGGAATACCGTTTATGGGAGCATTGCCTCTAGGTCCGCTCTTCATTGTGTTTTTTGTACTCGTCGCACTCGCCGTCTACGCCAGTGGTGTCATTGATGGAATTGATGGCTTGGCTGGAGGCGTATTCGCTATTATTTTCCTTGCCTACGCAGGAATAGCATTCTCACAGAATCAAATAGCCCTTGCTGGATTTGCGGCCACGGTCGCCGGAAGCTTGTTTGCCTTTCTTTGGTTCAATATTCCGCCAGCGCGATTCTACCTATCAGAGACTGGGACCATGGCGCTTACCATGGCGCTTACACTCACTGCGTTCTCCTCAGACGTGCTTTCAGAGGGAGTGGGTGTTTCTGTACTTCCCATAATTGCACTGCCACTTTTTGTAACAGTAGTGACCGACGTACTTCAGGTCTTCTCGAAGAAAGTATTCAAACGAAAGCTTTTCAAGATTGCCCCTATTCATCACCACTTTGAAGCACTTGGCTGGCCACCCTATAAGGTCACTATGCGTTACTGGGTTATCACCATCATCTCTGGCATGTTCGGAGTAGCCATCGCCCTGTTACAATAGGAAAATGCACCTTACTGGAGACCGACTCTTCGCACTCATTGTTCTTGTATTGGTAGTGCTTGGCATCGCGCTTTTCGCTTCTGCAGCACTCGGTCTTCTCGCACGTACTGAAGGAGCCTCTCCATGGCGACTTGCCTTTACCCAACTTCTTCTTGGTCTTGTGCCAGGTATCATAGCCCTCATTGCCGTTCGTTTTACACCACCCAAGCTTCTCGCGAAGGGGATTCTCCCACTCTATATCGTTGCACTCATACTAACTGCTCTCGTTTTCGTTCCCGGGATTGGACAGAGTGCAAACGGTGCTACGCGTTGGATTAATCTGGGATTCACCACTATTCAGCCAGCTGAATTTATTAAAATAGGTACTATCTTAATGCTCTCAGCGTACCTGGCGCATATTAAAACTAAGATTCAAAGTCCACGGTTCGGTCTCCTTGGCCTTGGCATAATTGTAGGACTTCCGTCCATACTTCTTCTTCTGCAACCAAACACCTCAACAGTCCTCGTCATTGGTGCGACGTCTCTTGCTCTCTACTTCCTCGCAGGAGCCAAACTACGTGACATCGCAATCATTATTGCAACGGCTATCGTGGGACTTGCCATACTTATTTCATTCCGACCGTACCTCATGGACCGTGTCATGACCTTTGTTAATCCTGCAGCAGACCCACTTCATGAAGGGTATCAAGTACAGCAATCACTCATCGCCATTGGTTCTGGCGGGCTCCTTGGACGCGGATATGGTCAGAGCGTCCAGAAGTTTAACTATCTTCCCGAGCCTCACGGCGACTCTATTTTTGCAGTCTACGGAGAGGAGTTTGGACTTCTGGGAACCATATTCCTGGTCTTTCTTTTCCTTATGTTCACGGCAAGAGGTTTTATGATTGCGGCAGACGCACCGAACCTTTTTGGACTTCTGGCTGCCACAGGCCTTACCTTAATGATAGCCATATCGGCCTTTATGAACATGGGTGCCATGCTCGGTGTTATGCCACTCACGGGTCTTCCACTTCCATTCATCTCCCATGGAGGAACAGCGCTCTTGGTCACCCTAGCCTCGGTGGGTGTTATTTTGAATATTGCCGCCCATCGTCCCAAAGTTAAGCGAGCCGTTACCTAAGTATGAGTGAGAAATTTCCAATCAAAAGTATTTTGTATCCGGAAAGAACCGGGGAGCCAATTGCCCGAAAACTGAAAGAGCTTCGTGAACACGTCTATCCCATTCCGCACTCTCCTGAAGATCCTGACACTATTGAACTTCCTGAATACGAGAAAGTGAAAACTGAAGCATATGCACTCTCAGCCTATATTATTGAAAAAGTGCATGATGAAGCTTTTAAAGAGCTTACTGAGAATCCAGATAAACTTGTGGTGAGAAACATTATTAAATTTCCAGTGCCTGAGGATGGAGAGGTTCACGTGTATGATTTACGCAAGTCTCGTGAAGACGCCTCCTATGCCAAAACGGTTCTTGAGTGGGCAGAGCAGGCGTACGTTACTGCGTTTACTGATTCTCTTGAAGCGTGGTCAAATCGCGCCAAGGCAGGGAAGGGAGACGCTCAGTATGACCACAGAGTGTACAGTAGACTCCACGACCTCTTTATTGAGACCTCACTTACCAACACAAGAAAGATTGACCCTTATCATCACGTCGAATCGTTTATTATCCGAGGAGCCAATACTGTAGGAAGTGTCTCCTTCGATATTCTTCGAGCTATTCCTTTTGCCTACTACAACACGTACGGAAAGGTTATTTCAGAAGACGAGTATCGAGAGGTAGCACGGCAAGCTGAAGCGCTCGTCATACAACTTTCCTCACTACACATACACAGCTTCTCGCGTCTCTTACAATTTGCTCGGGCAGGGAAGTCGCTCAATAAATCGGTACGCCTTGAGTTTCCCCTTGAGTTCTTCTCGCTTGAGGATAATGAAGGCTCACCGAGACTAGTCTTCGATCAGGAAGCGCTGACGCAGTTTGAATTATACAAAAAAGTCAGGGGAGGCAATGACAACGACGAACTTCGTCTTGGCTGTCCTGCAAGAGATGCTCGGACTCAAGGTGTCTCAGGAGAAAGGAGTGTAAGTGTTGTGTCTTCCGTATTTCGGTACTACACACACCTTGCCGACAGTATTATTGTTCCTCATCTTAAAGATTACACGGAAATGCTTCTTGAGAAGGCGACCAAGCCACCCGAGAAGCTCACTTTGGACTAAGTGCTATACTCTATAGACGTTAGGTATGAAAATTGTCTTTACCGGAGGAGGCACAGGAGGGCATTTTTACCCCATTATTGCAGTAGCCGAGGCACTGCGAGATATCCGTAATGAGAAGAGGGAACTTGAGCCCGAACTCTTTTATATTGCGCCAAGCCCCTATGACGAGGAGTCCCTCTTTGCTAACGGCATTCGTTACATCAAGAGTCCTGCAGGGAAGATGCGCCGTTATGCGAGCTTGAAGAATCTTACTGACCCCTTTGTGACACTCTGGGGGACTTTTTGGTGTCTCGTCACACTTTTTAAAATCTATCCTGATGTCGTTTTTTCAAAGGGAGGGTACGCGAGTGTGCCCACAGTGCTTGCAGCACACCTTCTGCGTATCCCTATTATTATCCACGAGTCAGACGCGAAACCCGGGCGCGCAAATCTCCTTGCTTCACGGTTCGCAACACACATTGCCGTCTCCTTTGATGACTCCGCTAAATACTTTCCTCTAAAGGCTCGCGCAAAAATAGCTAAGACGGGTATTCCGCTTCGAAAGACGCTTCAACACCTTGACCCTTCTGGAGGTATCGCTCATTTTGGGCTTGATGCTTCGGTACCTACAGTACTCATCCTGGGTGGTTCATCGGGCTCTGTTGCCATTAATGAAATTGTTCTTGCTGGCCTTCTTGATTTGGTTTCGCACATTAATGTTATTCATCAAACAGGAAAGGAACACTACAAGGAAGTGGCAAAGACGGCTGAAGTGATTCTTCACAAGAATCCGTACGCAACTCGCTACCATGCCCAGCCATTTTTCTCAGCAGAATCGCTCAAGATGGCCGCTGGTGCCGCGCACGTTATTGTCTCTCGAGCAGGCGCAACAGCTATTGCTGAAGCCTCACTATGGAGACGTCCTGCCGTGCTTATTCCAATCCCAGAGGATGTAAGTCACGACCAGCGCACTAATGCCTACTCATACGCACACACAGGCGCCGCAGTCGTTGTGGAGCAATCCAACCTCACCCCTCACGTGCTGGTATCTGAGATACGCCGTATTGCTGAGAATCCTTCTCTAGGGTCTGATATGGGAGCAAAGGGAGCGCTCTTTTCAGATGGAATGGCCTCTACCCGTATAGCGGAAGCGCTCTTGTCTATCGGACGAGCTCATGACATAACAGAGGAAACAGTATGAGTGTACGTACCCGTTTCGCCCCAAGTCCAACTGGCTTTATGCACGTAGGCGGTGTTCGCACCGCACTTTTTGCGTGGCTCTACGCTCGCAAAATGGGAGGTCAGTTTCTTCTTCGTATTGAGGACACCGATAAGGAACGGGAAGTTGAAGGCGCTATTGGACACATTATGGAGAGTCTCCGTTGGCTTGGCATAGAGTGGGATGAAGGACCAGACGTTGATGGCCCGTATGGCCCATACATTCAGTCTGCACGACTACCGCTCTATCAAGACTACGCACGTCGTCTTCTTGAAGCCGGATTTGCATATCCTGACCCCTTTACTGAGGAAGAAATAGACGAGCTTCGCAAAAGCGCAGAGTCTGAAGGACGTCCGTTTCTCTACCGAGAACATCGTCCAGAGCAGGCAGGTGAGTGGGATGGTGAAACAACACTTCGTTTCAAGGTACCTCGCGTAGTGCGCTACACCTGGCAGGATGCTGTCCTCGGAGAACTCTCTGCAGGCGAAGAAGCGCTTGATGACTTTGTATTAATCAAGAATGACGGATACCCCACCTATAACTTTGCTCACGTAGTAGATGATATTGAGATGGGTGTCACGCACGTCATGCGTGGGAACGAGTTTGTGTCCTCAACGCCTAAATTCCTTTCTTTGTACGAGGCACTGGATATGCCACCACCTATTTTCGTAACGTTGCCACCAATTCTTGGAGAGGCAGGCACTAAGAAACTAAGTAAGCGCGATGGCGCAAAAGATATTCTCGACTACCGTGCTGAGGGGTATCTTCCGCACGCAATGGTGAATTTCCTCTCTTTGCTTGGCTGGCACCCAGAGGAGGGAAGTGAGGTACTTTCCCTAGAGGACATAACTGCAGCTTTTGATATCACCGATATAGGTAAAAGCGGTGCTCGTTTTGATGAAGATAAACTACTTCACATTAATCGTGAGTGGATGCGTACTCTCAGCGAGGAGACATACATAGAGAAGCTCGGTGAGACGAGTGCGAGCCGAGAACTCCTACCTATGCTTGTACCTCTCCTCAAAGAGCGGGCAGCTACCTTTAGCGAGGCACGTGACATGCTCGCAACAGAGCTCTCATTCTTTTTCAACGCTCCGACCCTAGATAAAGAGCTCTTGGTCAGCAAAGAGCCCACGAAGGACACTTCCGCAACAGGAGAGCATCTTCATGCGCTACAGGCTCTCGTTGACTCCCTACCTGAATTAGCTGATGTAGAGACGATTAAATCGCACCTCATGCCATACGCAGATTCAATTTCGAAGGAGCGCGGAGGAAGAGGAGCTGTGCTCTGGCCACTTCGATACGCACTCACAGGACAAGAGCGTTCTCCCGATCCGTTTACTCTTATTCATATCCTACCCCGCAAGGAAGTCATTTCACGCATAGAAGGAGCTCTTGCTATACTGTAGGAATGAGTTTGTCCCGTGTTCCTTCAGAGCTTAGACAAGGGTCTCTTGCCTTTGTTTTTCTCCTTAGTATCTTCTTTCTGTTAGGAAATTCTCCACAAACTGTTTTTGGACAAGCGGTTGATGATATTAAGTCTCAAATTAGTACGACAAACGACAAGATTAAGGATCTTGAGAAAGAAATCGCGGGCTATCAGAAAGAACTAAATGCTCTAGGCAATCAGCGCCAGACACTTCAGTCAGCCATTAAGGGACTTGATGTCTCCCGGTCTAAAATCACCGCCCAGATTAAACTCACCCAGAGTAAAATTAGCGCTGCAAATCTTCGCATAGAGGAACTTGGTTCCATGATTGGAAGTAAGGAGGAGGCTATTGCCCTTGATAGGCAGGCAATTGCCGCCTCCATACGCTCCCTAGATAGTGCCGACGATACTACGCTCGTCGAACACCTTTTTTCATCAAGAAGCTTAACTGAAGCGTGGACTGCTGCTGATGACATGGCTCAACTTTCAGACGCGCTTCGTGAACGAACTATTGATCTTGCCTCAGCAAAGATTGTGCTCGTGGACCAACAGGCTGAAGTTGCAAAATCACGAAAGGAGCTCATCTCACTCAACAATGACCTCAGCTCTCAAGAGGCCGAGCTTGTTGCAAACAAGCGCGCAAAGGAGCAACTCCTTGCGCAAACGAAGTCTCAAGAGGGAAGTTACCAAACACTCATCGCGCAGAAGCGCGCTCAGCAGAAAGCCTTTGAGAGCGAACTCCAAGCACTCGAAAACAGCCTGAAGGTAGACATTGACTCGACGCGCATTCCTTCAGTTGGCTCTGGTGTCCTCATTTGGCCCTACTCAGCCTCAGTCGCAGAGAGCTGTCGCGGGAAGGCTTCAGCGCTTGGAAATCCCTACTGTATTACTCAGTATTTTGGTAATACTCCCTTCGCTACAGCAAACTCACAGGTCTATAACGGCAACGGCCACAATGCCATTGATATCGGTCTTCCTGTAGGTACTCCACTTCTCGCAGCCCTTTCTGGCACAGTGTCTGGAACCGGAAATACCGATGCCGTTGCTGGTTGTTATTCCTACGGAAAATGGGTGCTCATAAAGCACGCTAACGGCCTGTCAACGCTCTACGCCCATCTCTCAACTATTGATGTCGTTGCTGGACAGACAGTCACGACAGGACAAACTATCGGCTACTCAGGCATGACTGGCTACGCAACTGGTCCTCACCTTCACTTTAGTGTGTACGCAAGTCAGGCAGTACAGATTATGACGCTTGCACAGTACCGAGGTGCAACATCACCATGCGCAAATGCTCGTATGCCAGTCGCTCCGAAGGATGGATACCTAAACCCAATGTCCTTCCTTTAGGATTTGGTATCGCGAAAATTCCACAACAGTAGGCAGGCGTACGAACGATACGGCGCCCACGCAAGACTCATCTCCTCAATAGTTTTCTTTGGCGTATCTTTTGGAAGTCCATACGCCTCTTCAACAGCGCGCACGAGACCAAGATCACCTACGGAAAAAACATCCTCTCTCTGCAAGGCAAAGATGAGAAACATCTCAGCGGTCCATGTGCCAATACCCCAGACAGCAGATAATTTCTTGATAGCTTCATCTTCTGAAATGTTCCTGAGGGCAGGGAGGTTGAGTCCATTTTTTATAGCAAGGGAAAGTTCGGTAAGCGTTTTGCACTTTGCATTAGAGAGTCCCGCACTACGGAGAGAGGGAAGTGGCGTAGCCAAAATAGTGTCAGGGGTGACCCTGCCACCACACACACCCTTGAGTCGATTCCAGATAGTGTCTGCCGCCTTCGTTGAAAGTTGCTGACTTACGACTGAAGAAGCAAGGGTCTCAAACAAGCGCCCACTTACTCGCTTCTCGGTCAGGCGAGTTGTCCACAGGTGCTTTTTCTCGGCATTCTCGGCTAGACGATACATGACTTCGTCCGTCTTTTTAAAATGCTTCTTGGCACGCTTCTCAACAGAATCAGTCATTAGCGCTATTGTACGACAAAAGAAGATATATACTTAATACCATGCTAAAGCTTATTGCCTGGGTCGTCATAGGAGTCCTTGCCCTCTCCTTCTTTGGAATTTCTTTACGAGAGTTGGTGCAGGATCCACAGACGGTAGATAACTTCCGTTTCCTCCAGACACTTCTTCGTGATGGCTGGGCCTTTGTCACCACATGGATTGGCGCAATTGGTCAGATTCTCCGCGGATAGATACAATAGAGAGGCTTATAAGCCTTACACACCTCTCGTATGCCAGACGAAACACCCAAGGAGTTCTCTATTACCATTCCACAAGGACAGATGCCCGCATTCTCAAATGCGACTCAGGTAAACGTTTCAGATGACTCTGTGGTCATACAATTTGCGTACCTACGACCAGGAACACCACAAGGACAACTGGTATCTGAGATTGTATTGTCACCAAAACACGCCATAGAGTTCAGCCGTGCACTTGATCAAACAATTAAACAACATTTCACACGACATCTACCCGCCGATGCTTCGTAAAAAAATGACCGTTCGGGGAAGTGGTACACGAGCGCCTTACTGGCGCTCTTTGTATACACAAATATATCTACCGCCAACACTCGCAAGCAAATCACTGAGATAGTAGAGAAGCGGTACGAATAATGAGCCCATGCAAGGCGATGCCGGAATTCAATCCAGCCTTGGTTTTTCTAGAGACTTAGTCGCAA
The DNA here is from genome assembly GCA_017991635.1 of Minisyncoccota bacterium. Lineage (GTDB taxonomy): Bacteria > Patescibacteriota > Minisyncoccia > Phycocordibacterales > Phycocordibacteraceae > C7867-001. The sequence goes on along the minus strand of JAGOQE010000002.1, from coordinate 80,039 downwards.
AAGATACATTGTGCGACACTCAAGAGTAGGAATCCATTGACCCAAATCACATTCTATTAATAACCACCCCTTCCCTAGCGACTCATAATTTTCTTCTGTACGCCTTCAATGTCATTCATCATATGTGTTCATACGTATCTTTTGCTACTGCAACCCCTCCCCCGATTTTGTTCTGGAAGAGCGGGGGATTGTGTAAGTTGATAGTTTGAAGACCTTAGAAAAAGACGCCTAACTCCCCTACCCTACATATAAAGACACCCGCGATGTTTAGTCGCGGGTGTAAGTTTGGGAATCGAAAAGGAGAGGGTGATGGTTAGATTACGATCCCTTGATCATCGGCAAGCCTACGGAACGTCTCTGAACCTTTGTAGAGTTCCTCGAACGAACTGGCGTCTGCCTCAATCTGAGGAATGCCTCTTCCTTGATGAGGACGAAGTACGATGAATCGATTACACATCGTTCGCACTGTCGAGAGTCGGTGAGCAACGATAAGCGCACCCACAGGCCCTGAGAGTACTGCTTCAAGACCCTTTTGTACCAGTCGTTCAGTAGTTGAGTCGAGCGATGATGTTGCTTCATCAATCACCATGAAGATGGGCTTCTTGATGACTGCAGCACCAATCATGAGTCGTTGTGCTTGTCCTCCAGAGAGCTTGAGCCCATTCCTGCCGACGCGTGTTTCAAGACCGTCAGTCAGCCGGGCACCAAAGTCTATCTGCAAGAGTTGCATTACGTCCCATATCTCTTCGTCAGTGATAGTGTTCTTTCGCTCCTCAGGCAAGCCAAAGGTGAGATTGTACCGAATGGTGCCATCAAACACTTCTGACTGCTGAGGAATGTACCCCACACGCTCCATCCATGACGGAAGGGCGATATCGGTGAGCCGAGACCCATTAACCCAGATTTCTCCTTCTGAAGGGTCAGTGTACCTGAGCAGGAGCTTCATGATGCTTGTCTTCCCTGCTCCTGAAGAACCAATCAAGGCAACCTTTTCTCCGGGATTAATCGTGAAATGGATGTCCTCGAGAATCGGGTATGTGCCGTCCTCATAGGAGAGTCCGACACCTTCAAACCGAACACTGATAGGCGTGGTGTGCGAGAGCGTCTTCCCTGCCCCTTCAACAAAATCCACAGGAAGCTCAAGAGCTCGTTGCATGGACTTAATGAAAGGAACTTGTTGACTCAACCGCCGTTCGGCCAAACCAATGTAGCCGAGGTTCTGATACAACGTCGTCATCCACGCAAAGAGAGGGATGAGTGAGCCAACGGGCCACACGTCTGTGTAGACCAAAAAGACTCCATACCCAATCACGCCGAGGTTCACCGAGAGAGCAAGCGCGTCGCGCAAAGCGGAACGAGTAATGAACCACGTCCAAAACGAAAGGTCAGTACGTAGAATTTCATCAAACCACAAGGTAAGACGTTCATGCTCAGCACTCGACTTTCCACTCGTCTTCACGCGGGAGATTTTTTCCCATCGCTCAATCAGTTGTCGGTTATGAGCGCGGAACTGTTTCTCGATTGACTCCGTCTTTGTTGAGACGTGGTAATTCAAGTAGAGCGACCACGAAACGTGCACCAGTATGAGCAGCGTTGCAATCAGTCCAATCAAGGGACCAAGCGTCCACAGTAGGATATACACGAACAGCAACTGTACGAGCGATGAACCCACATCGAAGAACAAGATCATTTGCACGTTCTCTACTCGACCTTTTGCCCTGTCGATAGTGGTGTGACTCAGAAGACTTCCCTCGCTAGAGTGTTGTCCCAGAGATTTCTCGTAGAAGAGTTCATTTACCTTTGACTGCAAGTGCAGCATGTTCCTATTCCACGCTCTCTCACGCAACAACTGTTGTGTCACTTGAGAAATGAGGTGAACGAGAGCAACGGATGCTAGCGCGCCACAGGCCAGAAGAAGCATTTGAAGCTTACTATCGTCAACAAGGTTAACTGCACGAGAGAACATGAGTGGTTGGAGTGTCCCAAATAACGCAGACACAATGAAGGCCACGAACATGAGGAGCGTGAACCGCTTCCCTTCAGGACCAACAAGCACCTTCCAGATCCACGACAGTGCATCTGCCGTATGCTTTATTTCGCGCACATACGCACTGAAACCTACCTCAGATACTGTTTGGGGTGTAGACATGTCTGTCTCCTTTTTCTTTCCCTATATCAACGAACAACGCCCTGCTTGAGAGCAGGGCGTTGTGGGTACCTATCAGAATACTGATTACGTAGCCATAACACACTGCCCTCCACTCTTGGTGTACGCGCGTGGCGCACCAGAAGGTAGGAACACACCTGAAAACCCTGCAAAACGCATGGTTGTTGGCGCAAACTGTGAAATGGTATTTGTCATAGTAGTTCTGCCGGTTATCCGACGTAGAAAGAATCTAACCCGAAAAATGAAGTATGTCAACTTAGCACCGCACCGTCTTGATGATGTAGTCATACGCATCATCAACTGAGTCAACGACCTTATAGAGTTCCAAGTCCGCTTCATCTATTGCGTGATGCTTCTTGAAGAGGTCGTTCTCAAAGAACGTGATGAGTGGAGACCAGTAATCCTTTCCATAGAGCACAATCGGCACGCGCTTTATTTTCTTTGTCTGCACCAACGTTAGAATTTCTGTAAACTCATCCAGTGTGCCGAAACCTCCGGGGAAATAGATGTACACCTCTGACGCAAACGTGAGCATCACCTTACGAACAAAAAAGTGATGGAACGTCTGTGACTCAGTCAGATAGCCGTTCTCATTCTGCTCATGCGGTAGTTCGATATTGAGCCCAATAGAAGCACCTCCAGCGTCATACGCTCCCTTGTTGGCAGCCTCCATCACCCCGGCACTTCCTCCGGTGATAATTGCATAGCCACTTTTGGCAAGTCGTGCCGAAAGTTCGGTAGCAGACTGGTACACTTCATCATCAAAACCGCAACGCGCAGTGCCAAACACTGAAGCCGCTAGACCGTACTTCTGAATAAGTTCAAAGCCCTCAACAAATTCAGACATAATCTTAAACACTCTCCACGATTCAAGTTGTCGTGGTTTACACACAAGAGGCTCAGGAGATTCGGGCATCTCATGTCTACCTTCCTCTATGGCGCGAGTGAGCTTTTCTGCTACGGCTCGGTGGTTTGGCTCCTTGATGGTTGTTGGCACTACTGATTCGTCATCCATGGTATGTCGTACGCTAGAAACTCTGGCAATGTTTTTTGATTATACGCTACGCGAAAGAACACCTCCGCATGGGATAGTGCTCCGGTGAGTGCATTGTGTGGATGTGGCTCTTCAGGAATACCGCAGTAGCGAAGTGCAAAGTCCAAATTTATAAGTGAGTGATGTCTGCCTGTTGGCTGTGGGATTCCCTTGTGTTGCATATGCAGCCAAACAAGCGAATGGACATCGAGCGTACGCTTTGCGAAAGGAAATTCTATATTTGCTCTGTCACACGCGCTCCTCACGAAGTCATGGTCGAAGGATGGATTCTGTGCAATGAGTGTCCTGTCCTCAATACCATCGAGTGCCCACGCAACAAAGTTTTTAATAAGCTCAGATTCCGACTGCTTCCCACCATGAAGAAGCTCTTCCCTCGTGAAGCCATGTACGGCGAGTGCTTCTTCGTGGATGTGCGCATCTTCTCTCACTCCGCACTCTTCATAAAACTGATTAGAAGGGTTCTTTGTATCAACAGCGCCCAAGGAAACAATGGAGCAATGCTCAGGACTCATGCCAGTTGTCTCAACATCAAGAGCAATCATGTAGATACACTATACCAGGACAACTTCCCCACTCCTCGGGGATAGTTACATACCCTCACAATTCTTTGCTGGAGTAAGTCCGCGAGCCTCAGCCTCTTCCTTCGTACTGAACCAGACCTTATTTTCTTCCTTAATACGGGAGACACCACTGCACCATGGGAGGTAGTAGCGAGTGCCACTTTTAGAAGCCACATATCCCCCACCCTCCTTAGGCACAACTGCTTGCTCCTGAACAGCCTTGGAAACACTGGCTTCTGACGTGTTCTTGGTAGTCTGTACCTCTTCCATAGGAAAAGTCGTCATTTGAAGCTCCAGGGCGCCTCGTTCAAGATCTTTCCCCGCCAATATACCTAGGGAAAAGGCTAGAATTGCCGTAACGAGGAGAAGAAGGACATAGAGGACGTGATTTGGCACTGAAGTGAGCATATCCTTGCCTTTCTGGGTGAGTGTTGCTATACTCATACGCACTAACAGCATACCATTATGGCAAGTACAAAAGCCGGCGGCTCAACAAAAAACTTACGCGACTCAAACCCAAAATACCTTGGGGTTAAGCTTGCTGACGGCGCATCTGCTCGCCCAGGCATGGTTATCATTCGTCAGCGCGGTACAAAGGTTGAACCAGGCAAGAATGTTCGCGTAGGCCGTGACCACACCCTTTTCTCAATGGTTACAGGTGTCGTTAAGTTCGGAGAAATGCGCAAGACTAACTTTGACGGCAATACTCGCCGAAAGAAAATCGTGCACGTTATCCCAGCATAAGGATTACCCTTCCCTAAAAAGACCCTGGAGTTGTTTCCAGGGTCTTTTTGTGTCAGTATCCTTTCTTGGGGCAAACGGCCCTTATAGATCATTTTGAGCCTTTCGGGAGGGGCACATGCATAGATATTTGACGGCACTCGTGTTGCTAATAGCTTTTGCGGTCCCCTCTCTGTCTGGAGCCCAAACTCCAGCAGAGGCGGTGCCCGCAAGCGTCTCTTCGCCAAAAGCACAGTGTGAAGCTGGTCTTGTCGAAAAGTACGGCCAAGAGGACCTTACGCGAATCCAGCCGGGCTTTCGCTTCACGCTTTTCGAGCGAACGTACCCTATTGCTCTAGGCGAGATGCCTGGTGACGTGTGCGCACGCGCCATAGCTGACCAAGCACTTCTTGCCAGTAAGGACGCACTCGTTACAGAGGCACAGGCGAAAGCTGCCACCGCTGAAGGACAAGCCCGCGAACTGAAAGAAGCGCTTGATCGCGAGCTTCGGCCTAATACGTTCAAGGAAAATTATGAATTCTACGTGGTCGGCTTCTTTACTTTGCTGATCATTGTTCTCATAAAGCCTATCTGTTCGTTCCTCTTCTTTCTGTGGCGCGTGTTCTCAATCATTGTCCTCGGATGGAGATGGCAGAAATCTGGTAAAAAATGGAGCCGCCAAAAGGGTGGCACGCTCTCGAAGCGAAATCGTGCGAGAGGCGAAAGCTTCTTCTAGCACGAGAAAAACGAAAAAGGGCGCGGAAGAGATTCTTCCGCGCCCTTTCCCTGTATATTCACTACTCAGCAACAATACGGATGTGGAATGAGCCGAAAGCTTCACCGTAAGAGACAGGCACTTCAAAATCACCGAGCTCCTTGAAAGGCTTCTCAATACGGATAACGTCAGCAGGAAGTGCAGCAACCTCTGCAAGCTCCTTTGCATCAACTCCATCGTAGAGGTGACCCTGCTCGTTCGCTTTCTTGATAATCTCAAGAACTCCCTCAGAAAGGGCCTGAAGACGCTCCTCCACAAGCTTGTGGTCAAGCTCCTTTCGGTCAATCACCTGCTTCACACGAACTGAGGCATTTTTGAGAGCTCCTTCAGTTGCGGCAACAGCAAGCTTTCGGGGAATAAGAAAATTAATAGCGTGTCCGTCAGAAACTTCAACGGTAGTATGCGCACGGCCCATGTCCTTCACGTCTTTTAGTAGTACAACTTTCATAGTGTGTCTATCCTACCGTGTATGCGGGTATGGCGCAACTAAGCCCTATTCTAGAGTACGAAGGAACTCAAGAGCTCTTTCTTTCTGCGGGTCCTTTCCTGCCTTAGCTTCCTCAGGCGTACGAAGCACCTCGATATCAGGAGTTAATCCACCATCTGAGATTGAGCGCTCTTCGGGAGTGAGCCAGCGAGCTACCGTAACCTTAAGAGATGCCTCTCCAATCTTTACCAACTCCTGCACAGAACCCTTTCCGTATGAACGGGTACCAATAAGGGTTGCTTTCTCATGGTCTTGAAGCGCACCCGCTAGAATTTCAGATGCAGAAGCTGAACCTTGGTCAATGAGAATCGCAACACGAGTTCCTTGAGGCAGAACGCCTGGGCCAGGGCTTCGGTGCACGACATTCTCTCTGTTACCCTTGTAGTCTTCTGTGACCACAACCTCTCCCTTAGCAAGGAAGTGACCTGCAATCTTTACCGCAGCATCAAGATACCCTCCAGGATTACCGCGAAGATCAATCAGAAGTCGCGTGCTGCCGGAAGCCTTGAACTCTTCCATTGACTTAGCAAATAGTTGCGCTGAGTTTCCACTAAAGGAATAGAACGAGATGGTGAATACTCCTGTTGATGGGTCGTTAATCGCCTCCATTGATGGCACGTTGATGACATCACGCACAACGGTAATTTCAGAAATTTCTCCCTCACGAAGCACCTTGAATACCACTTCGGTTCCCTTTGGTCCACGAATAATCTTTACCGCAGCATCTGTAGACATGCCTTCAGTTGAAGTGTCGTTAATGGCGAGAATTTCATCTCCGGTGCGCATACCAGCACGCTCTGCAGGAGTTCCCTTCAAAGGAGCAATGACTGAGATAATCTTATTTTTACTCATGCCAATTTCCATACCCACACCCTCAAAGTTTCCTTGAATGTCTGCGTTGAAAATCTTTGCCTTTTCTGGTGGCATAAAGATAGTGTACGGATCTCCGTATGAACTCGTGAGTCCTTCAATAGCTCCCCACACACGCTCTTCGGACGTAGGTAGTGTCGTAGACGCATGCGTCTCAACAAACTTCTCGTTCAAGGTGTTCCATGCACGCCAAAAATCAGCGAGGTCAGCACTTTGATCAGGGAGTGCAGAAGGACCACCAAGAAGTGCGTTACCTGAAAATACATTCTGTCCGCCACTTGCGCCTACTGAAACTCCGCCAACAAAACCAAGGGCGAGCACGACAGCAAACGCTATCGCCATGCGTGCACCCTTCCATCCAGTAAATGTATTTTTTGTATGTGTATCCTCCATCGTGAAGTCAGTGTATCACGCACCCGTCTCGCTCTGTACACAAGGCGCACAGGGTACGCAATAAAGAAGTAACCGTTCGCTGATATACTTTACGTACGATGATTACACGCCATACGCGAGGCAAGGTGGTGTGGGTAGACATGGAGTCACCCACGCTTGATGAACTCCAAAGCATTATGCGGGAGTTCAGAATTGATGCGCGCGTTGAAGAGGAAATCATAAGTCCCACTCCGTATCCTATTGTCGTCTCCTTCCCAAGCTACATCTACATGATTCTCCACTTCCCAACGACGGAAGCCTCTGGAGGAGCTAAGCGTCAGGAAATTGACTTTATTGTTGGAAAAAACTTCCTCATTACCGCGAGGTACGAAGTCATCGAAACGATTCACAACCTACACAAAGTATTTGAAGCAGAAGAACTCCTTGATCTTCCTATTCACGAGACTCATGCAAGCGAACTATTTGAACGCATGATGCGTAGACTCTATGGTGCTATTCGTCAGGAGAGTGAGCGCATCGGTATCATGCTTGAACGTATTGAGAAGGATATTTTTGCCGGTCACGAGCGAGAAATCGTGCACACTATTTCTGAAGTAAATCGCGTACTCCTCCGTTTTGACACAACCCTTCGTCGTCACGCAGAATCGCTTGATTTAGTTTTCGAACACCTTTCTGCAGCGTCATTCTTTGGAAAAGGATTCATGGTGCACGCCTCACACATTGCGGCTGAACGTGACCATGTGGCAGCACTTATCGCTTCCTATCGTGAAGTTGCAGGAGAGTTACGTATCACCAACGACTCCCTCCTATCCTCTTCTCAAAACCAAGTCATGAAGAGTCTCACCATCATGTCCTTCGTGACCTTCCCGCTCACCTTCCTCGCGGCCTTGTTTGCCATGGAAACTGATTACCTACCTATTATTGGTATTCATGGTGATTTCTGGATTATTCTTGCCATCATGCTCTCCCTCGCCCTCTCCTTCTTGACCTTCTTCAAAGTTAAGCGTTGGATATAGGTATGTTTTCATTTCTTGTCCGTAAGACTGCTCCAAAACCACTCGATTGTTCTGCCCCTATATTTTTCACCAATACACAGTCGGGCAAGCGTGAGGCTTTTGCGCCCCTGCATAAGGGTGAGGTTTCCTTTTATGCTTGCGGTCCAACAGTGTACGGAAAAGCGCACATCGGTAACATGCGCACGCACATCATGGCAGACAGTATTGCGCGCACCCTTGCACAGGCAGGACTACACGTACATCGTATTACGAACATCACTGACGTGGGTCACCTCGTAGCCGACCAAGAGACAGGTGAAGACAAGATGACGCTCGGCGCCAAACGCGAAGGCACGACGCCTGCAGAAATTGCGAAACGCTACACCGATATGTTTATAGAGGATTTGGAACTTCTTGGAGTTAACACCAGAAGCATCCGCTTTCCTAAAGCAACTGAATATATTGAGGAGCAGATTGCCATGGTTAAGGTTCTTGAAAAGAAGGGCTACACGTACCAGACAAGTGATGGTCTCTATTTTGACACTGCGCAGTTTGCAAATTACGGAAGGCTCGGCGGACACGCCCCTGAGGCCGTTATCAAGCAGGGCTCCGCCGCATCGCTAAAGAAGCGTATTCACCTCGCAGCCGTCAGTCGTATTGGAGAAAATACTGAGAAGAAGAGTCCGGCTGACTTCGCCCTCTGGCGCAAAGCAAAGCGTGGTGACCTACAACAATGGAATTCTCCTTGGGGCTTTGGAAATCCAGGATGGCACATTGAGTGTTCTGCAATGATTAAAGCGCTTTTGGGTGACGAGATTGATATACATGCGGGAGGTGAAGACCTCGTAGCCATTCATCACAATAATGAAATTGCGCAGTCTGAATCTGCAAACGAGCGTCCGCTCGCACGTTTCTGGATTCATGGAGCGTTTCTCTCTATACAGGGTGACCCTATTTCAAAATCACTTGGGAATGATATTTACGTTTCAGATATTGTTGAACGAGGCTTTCACCCACTCTCTCTTCGCTACCTGTTTTTAACAGCACACTACCGTTCTCCCCTTTCCTTCTCATGGGAATCACTTGAAGCGTCTAACGATGCACTGCATCGCCTCTGGCGTGCCTGTGAAGAGATTAAACACGAGGCAAAGGGAGTAGCCAACGGAAGCGATGCTTCACGTCGTGCCTTAACCATTGTGCGTGAGGACCTTTCAACTCCTCAAGCAATTGCCTTTCTCTGGAGCGTACTCAAGGACGACACAATAAGCGCAAAAGACGCCTTTGGAGTCATCACCGTACTTGATGACGTACTTGGACTTTCCCTTCTCTACCCTCCGGTACGATTCCTTCCCCTTGCCGATCACGAAATTCCTGAAGAAGTAAAAATACTGGTCAAAAACCGCGAAGAAGCAAGGAAATCGAAGAATTTCGTAGAGGCAGACCGTTTCCGTATCCACATAGAGGAACGGGGATATCGTGTGGAAGACAGCGCTTCTGGCCCCCTCGTTCATAAACGCTAAAGTGCTACAATCAAGCGGATGGCCAACGACCCCACTGTCCGCATTCCACCTCAAAGTCTTGAGTCTGAGCGCGCCCTTCTTGGTGCACTTCTTTTGAAGCCTGACGTTATTCATGACGTAGGAGATATCGTGCGTCATGATTCTTTTTATGCTGACAAGCACCGCTCCATTTTTGAGGCGATGCGTGAACTCTCTGAACGTGGAGAGCCGATTGATATCGTCTCACTTTCTGAACGCTTGAGCGCTAAGGGTACTCTGGAGCGCATTGGTGGACGTGCCTACATTGCCGAGCTTGCAAACTCTGCTCCTGCTCCCGGTAACTATCACCACTACGCTGAGCTTGTGGCTCGTAAGCACGTCATGCGTGCCTTGATTGATGCGTCTCATGAAATTTCTGAATCTGCCTTTCAAGACAGTGAGGACTCTGCTGCAGTGCTTGATAGAGCGGAGAAGCTTATCTACTCAATTGGAGACCGCTCAGCGACACACAAGTTCATTGCCATCTCGGAAAAGATTGAAGACGCATGGAATCGTATTGAAGCCCTCTCCAAAAAAGAAGACGGTATTCGCGGTACACCAACCGGCTTCCCTGATTTGGATTCTCTTCTCTCAGGTCTTCACCCCTCAGACCTCATCATTCTTGCTGCGCGTCCTTCTATGGGTAAGACTTCCCTTGCCCTCGATATCGCACGTAATGCCGCCGTGCGTCACAACGTTCCAGTGGGTATCTTCTCACTTGAAATGAGCTCCGAGCAGTTGATTGACCGTATGCTCTCCTCAGAGAGCTACGTGAACTCATGGAAGCTTCGTACCGGAGGCGTGAAGGATGAGGAAGATTTTGGACGCATTCGAGATGCGCTTGAGTCTCTTTCAAAGGCGCCTATCTTTATTGACGATAAGCCTGGCAACAATATTCTATCCATGCGTGCCGTTGCTAGACGACTTAAGCGTGAACACGGTATCGGTCTCATCATTGTGGACTACCTCCAGCTCATGGCTCCGACCAATACCAAAAACTCAGACAACATGGTGCAACAAGTAACCGAAATTTCTCGCTCCCTCAAGTCCCTTGCCCGTGAGCTCAAGGTTCCCGTCCTTGCCCTCTCACAGCTCTCTCGTGCCGTTGAACAGCGCGGAGGAAAGCCTCGTCTTTCAGACCTTCGTGACTCAGGTTCTATTGAGCAGGACGCTGACGTCGTTATGTTCATTCACCGCGAGGACAAACGTAATCCAGACAGTGACCGACCAAACATTGCAGAAATCCTTATTGAAAAGCACCGTAACGGCCCTACCGGTATGGTTGAACTCTTCTTTGACGATAAGCGCACCACATTCCAACCTCTTGATAAGTCAGGCTATGGCGGACTTGCCTCTGAGTTTTAATCTATGGATAGCATTTCCGAACTCGCCTCAGCCTTTGCACGCTTCCCAGGAATTGGACCTCGTCAGGCCAAACGTTTTGTCTATCACCTTTTGAATGTACCTCCGAGTGAACGCGATAAGCTCGCCTCACTCATTACTAAACTTCAGGGAGAGATAGGTCAGTGTACGCTCTGTAAACGCTTCTCAGGAGCTAAAACGGCACTCTGTGCGTACTGTAGCGACACACACCGAGAGAACACACTCTTGATGGTAGTTGAGAAAGATCAGGACCTTGAAGCCCTTGAACGCTCGGGCACCTATAAGGGACGCTACCTCGTCCTCGGGGGCGCGCTTACCCTTTCTGGGAAAGGGGCTATTCGAGAGGACGCTCTTTTAAAGGCAATCGAGCACTACAAGGACAAGGGCCTCTCTGAAATTATTCTTGCCCTTTCAGCAACGGCCGAAGGAGAGCACACGACCGATCACCTTAGGCGCACCCTTGCACCTCTTACTCCCCACCTAAAACTCACCACGCTTGGACGCGGTCTTTCTACAGGGAGCGAGCTTGAGTACTCCGACAAGGAAACGCTCCAGGCTGCATTTCAAAATCGTAAGGAAACCTAATTACTTGGAGGTAGCATCTGTCCTAACTGGGCAAAGAATGGGAAGCTTGAGAGGCTGTTGTCCTTAATAAGGAAGTACAGAATTGTGAGTGCCATTGCGACAAACAGGAGTATCGAAAGAACTCTTACTACCTTGCGTGACTTTTCTACAAACTTACTGTTTACACTCTTACGAGTAGAGCTGTCATACAGCATGAAGAGTATGAGCAGTGACGGACCGAGCAGGAGCAATAAGAAAATTAGTGTATCCATGCAAAAAGTATATCCCGCGAGATAGCAAAAACTCCCTTTCGGGAGTGTTTGTTTAGGAGATTGAATCAATCGTTACTTTAACGAAAGGCTGACGGTGTCCGTTTCGCTTGAGGTATCGGCTCTTTGCCTTGTACTTCACCACCTCAATCTTCTTTGCGCGTCCTACAGAGTAGACGGTTCCTGTAACCTTTGCTCCCTTGATAGCTGGAGCTCCAATAGTAGTGTCCTTGCCGTTATCAACAAGAAGAACGGTATCAAAAACTACCGCATCACCCTTCTTGTGCTCATCTTTCATCTTCTCGATGGTAACAAGGTCGCCAGGGGCAACGACATATTGCTTTCCACCAGTCTTTATAACGGCGTATTCCATAATCCCCACATCTTACTATTTCAGCCCTAAAAAGCAAGCCACCCCGAGTTCTCAGGGTGGCGAAGTCGCTTATATGGGCCCTTTTGGCCTTTGGGGCACTTAGAGCGGAAATGAGATGGCGAGGACGCTCCGAAGATAGAGTTCGCCAAACATGAGTACGAAGGTGATGAACAGGCTTACAGCTGAAATGAAGTGCCAAAGTGAAGGTCTTCCCATTACCCTCTCGGAAATCCCCGCCACAAAGGACACGAGGGCTCCAAGAAGGCTAAGTAGTCCGAGCCAGAATAATGCGGCTTCCATGACTAGTCCCCTGTGCTGTTTCTTTGAAGACTATACACCTAAATGAGCGTACCTGCCCTCTTGCAATGACTCCTGAAAGGTGGGAATGTCTTATGAGTATCAACTTGTACCTAGGGAGGCCTCTATGGGCGACCAATCATCGTCTGAAAGCATTACCCTCGTCATCGACGGGAAAGAAGTGGGCATGAGCTATCGTGTCGTAACGATATTCGACTTTGAATATCGTATCGGCAAGACCAAAACTGGTCTCATTGCCTGCGATCGCAAGCTTCTCAATACACCTGCACACCACCCCTATGAATCGGTGGAGCGTAAAGACATCCCGCTCGACCTCTTAAGGCTTCCGCTCTTTCAGAAGAACTGAAGCGCACGCCCGAGTCACAAGCTCGGGCGATTGCTTTATCTAATCGTCATCATCCTCAGATGGCTTCTCGAGTAGTTCCGCTTCAATTCCAATCTTTTCTTCGCTGATACGATACACATCCTTATCAATCTTTCCGAGTTCCTTATAGCCTGTGTTGTAGTGCGAGACAGCAGTACCAAGAGCAGTACCGAGCTTCTTGTAGTACGTCTCGTAACTTGCCACGTGCTTACCAAGCTCTCCCACACGCTTTTGAATTTCAACAGCCTTCTGCTCAATTGAAAGAGCGCGAAGTCCCTGAAGCACGGTCTGCAAGTACGCAAGAAATGATGTCGGTGACACGATGATGACCTTGTACTTACTTGCTGCTCGTTGGATAAGGTTCTCGTCCTCTCCGGCTCCCACCTGATTTACAAGAAGGTCATAGTAGATACCCTCTGAAGGAATAAACATGAAAGCGAAGTCCATAGTCCCTTCCTCTGGTCGAATGTATTTTGCCGTTTCTGTGATACGCATCTTAAGGTCATTCACGAATGCCTTCTCTAGAGCAATCTTCTCTGCAGGCTCCTTTGCATGAATGAAGCGATTGTAATTTTCAAGAGAGAACTTTGAGTCAATCGGTACGATTTTATCATTCACAAAGACTGCCGCATCCACAATCTCTCCGTTTTTGAACGGATACTGAATCTGATACATACCTGGAGCAAGCACATTTTTAAGCACCGTCTCAAGATAGTACTCACCAAGTACTCCACGTTGCTTTGGATTTTTAAGCACGTCAGAAAGTGACTGCAGTTCCTTTGCAAATTCACCAGTCTGCCTACTGATTTCCTTTACTGAAGTAATTTCCTCAGTAATCTCTCTAATCAAACGAGTAGATTCTCCAACCTGACTACGCATCGTCTCGTGCATCTGACGAGATGAGTCAGCCATACGCGTATCAAGAGAACGTTCAAGATTCTCCATTTGCTTTTGAATCAACACTAACCCCGTGCCGTCTTCCTTTGGGGCCTGTCTTCCCTTCAAAAACACAAAGATACCAATACCCTGCAACAGAACTACGACAACAAGACCAATGATGAGCAAGACTTCCATATGGCTTTAGTATACAGGTTCACCACCTTCCCTGCCCTTTCTCTTTTCCTCAGGACGAATGTAGAGCAGATACTTAACCGTCTCAATAATGATGAGGTTGAGAACTCCAACGACCGCAAGCGCAGCAAGCGTTACTCCATGAAGCGGTACGGTTTTGATAATCATGGACACCTGAGGCACGAAGAGCGCCACACCGAGCATGAGGAAACTCACGAGAAGTGAAATCAAAAGAAACGGATTTCCTTTTGGATTAAGACGCCAGAGCGGTGTTCCAAAGCTCTTCATAGAGAAAGCGCCAAAGACTGAAGAGAGTGAGAGTGCGACAAACATTGCTGTTTGAAGCTCCCCTTCAGGCAACTCAATACCAAGAAGAACTAAGTAGAGTGAGAGTAAGAGCAGGCCGGTAAGAAGACCAATGACGATAATAAGCTTAAGTACATTCTTTGAGATAACGTGGGCATTTTCATCATCCTTGGGCGAGCGACGCATTGCTGATGGGTACAAGGGCTCAAAGGCAAGAGCAACGTTCATGAGTCCTCCTTCAATAAGATTCGCCCAAAGAATCTGCGTTGGAAGAATTGGAAGCGGAAGTCCAAAGAAGAGTGCAACGGTAATGAGAAATGTCTCGCTAAAGTTTGTGGAGAGCATGTACACAAAAATCTTCTTAATATTGTCGCGAAGCCGTCTCCCCTCTGAGATTGCGACAGTAATTACGGAGAAACTATCTGTCAGAAGCACAATGTCAGCAGCTTCCTTTGCGACATCAGTACCACTTCCAAGCGCAACGCCAATAGATGCCTGTTGAAGCGCTGGCGCATCATTCACACCGTCTCCAGTCATAGCAACAACTTCACCCGCATCCTCCAAAACACGCGCAATGCGCATCTTATCGGCAGGTGCCACGCGCGCAAATACGCTCTTCGTGCGCAGTGCTTCAAGCAACATCTCATCTGAGAGGTTCTGTATCTCCACACCGGTAAGCGCAGTGTCGCCTTCCTGAGCAATGTTGGTGAGACGCGCGGCCCAAAGCGCAGTTTCTGGATTGTCACCCGTAAGCATAATCACGCGAGCACCTGCCTCCTGCATACTCACGACCGCCTGACGTGCCTCACTGCGAATTGGGTCTGAGAGCAAGAGAAGCCCGAGAACGTGCACTTCAGACAATAATTGATCACGCTCTTCTTCGCCTTCAGGCAAGTCAGGTTCTCTCCACGAGCGCTCTCCAACAGCAAGCACTCGCATTCCCTCACGAGCAGCACGCACCAACGCCTCATTGAGTACGTCATGTTCTGCCTTCACGAGTGCGCGACACGCTTCCCCTTTAGTGCACACGGCGCGTGAGAGTAGTAGTTCAGGTGCTCCGGTGACATAGAGCATGTGCGTATCGCCCTCCCGCACGAGAGAACCGCCAAACCGGCGTTCAGACGCAAATGGAATAAGGTCAATTTTTGGAAACTTTCCGCGGAACTCGCTCTCAGACATTCCAGCACGAAGTGCGGCCAACATGACTGCCTGTTCCACCGGTCGACCGTGCGCCACTACCGTCTCACCCTCGGGTGAAGGTCCATCCTTTTCTTCAAGGTATCCCTCTGTAGCAAGAAGTGCTGCTCGAAGAATTCCTTTAGCTTGTTCGCTCGCCACCTCTTCAGTGGTTCCAGAAAGCGTGATGACGCCCGACACGCGCATCGAGCCTTCAGTTAGTGTTCCTGTTTTGTCTGTCAGAATGACACTCGTCGCACCCAGAGTTTCAGCAGCGACAAGTGAACGCACGAGCCCTCCTGATTTCAAAATACGCTCCATACCAAGAGCGAGCACTACCGTCACTGCAGCAGGCAACCCTTCAGGAATAGACGACACGGCAATAGAAATCGCGATGAGCATTGTGTCAGCAAGCGACACTCCACGTATGAGTGCGAGTGCTGAAATAACAACAAGCGTGATGACACTAATGAAGAGAAGAAGGTTTGCAATCTTCGCCAAGTCTTTCTGTAATGGTGTTTCACTTTCTTGGCTGGTGAGAAGTGCCTTAGCAATAGCACCAATTTCAGTCTTCGTACCTGTAGCAACGACGATTCCCTGTCCAGTTCCAGAAGAAACGAGTGAGCCTGCATACGCCATTGAACTGCGCTCGGCGAGTGGTGCCTCAGCATGAACAGCATTCTCTCCCTTCTCTGACGGTACCCATTCACCCGTTAGTTGTGCCTCTTGAAGCGAGAGTCCGTGCGCTTCCGTGAGCCGGACATCAGCGGGTACCTTTGTACCAAGCATGAGCACAACAACATCACCTGGCACCACATCCCTGCTTTGCACCTCTTTCTTCTTACCGTCGCGGATAACTACAGCAAAAGATGCAGAGCTTTCCTTGAGCTTCTTAAAGGCATTGCCTGCCCTTCCCTCCTGAAAGACGCCGATGATTACGTTCACAAGAAGGGCGACCGCAATAACCACAGCGTCAGTCACGTGACTTATGAAAAGTGTTGCGAGCGCTGCAAGAATGAGAACGAGAGCAATAGGACTTTTAAATTGTCTAAGAATACGTAGAAAGAGCGTATCTTTCTTTCCCTCTGGGAGACCGTTCGTGCCTTCTTTAAGACGAAGCTCCGCCTCAAGGGTCGTAAGTCCCTTCTCTAAATCGGTACTGAGTTGATTTGCAGTTTCAACTTCACTCAACGAGTGCCACAGGGAATCCATATAGAGCTAGTATATCAGCCGTGGTACGATTACCTCACTATGACGCTACACGAATCAATCAAACAAGGTATCCCAGAAGCATTAAAAGCGCGTGACGGCATTCGCCTCCGTACCCTTCGCTCCCTTTCAACGATGATGACGAATGAGGTTGTCTCAAAGAAGCGCAAGCCCGATGAGTTTCTCACTGATGAGGAAGCGCTTGCTGTAATCAAGCGTGCCGCAAGTCAGCGTAAAGATTCAATAGAACAGTTTGAAAATGCAGGACGCCATGAGCTTGCAGTTCCCGAGAAGGAAGAGCTCGCTCTACTTGAGGCATATCTCCCCACACTCATGAGCGAGGAAGAGGTCTTCCCTATTGCAGAGGCTAAGAAAGCTGAACTTGGTATCACCGACAAAAAAGATACAGGGCGTTTTATGAGTGCAGTTATGCAAGAACTTAAAGGAAAGGCAGACGGTGCAACCGTTAAAGCAGTTGTTGATAAGCTTCTTGCTTGACAAGTCTAAGTTATATACTAGAATTTAGAGCAAAGAACATTGATACTTGTTTCCCTGTAGCCATAGGAGGCGTCGTTGGAGAGTTCATTTCTGCATTTCTCCACGGCCGATGTGGCCAAGGGAATTGCATATGCTAGTAGCGATCACACAGTAGGTCGCGGAAAAGATAAGCGTGTCGTTTTGGGTGCCACACTTGATCCAGACATGCTTCGCACACTCGCGAACGCTGTCGGTGTTCACTGGTACACGAAGCACAGACGCCGGCCGAAGAGTTTCTACACGGCCAAGCGCGAAACGCTGCTTCGACTCCTGCCTCAGCAGTGCAGGAACGACAGCGTCAGGTTTGATGCCTATAGTTCCGCGGTGAGCAAACTGTTTTCAAACAGAGCGCACTACGCCAGACAACGTAGAGCACCTGCGCCAGAATCAGTCACGTCACGCACGCTTCTTGATCCAAGCCTCTTTGGCGAGGAGAAGAGCGGGCAACGCGTAATGCTTTTCTAGCCTATGCAAAGGACGGCCCGATTAACCCCGGTTGCCGTCCTTTCGCTTTTTTCATAATTATGGTATAATAGTAAAGGAAGCACATCGAGTATAAGGTGCGCTCCAATGATGGTGTTTTAGTAAACTCAAAAACCACTCAACAGGGGGCCACATGGCCAGCAATATCGACTTTGAAGCCGTCGTCCAGAAGCCGCCGGCTACGGGACTCACCTCCAAGGGGGTCGAGCTTCCCATAAAGGCCTGGATGCCCGACCGCGCCGGCGCCATTCCCGTTTCGGCCTACGAGGCCCTGCAGGAAGTCTACGGCGGCACGCTCGACATCGTCCACAAGGACGGCAAGGTCGAGATCACCAAGGTCGGCAAGTTCTGCCACTACACGGGCATCGCTCGTGAGTCCAGAACGCTCGCCGACCGCATCAAGCGTCATCTGGGAGTCCCGGCGACGGTGCAGTAAGCGCCGAAGTCAGGACACACGACAGGGCCGGTTTGAAAGCACAGCTTTCAAACCGGCCTTTTCCTTTTCATACAAAGCACGTACTGTGAACCTATGAACCTTCCTCCCTATGTCATCGCTGAAAAAGAAGTCGGCCAGACGCCCCTTGAAGTAGTAACGAAGCTTAAAGAGAAGCACGCCATGCCTGACGATACACGCCTCTCCTACGCAGGACGGCTTGACCCTATGGCAAGCGGGAAGCTTCTCGTACTTGTAGGAGACACGTGCAAGCGCCAGCGCCACTTCACCAAGCTTGATAAGGAATACATTGTAGAAGTACTGCTTGGTGTCGGGAGCGATACTGGGGACGTGCTTGGACTTCCACACGAAGGAAAGGGCGTGACAGTGTCAGACGATGAGATTCGCAAAGCGCTCACACCACTTGTAGGAGTGCATGCAGTTCCCTACCCCGCATTTTCTTCCAAGACTGTTTCAGGTAAGCCATTATTCCTACACGCACTTGAAGGCACGCTCGCAAACATCACCATCCCCACACACCAAGAAGCCTTCTATGCTATTCGTCTCATTGAGCGAAATACCTACACCAAGGCTGAGCTTATGGAGCGTGTACGTGAACATTTGGATAAGACACCACGGACAACCGAGCCTTCAAAACATTTGGGTGCCGATTTTAGAATTGATGCCATCACGAAGTCATGGGATGAACTTTTTGCCACTACGTCGCAGGAATCTTTTACCGTTCTTCGTATACGGGTAATTTCAGGAAGTGGAGCGTACATGCGTTCGCTTTCAGGAAGAATAGGAGAGAACCTTGCCACGAACGGGCTCGCTCTCTCTATTCACCGCACAACTATTGGTAGATACTTCCCCCTTCTTCGTCTCTGGCTTAAGCGCTTTTCCTAGGGTAGAGTTTTTCTAGACGTTGCTTGGGAGACACCCATGAACGACCTGTTGTTTCCGAACCAACCTGGCTCGTGGATTCTTGACTTTGAATTTGAAGGGTCAAGCTTCGGTGCCGTCATCTATGACGGAGTGATTACAAGCACAAAGAAGTCCCTCCTTCAAAGTGCTTCAACTCTCGCCATTACTGAGATGCTTGAGAGAGCCATTATGTGCCTGACGCAACTACGCGATGGCGTCTGTCTCTCTCCTGAGTGTGCATTGATTCACGTGCCCACAGAGCCCGTGCCTGGTGAACACACCATAAATGTTCTTGCGGGTCTTGATCCGACAAAATTTAAGACACTGCAATGAAGACGCCCCTGAAGACCGAAGGTCTTCAGGGGCGCTCTGTATAAAACAAAACCCCGTAGTCGCATGACTACGGGGTTCCCATTTGAAAGGCCAATTGGGTGGGGCCTAAGGTGCAGTACTCGGACTAGCCGAGGGGGATGAAGGAGCCGACCTTCTTGGCGCCGGTTTCCTTCGTGACGGTGAAGACGACCAGTTTGCCGTCGGCGTCACGGTCGTCGACGGCCACATAGGCGCCGCCGTTGAGACCGGCCTTCCAGGCCCTGTTGATCAGGTCCTTGGAGGCGTAGAGGCCGACATTGAAGAAGTCGTCCTTGATCTCCACCAGAACCGTGCCCGTGGGCTGAAGCTCCTCCGGAATTTCCGTCGGACCTTCCTGCCTGGCGGCCAGCTGGCTGGTCATCACCTTCATCGGTTGCCTGCCCGCCTGCTTCACGATCTTGAAGCTTTCGAGCAGTTTGCCGACCTTCCCGTCTTCGCCGATGGCGTCGACGAGAATGGCGAAGGTGCCGTTCGGAAGCGACTGCCACTCGGCCTCGAGGACCGGAGTGCCGTAGCGCCGTTCGCCCAGGGCGGTGTAGCCCGTGACGATTTCCCGGATCATGATCAGGGCGACGCGCTTTTCGCGCTCCGCCTCTTGTGCCCGGGCCTCTTCCTGCCTGCGGATTTTCTCCGCATCGCGGGCCGAGTTCCGACGCTCGCTCGCCTCGCGGTCCTTGCGGACCATCTCGGCGTGCATCCGGCCTTCGTCGATCTTGACGACCTTCCCCTCGTCCTCGGTCAGCCGGTAGCGGCAGTCGAGGTCGATGGCGGCGCCCATCTTGCCCTTGATCAGTTCACGAAGCCCGACGGGCTTGTTGCTGACCAGGGAAGTGAGCGGAATGACCCGCTCGACGATGGGATCCTTGCCGCGCGTGATGAGCGCGATGACGGGCACATCGCCGGCGTAGGCCAGAAGGCCGACACCGTCGTGCTTGGCGCCCTGGAAGGTCCAGATCTTTTTGCCGTCCTTGTCGGCCACCGTCGAGATGGCGAACGGGAGGAACTGGTGCTGTTGGCTGCGGATCATGGTGACGGTGAACACGTGGTCCCCGTCCTCGATCGTGCCGACTTCCACCTGGTGGCGGTCGTTGTCCTGCGTCTTCACCAGGTTGAAACCCGGGAAGTCGAAACGCGCTTCTTGGGACTGGGTCATGTGGGTCGTCTCCAGAGGTAAACTGATTGATGTTGAGGTACTTCGTCAGCCTTCCTGACGTACATATATATTATCACACATAGTGTCAAAAGTCAAGTACCTAGAGGGCTTGATTTTATGCCTTCTAGGTCATAGCGTAGAGGTAGAAACTGGAGGAAACGCTATGGAAAAAGCTGGAATCAGCATTCCTGTGCTCGTTTGGACTATAGTGTTTGTACTGAACTTCTTTCTCGTTTTTGTGGTAGTCGCGCTCTTACGCATGAGCGCCTCTAAGGCACAGCACCGAATCATCGCGTGGTCGTACTCCCTCTTCTGGTCCTTGTGTTGTGGTGTGTGTTTCTGGCTTGGCTGGAAGCACTCTCCGCGTGACTATTTCGTGACCACAAGCAGTGTGCTTGCCTTCCTTGCTCTCCTTTTCATCGTCGTCCTCTGCCTGCCTATCTGGCCTGAACTGACACGAACAAAACGCAGGAATTTCTAGGCTCTACGGAAAGGCTTTGCCTTTTGGTGGAGCTTTTCTGTTTTTACTTAAGCGTGCTCGTACAGGCAGACATATAATCCTTTGCAACCTTACTGCAGAGTTCCTCTACCTTTTTCGTGTCGCCGTAGTGCGTATAGTAGTAACTTCCTATTCCCTCAACGCACGCACCCTCATACCCTTTCTGCTTCATACAGTATGAAGAGACTAGAGATGGGCGTTCAATATTCTCCTTCGTGACCCTACTTGAAGTACCTTTTATACAGGTAGAAATATAGGGAGCCTCAGCTTCCCTACACAATGCAAACATGTCGGCGTAATCCCGCTCATGTTCATTCAAATAAAAGAGTGGTGCGTAGAAGTAACACGCACCCTTTTGATAGATTTCTTTTTGTTCCCTGCAAATTCCAAAGAGGTCGTTATCATCCACATACTCAGAGAGGTGGAAGACATCGTCACTCTCAAAGTTCTCCATGAAGACTCCCTCGGCACACCGCATACGTGCTTTCGCGTCCGTAAGTGCATGACATGACGTTATAGACGCGGGTACATCATTTCTCGTATAGAACATGAGTCCATGCCCCACACCATGGAAGCAGTTATCGCGATCTTCCCCTTTATACGAAGTGCAAATAGAAGAAAGTTCACTCTCCTCAAACCCCTTATCATCCATATAGGACTCAATCACGCCGTGTATGTACCCTGCCCCGCAGATTTCGTCTCGGTATGAAAATGCCTTCGCCACGTCTCCGTATTTCTCATATGCCTCATGTCCTATTTCGTGTACCAAGCCATGACATGAGCGAAGTACACTCTCACTTCTATCAATTTCTTCTTGTAGAGCATGGAGTGCGACGCGCGGGTCCTCGTCCTCAACAAGTGTTACAAGCCTTGCCTCAAGTTCTTTGTATGCCTCGGGGCTTAGAGGCTCTACGGGAGAGTTTCGGTATATATAAAATGCGACAGAGAAAGCTACAACGAGGAGAATGAGGAAGACGAGGAGTGGGAGTTTGCGTTTGAGGAGTTTGCGGAGACGTAGGGGGCGCATTGAGGGGATTTTAGCATGCAAACTCGACCGTTTAATATTTCGTCTGCTCCGATTGCAAGAGGTGTGCTGACTTACAGTCCTGGCTCTTCGATTCGTAGGCCAACGTTAGATATCGCTGAAGGTGTCTCAGATTTAATGCGCTTTACGATATCAAAGGTGTACGCATCGTACACCTCAACTTCGTTCGCAGATTGAGATACAACGTAAACAAATTTTCCATCATAGGTGAACTCCGGATGCCACGAACTTTCGCCCTTAACCGGAATAATCGTTTTCACGATCTCATTGACTCGCGCGTCAATAACATAAATCTCATCCTTGTGATCGCCGAATGCAGTGTCGGCCCACACATATGGATAGGTCGGATCCTTACTGTAGCTCCGCACAAACAGACCTGGTCCGCCGGTCTTTATATATTTCGCTGGCTTCCATGTGGTCATATCGATAACAGTAATAAGGCCCTCTCCCAACGACGGGATGTAAATGTAGTTACCCCAAGCAGCACCCGGGCCCGTGTGCGGTGTATCGCCAGTCTCTATCTCCGCAACTGGTTTCATGGTCGCCACATCAAGTATCCATGCGGTCTTCGATCCTTGCGATGCAACAATATAATGCGAGCCATTTGGTGTGAGAAAGGCGTCGTGGAGCGCGGGCCTGCCGGCTCCTATGTCCGAAAATTTATGCGTCACAGGGAACCCAGATTGGTCAGTATCTATCGCCCAAACACTGGTCCCGTCTTTAAGCGCAACAATAATCCGATTTCCATCTTCGACAACTGCACCCGCACGAGACTCAATCTGTTTACCATCCTTTTCCATCGAGAGCGGTATAGTTTTTAGAATTTCCATCGATGAAGCGTCAAGGATAACAACATTCCCGGGATTGTAATTGCCGATGGCAACATATTTATCGTTATCAGTGATAGCTGTCCCGCGCGAATTCTCACCTACGAGCACTGATGCGACTGGCTCGAGAGTAGTTAGGTCAATCTTCGTGAGCCATCCATCCCGAGAAATGATATACATGTATTTTGCATCCGAAGAGTAGACAGAGGTGTGTGGCTGAAAACCAACATCGTGCACGCGCCCAATCACCGTGTGCGTCGTTCCGTCGATAGCAAGGAGCTTCTCGGCATCTTTTTCAACAACAAGCATCAATTCAAGTGCATTCCACGATCCTTCGTCAACATACAACTCGCGGTACGGTTTGAGTGTCTCGTTCCTCTTGAAGGGTGCGTCGGTATTCGTTACACCTTTCCCGCTGCGAAGATCGCCTATGTAGTACTTCATCATCTTATCTCTGATGCCCTCGCCATGGTTCTTGTGATAATTCTCACTCACCTCCTCGCCACAGTTGAACATTGCAGGATGAAGACGTGACGCTTCAGTCGCGTTGAATACCTTGCTATCAATGACGAGCCAACAATCCTCTGAATTATTATGAAGGGCAACATCATCAATTGTGTAAGTCGAGCCAACAACTTCGGTGGCTAGACGCTTTCCTATTTCGGCAGGCTTTATAACGCTGTCAGCCTTGGCGAGCCATGCACCTGCAAAAACAAGTGCGAAAAAAAGAGCGGCAAGAACTGACCGCTTCAACACTATTGTGTCGTGAGTGCGCGCATCTCTTCGGCGTACAGTCCATGTCAAAAGCATAACAATAGCAATAGCCACGGCGTAAAGCGCCATAAATGCAAAATATCCTATATCAGTCCTGTAGATTGTGTGATGAAACATTAAAAATACCCACGAGACCGCGGATACAGCCCCACTTTCTAAAACGAGTGCATCGAGCGCGATCCTTCCGTCGCGAATATCGCGCACGCGAGGTAGGTGACGCATAGCAAATACAATTTCATTCCCGATAAGGATCACTGCGATGGTCAGGCTTGCGTAAAAAATTCCAAGCTCAATCATCGACTCATACGCAAGTGTAAAGAGACCTAGTCCACTAAACCCATACAAAAGAATTGCGACCCAGACCACAATGCGCGACACTTTCAACAATTTAAACTCGTCGCGCGACACTGTTCGATCACGACCTGAAAAAAGAAAAAGTATATGGCTCAGCGCAGACGCACCCAAACCGAGCCCGAGGGCAATAGAAAAAACGAGCAAGTATAGAGTGTGTAAACCAATGTACGAGAAAAATTCCACAGATATAGTATAGCGGATAAAATTTGATCTGTACGTCAAAGGCCTGTGGTTTATATTTCTGTGAATTCATGAAGAGACTGCATATTCCCGAGTCACTGCGTTCGTGTGGAATACGAGCGCCCATCGACCACAGATAATTTTCCGCTGAAATTTCGCAGTGCTTTGCACTTGATTTTCTAGCTCGCTCACGCGCAACAAAATCTACGCCCGACTCGGCCACTTGCTTCGCAAGGCTTCGCGGCCTCCGTCCTTCGATTCCCGTGAGGTCTACAAACGGCAACAGCCCAAAAGCTTACGCTTTTGGGTTGGCCGATTTGTGACCTCACGGGGAATCGAACCCCGATTTGATCCGTGAGAGGGATCTGTCCTAACCGTTAGACGATGAGGCCGTCTGTGAACTTTCTGACTATAAAACAATTTGCTCTGTTTCTCAAGTCTATTCCCCAAACCCTCTATTATCCCTTTGACTTCAGAGGCGCCAGATGCGAGGCACGGGAGAATGAGGAGCGGAGACGTACTTCTAGTACGGTGAAGCGACGAGTTGGGACCCGTAACGAAGTAGGTGGTGAGCTCTGTGGTCAAACTCTACTTAATAGATTTCCATTCCGTATCCTGGCGGACCAGATACTGGCTATCATCAGGGTTCTCAAGCAGTGTCTCAACAATATGCTCCATACGGATAGACTGCGAGCCCTTTATGAGAATCACATCACCCTCCCCTACGAGGTCTCTAATGCCCTTTAGTGCGTCCTTTGTACTATCGAAGCAGTGTGTGACAGCTTCCTCCATACCAGCCTTCTTTGAGGCCGTGCAGGTCTCCCGAGAGCGCACACCGACCGTAACCAAGACGTCCGCTTTTTCTTTTGCGAGAACTCCAATCTTCTCATGCTCCTCAATGGAGAACCGACCGAGCTCAAGCATGTCACCTAAAATAGCGACACGGCGACGATTAGGGATAAAGGAGAGATTGTTGAGAGCCTCTACAACTGCAGCAGGAGAGGCATTATACGTATCATCAATAAGAACTGAGTTGTTGATTCCGCGAAGGACTCTTCCCCGCCCTGCTGGAGACACATAGGAAGCGACACCTTTCAAGATATCCTCCTCACTCATGGAAAGCTCATACGCAAGCGCGAATGCTGCTGAGGGCGCGTAGAGCTGTGGAATACCGAGAGCGCCATTTACCTGAAGCGGATATGACTTCCCTTTAATAGTGAGTGTCGCTTCCATGCCAACTGGCGTATCCTCTATAAAGCGAATATGTGGCTCCGATAGGCGCACATCAGCGTCAGGGGCGGTGCCATACGTAGTGACCTTAGCTTGAATACGAGAGGCCATCTCACGTGCGTAGGGGTCGTCACTACTCAAGATGAGCGGAGAGCCGGACTTAAGTGCATATGCTGGGAGAAATTCCTCATCACGAACGGCGCTCGGAGAAGCGTACGCTTCAACATGGACAGGCACTTCAGGAAGCTTTGTTACGACGACTGCGTCTGGTGTGGCAATTTTTAAAATATTCTTGAGGTCTCCTGGTCTATCTGCCCCAACTTCAAGAACGAGTGTCTTAGGAAAATGATTTTTTGTACATAAAAGCAAGGTGGCCTCGTGAAAGACACGAAGCCAGGCAATAGGATTGTTCCAGGGATTCTTGGCGCCAATAATGGTGAGCGGTACTCCAAACTCACTGTTATAGCTCTTCTCACTGGCACGCACGAAGGTAGAGGACGCGAGTACGGCGTGAACTGCATCCTTGGTGGATGTCTTACCCACGCTACCCGTAATCATGACTACGTAGGGTTTATATTTGCGAATAATAGCTCTCGCAAAAAGGGCGAGGATACCGGCAACCATGGATTTGAGTATTTGTTTCATAAAATATAGGTATTACGAGGGGTCTTCGTATACGGCCCTATCTGGGGCAATATCGTAATAGCTGATGAGGAAGTGCGTCAACTCCATAAAGGGATGCGTCAGGGTCTCAGATGCATACTGTACACCCTGTGGCTCGCGCGTATAGAGGAGAATGACAAATTCAGGGTCGTACGCTGGGAAGTACCCGAAGAAGGAGTGGAGGTACTTTGATTCATAGTACTTCCCTCCAGGTCCGGCAAGCTGAGCCGTACCGGTCTTTGCGGCAACACTCATTTCAGGAATTTTCACCGTGCCGTGTGCAAGTGACTCGTCCACCACCTTCACGAGCATATGCGTGGTTTGTTCTGTCGCCTCCTTAGAGAATACTCGCTCAGGCGAACCCCATGACAACTGCTTCATGATGCCTGACTCAAGACGAATAGATTTCACCAAGTGTGGAGTCACGATTTGTCCATCATTTGCGAGTGAGCCGAGTGCACGAATCATTTCAACAGGAGTCACCGCAACACCCTGACCAAAGGATGCGGTGTAGTACTCAACATCGCGAGGACTCTTCAAGTTTTCTACAAGTCCTCGAGTCTCCTCAGGCAAATCAATACCTGTTTCAGTACCAAAACCAAGCTTCATAAAGTAGTCTCGGAATCTATCGTGACCTAGCTGTCCTGTAATAAAGGATACGCCCGTATTAAGCGAGTCGGACAAAATGCGTTGCATCGGTACCACTCCACGACCCCGAAGGTCAAAGTTGCAGATTTTACTTTTATTCACTGTAATACAGCCCGTGTCGTTGTAGGTAGTCTCCGGTGTAATCACACCAGCATCCAAGCCAGCAGTCATCGTGAGTGGCTTCATGATGGAGCCGAACTCACGCACGTCTTCAACAAAGGGATTCGCGAAGCGACTACTGTCTGCTTCGCGATAATTATTCAAATCAAAACTTGGACGCACTTCCATAGCAATAATTTCTCCGGTCTTTGGGTTCATGATGATACCGGCTGTCTCAACACTTCCGTACTGTGCCTGCACACCATCAAGAATGCTGGAAAGTTTGTCCGCAACCACTGGTTCAATGGTAGTGATGATGTCTCCCTGCTTTGCCTCCTTTCCGTCGGCAAGAACGTTATCCAAACTTGCAAACAGTTCAGCAAAGAAGTTTCCGAACAGTCCGTCTGAGTTATGACTCAGAGTCTGTTCGTAGTAGCGCTCAAGTCCGTAGCGCCCCACCAAGACATCTTGGTCATAGGCAACAAAACCAATAGTCTGTGAGGCAATATCACCTGCAGGATACTCGCGCCAACGATTGCGCTCAATGATAAGCCCTGGAATCTTCTTCTCAGACAGGATTTGACCAACGTCTTCGGGAACTTGCTTAACGAGGACTTCATACGGGTCATCAGTCTTTGCGATGCTCTGGTCAAACGCTGTACGGTCAATAGTGGCGAGAGCTGAAACAGAGGCGTAGAGCGCCTCTGGGTCTTTGACGTGAGACGGGTCCATCGCAATGGTGAAACCAGTTCCAAGTGTTGCTGCTGAAATGAGCGTGCCGTCCTTTCGCGTAAAGAAAATAGCGCCACGGTCATACAGACGTGCGCTTGAGCTTACATACTGACGTTCTGCCTTTAACGCGTAATCTTCCTGGTGCACTACCTGTACAAAATAGAGTCTAAGGACAAGAAAGAGCGCTACTGCAAATACGCCTACGATGAGGATACGAAGTCGTGCTCTAAATGCTCTTCGCATAGCACCATACTACTCCCCCCGAAGTGAGAGGTCATTGCGAGAAGCCTCAGCAACGTAGCGCACAGCGCGCGGCTCAACAAGTCCAAAGGTGCTTGGGTCCTCTGCTCCAACGGTCTTTATGAGGTCATAGTAGCGACCCTCAAGAGAAGCGATACGCACTTCAGTGTCGCGCATTTCACGCGTAAGCTCTGTCTGCCACGTTGCAAATGAAATAGTGGTCACCATAAGACCCAAATACCCTACGAAGAGGAGGATGGCAGTAGCACTCAAAAGTGGAATAGTTCGGTCAGGCATAGGTGTATCGGCTTTGTGTAAGTTTCTCCCCAAGAGAGGCGACCTTACCGCGTTCAAAGACACGGAGTTTTGCGCTTCGTGCTCGAGGATTACGAGCAATTTCTCCCGCAGAAGGAGCAATCGGCTTTTTAGTAACTGAGGCGCCAAGTCCCTGGTACTGTGCGTCACGGAATATTCCCTTCACGATACGGTCCTCAATACTGTGGAAAGTAATCACGGCAATACGCCCACCATGACGGGTACGGGTAAGTGCGCTTTGAAGTCCTTCGCGAACTACCTGTAGTTCATCGTTCACCGCAATACGGAGCGCCTGGAAGGTCTTTGTTGCAGGATGGAGGCGGCGATGATGGTACCAACGTGGAGTTCCCTTCATCACAGCATCAACAAGGTCACCCGTAGTGAGAATGCTCTTCTCTTTGCGAAGCGTGACGATACTTGCTGCAATACTTCGTGCAAATCGCTCTTCGCCAAAGGTGTAGATGAGCTCTGAGAGTGCTTCCTCTGATGCACTGTTTACTAAGTCCGCTGCAGTCTTTCCTGACGTAGGCTCGCCATAAGTCATCAGTAGTGGCTCTTCTGTCTTAAAAGAGAATCCACGACCGCGCTCAAGTTGGAAACTGCTCCACCCAAGGTCAAAGAGTGACGCGTCAATTGCTTCTATATCGAGTGAGTCGAGAATCTCATCTAGGTTACGGAAATTGTTCTCCACGAGATGCACGGTGAGATCTTTGCTCTCAAAGGTTTTGGAGACAGCCTCTGCGCGCTCTATCGCTTCATGATCAGCATCGATACCAATGGCCGTTCCCTCTCCTGACAAGCGTTCAAGGATTTTGCCGAAATGTCCCCCACCACCAAGAGTTGCGTCAACAACGACATCTCCGCCTACAAGGTCGAGAGCTTCTACTGCTTCATCAAGGAGGACTGATACGTGCGTGCTCATACTGTTATAGGGCGCCTTGCGTGCCGAGGGTCTCTGCAAACATATCTGCATCACGCTCAATAGCCTTGGTGTAGGTTTCCCAAGCCTTCTCATCCCAGATTTCAATGCGCTCTGACACACCAGCAATTACTGCCTTGTCTGAGAGTCCAGCAAAGGTGCGTAGGTAATCAGGTACAAGAATACGTCCTGCGCTATCAACATCAGCCTCTGACGCGCCAGCAAGCATCAAACGAGAAAGACCACGCCCAGCAGCATTTCCTGTAGCGTGTTTAGCAATTTTCTCTGCTTCCTTCTTCCAAGCAGTCTTTGAGTACACAAAGAGACAGTGGTCCAAGCCACGAGTAACAATGACGGAGGTACCAATAGCCTTACGAAACTTCGCAGGAAGTGAGACGCGATTCTTAGTATCAAAAGTGTGACGGTATTCTCCGATGAACATAGGTAGTTTTTAGGTTTGAAGCGAATATCCCACTTCATCCCACTAGTAGACTAGTATATGACACAATCTCCCACCACGCATACCTTATCCCCAGAAATCGTATGTTTCATTTGACCGTATCGAGGTCTGACGCTATTCTTCTACAGTCATGAATCGCATGCGCTCAAACGTCACCTACACCTTTATTTGGGTCGGACTTCTACGTCCGGTCGGGACTTCGCTTGAGC
Organism: Minisyncoccota bacterium; assembly: GCA_017991635.1. Classification (GTDB taxonomy): domain Bacteria; phylum Patescibacteriota; class Minisyncoccia; order Phycocordibacterales; family Phycocordibacteraceae; genus C7867-001. Next base: position 50,351 of record JAGOQE010000002.1, on the reverse strand, counting down.
GTTCAGCAGATTAACTCTCCTACACTGAAAATTCACGCGAGCTTCCGACCAAAAATCGGAAGCTCGTTTTAGTTTGGGCACCACTGATCTTTCACACTGTTGTCTTTAGCCCAAAGAAGACACCTAGGGGAACTATAATGCTGTATGTTGCACACGAGAACGACGCACTCGCTGTCTCGGCTCTCGCCTCACTCCGTGAACTTGGCGCCAGTACGCTGATTCTCACGGGAGCAGACCCTGTCGCCCCCACGAATGCCACGACCCTCTTCACGAGTCTGAAGGGTCGCTTCCCGGGGAAATTTCTTCGCGTGGCGACTTCCCTCGAGGCCTTGCTTGCGCGAGACATCCACGTGCCGACCTTTGCTCGCTCTTCAGCGCGCATGGTCGCACTCCGGGTTCGCCAAGGGCCCAAGGAAGATCTCGAGCGAGCCTTGAAGACGGCGCTTCTCAATCTCTCTGGACTTTTCCCTCCTAAGAGAAAACGGGAACGCTTCGCACGGTGGCGTGCAAACCGTAGCCTCCGGGCACGGGACAACGGTCTGATGATCTAGCGTTGCGAGACATCACCAACGGCAAAGGGCGGGTCCATAGGACCCGCCCTTTTTCATACAAACAATTACTTACGAGACTTTTTCAACTAAATACGTCTGCTTACCTCCTGGTGTTTCAAACGTAAACGTATCTCCTTTCTTCTTACCCATGAGTGCAGCTCCAAGTGGTGAGACGTGAGAAAGCTTTCGCTCACGCATATCTGCTTCCTCAGAACCTACGATGGTGTACTCGTGAGATTCAGAACTTCCCTCGCGCTTGATTTGTACCTTAGAACTAAATCCAACAACATCTTTCTTTTTGCCATCAGTGACAATCTTTGCGCGCTTAACCAATTCCTCGAGCTTTCGGATGCGTTCTTCTGTTGCTGCTTGTAGCTCACGTGCTTCTTGGTATTCAGCATTCTCAGACAAATCTCCAAGAGAACGTGCATATTCGAGATTCTTTGCGATTTCTGTACGTCGTACGGTCTTAAGCGTTTCAAGCTCTTTAACCATTTCGTCAAATTTCTCCTGGCTCACTATTGTTTCTTGCTCAGTCATGAAGGTACGATAATTACAAAACCGTTTGTGGTGTGTGTATTGTACGTGCCCCAGCCCACACGTCAATCAACACTACTTGAAGTATTCTGGCGCGCTCTGATTAAGCTTCTGGAGCGCCGTCACAGCAACGTATACACCGCCCACCGTGTTATGAACAGGTCCTCGCTCCATAACTACGGCAAAGGCGTATTTTGGCTTATCGTACGGGAAGAAACCAACTACCCATGCATTAATATAATCCTTGGCAGCACCAATTTCAGCAGTACCAGTCTTCGCAGCAATGTCAGTGAATCCTACATTCAATCCTTTCGCTGTCCCTTCAAGAACTCCCTGACGCATACCCTCTCGTGCAATGCGCAGTGCCTCACTTGAAATGGTGATAGATTTTCCTTGAAGAGGCGCATCCTTAATCAAGGTAGGTTTTAAAAGTTTTCCTCCATTAGCAACTGCAGCAACAGCTCGCAACGCCTCAAGCGGTGTGACTTGCATTGCATACTGCCCAATTGAGGTGTGATACGTGTTACCAATTCTCCACGGTTCATCATACGTCTCCTGTTTCCATGCAGGATCAGGAACAAAACCTGATTTCTCGCTCGGAAGCTCAATGCCTGTTTCCGTTGTGTACCCAAACGTTTCGTACCAGTACTTCAGTCGCTCAATACCAAGCCCCTTCTGATCACCAAACCCACCACCAATGGTGTAGAAATAAACGTCAGACGAAACTGCAATAGCTTTACGCATATCAACGGCACCGTGCGCCTTCCAGTCTTTAAACACCGTTGGATTATCTGGATTGTACGGATTTGGAATCGTGAGCGCTCCTGTAGAGACGATTATTTTCTCAGCGCTAATAATGCCATCGTTATAAGCACCCGCAGCAACTACAGGCTTCACGATAGAGCCAGGCGCGTAAAGTCCACCCGTTGCTCGGTTTAGATACACTCGCCTCGGATTAGTGTTGTACGAAGCGATCACTTCCCTATTCTCTCCCTTAGAAAGAATGTTTGAGTCGTACTCAGGGAACGAAGCAAGGGCGATGACTTCACCCGTCTCCACATCCAGGAGCATCGCTGCTCCTCCTTGAAATGGGATTCGGTCAGCAAGTTCTGAGAGCGAACTATAGAACGCTTCCTGTACCCGACTATCGATTGAGAGCGTAAGTGTTTCTCCATCAGTTGCGGGAATAACACTACCCTGTGACTGTATTACCCCTTTCGCATCTTCCTCAACAAGCAGTCGTCCATTAGTGCCTTTAAGCTGTTGGTCGAAGAACGCCTCAATACCTGCGAGTCCTTCAATTTCAGTTTCGTAGTAGTGTCCTGACGAATCCTTTTTAGGGTACGACACGTATCCTAGAAGCGATGAGAACCCAGGATACTTATAGGTACGCACATCAAAACCAGTCTCGCCGTCTTCGTTATAGGCAAGTGGAATACCATTCCTATCAACGATGGCTCCTCGTTTTGCAAAAATTACTTCATTACGAAGACGATTACGCTCACTCTGAAGTGCGTAGCGCTCACCATCAATAACACCGAGTCTTCCCGCTTGCACTACCAAGACCACAAGCACAAGAAAGATAGCGATACCAAGTGAAGTGAAGGCGCTCTTCTTGAGAGGTTTCTCCAATCGTCCTTCAAGCTGTCCGATGTTAAATGAAGGTAGGTTTGAAGCATCAAGAAAAATATCCTCAGGAGCAAGCTCCTCGCGGAAACGTCGTCGTTTGAAGAACCTGCGTAGCATGGCCTATATGATACGTTTTTTTACAAAGACGCGCACGGCATACGAAACCAGCATAATGGAGAGGCCTGTAGTGAACGCAACAGGAAACCCCGACACTCCGTATACAAGTTCTGCAACGACTCCAAGAAAGAGAGCAAAAGGCGGAAATACGAGACCGGCAAGACACATCAATACGACCGTAAGAGGCCACGGGAACCACATCAAGGAAAGTAGCGAGAGTATAAAAATAAAAATCTTGAGCACCATACTAGCGAAGCTTCACCCACGTTACAGAAAAGGGATTGCCAAGCGGACGTATCTGTACTCTCGCTGACGGCGCCGAAGGCGCATTGTCTATAGCTGCAATATGTCCGATTAGTTGTGCTCCAGGACCTGGGATGAAAACACCATCACCAACAACAATTTGACTATCCTTTGAGAGTTCGCCCACAAAGGCGCCCGAACCCCGTCCAACAAGAGAAACAGGGACCTTGCCTTCCCCTACCCAGCCCAACGTCACACGCTCAGGAGCGCTGTAGAGTAGTATGCGTGAACTCGTGTTTGATACTTGCTCAACAGTACCAATGGGCACATTCGCACGTGTGTACGCAACCATACCAGCACGCACCCCAGCATCAGAACCAAGTGCAACCACGAGCACGTCATAGGGTGAGACAGGAGGACGAAGGGTGACGCCCGCAAGCAATCCTGACACCTCAGGACTAAATCCAGTCACGTCGGTATATGTGGCTTCTAGCACAGCGTACTTCGCCTTCTCCTCCTCAAGGGCACGCAAGAGTTGGTCGCGCTCAGCACGAACACTATCTCCTCCCGCAAACAATGAGGTCAACTGTTCTCCACCTTTAAAGAGTGGTGCGACAAATCCAACAAAAGTATCTGGAAAGAAAGAGCGCACACCAAAAAGTACCAGGAGTACTCCAAGGAGCCCCGCAAACAGTGCGCGGGATGGGGTCAACAGACCACTGTTACTGCTTCGCGAGAATCGCTTCTTCATGCATGAATACGTCTCCCCATATGCGAGGATCCTCTGTAATGATACCAGTGCCACGCACGACAGCGGTTAATGGGTCGTCAGCGACACGCACAGGAACACCAAGCATTTTTGATAGAAGTTCTGGCAAGCCACGAAGCATAGCACCTCCACCAAACACCACCGCGCCATGCTCAAGCACATCTGAAAGAAGTTCTGGTGGCGTTTTCTCAATCACCTCTTTAAGCGCTTCCATCAAGGAATCCAAAGATGCGGAGAGTGCTTCACGTACGTGTGAGTCAGTCAGAATAATTTCTCGAGGAAGTCCTGTCGCAAGATCACGACCACGCACAGGGCGAGACAGTTCTTCGGCAAGAGGTATCACAGCTCCAATATCAATCTTCACGTCTTCAGCAGTACGCTCTCCAATCGCAAGCTGAAATTCACTACGTACGTAGTCAATAATATTTTCATTAAAACGGTCACCAGCAACTTGAGAACTCTTTGAGGCAACCGTGCCTCCAAGAGCAAGGACTGCAATGTCAGTTGTTCCCCCTCCAATATCAAGAACCATGGTCCCCTTCGCCTCAGTGATTGGGAGAAGCGCTCCGATAGCTCCTGCTGTTGGTTCCTCAACGATGTAGACTTCGCGCGCTCCTGAAGAGAGTGCTGCATCGCGCACCGCACGACTCTCCACATTCGTAACTCCTGTTGGAACACCAACTACGACACGAGGACCAATCAAGCGAGCACGTCCATCACTTGCCTTTTGTATTAGGTACGACAGCAATTCCTGCGTCACCTCAAAATCAGAAATAACTCCATGTGAAAGAGGGCGTACTGCGCGGATGTGTGGTGGTGTTTTCCCAAGCATTACCTTTGCTCCCTGTCCCACCGCGACGACCTGCCCGGTCTTATCGTTTACCGCAACTACTGACGGTTCGTTCATTACAATGCCTCGCCCACGCACGTAGACGAGTGTGTTTGCCGTTCCCAAATCAATACCAATGTCTTGGGAAAAAATTGAATTCTTACTGATGTGCTTAACCATACCTATATACGTCTCACTAATTCATCCTTGGTAATAAGCATCATCTCTCCTGTCTGGCGGTTAGTAAGTTCAAATCCGTTTCCGGCAAGTGCATCCTTTCCAACGGTGATGCGCCACGGCATACCAAGCAAGTCGCTCTCAGCGAACTTCTCTCCGGCACGCATATCACGGTCGTCATACAAAACACTTGCTCCTGCACGAGTCAGTTCGCTGTAGAGATCGTCGGCCAAGGCTCGCACACCATCGTCATGAGGCATGACTGAGACCAGGTGATACATAAATGGAGCAACCGATTCAGGCCAGACAAGTCCCTTCTCATCAGAGAGCAGTTCCGCAATAGTTCCCATCACACGCCCTGGACCAATACCATAGCTTCCCATAAAGACGGGGACGCTTTCACCTGCTTCGTTCATGTACGAAAGCTCAAGCGCGTCAGAAAATTTCGTACCGAGAGTAAAGATATTTCCAACCTCAATAGCCTTTGCCTCACGAAGTGAATCTTTCACTATATTGTTTGACTCCAAGAGCTCGTTGTCGTCATACACCTCTTTATTGAGGGCAATACCCTGTGCGTCATCAATATAGATAATGTCCTCACCCGCGTCGCACTCAGTTTGAAACTCATGAGAGTACTTACTGAAAGAACCACCTGACGCAAAGGTTTTGTACGTCTTTGCTCCGATTCCCATACGCTCGAAGATTCGAGTATAGGCATCACTTGCCTGCTCGTAGAATGCGTCGTGCTCTTCCTTGTCCTTAGAGAAGGAATACAAGTCCTTCATAATAAATTCACGACTACGCATGATGCCTGATTTTGCACGGAGCTCATTTCTAAACTTCGTCTGGAATTGATACACCGCACGAGGTAAATCTTTGTATGAAGCAATATGATCACGCATCAAGTTCGTGAGCGCTTCTTCGTGCGTATTAGCTAGTCCAAGTTCAGTATCATTTTTGAGCTTAGTCTTAAACCAAACATCAACGACATCGTCATTCCATCTGCCACTCTTCTTCCAGACCAGAGCATCCTGAAGGGATGTCAAAAGTACCTCTTCTCCGCCAATGGCATTCATCTCTTCTCGGATAACAGCAATGATGTTTTGTAGCGTTTTGTAGCCAAGTGGCAAATACGCATACACGCCAGCCATCTCCTTTCGTACAAATCCAGCACGAATCAAGAGTTCGGCGTTCTTTGCTGTTTCGTCACTAGGCGCATCTCTGCGTGTTTTGGTGAAGAGTGCTGATTGCCTCATATCCCTAAAGTATACGCGGAATATGAAAGCCTGCAAAAGGGATGATTATGCAGCGATTTTAAAGATGTCGCTTACGGTAATAGCAACCATAAGTAAGACCAAGAAGCCAAATCCAAGAACATTAAGGGTACCAGCGAGTTTTGGCCAAATTGGCTTACGCGTTACTGATTCAATGAGAACAAAGAAGAGCCTTCCGCCATCCAAGGCTGGAATAGGAAGAATATTAATGAGGGCAAGGTTTATAGAGATGAGGGCCGTGATAGTAAGGAGAGACGCAAGACCGCTCTGTGAAGCGTCTCCTACCACACCCGCAATACCCACCGGGCCTGAAACTTGGGAAAGATCTGCAGAAAGTGAGAAGACACTTCCAAAGAATGCGAGCAGTCCTTCTCCAGTACGTACCGTGAGGTTTGCTGTGGTCATCAAGCTTTCACCGATTGCTTCAAAAGGGGGCGTGGAGACGGTTGCAACGGTTGCTACCGTGACGCCGATAATTTTTCTATTTGGTTCATCCTTTACTACACCCGCCTCAGGGGACGCAGTGAACAAACGCTCTTCACCCGAACGCATGACTCTAAAGGAGATGGGCGTTCCTTCAACATCAGCGCCTACATAGGCAGTGAACGCTTCTGGAGTAGTTTCGTTAAAGTTTCCGTGTGGGCCAGCAGCACTCACAATAGCGTCTCCAGCCTTAAGCCCGGCCTTATCCGCAGGAGAATCAGGGAGTACCTGAGTTACGGTAAGCACAGCGTTCGGAGTGGTTTTTGCTTCCTCCAAAGAGAGTGCCTTAGGTGCACCCATGACAAGCGTGACGTAAATCAACAGCCACGCGAAAAGAAGGTTCATTACAATACCTGCCACCAAGACTAGTGCCTGTATGTGACGAGGTTTATCAGTAAACGCGTCACCTGTTGAGGTCTTTGCGCGTCCCTCCTCCAAATCCTCTCCGTGAATTTTCACGAACCCTCCAAACGGAAGCCAGTTCAAACTGTACTCTGTTCCCTTGTACTTTTTTCCAACAATTTTTGGTGGATAGCCAAGTCCAAACTCATCCACACGCATACCTGAGAGCTTTGCCACTACAAAGTGTCCGAGCTCATGTACGACAATGAGCACAACAAGAACGATGATGAAGATGAGGACGCTCATGCTATTTAGAAATCTCCTCTTGCTTGCGCTTCAATTGCGCTTCAAGAGATTCAGTACCCTTATCAATCATCTTCTGCACCTCTTCCTTATACCTAAACAGCTCGTCCTTGCTCATGCCACCTTCTTTCTCACTTGCATCAAGTGCTTTGATGGCTTCATTGCGATGACCACGCAGTGTGACCTTTGCATGTTCAGTTTTTTCGTTTGCAATCTTCGCAAGCATGACGCGTCGCTCGGCAGTCAATTCTGGAAACATGACGCGGAGACCCATATCATCTGTCGCAACTGAAACACCGAGGTCTGCTTCAGTGATTGCCTTCTCAATTGCCTTCACTAGAGATTTATCCCACGGCACCACACGAAGCGTGCGGGCGTCCTCAATAGAGAGTGAGGCGACCTGCGCCATAGGCGTGCGAGAGCCATACACTTCAGGCTTAACCGTATCCATAAGAGCAGGTGTGGCGCGCCCAGTACGTACTCCAGTGAGCTCACGCTGGAGCCATTCATCTGTTTCAGTAATATCTTTTTTGAGGGTAGAAAAATCGTACGTCATGCCCTCAAGTGTACCAGACCTGATGCGTTTTATGGAGCTGGCTCCTCTATAACTTCAACGTCTCCTAGAAACGCTGATTTGTTGAATGCTACAAGACCAAACATCATCGCAAGAATAAGCAGAACTCCGATAGTCGCCGCAAGACGAGGTAGACGTCTTCCAAAAAAGACTCCAATGAGGAAGACCAGTACAAAAAGCACACCAAGCGCCACGAAGACATACTTGGACATGGTCATAGGACTTCCTATGAAGTGGTCAACAAGTGGAATGCTCTCTGTTGAAATACCCAAGACCTCTCCAGTCGTCATTAGCGTATCGGCAGAAACCGCTAGTCCGTTTCCTTCAGAAGCACCACCCTTTGTTGGAACGGCTGAAGGCTTTCCAAAAAACTGAACAACGAATATAGTCTCCTCTCCCTTATACTCTCCCTTCGCCATACCCACACCAATTTCCGTAAAGTTCTGTTTGAGGATGTTTGCCTTATGTGTCGGTGAGTTCATCCACGCATCAACCACTTCATCAGAATCAACAAAGTTCACAGCAAGATTCTCTCCCGCGTATTCATAGGTATACCCAACCTGTTTAAGCCACTTCCACGGAAGCGCGCCATCAGGGCCTGTGTGTGAAAAGTATCCCTTTTCAGCCATATCTTTGGCTTTTAGACTTGCAGCTTCAGCAAGTAAAGGATTCTGAGTGAGCGTGGTCAGGTGATTGTCTCTTCGCTCTTGATTAGTGAGAGAGGCAACTACTCCAGGAAGGACGCTTGCCATGTTCCCCGCCTGACGAAGAAACAAGAAGCCATCGGTAAGGACGAGCATTTCAAGAAGCACCGCAAATGAAAGGACAGCAACAACGACTTCCCGCTTCAGGAGATGCGGATGGTGACCATTGTCCCTTGAAGGAACAACGGCATTATGTACGTGTTTGAAAAAAGATTTTCGAGGCATGAATTTAAGACTGTGCTTTCTTTGCTTTTTCTAGCTCAATAAGTAGTTCGTTCAATGTAGCATACAGCTGTGCGAGCACTGCTTCCTTACTCATTCCTAAGGATTGATTCAAAAGCGCGAGTGTCTGAGGTCCAACACGACCCACGGCAGGAAGTCCGTTCGCGCTCTGGTAGAGCATTACTCCAGTTTCTGTAAGTGGACCAAAAAATCCTGTTGGCTCACTCTCTAAATATCCACCCGCGATAAGAACATTCTGAAGCTCAGTGACGTCCTGACCAGAGTCTCCTCGTTGTAGTTCTCGAGTAAACAGGTACGTTGTTGCGCCAAGCACTTCACCCTTTCGCTTAGCACTTTTCGGATGACTGCCACCTCCACCGCCACCTCCTGTTGACTGCACAGGCCCGAGAACCTCAACGGTGCGTGTAATGGTTCCTTGGTTGCCTGAAAGGTCAGTCGCACTATACGTTCTTGTATAGGTGCCTGCCGCACCCATACTCACTTCGCCTGACTCAGTCACCACGAGCGTTCCATCGCTCTCATCGAGCGCTGTTGCGCCAGGGTCGCTAAACACACCATCTCTATCTAGGGTGAGTGGATTATCTCCAGTAAGGGTAAGTACAGGAGCTGTTCTATCAATACGAACTGCTGAACTATCAGTCGTAGCGCTTACGGTTTCAGCAACATTACCTGAAGTATCTTGAGCGCTGATAGTAAAGGTCACCACACCTTCAGCATCCTCTGCGACAACATCATACGTTGCAAAGTAAAACGCCGGGTCACTAAAGGTTGACGGTGTAACTGAGTGACCGAGAATCGTGACCACGGGTGTCGCTATAGTTTCGTCTGCTCGCATGTTGAGCGTTATTCTGTCCCCTGTTCGAGCACGACTAGTTGTCGTGAAGTTTGACTGCATAGTGACGCTCGTAAGCGTTGGCGCGACAGCGTCAAGGAGAGAGTCAACCGTAAACGAACGCGTCAATGTGCGGGTATTTCCAGCGAGGTCTGTTGTCGTTACGGTAAACGTGTGAGCGCCGTCGGAAAGTAGAGGGAGTGTGTATGGAGAGGTGCACACAACAGGAATTCCGCCATCAACAGCACACGTGAACGTTGCGCCATCTTCAGCAGTCCACGCAAAGGTTGGTGTCGTGTCTCCAGTTGCTCCCCCTTCAGCGATACCCGATGAGAGTGCAACAGTGACCACAGTATCTTTCGTCATCGTAACCGGGAGTGAGTCGACAGTCTCACCGCTTCGAGAAGCACGAGCTATTACCTGCACGTCACCATCGGAAAGTGATGAGAGGTCTCCTGCATTTATAGAAAGTGTTCCAAGTGAAGAAACAGTGTACGCACCCGTGCCACCAAACGTAGTTGAAAGCGTGCCATCTGTTGCAATGATAGTAATAACTGAGCTTTCATCTGCCGTCACATTTGCACTTAATCCGAATGTTGCATTGGCGCTATTTATGTAATTTGTTTGAAAAAAAACGGCGCCACTGGCGTCGTCAATAGAAGTTATCTGGGGAATAGAAAGTGCAAACGCACTAGACGGCGCCACAAGGAGGAGAGCGAGTGCCCACATCCGGTACATGTCCGTATGATAGCACTGAATACTTCCTTGTTTTGTCGTATACTCCTATTTATGAAACGTCTGTGGATAATACCTCTTCTTCTCCTTATGGCAGTAGCGCCCGAGGCCCACGCCGAAAGCGTCCCCGCAGGCTTTCCACAAAGTTCAGTATGGCTTTCAAAGACTAACCTCATTACAGGAGACGGCGCGACCATCTATACTGTTGTTTACAACAGTTCAGGATCGTCCCTTCAAGGAACAGTCGTTTTCTTGGTGGACGGGAAACCAGTCGGAAGCAAACCGTGGAGCGCTGCTCCTGGCACCACAGAAATTATTTCTCAAACGTGGGCAGCCACCGAAGGCGAGCATTCCATCACGGCGAAAATTGAAGGACTTACCGGAAGCTCGGTTCCACTCACCACACTGCAGACAAGTACCACGACCGTCTCAGTGCTACCCCCTCCAGCACCATCAGAACTCGTGACTGACACGCAAGTTGCAGTAGATACGATTGCAGGAACACTCGGCGACACCGCCCCTATTGTTGCCGACATAGCGAGCACAACATCAAATATTGCGGAAGATATTCGAGGAAGCGTTGTTGACGCGCTAACCTCTCTAGCTAGTTCAACCGCTCCTAAGGGTGAAGTTCTTGGAGCTGAAGATTACCAAGCACAAGAAGGTGCTCCCGCAAAAGAGAATCTCGTTGACCAAATTGCGTCAGGCGCACAGAAACTGCTTCACGCCGTGGTGAGCGCTCTCTTGATTGTTGCCTCTTCCCCACTTTGGTTTTACCTAGCACTACTCATTCTCCTTATCGTCCTGATTCAATTTGCACGTATGGTTGGACGCGAACGAAAATTTAATCGTCGCTAACGGCGAATACCAACTCCAAGTTTAAACAAGACAAGTACCCACACAGTAAGTAAAACGACTATTCCTCCCATAATTGAAAAGGCCATAGCGACTGAGACGTCAGACACACCAAGGAAACCATATCGAAACGCATTCACCATGTAGAGAATTGGGTTGAAATACGAAATGTCTCTGAAGAACGGTGGCAACACTTCCACTGAATAGAACACGCCGCCAAGGTACGTGAGTGGTGTAAGCACAAAGTTCGGCACTATTGAAATCGCGTCAAACGACTTCGCATAGATAGCATTGATAATCCCGGCAAGCGCAAAGAGAAGCGCCGTCAAAAATGCTGCCGAGAAGAGCGCAAAAATATTAAATACAGAAAGATGTGTGAAGAACATCGACACACCAACCACAAGGAGACCGACCATGAAGGCACGCAAAAGGCCACCGGTCACAAAGCCGGCGATAATGGTCCAGTTAGGCATGGGCGAAACGAGAAGCTCATCCATAACTCTCTGCCACTTTGAAAAGTAGAACGTGGAGACGGTGTTCATGTAGGCGCTCGTTATCAAGGTCATCATGACAAGACCCGGCATAATGAACTGCATGTAAGAGTACCCGGCAATCGGCGCAACTTGAGAGCCTATGAACCCACCAAAGATAAGGAAGTACAGTGATGTCGTAATGACTGGAGGAAGCAAGGTTTGTGACCAGATACGAGTAATACGTACGAACTCTTTTCGTACCATCGTTGCATAGCCTATGAATATGGGTGATTTCATACCGTATCTTGTTGAATCAAATTCATAAAGACTTCCTCAAGTCTACTTCCTGGATTACGCACATTTGCCACCTGCACTCCAATTGAAGTGAGCTTACGCATCACTTCATTAATAGTTTCCCCTGGCTGTACGACAAGTGACAGTGTCTGCTCATCGGTCTTAGTAACTGGAAATTCTTTAAGGAGTGCCATCGTTGCCTCAGTTACAGGTTCTACCGTATCAAGTTGCAAGGTAACTACATTCAACTTCTGCAATAGCTCTTTAACACTTCCCTCTTGAATGATGCTCCCCTGATTGATGATGGCGACTTCCTTACAGAGCTCTTCTGCTTCTTCCAGATAATGCGTCGTTAAGATAATCGTCGTGCCTGACTGATTAAGTTCTCGAAGGAATTCCCACATACTTCGTCGAAGCTCCACATCAACTCCCGCCGTAGGCTCGTCAAGAAGCAAAAGAGAGGGCTTATGAATAAGTGCGCGCGCAATCATGAGTCTGCGCTTCATGCCTCCTGAGAGCGTCTCGGCTTTCTTATCGTGTTTCTCCCAAAGTCCAAGCTTGGTAAGTATTTCAGTTGCGTAGGGCATGGCGTCCACACGAGAAATACCGTAGTACCCAGCTTGATCAAGAACAATATCAATAACCTTTTCAAAAATACTGAAATTAAACTCCTGTGGCACGAGTCCAATAGCGGCTTTCACTTTCTCAGGCTCAATCTCCTGAGAGTACCCATCAACAAACACCGCGCCTGAAGTCTTTGTCGCAAGCCCGGCGACAATTGAAATCAAACTGGTCTTACCGGCACCGTTTGGACCGAGAAGTGCGAAAAAAGCACCCTTTTCTACCGTAAGAGAAACACCCTTGAGGGCTTCTGCCCCCTTAGGGTATGTCTTGGTTAGTTCTTGGATGGAGAGTGCGGGTGTGTCGCTCATGCGTCTGTGAGTATACCTATGATGGCTTCTTTCTGCTACTTGGGGATAGAATGGTGCCATGAGACTTTCACTACGGTCTATCAAGCGTTTCTTCTCATACACACTTGTGGGCGGGTCCACCTTCGCCTTTGATTTAGTGCTCCTGTATATGCTGACGGAGTTTTGTGACATTCCTTACACTGTCTCAACACCACTTGCCTTTTTAATTGCCGTGAGCATCAACTACGTACTCTCGCGTAAGTTCGTTTTCCATCAAACAAAACGTTCGCATCCTCGCGGATACCTATACTTCATTAGTGTTGCAGGTGTAGGCGCGCTCTGCATTACGGGCGCAGTCTATCTTCTCGTAACCTACGCAGGACTTTCCTATCTTATTGCTCGCATACTGGTTGCTTGTCTTGTTGGTGTCATGAATTATCTTTTCAACCTGTACATAAACTTTGCGGTAGCCGGTAACCACGCCTAGCTTGGGTATAACGACTCATACAACTACGGCACCATACGGTATGCTAAGAGCAGTATGCTTGCTCTCCTTCTTGTCTATGCGGTAAGTCTCTCCATAAGTGTTTTCCTTGCCTTCGTACTCGTTCAAGCACTTCGCACGCCTCCGTCTGACAAAACCTATCACCCACTCGTGAGTGTCCGGTATCACAAGAAGCGAACGTTCTCAGACATTGGTAACTCTCTCAAAATGCTTATGTTTGGCTGGGAATTTCCACCACACAACAGCGGAGGACTCGGTGTTGCCTGTAAGGGAATTGTGGACGGCCTCACCAAAGAAGGCACATCTATTACATTCGTCCTTCCTAAGTCTGTACCTCAGACAAGTACCGTACCCTTTCTGAGTGCCGGCGTGGAAAGCACTACCGTCATTGACTCGCCACTCTCTCCATACCTTTCAACAGCGTCCTACGCCACACTCCCAAACGGGTCTCCCGTCTACGGAAGTTCACTCAAGGAAGAAGTTATGCGCTATGCCGTTTCAGGGGGCGCTCTTGCACTCACCACACCACACGACGTTATCTATGCGCACGACTGGCTCTCCTTCCCTGCAGGTATAGAAGCGAAGCGCCTGTCAGGTAAACCCCTCATCACCCACGTACACGCAACTGAGTTTGACCGCACAGGTGAGAATCGTGCTGACCCAATCATCTATGAAATTGAAAAAGCAGGACTTGATGCATCCGACAAAGTAATTGCCGTGTCAAAAAGGACTAAGCAAACCCTTATCGACAAGTACCAGATACCCGAAGAAAAAATTTCAGTGGTACATAACGGAATCGATGAACAGACTGCCCCGCAAGGAGTGTCTAAAGGCAGATGGAGCGCACTTAAAAAGCAGGGTCATCGCATTGTGCTATTTATGGGTCGACTTACCCTTCAGAAAGGACCGGACCACTTCCTTGAAGCATGTGCACTTCTTCTTAAGAAACATCCTCAGACAACCATTGTTGTAGCGGGTGGAGGTGATATGGAACAGTCACTCGTTGAACAGGCGGCCAGGCTTGGCATTTCTGCACATGTTCTCTTCCCTGGATTTTTGCGAGGCAACGATCAGTATGAAGCGTATAAAGAAGCTGACCTTTTCGTTATGCCTTCAGTATCAGAGCCGTATGGTATTGCAGCGCTTGAAGCAATGCATCTACAAACTCCTGTACTCGTATCAAAGCAAAGCGGTGTGGTAGAAGCGATACCGCACATACAGTCAGTAGATTTTTGGAATCATGCTGAAATGGCATTACGTATGGAAGACATACTTACACACAAAGACACGGCACTCATACGTGCACGCGAGGCAAAGCAAGCACTGAAGTCACACACCTGGCAAGCGAAGGCGAAGGAGATACAGGCAATTGCACTCGATCTTACGAAACACCCGCGCCTCATGGCCCCACACTAATTATGTCTGCTGTCTGTCTCTATCTTCACATGCACCAACCGTACCGCGTAAAACGCTACGATGCTTTTTCTGTCGGTAATGATGCTGAATACTTTAATGGAAACGATGAAGATGATTTGAATAATCGCCGAGTACTCAGAAAAGTTGCTCAGAAATCCTATCTACCGACACTCGACCTACTGCTTGCCCTCGTTCAGACATGTCCGGATTTTAAAGTTGCCCTATCAATTACTGGTACGTTGATTGACCAACTCAGCGAAGACGCACCTGAAGTAATTCAGAAACTCCAAGCCCTTTCTGCAACAGGAAAAGTAGAATTTATTGGAGAGACGTATCACCACTCACTGGCCTTCTTTTACGATCTTGAGGAATTTGAAGAGCAGGTACGGCTTCACCGAGAGCGCATTGCAACCCTTTTCCACGCCTACCCACGCGTATTCAGAAATACAGAGCTCGCCTATCACGACGCTCTTGGCGTATGGGCAAGTACGCAAGGGTACGATGGCGTGCTGACTGAAGGATGGGACCCTGTCCTTAATGGTAGAAGTCCTGATTCTGTGTACAGCGTTCCCGAGGCACCACGCACAAAACTCTTACTTAAAAATTACAAACTCTCAGACGATGTGGCCTTTCGTTTTGGAGAACAAGGATGGGAAGGCTGGCCCCTCACTTCAGATAAATTTGCCTCGTGGATTGAAGCGAAGAACGGCAGTGCTGAAGTAGTAAACCTTTTCATGGACTTTGAAACCTTTGGCGAGCACCAATGGGAAGCGACGGGCATCTTCGATTTCCTAGAAGGTATGGTCCCGGCGCTTCTTGCGTCTAAAGATATTTCTTTCGTCACTCCTTCAGAAGCATTGAGTCGCTTCCCTGCACGCGAACCGCTTAGCATGCGAGAAGTGGTGACGTGGGCAGATACCGACCGAGATTTGACTGCATGGGTCGGTAACGATTTGCAGAGACATGCACTAGAAAAACTCTACGCGCTTAAACCACACGTGTATAAGCAAGGAGGTGAGGCACTTACCACCTGGCGTAAATTGCAGACGTCTGATCATTTTTACTACATGTGCACAAAGTGGTCCTCTGATGGAGATGTCCACGCATACTTCTCTCCCTACAAGACTCCTCACGAAGCACACACATCCTTCATGCACGCACTTCAAGACTTCACCCTTCGTCTAACCTAGTATGCGCACAGCACTCCTATCAAATGGCACGCTCGCAGTCACGCTTGGAAGCAAGGGCGAGATTCGTGATTTCTACTTCCCTCACGTAGGACAGGAGAATCATATCCCCAATGGAAGATTTCATCGTATGGGAGTATTTGTTGACGGTTCATTCTCACTTCTCTCAGATGATGCGCTTTGGGATATCTCAACAACACTTGAAGACGACGCTCTTGTCGCCATCACTCGCGCTCACCACGACCGTCTTGGACTCACCCTTACCATTACGGAAGTTGTATATAATGAGCGCCCTATTGTGGTACGGGAAGTGCGAGTTGAGAATCACCACGAACGCACCCGTACACTCTCTCTATTCTTTAATCAGACATTTGAAATTTCTCAATCACATGTTGCCGATACGGCGTACTACGATCCCGCGGCTGAAGCAGTCGTCCACTACAAAGGTACTCGTGTATTTTTGGCGAGCGCCTCTAGTCCTACTGGAGGTGTAGAAGACTACGCTGTCGGGCTTTCTGGATACGGTGCTCTTGAGGGCACGTATCGAGATGCAGAAGATGGCGTACTTTCAAAGAGCTCTATCGAACACGGTCCCGTTGACTCAACGATACGTATCACCCTTTCTCTTGAAGCGCGCGGGACAGCGAGCGGATACTACTGGCTTTGTGCTGGCACTTCAATGAAAGAGGCAAAGGAACTTCACGCCTATGTGAGGAGCAAAACACCTGCTCACCTTATTGAAACTACCCGCAATTACTGGAAAGCCTGGGTACATAAATATCAGTGGAGCTTTTACGGTCTTGGAGAAAAAGAACAGGCACTCTTTACTAAATCCTTGATGCTCGTCCGCGCTCACGCTGATGATGATGGTGGTATCCTCGCCTCTCTCGATTCAGACACCCTTCAGCAAGGAAAAGATACGTATGCGTACATTTGGCCGAGAGACGCTGCAGAAAGCGCCATCGCACTCAGTCTCGCCGGTGACCCTGCAGTTGCCAAGCGATTCTTCCTGTTTGCAAAGGAAGCGGTTACTGAATCTGGATATTTCATGCACAAGTACTTACCGGATGGTGCGCTCGGTTCAAGTTGGCACCCCTGGGTTAAGGATGGAAAAACACAATTACCTATTCAGGAAGACGAGACTGCACTTGTGCTCATCGCACTCTCTGATTACTACGAACATACGAAGGACTTGGAGTTTATTGAGTCACTCTACACTCCTCTCATTGAACGAGCAGCTGACTTTCTCGTGCAATACAGAGACCCTGACACGGGACTTCCCGGCCCGTCATACGACCTGTGGGAAGAGGGTCGCGGCATCTTTACCTTTACAGCAAGCGCAGTGTACGGTGCCCTTGTACGCGTATCCGCCATCGCCAAGGTCTTAGGTAAAACTGAACGCGCAATGTATTACGCACAGAGCGCTGAGGAAATGCGCGAAGGCATTCTAAAACATTTATATGACGCCGAAGGCGGATACTTTGTTAAATCAATAAGTCCGGAAGCGTACAAGCGTGACCTCACTATTGATATGTCCTCTTGTTATGGCGTCTTTGCCTTTGGCGTACTCCCACCAGATGATGAGCGACTCGTGCACGCATTTAACAAAACCATACACACCCTTACTGACCCTGAAGGAGGCATCATTCGATATGAAGGTGACGCGTATTATCGAAACGGCTCAAAAAGTAATCCGTGGTTTATTACGACACTTTGGTATGCAGAGTACCTAGTTGCATGCGCTAAAAGCGAAGCTGATCTGAATACGGTGCGGGCACTACTCTCCTTTACTGCAAATAATGCATTACCTTCAGGCATGCTCGCTGAACAGATTGACGCCACCACCAGAAAGGCAGCGTCTGTAGCCCCTCTTGCCTGGAGCCATGCTGGCTACGTGCGTGTCGTTATTGAGTACTTAAATAAATTGGAAGCATTTGGGGTGTGTGTAGCGTGTAATCCAGCCCCCTGAGGTGCGGGGTATACTACTTCTATGAATACCTTACTTGAAGGATTTAGATACGAGAGCGATGCCTGGTCGAGCACCACGTCTCCCTCTCATGCTGTGATTTTTGGCATGGGCGGCTCTTCCCTTCCTGCTCGTTTGATTGCTTCTTTGCCTGATGCACCCAAGATAACGCTACTGAGTGACTATGCTCCGGGACAACAGCACCGCATTCACGAATCAGATCGCACCATTTTCATTTCCTACTCAGGAGACACTGAGGAAGTGCTTGAGGCAATCAAATACCACAAGACGCTCGATAGTGCAGTTATAACTACTGGTGGAGCACTCCTCGCCTATGCACGAGAGCACAACATCACCGCGTATGTTATTCCTACAACAAACCAAGAACCTCGTGATGCAGTTGGGTATCTGACCAAGGCACTCATGCACGCTCTTCATATGAAGGAATCGATTCACCGACTCGCCACACTTGAAATTAAAGAAGAACATTTTGGGGAGCGTGCCGAATCACTCGCCTCGTTCTTTGCAACGCGTGTTCCTCTTATCTATAGTGGTGTCCACCAGACTGGCGTTGCCTACTATCTCAAAATCACCCTTAACGAGACGGCCAAGACACACGCCTTCGTGAACACCCTTCCCGAGCTTTGCCATAACGAGCTCGAAGCGTTTGCGTCAGCGCAGAACGTACCCGTTGCTCCTGTATTTCTAATTGATCCAAGTGATCACCCACGCGTAGCACTTCGCGCATCACTCCTTGAAGACATTCTCAACGAGAAAGGTATTCAAACGCGCATGTTCACACTTCAGGGAGAGACGCCAGAAGAACGCATGCTTGAGGGTGTACTGCTCTCAAACATGATAGGTGATGCTGTAGCACGCCATGCTGGCATTACGTCACACGAGACACCACTTATTGCCTCATTAAAAAAATCATTGAATGCATCATGAGAATCGTTGCTGATATTGGAGGAACCACGATGCGCGTAGCGCTTTCAGAGGCGCCCGGCCACATTGGAGAACATAAGGTTGCCGAGACACCTGCATCTATAACAGACAGCGTCGCCATGATTAAACTCCTTGCATCACATCTTGACGGAAGTGAACAGGCAACCGAAGCAGTCATCGGCATTGCAGGCATTCTTGATACTCGTAAAGAATCACTCGTTATTGCCAAGCATTTACCGGGATATCACGGACACAACCTCAAAGCAGAATTTGAGAACGCCTTAGGTATCAAGACGCACCTTGAAAATGACACGATGCTTGGTGCCTTGGGAGAAGCAGTGTTTGGAGCAGGTAAAGGTGAACCTATTGTTGCCTACGTTGCTGTGGGCACGGGTATTGGTGGCGCTCGAGTCGTTGATGGTGAGATTGATCGGAACGTACGCGGGTTTGAAATTGGTCATCAATATTTAGGAAGCAGTGACGGCGCCAAGGAACTTGAAGAGCTCGTTTCAGGCTCATCTATTCTGGCTACCATGGGCAAGCGTGCTTCAGACATTCATGACGAAATCTTCTGGGATGAACGTTCAAAGGAATTTGCTTACGGCCTCTACAATACGCTCTTACACTGGTCCCCAAGCATGGTTGTCCTTGGAGGTTCTCTATTTAAAGGAATCGGTATGAAGAAAGAATCTATTGCGACACACCTGAGCGCTATTAATCGTATTATTCCTTCCCTTCCCCCTCTTGCGTATGCATCACTCGTAGAGCCTGGACTCTATGGAGGAAGTGTATACACACCACCCACACTATGACGCCATTTGACCTGACCCACCGCCTGCAAGGACGTTTAGAAGGAGACGTTGTAGATAGTCAAGAGGAGCGCGAGAAATATTCTCGCGACACCAGTCTTTTTAAACGAGTACCAAGCAGCGTCGTGTATCCAAAGCATGCAAAAGACGTCTCACAGCTCGTGAAGACCATTAGTGAGCTTAAGGCTGAAGGTCATGATATCTCTCTCACTGCGCGCGCGGCGGGCACCTGTATGTCGGGAGGTTCTCTCACCACATCAGTGGTTGCCGTGTTCACCAAGTACTGCAACAAGATTATTTCTGTTGAACGAAGCGAGACAAACAAGCGCGAAGGGTACGCTACTGTTGAGCCTGGATGCTACTACCGAGACTTTGAGAAAGCGACGCTTGAGAAGAATCTGATTCTTCCTTCATACCCCGCTTCTAAATCCATATGTGCCCTTGGTGGCATCGTAAACAATGACTCAGGAGGTGAACGCACACTTGAGTACGGAAAAACCCACGACTACATTGAAGCAGTTGATGTTGTCCTCTCAGACGGCACTATAACTACCTTTAGTGCACTCACTGAAGAGGAAGTTGAGAAAAAAAAGGCACTGCAAAATTTTGAGGGCAAGATTTATCGAGAGATGAGTGCACTTCTTAAAGACCACGGAGAACGCATTCAAAAGGCGAAACCTCGCGTATCCAAGAATTCAGCGGGCTATGCACTCTGGGACATTATTGACCCTGTAGCAAAGACTATGAATCTTGCGAAGCTTATCTGTGGAGCGCAAGGTACGCTTGCGATGGTTACACAAGCAAAACTTCGACTCATAAAGCCTCAGCCTTACCGTGCAATGCTTGTAGTGTTTATGAAGGATTTGGAGACACTGCCTGAAGTTGTGGCACGTGTACTTAAAAGCAATCCTGAATCGTTTGAGTCCTACGACGACCACACCTTCAAGCTTGCGCTTCGTTTCCTTCCTCAAATGCTCTCGCAAATGGGACTTGTAAAGGCGGCACGTCTCGGACTCTCCTTCTTGCCTGAGGTGGGCATGGTCCTCACCGGTGGTGTTCCTAAGTTAGTGCTGATGGCTGAATTCTCTGAGGATACCCATGAAGAAGCAGTACGCAGAGCGAAAGAAGCGCACGAAGCGCTCGCAGACATGAACCTTCCGACAAAGGTACTTGAGACTGAAGCAGCTTCAGAGAAGTATTGGATAGTACGTCGTGAGAGTTTTGCCCTACTTCGTAAGAATCTCTCAGGCTACTACGCTGCACCCTTCATTGATGACTTCGTCGTCTCTCCAAAGGACTACCCTACCTTCCTACCAAAATTGAACGCGCTTATGAGCGAGTATGATTTGATTTACACGATGGCCGGCCACATTGGAAATGGAAACTTCCACATCATTCCTCTCATGGACTTGAGCAAACCTGAAACCAGAAAGATTATTCTTGGACTGTCTCCGAGAGTGTATGACCTCGTCATTGAGCATGGGGGCACTACCACTGGTGAGCATAATGACGGAATCATCAGAACACCATATTTGAGTCAGCTCTTTGGCGCAGACATGGTTGATCTCTTCAATCAAACAAAAGATATATTTGATCCTCAGAATATATTCAATCCAGGAAAGAAGGTGCACGGAACGTTTGCAGACATCGAGCGCGACATTATTACGAAATCGTAGTTGGTAGATATGAAAAATGGGCGCAACGTTCTTCGGCCGAAGAACGTTGCGCCCATACCAGCTTCACAAAACTCGTGAAGTGGATTTTGTCTGTGCCCTAGGGCCTGAACTCGACCGGGAACATCCGGCCGTGGTTGGCGCGCACCTCACTGTTGAGGCGCTTGCACTCGGGCGTCGCACAGTGCCCGAACAGCCGCCGCACGCCGAGGTAGCCACCCTGTTCGATACCCGTGAGGTCACGGGTCGTGATCAGGAAGGCCGTCTCGGCGCCAGAAGAGCCGACGGCCACGTTGACGGCGCCAGGAATGCCGGACACCGACATCTGGTCGTCGATGCGGTTCGGCAGATACTGCCGAACCATCCTGCCGTCGGTGAGCCAGACGGTGTCCGAGCGTCCCAAGCGTTCGCTCTCGCGAACGTAGACGGCCGCGATGGCGGCAGCTTGGGGCGAGCGCGTGTCGACGACGATGGCGACCGGCGCACTGCCCATTTGGGCGAAGCGCTGGGTCAGGTCGATCTGGCTCGGGATGAAGACCGCTTCGCCGGGGCGAAGGGTGTTCAGCTGCGAGAGCTCATAGCGGGGATTGCAGAGCATCACGCCCTGCCGTCCGTCGCCACAGTTGCTCTCGTAGGCCGCCGACCTCGGGAAGAGGTTGGCGAGACCCATCGCGCGGATGGAAACTCCGCCGGAGTCCCGGCCGATCGAGGCCAGGTACTCGCCCGACTCGGCCTGGACCGAGGTCGAGAGCGGGAGCGCCTTGGGCGTGATGGCCGTGAGGACCGCCACGATCAGGGCCGCGATGCCGGCAATGATGACGAGAGCGAGGATGAGCCTCTTCATCAGCTTGGGGTCATCGCCCTTGTTGATCGGGAACGGGGACGCGCCGGGATAGGTGACGTCGTTCGACATGATGAAAGCCCCTCCTTAGGGCCGTGCTGTTCAGATTTTCAAGCAACGCGGAAATACAAGTTCCGCATACAGTATAGCAGATTTTTAGGTTAAAGTCAATATGCCTCTTCCTCTCCCCTTCTTGAGAAAATGCGGTGTAGATAGAAGTTGTATACGAGAATAATTGGCAAAATAGGACCGATACCCCAAAGCATGAACTGCAGCGTATTAGAAGGTGACGCTGCCTCAAAGAGCGTTACTGAAGGAGGGAGAAGGTACGGATAGGTTCCAATAAGCATTCCTACAAAACCAAGGCCAAAGATAATAAGGCACATGGTGTGCAGGTGCTTGTGAAGCTTTCCCGTGAGTACAGAAATGCCAAGCAACAGCCCTGTCACTGCAATACCGAGTCCTATCGCGATGAGATAGTACATGGAAGGTGCAGTCGTCCAACGCTCAAAGAACACATAGCTCGTATTTGGTAGAAAGAACGTTGCTGAGAGAAGGGCAAGAAACGTGAGCCCCACAGAAAGCAGGAGGTCTCGGAAACTTTCCTTCGCGTTTTCATAATCCATACGCTTAATAAGGTACGCGTATCCAAGCACGAGATAACTTCCCACGGTTCCAATAACCATAAGCACGGTAATAGGAGTAAGGAATCCAAAAGCTGTTCCTGCAAACACACCCTCTACAACAGGAATTCCACTTACCAATCCGCCAAGCATGGCCCCCTGTCCCACAACGGTAATCAAACTTCCAAATCCAAAAAGAAAACTCCAAAACTGCTTTTTGCGTGCGAGCGAATGGAACTCAAAAGAGACTGCGCGAAGAGCGAGCCCGACAAGGACTATGACTCCCGGAACATAGAGCGCATTCAAACCAACACTGTAGGCAAGCGGGAACGCACCAAAGAGAGTTCCCGCTGCAACCAAAAGCCATGTCTCGTTTGCGTTCCAAATAGGACCGAGTGTATCTAGAATACGTGCACGTACCTTCTCCTTCTGAGGTATAAGGGTCAAGATACCGACACCAAGATTCGCACCATCGAGCATGATGTAGAGCGCGAGCTCCGCACAGATGATGACGTACCAAATGATTGGAAGTAGTTCGGTCATGGTGCAGGACTCGTTAAGTCAGGCCCTTCTTGCACAAGACGCACCGTAAAGTACACAAAAGCGATGAACATGGCGAGATAGAGCGCAGTGATGGAAGCAATGACTGAGAAGATGACGGGAATTTCAAGGTGCGCAGAAAGCGCATCTTTAGTTCGCATAAGTCCATAAATAACCCAGGGCTGTCGTCCAATTTCACGCACCATCCATCCTGCCTCTGTTGCGATAAAGCCAATAGGAATAGAAAGTACAAATGCCCGCAAGAACCAGCGATGCTTGGTGATAGTCGGAAGGACGAGCTTCTTTTTCTTCCAGAGCCACGCACCCCAAAGCGTGAGCGCGAACATAAGCATGCCAATACCGACCATAATCCTAAACGAGTAGAAAACCATGATGGAGTTAAGAATTGATGGACGGTCCTCAGGTGCAAATTCATTCAACCCTTTCACTTCTCCTGTCTGTGTCTTCGTCACAATGAGAGAGAGCGCATCAGGAAGTGCGAACTCTACATCATTCTTCCCTCCCTCCTTATTTGGCCACGCAAGCACTGCCCAATCAGCACCCTCGCCAGGCATATTGGTATCCCAATGAAGTTCAACGGCGGCAAGCTTTGCTGGCTGATGCTTTGCAATGACTTCTCCAATCAAATCTCCTACACCAATTTGAATTGGGGTGAGTACTAGAGCAAGTCCAAGCGTAAACTTAAACGTGTGCAAGAAAAACGCTTTCTTAGCCTCGTCTGCTTTTTTTGAAAGCAACACGATTGCAGAGATTCCTGCCATAAAGAACAGCGTTGAGGTAATGCAGGCAATCCACATGTGCGCGAACGAGACGACTGTAGAGGGATTAAAGATTGCTGCCATGTAGTCAACGACTACAATCTTTCCGCCTTCCAAAATGACGCCATGAGGAATTTGCATCCATGAGTTCGCTGCCACAATCCAGAAACCAGAAAGTGACGAACCTACGAGTACGCCAAGGTTTGCTAAAAGGTGCACGAGCTTCGGCACTCTCTTCCACCCAAACACCAATATTCCCAAGGACGCAGTTTCAAGCGTAAAAGCAATCGTAGTTTCAAACCCTAGAATGTTTCCAAAGAAGCTTCCGGCAGCGGCAGAGAATGCTGCCCAGTTAGTACCAAACTGAAATGAGAGCGGAAATCCACTAGCAACGCCAATTGCAAAAGACAGAAGGAAGATTTTTATCCAGAATCGAAGCTGACGGTAGTACCGTACATCTTTCGTCTTGAGCCAAAGGACTTCCATAATGAACATGAAGAATGCCAAACCGATTGAGAGAAGTGGCCACAAAATGTGAAAGGCGGCAGTATCGCCAAATTGGATTCGGGAGAGCGTCAGTGGGTCCATATACTCCTCAAAATGTAGCATGCTAAAGACTCATTAGGGTGCAAAGCGCACAGGCAGGAAAAGGTTCGCTCCGCAATCCACACCATCCCCAGAGCGCCTTGCAGAAATAGTGATTCTATAGCATAGTGATAGATAGCTCGCAGGAAAAGCAGGTGTTTAGCGTAAGCTCCACAGGTTTGAAAGCGAGAGTTATAACTCGTATTACGCACACGCATGTCAAGCAACAAACTCTATGTCGGTGGTATTCCTTACCGCACGACCGAGGACGAAATGCGTACCGCCTTTGAAGAGGCTGGTACCGTTACTTCCGTAAGCATTATTAGCGATCGCATGACTGGTCGTTCTCGTGGCTTCGGCTTCGTAGAAATGGCAGACGAGGCTCAGGCTCAGGCTGCAGTAGACCGTTGGGACGGAAAGGAATTTGATGGCCGAACGCTTTCAGTTTCTTTTGCTCGCCCACAAGGTGATCGCCCTCCTCGCCGTGAAGGCGGAGGTGGTGGCTACGGAAACGGAGGTGGAAACGGTGGAGGCTACGGCAGCTACTAATCTCTCTCTTACAAAAAGCTCCCGAGTAAAATCGGGAGTTTTTTGTTTACGTGAGTAGACTTAGATCTGACACTTACCAGGAGTCTCTCGTCCAACTTGGCTCTCTTGTTTCTTAGCTTCAGCATGCCACCCAATAAGGTTCGCGACGAGCTGGAAAAATGAGGCCAGTGCTGCAAGGGCGAGAACGAGGATAATCGGCCACGCAAGTGCCGTCATAAAGGCAAAGAAGACTACGATAAAACTAAACCATAGTCCCGTGCACCACGGACAGTTAAGGAGTGCGCCCATCGTTCCTCTAAATGATTCTTTTGGAGCGCCTACAAACCAAGCGCGAATAAACTCAGTGATGTGGTCGTAGGTGAAGAGTCGTACCAATCTAAAGATAGCGAGTGAGAGCAAGAAGACATTACCGAAGGTAATCGTCTGAGGCATGCGACCGCTTTGTAGAAGCACTACTGCACCGAGTAAGACGAGTACTAAAAAGAACAAAGAGAACATGAGGTTCCAGAAGTGTATACGCATAGTACGTATAAGTGTACGATGAGCTTGAAAAGAAACAACGTGGACAACATAGACGCACACGACCTTCGCTCCTTGCGAGAGGAGAAATATAACGGAGACAAGGACGCCAACATGAGCGTTGATATTGCACGTTTACAATCTGGCGAGCCATTGGCGTACGTCCTAAACACACAGCCCTTCCTTGGACTCACCATTCACCTTGATACCCATCCACTCATCCCCCGCCCTGAAACAGAATGGTGGGTAGAGAAGCTCATACAAGAACAGAGCACTAAAGGAGTTGAATCTCCCTACGAAATACTCGATCTGTGTGCGGGCAGTGGCGCAATTGGTATTGCGCTTATGAAAGCATTCCCCAAGAGCATGGTGACCTTTGTAGAAAAGGACCCCGAGCACCTCCCTCTTATTGAGAAGAATATTTTAGCCAACGACCTAGAACTCAGTCGTGCATATATATATGAAGGAGACGTATGGAGTTCACTTCCCCAATCAAAAACGTTTGATGTAATCGCCACCAACCCGCCCTACATTCCAGAGGCGCGCAGGCTTGAACACAGTGTTACAGGTTTTGAGCCGTCACTCGCCCTGTTTGCAGGCACGGATGGACTTTCCGTGATTCGGACAATTCTCAAAGAAGTAACAACGCGGTTACATGCTGGTGGCTCACTATGGCTTGAGTGCGATAGCGAGCACGCAGATGTGGTGCTCGCACTCGCACAGGAAGCCACTCTACCGCAAAGCGCTCTCCACCTCGACCAGTATGGACGTCCCCGCCTCTTGGTATCATATACGTAATGGCCTCAACGCTACCCAACGCACCCACAATTGATGCCTTGCCTGGTGGATTTTCTCAAACCTTGGAGCTCTCAGGATTCTATGACCTAGTTCCCTTTCTATTTCTTATTCTCTTTGCCATCTGGGCAATCTATACCGTTATCTCTATCTACCATTGGGTGCGCTACAGCAGAAACTCATGGCTCGCAGCTCCCTCAATTGCAGTGCACATAGTGGTATCCATTGCCCTTATGTTTTACGCAACGGCAGGACTTCATTAATTTTCTATGCACGAAGAATTTAACCTAGAACCAGGAGAGCGCATTACCAAGGCAGTACGAAAACACTGGTTTGTGTTCTTCCTTGAACTACTTCCCTTTGCCATTCTTGCAGTGGCGCCACTCATTGTTCCTGACCTGCTCTCTTTCCTTGGCGCTAATCGAGGTGATGTATTTGCGCCTATCATAAACTTTCTCACCGACGAGAATCCTTTTGTGCGCTTTTTGCTTGGCCTCTATTGGCTCGTCCTATGGATTTGTGCTTTTAACCTCTACACCAGCTACTTCCTTAATCAGTGGATTATCACGACTCACCGCATCATTGAAATTGAACAGCGTGGTTTCTTTAGCCGTGAAGTCTCGAGTCTTCTATTAAACCGTGTTCAAGACGTCACCACTGATGTGCACGGATTCTTTCCAACCATTGTGGGTTACGGCACCTTGATAGTGCAAAGTGCTGGTACTACCGACTACTTCTCCATGCGCGGTATTCCAGATGCAACAGGACTACGCGACCTCATCATGAAAGAGATTGCAGACTTGCGACACACAGAAACCGGCGTATAAGTCCTGTCATCTCATTTTGTAATTTGCTACACTAGGACTATGAGTGAGCCTCTAGGAACTGAACCATATAAAGGAGTGCGCGATTTCTACCCAGAAGAGTGGGCGCGGCTTCAGTCAGTGTTCGCAAATGTACGAAACACACTTCGCCTCTACGGCTATGAAGAATATAACGCCTCTCCCCTTGAGCGCGCTGAACTCTATGAATCTAAGACGAGTGAAGAAATTGTGAACGAGCAGACGTACACCTTCACTGACCGAGGAGACCGTCGTGTTACCCTTCGCCCAGAAATGACGCCGACCCTCGCGCGCATGGTAGCTGCCAAGCGCCGTGAACTCACCTTCCCGCTTCGCTGGTTTTCCATCCCGAACGTATTTCGCTATGAACGCCCACAGCGTGGACGCTTGCGTGAGCACTACCAGGTAAATGTTGACCTCATCGGTGCGACTGAGGGAGCCGAGCGCGAGATGATTCGTCTCGTCTCTGGAGTGATGAAATCGTTCAATGCTGAAGATGCTGACTACGCCATTCGCATTAACTCACGCACGCTTATGAATACTGCGTGCAAGGCTGTTGGACTTACTGAGGAAGAGACCAAGGACTACCTCGGACTTCTTGATAGAAAAAACAAGATGCCGGCGGAAAAGTTTGAAGAGGCGCGCGAGCCTTTTTCCAAAGGTGGCATGGACCCACTCGCCCTCATTCTTGCGCGTACAAATAAGGATGTTGATGCTGAGTATGAGACCCTACTCGCACTCATCACAACCTGTAAAAACGAAGGTATAGATAATGTCATTTTTGATCCTACGGTAGTTCGCGGATTCCTCTATTACACAGGACTCGTATTTGAGGTATTTGATACTGACCCTGAAAACCCTCGTGCCCTTATGGGAGGTGGACGCTATGACGGCCTGGTCTCACTGTTTGGAGGCGACGCAGTCCCAGCAATTGGTTTTGCTTTTGGTGACGTAACCCTGGTAGATTTTCTTACGACGCACAACTACCTACCCCGAGCATCCTCTGCTCCTCATCTGTTCCTTGGTATTCCCTCAAAAGAAGATTTGCCACGCGCAGAAGCGCTCGCAAATCTTTTGCGTAGAGCACGTATCAGCGTGCTTGTGTATACCGGCACCAAGGGACTCGGAGACCAAATCAAGGAAGCGTCTAAGCGAGGGATTCAGTATTTCGCTGCAGTTGGTGAGAGCGAGGACACAAGTCAAAGCGTAAAGCTTAAACATCTTGAAAGTGGTGAGGAGCGCGTCATTACCTATAGTGCACTTTCTGCTGAAGTCCGTTCGTAGTATGCGACAGATTACGTTTGATATTGAGACCGCAAACACCCTTCCCAGTTTTGATCGCGGGAACTTGGCAAAACTTGAGCTTGCCCTCGTAGGCATTCATGACTCGGAGAATAATGAGTTTTCTTCATACACCAAAGAAGAGCTCCCAAAGCTCTGGCCCATTCTTGAACGTGCGGACATGTTGATTGGGTACAACTCTGACGCCTTTGATATTCCCCTATTAAATCGTTACTATCCGGGAGACCTTTCAACGATTCGCTCGCTCGATTTGATGATTGAAGTACAGAAGGTACTCGGACGAAGACTGCGCCTACAATCACTCGCTGAGGCAACGCTTGGACGAGGAAAGAAGGGTGACGGGCTTAAATCAATTGAGTGGTGGCAACAAGGACTCGTTGATAAGGTTCGTGAGTATTGTATTGAAGATGTACGACTCACCCGTGAACTTTTTGATTACGCCATCACCCATCAGGGTCTGAAGTATAAAGATTTCAAACAGAAGCGCGATGTGAAAATTGATACGAGCGCGTGGCTCATTGAGCAAGATCTTCCCTCACTTACCCACACCCTACCGTTTTAAATACCCTTGCGAGAAGTCTTCTGAAGGGTAGAATACGCTCTTCCGCTCATTGTGGGCGGATTGTAATTTTCGGGAGGTATACGTGCAGTTAATAATGCACGTCAGAAAAGGAATGTTTACGGACCGCGAGCTCGAACTCGCCGGCCGAAGCATCAAGCTGTCAGTTGAGACCTACTTCCAAACGGAAGAACTGAGGTCCATTGTCTGCATCGACATCGTGCCGACCCTGCGTGCTCCTGACGACAATCAGGTCCGCCTGCACATCGTCGACGGGTGCCCCAGAGGGTACGCTGAAGGAGCGCTCACGTCAGCAATCGACGGAGCGAAGAAGCATTTCGGAGACGGCGTTCCTGTTCGCGAACTTCCGCCTCCCCGTCACGCGCGTGAGCGCATCATCGACTAGATGGGGACGTCCCCTCGCCCGCGCCCTTAAAGCGCGGGCGCTTTGTATATAACGAACAAGAACTACTACTCGTGCATGCTATCCTTTTTGTATGGAACCGCTTCAAAAGCCTTGGCTTATTCCAACAGCCATAATTCTCGCTGGTGCACTCATTGCCA
This sequence comes from Minisyncoccota bacterium, assembly GCA_017991635.1. Lineage (GTDB taxonomy): Bacteria > Patescibacteriota > Minisyncoccia > Phycocordibacterales > Phycocordibacteraceae > C7867-001. The sequence goes on along the minus strand of JAGOQE010000002.1, from coordinate 20,477 downwards.
TTTCGCTTTTTATTGTTCGCTCATCAGATATCCTCGGTACGCCCAAAGGAGACCCGGCAAGCTTCCGACCTCTTAGTGAGGACGACCATCTAGTCGGAAACCCAGAAGCACAAGTCATCATCATTGAGTACGCGGACATTGATTCTGAGCATGCAAAATCTTTCCACGAATCAATGGGAAGACTCATGAACGAATACGGAAGTACTGGAAAGGTTGCGTGGGTATACCGTCACTTCCCACTCGTAGATAAGAACATCAACTCCATAAAACATGCCGAAGCATCAGAGTGTGCAGCAGCGCTTGGCGGAGAACGTGCGTTCTGGGGCTTTATTGATGCTGTGCACGCAAGTGCTCCTGGAGGCGCCACCTTTGATCCCTCAGGCTACACCCTTATCGCAAAGGGTCTTGGTATTTCAGAATCAGATTTTGTAGCATGTACTACCAAGCGCGCATACAAGGCGAGAGTAAACGAGGACTTTGCAAATGCCATTGATTCAGGTGCGACCGCCTCTCCCTACAGCATCCTTGTAGTTGAGGGTAAGAAGCCTGCAGCACTCACGGGCTCTATCCCCTATGACGGATTGAAGCAGATTGTAGACGAGGCACTACGCACCGAAGTGGGACAATAGTGCATCGTACTCACTCTCCTCACCCGCTCTCCAGGTATTTAGAATCATCTCACTAAGGACATCGTTGAGTGTTCCCGTGAGTTCTGTGCGCACCTCAGTAAGTGGCACATCATAGAGCGCCACGTCGCTCTCTCCAATTTCAATGATAGCGGCACCATCAATAGCGATTCCTGTCTCTTTCAAAAGGTAGTCATAAAAGGCGAGCTGGAGCTGGTATTCCTTGACTCCGGCCTTTCCTTTTGATGACGTCTTGAAGTCAACAAGAAGCGTGCGTCCGCCGTAAGAAATAATGGCGTCTGCCTTTCCAGACAAGAGCACTTCAATACCCTCGTGCGTTTCTTTCTTTGAGAATGTTTCCTCAACATACGGTGCAGACACTTCCCTAAATGGTGAAGCAAGGAAGGCGTGGAGTCTCCGCACTGCGCCAACAGTCAAGGCATCATAGGTCGAATTTCGTGCCAGAAGTGATTTTTGAATACTTGCATGAAGAGTACCAAAGGCACGGTCCTCATCCTTGTGAGCGAGGAAGGACGCCACACCGGCATGCACGGCAGTACCAATAACCATTGGTTGACTCTCGGCCTCTTTCAAACGCAAGACACGCTTAGCAAAAAACGTAGGCGGTGAAATGAGATACTCATTAAGCGCAGACGGAGAAAGACCGTCATGCGTGAGGTAGCGCCGCGTAAGTTCTCCAATAAGTTCACTTCCCTTTCGGGTCTCGTGCATGAGCGGGAGCGTAGGCACCGTCTCGGCCTCTATCTCAGTTAGCCCTTCTGGAATAAGGACAGAAGGTTTCTTGGCTCTACCCTCTACGGACTCAAGCGGGTACGAAAGAACGACAGCGTCTTTTGCACGAGTAAGTGCTACATAGAACTGTCGTGCAGCGTCATCGAGAGTTTTCTTAGTATCAATAGGTGATGGCACTGTCTTAGCGCGTCCCCCTTTCTCCCATTCGCTTTCGGTAAGACCCACAATAAAGACGTGCTCGAATTCCATACCCTTTGCCTTGTGTGCAGTAATAACCGTAACCTTCCCCTCCTCAGAAAGCAGTGTCGTTTTAACCGTTGAATATCCGTGCGAAAGTCCCTTTGAAAGAGCGTCAATGACGCGTGCAAATGACTCGTATCCTTTCTCCGCGCCAATGTTTTCAATATGTGAGAACAGCTTATGTACGAGCGGAAGTTCGGCCATACCTTCAGGGTGTGCGAGGTACCAGTTACGCGCTCCTGAGCGAGCGAGGAGCTTGGTAAATACTTCAATAGGTGAAAGTGAGAGAGCATCCTGACGTAGCTCCTGTATTAGCTCTTGCTCATGAGGTAAGGCTTCATGTAGAGCTTCCCACAACTCTTTGTCTCGTGTGGTACGAAGGAAGCGTGCGCGCTCTTCAAGAGAAGTCGTAATCCACGGCGCGAGCAAAGACTCGCGAAGCGACGCAGTATCAAGAGGGTCAGCAATGGTTTTACATAGAGCCAGTAGCGCACGAATACTAGCGCGCTCGGTGAGTGACATGTCACCCGCCTTAAGCGTTGGAACTCCACGCGCACTTAGGTGCTGACTAAAGAGCGTAATCGTTTTGTTCGTGCTTCCTATAACTGCAATTTCATGAGGCGCTACTCCAGAGGCGATGAGATGAGCGACCATCGTAGCAATCTGCTCACGCTCTTGAAGTGGGTCAGGTGCACGAAGTAGAAGTCTAGAAGCTTCAGCTTCACGAAATGCGGTGAGACGCGCATGCTCACGTGTAGACGTTGAGAGCATCGATACAGCAAAATCATACGCGAGCTCTAGAATGCCTTCATTTGAGCGGAAGCTATCGGTCAGTGTCACCACGAGTGCTCGCGGATACTTCCTGGCAAATTCTTCAAAGTGCGAACTGTCGGCGCCTTGGAATCTATAAATTGCCTGCTTCTCGTCTCCCACTACAAAGAGGTTTGGATGCTCGTCATATGAAAGAGCGTCCAGAAGTGCATGCTGAAGACGGTTTGCGTCTTGGTGCTCGTCAGCGAGAATGTATTGAAAGGTCTCTTGTAAATCAGCTACGAGAACTGGGTCATGCTCGAGCGCTTCAACAAGCGCAAACAGAACATCAGAGAAGTCGGCAAGCCCTCGTTCGTCCTTGAGTGCCTCATAGGCTTCCATCAACGTAATCGCTTCATCAATTTTATTGAGACGCGCAATTTTCTCATGACCCTCTGGCTTAAGCTCACCAGCCTCTCCACCTTTTCCTCCGCGTATATAGCGAAGCTTGGGGTCAGCGAGTAGACGCTCCTCTTCCTCCTTCTTAAAGGCGCGATAGTCATCATGACTCACGCACTCACGACGAAGGTCATCGTAGAGTTTTGAAATCTCTGGCAAAGCATGGAAGGGTGATTTTGCAGAAGCGAGCAAGGAGAGCGGTACGGTCTCAAAGACTTCACGCCAAAGAATAGTAGCTTCCACATCACTCATGAGTCGCTTCTCCTTCCACTGCGGAAATGATTCAAGATGCTCGTGTATGACACGGTCAGCAAAGCCATGGAAGGTACTAAACATAATCTTCTCTCCCGTGCGCTCTCCTACATATTTCTTTACGCGTGTTCTTGCCGTATGTGCTGCCGAATCAGTAAAGGTAAGGACGAGTATCTGCTCGGGCTTTGCGTCTGTTGTTTTAAGAATGTTTGCAATACGGAGCGTAAGGACGTGCGTCTTCCCTGTTCCGGGACCTGCAACGACAAGGACAGGACCTTCTACAGTATCGACTGCCTCCTTCTGCGCCTTGGTTAAGGTTTTGTATGCTTCGTCAAACGCGTGTGTATCCATACCTAGTAGGGCCCACACACCACCGGTTCATGCTTGGTGAGCTCTTGAAGTGTTGCGTATGCTTCCTTCTTTCCACCAATCATATCAATAAGTTTGAACTCAAGCGCCTCTTCACCGAGCATGGTTGAACCGTCTGCAATTTCACGCACGGTTGCTTCTGGGACGTTTCTATTTAAAGCAACTTCGCCAATGAAGTTATCGAAAATAATGTTGAGCTGTTTCTTTATGAGTGTACGCTCATCATCAGTTAGAGGTTTGTCTGGATTCCCTAAGTCTTTGAATACACCTGTTGAGAGCTGGTTATACGTGTATCCAGAATCCTCGTTAGACTGCGCGTTATCAAGATATGACGCAGTGACACCGATACTACCGATGTCAGAATTCTTAGAAGCAACAATCACGTCAGCTGGACTAATCGCCCAATACGCAGCAGAGGCAGCGCCACTTCTGACCCACGCCACCACAGGCTTCTCACTTGCCTTTACCGCTTCTGCCATTTCTTCTCCCGCTACGGGAGAACCGCCGTAGGAATCAACATCAAGCAAAATTGCATGGATATGTGAGTCTTTGTTTGCCTCCTCAACCATTGTGGCAACTGACTCAGATGAGGTGAGAGCGTAACAGCCCTGAGATTCTGCCTCTCCCTCTTCGCCTGTCGTGTAGGTGACCAAGCAATCACGAAGTGCGATTGAGGTAACGTTACACTCTTCACCAAAGAATCCTCTCTCGGAGTACGACTCAGCATAAGGGTCCTCATCACCACCTGCGGACTCACTCAATAGATAAATTGCTACGACTGCCACAGTCATGGAGAAGAATACGGAAAAGAAAATGATAAGAAACTGACGCAAACCATCACTTACTGATAGGTGAATGTGTGGGATACCAAAACGAGGCTTCTTTGGAATATCTACAGTTGGGGTCTTTTTCTCCATATAAAAATAGTATACCCCAGAGGTTGAAAAGCCCGAGAAAGGGCGTACGCTTATTCTGGATAGGCTTGATGGAGGAATCGATGTCATCGAAGCACACGCCCTTCCACGTCCTGTGGGAGAAAACCAAACGTGTTCCCCTTGCCCTTTGCTTTGGCGTGCTCACATTCCTAGTTGCGCGCTATATGGGAAGTCTGTTTTTGACGACGGCATGGGCCGTTGAGGGCATTCCCCACAAGGAAGCCTTCAAGCTCGTCTTCCCGATAGTGGCTGCCGTCTCAGGCATGCTCTCCTGGGTGAATCGTGGCATGGGCCTTACGCTTGCAGTCTCGACCTTTGCCTACTTCCTCATGAACATTCCCTTCAGGGATCATGTGTGGAGCAATGCGGAGAACTGGCTTCAAGCTACGGCCATTCTTATGCCTTCAATTATCGCCGCCGTCCTTGGCACACTGGTCTCGCTCATCTTCCACAAGCGAAGCCATGGCGGAAGTGGTCATGGTGGCCACTAAATGACTGAGCCCCCGGTTTCCTAAAAGGAAATCGGGGGCTTTGCACATGATGTGCGGTTTTCGCTTAGCGGTTCTGGCGACGGTCCCAGGGTTCGAAGTCGCGGCAGAAGTCGCGGACCATGGCCCGAGCTTCCTCCTGGGCCGCTCGCGAGCGAGCAGAGCCCATCCGAAGCAGGTCGTCGGCGCGGATGTCGAATCCGTCCGAACCACGACGACGGTCGCGGTAACCCACTGCCGGGTAGTCTCGGCCAGCGATCTGTTGCCGCGGACGATAACGGTCCGTGAGGCACAGGTTCCGCGAGGCCTCGATGGCCCGGAGATAGGCTTGCGGCCCACCCTCAAGGTAGACCCGCTCGCCCGAGAAGAACACTTGGTTCCCCCGGGAAGTCGGGACGAAGACGAGGCGAGCCAGATTCGGCGGAACCGCACCCTCAACGCGAGGGGCCGGCGCCGGAGCGAAGCGAGCCGTGGGATCGGAGCGGGCGGGAGCCGAAGCGCCGACCACACAGACGAGCGTCGTACCGTTTTCCACCTGGAGCGTACCCCGGATGGTCTGGCACTGCGCCGCCGTGTTGACGACGACCCGCTGTTGAGCCGAAGCGGTCGAAGCAGCGAAAATGGAAAGAGCGGCGGCCATGATGGCCAGAACCATGCGGTTCATGATGTAGTCTCCGAGATACAAGTTGAGATGACCATCTGGCCAGAGCTTGAGGAGATTCCTCTGTATATATTATATACATATTTTAGCCCTTTTGTCAAGTATCTACCCCACGAAAGCTTGAAAAAGCAAGTATATCTGTGCTATAGTCGCCATTAGTCTAAGTCAGCCTTTTGGCCTTTATATCGGGGGATGAAGAGTGTCAAATAGTCACGTAAACAAACGCCAAGCACCAAGAGCAGGCACAATAACGGCAGAGCGTGAAATAAGCAGGCGTGGAAAAGTGCTCACGTACCGCACGCTTTGGACCGGGCACGTCGAGTACATGTTCCGCAACAATACGCCTGTCTTTGAAGCCGAGCACAACGCTATGCTTGGAGTCTTTGCTCGTGTTGGCCTTAGAGGTGGTCCTGCCTGGATTTTCTTCCCAGGTCGGCCGGCAGAACTTCTTCGAGTACTGAATACTGGTAAAAAAATATTCGGTGTTGCGAGCCTGCTCGATGAGCAGGTACGCCTTCCAAACTCTGAGACGATTGAGCGAAAGCTCATGGTTTCCTTTGCACTTGATATGGAACGCAGGCAACCTAAGCACAAGCTCATCATTCTCTCTGACAGAGAGCATGTTCGAGAAGACAAAACGCCAGTGCACCGGCTTGATGTTCCAGGTACGTTCGGTGCAATTGAAGTTCGTAGTCTGACACCGACGTAATTACCTCGAGAGGGCGCCTTGGAAACTTGGCGCCTTTTCCCTTTTCATACATTTTGACAAATAGTAATTTTCTAAGTATAACCATAACAGAGGTACTGAAAGGAGGCAGTCATGACGACGCCCAGAACGAAACGCCCGAAGGTGGTGCTGGTAAACAGAAGCTTCATCATTCGCAAGAGCAAGCTCTTGCTCGTGAAGCGAAGCGCCACCGACACGCATCACCCCGGCCTTTGGGAAGGTCCCGGCGGCAAGCTCGACGAAGGGCAAGACCTCACCCACGCCCTCGAGCGTGAGGTGATGGAAGAAACGGGACTTCTCGTGTCCCCCATTCATCCGCTCGTCTTCGCCGACAGCTACGTCATCGGGAGCGAAGGCAGATACAAGGGTCTGCCCTATGTCGTTCTCTTCGGCATCATGAAGTCCAAGGGCGGCGTGCTCAAGCTGAGCGACGAGCACGATGATTCTGCATGGGTGTCCTACAAGAAGGCGCTCGAGTGCGAACTCACCCCCGAGGTCAGAAAAGCGCTCATCGCCCTCAAGAAGCCCCTGAAGAAGCTTCTCGCGAAAAGCGCGAAGCGCAAGAAGAAGTAAGTATCGACGACGTTGATACGGGAGGCGTTGTGGAAACACAACGCCTTTTCCCTTTTTCAGTTTTCGGTATAGTAGAGACACTCCCGTTAGATGAAAGGAGAGATCTCCTTCGGGAGGTGAGGTTGACACCACAGGTCTTTCACGAGAGCTACTCGAGAGCGTATGCATGCATAGGGGCTCGATGACTGAAAGACGATGGGACAGGGTGATGTCTGGTTCGCGCACTCGGGGAGTCGAGACCGCTCGCTCCCTACTCACACGACTACCGTGGGTCCCCATCGCAAAATCCAATGGAAACGCGACTCACCAATGCGCCCGCTTGAACACTGGTTCAAGCGGGCGCTTCACTTTATAAACTATAGGTGTGAAGTTTTCGACGGAGCTCTTTCCAGTTTGGTAGTGTGCGCTCCACCTGTGCCCAGAATTTTTCAGAGTGATTATGCTCCTTGGTGTGGCAGAGCTCGTGCACGACGACATAGTCTGCAAGCTCGCTTGGCAGTAGTGCTATGCGTAGGTTAAAGGAGAGACCTCCTGCCTTGGAGCAACTTCCCCATCGGGTCTTCTGGTCACGTATGGAAATAGTCGTGTATGAAAAATTGTAGAACGTATTGAAATACTCTAGGCGTTCACATGCAAGCGTGCGAGCGCGGGCGCGGAGTTCCTTATATGCCTTTGAGTTTCTGCGGGGCATAGGAAGCGCCACCGGTGCGCCTCGCTTGAGAAATGATTTCTGCCGCCGTTCAATCCAGTCTGTGTGCTTGTCTACAAACGCTTGAATCTGCGACTCGCTCACCCGCTTCGGCTTCGTGACCACCACTCGCCCATCAGGATGAACTGTTATCCGCGCACTGCGTGCGCGGACTGATTCTTTCACCTCAAAGTCATTAAATATCATTTTCCTTACTATACCCGTATACTGAAGAGTAATGGAACCCAAATACTGGCTCATCAAATCTGAGCCCGAGACCTACGGCATAGAGCACTTGAAGAAAGACAAAAAGACGCCCTGGACAGGCGTCAGAAATTTTCAGGCTCGGAACTTCATGATGTACGACATGCAGAGGGGTGATCCTATTTTTTTCTATCATTCAAACTGCAAGGTCCCGGGTATTTACGGCATGGCAAAGGTAGCTTCAGAACCGTACCCCGACCCAGCACAATTTGATACTGAATCAGAATATTTTGATAAACGATGCACTCCAGAGAATCCCCTTTGGTACCTCGTTGATGTTGCCTATGTAAGTACACTCAAGGAGCCCATCACCCTTGAAGCTATGCGCGCCGACAAGAAACTCTCTGCGCTCAAAATACTCTCCCAAGGCAACCGCCTCTCCATCACCCGCGTCCTCAAACCCGAATACGAAATATTGACTAAAATGTAGTTTTAGTGTATACTATAATCAGTACATCTCAAACCCACGAGGATTAAATGTCCCTTGATCACAGCCTAATGCTCAAAGAACGCGACGGCTTCCTTTCGCACCTGGAAAGTTCCGAAGATCCGCGCGTTATTCATGCGCGAATCGTTGGCATGGCCACGGCGCTCCAGATGACGCTCAGTCTTCCGAACACGAGGAAGGTGCTCACCAGGGCCCAAGCCCTCGAGTGCATCATGCGCGCCGTTACGGCAGAAGCACAGGGCGACGAAGGCCGAAAGGAATTCGTCGAACATAAATTGCGCGCCGGGGCTCAAATGCTCGGCGTGAAGCTCTAGGCGTACGTCGCCCGGGAAGTCGTCCGACTCCCCGGGCGACTTCTTTTTATATGTCTACACGTCTAAATGCACCTCAACCTTATTCCTCGCAACAAGCCCTTCTTTCTTTCTGATATCTACCTTAAGGGGGAGCAGAAATGTCCCTGACTTTTTGTCTGGAAAAATTGAGGTCTTCCATTGAGACTCTCCTACACGCACCGACACAGGAATTGCTCCCCAGCCTACCCGAGGCACACCTTCCCTGCTCTTTTTGATAGCGTCGGAGACCTCCCCACTTACTGAAATAAAGTGCCAGGCACTTACCCCAGTCCACCGCCACACTTCCCCCTCAAAGCTATACTTCGCCATAACCGTACTATATACCTCAACCAAAACTGCACAAAAGTGACGTAGTATAGTTATTGATATGCATCTCATAAATTCACGACTGAAGCTCGGCAAACTTCTAGCACTTGCCTGCTCCGCTATATTGCTCATAGCAGCACTTGGAATCTACCCTCACTACGCAGATCTCAAAATGGCTGCCTTCGTCCTTTTTGTTGCGCTAGCTTTTATTGCCTTTCTGCAACACTACAAGCAATTCGCCATATTCTTCGTAGCCTGCGCAGTTCTCTTTAATCCGCTTCTTCCATTCAGTTTGAGGAGAGACTTATGGATAATTGTCGACGTACTCTTGATGGCGGGGCTTTCCTTTTATTTGTTTTGGGCAACGAACTCATATCAAAAAGGTGCTCGTTTCGAGAAGTTTGTTGCTTCACTTTTCCCTGAGGATAAGTTTGTCATAATCGACCGTACTCGTGACAACGGAAAGTACCTAGGGCGTTATGTTGAGTCAGACAAAAACCCTGACCTCCTTTTCAGAGACTTAAAGTCTGGAGATAAGTTTGCTGTTGAGTGTAAATACAGAAGCACTTGGACTAAAAAGGAGGGCTATCCAGAGACAGGATTTATGTGGAAGCCTGAGTGGACTGTCCGCTATGGCGAATTTGGAAAGGAGCACGGTGTGAAGGTGCGTCTCGCCCTTGGCATTGGTGGCGCAGCAGAAAAACCTAAGGAGGTCTATCTCATCAGTATTGAGAAATTAAAGTGGAGTTTTATTAAAAAATCCTATATTCTGGAGAACTCTGAGAAACTAGTGCAAATCTATGGACACGACACGCGACCCAAGCATTAGCCCCGACCTGTTTTCTGAGTACACTGCTCAATTTTTTGAGGTCTATACTATTCCCCCTTTCACCAATCCCGAAGAGGCTGTGGGTCTTGTCTACATTATGGACACTCTCGTGGACGCCATCACCGACACGATGAAGAAACAGAACCTTCTGTACACACCAGAGACTATTCTTATTTTCGGAAGCCCGCTTGGCGAAGCACTACGCATGATTTTTAGCGCCGACTGGGTATTCTCTGAGCGCCAAGACCGCTGGGTCCTTGCCTTCACCCTCCCCAACAACGACCGCGTAGAGTTGAACCCATTCAACAAACTCGAGAAGCGTATCGAAAACGGAATGGAAGACTCTATCACCTACTGGCTCCAAGCCTCCGCCAAAACTTTCACACAAGGTCTATAGTGCCCTCGGAGAGATTCGAACTCCCAAATTCGGGGTAGAATCCCGACAGTTTATCCATTAGCTTACGAGGGCGAAGTGAGAATCACCACAAACACCCGCCTGCGCGGGTATTTGTGGCTATGCTCTGTACTTCGATTCATGCTTTGTGCTGATCCACAAGCCAAGCGCTTGAATTCCCATAATAATGGCCAAAGTCAGAATTATTATCCCAGCTATCGCAAATTCACCGGAGAAAAGTGCTGCCAAAATGGCCGTAATGTAGACGCCGATACCAGCAAGTAATATGCCTATTACAATGCCCCAAACTGCCTATTATTTTAGACTACTTCTTACTACCTCTTTTTCTTCGTCAGTAAGACCGTAAAGATCAAGAACAAGTTCATCAATCTTCTTTTCTATTTCTTTGGCTTGATCCCTGTCTTGAACAGAGAGCCTTTTCTCAGTTAGTTCTTCAATTCCTATCGACAAATCATTTTTTTCAGGAAATGAAAAGCTTTTTAAGTATTCAGGTGAGTAGACACAGTAACCTCCTCTCATTACTGAACTTGTACTACTAATGAAGAACCAAGTCAGTTTTGAGTTAAGGATACCCAACAGGAGCAAAAGACTGTGTTTTTCTTCATCTTTCGGTAAGTACGAATAGCATTTTGTATTGGTTAAAAAATGCCCACTACGATCAAAAGTGAACTGACTGCCCAATGATAAATAAGGTGCTACCAGTTTCTTGACAGCTGGAAATGAAATACCTTGATTCCTACTAAAGCGAAACCACTGATCATCGTCAAAAGAAGACTTCTCTCTTGCTCTTAATTCTTTTTCAAACTCTTTAAAATAAGCAAAAGTTGATGGGTACTTACTTTCAAGATCATTGTGAGGAATTAGCTTAACCCCAAAAGAAGCATTATCTTTTTTCGCTCTGGTATAAGGAAATACAACTCTGACACTCGTCTCAAGTTTTTCGTATCGATGTACCTGATTTCCTTTTAGCACAGGCATGAGCATATCTTCCTCTAGCAAGTACTCTTTATTACCTGCTTTTGAATAAACCTTGATTAAACCATTTTCGCCATCTGATATTTGTGTTACGAAGAAAACGTCATCCATTCCCGTTGCGATACCTTGAAAGACTCCTGAAAAAACATCTTTCAATTTTGGTGAATTGCCACTGATTTTCTTTAGTATTGCTTGATTTGTGGTTGGAGTAAATGTCCACTTATCCTGATCAAGAACCGAGGAATCAATGAGATGAAACTTCATTTTTTCGTCTGAGAGACTTGAAAGTTGTCCGAGAATAGTTGCCCCCGAGATTCCGCTTGGAAACTCGAAGAATTGAATTCCAGAATGCTTTGCTTTAGTAAACCAAACAAGAGAAGAATATGTCGAAGCGTTGAAAATTTGACTTTCCTTAAAAGAAATTACTTTATGCAATGAGCCTGATTGTTTTGCTACCTTTCTGAGCCCAAGACCAAATGAAGAGTTTAGCCATTTGTCTGGCATTATGAAATTCAGAAACCCATCTGTATTCAAGAGTTTAAGACCCCTTTCTGCAAAAAGCACATACAGGTCGAAAGATCCTGTTGCAGATATATAACTTTTCTTGTACTGCTCAACTAATAATGCATTAGTCTTTTGAAGACCCTGTATTCTCAAATAAGGTGGATTACCAATGACTATGTTGAAGTGATTTACTCCAAACATAAAATCAGGGTTAAAGAAGCTTGCTGACGACTCGTTGTCAAAGGGTCTGTATGTCTTGAGCTGTAAAGATCTTTCTGATTCTCCAAAGAGATTAAGGCTCGTGTTTACCAACAAGTTGTAATCACTCCTTAGCTTCTTTTTCTTAGCTAAGCTTTCGGTATTGAAATAGGCATCTCGTATGATTCGAAGTTTATTTTCAAGATCAGGATCGTCTCCAAATGTGGTAGCTCCGTCCTGATCAAGGTCAATTAACGAATTAGCGCATACAAACTTAAACTCGAGGTTAGGTAGAGGTTTTATCTTCTTTGAATCTGACTCCTCGTCCACAATGATTGAGAGCCACGTTCTAAGGCGTGCAATTTCAACTGCCATTGGCTCAATATCAACACCATAGATATTTCTCTCTATGATCTGTAGCTTTGCCTTATACCCATCAAAACGGGGCTCGAGACGCTCGTAGACCCGTACTAGGAGCTGTAACATCCCTATTGGAAAAGCTCCTGACCCGCAGGCTGGGTCAAGGACTTTCAGATCATCAAGAGCTGACAGGATAGCGTCCTTATAGGGCTTCCAATCTCTACGCCAGTTATGGTCTTGATCTTGGAAATCTTTATCAGGAGCCTCTATGAGCTGGTAAAGACGTTGATCTCTATAAGTATCCTCAGGAAGTTTTGTCTTGAGATATTCCTTTAAAGACTCCTTGCACATATAGTCCACGACTTCTCGAGGTGTATAAAATGCACCTTTAGCCTTGCGGGCTTGTTCTCCTGTCTCTTCAGTAATTTCTGCAAGCAGGTTTTCAAATATACGACCCAACATTTCAGGATCAATTGCTACTTGCTGGAATTGACTAGTGCTCTCGTCAGTAGTGAAGTTATATCCCGAAAGAAACTCAAATAAGTCATCGAAATAATTCTTAGGGAAACTCAACTTGTTATCCTTGTAGAGATCATTGTTTCGCACTTCAAATAAGCCTCCGTTTAAGAAAGGTGTTACCTCATCTTTGTACTCACGTTCATCTGTTGGTGTATTCAGTACACCAAAAAAGAGTCGTTCGAGCTTTGTTTTGTAGTACTCAGTATCGGATTCAAAAGATTGAGAGTCAAAATACTTAAGATCTCTGTTGATAATGCCTTTCTTGTCCAAGAACCAAGTGAAGATGACACGACCAATGAGACGGTTCGCAAACATTGAAGCTTGTTTTTCATCAAGAATATTCTCTTTGATTAAATACTGACGAAGAATGATAAAGAGTTCACTAATGCCAGCGTAGAATTTCTTATTAAGAGGCTGTAGATCGAAACTTTCCCATAAAGCAGTATGGACTGCTGGCTTTTTGGAAAAGTCCTTAATCTCTGCCCACTTTGCAAGAATCTCTTGATACGTAGCGGTAATGTCATCCTTTAACTCAAGCGTACGAATTACATAATTGTTAGTAAGTACAATGATGACTCGATCGGTTGATTTTGGTACAACAAAATCAATACCAATATTGAACTTGGTGTTGAACGGCTCATCCTCAAAGTTTGGAGTTAGAGCGGTAGCCCAAGAGATTACCTGCTTCTTTGCTCTGTTTACTCCATATACTTTGAAATCAAGATTAATTTTGTTATCTGCGTGTACCTTATAGGTTGCTTTGCGATCAGCTATTACTTGATCTTCATAGAACCACGATGCATTGGCTCGTATTTTTCCATCGCTATCATTAAACAACTGGAACAAGTCCAAATCGTCTACTGAAACCGTGTCATCAACAAGCCTTATGACTGACAAAATAACCCTCTGTGTTTGTTCAAAGGTTTTATGTTCAGAGAGCTTGCTCAGCTCATCTTGAATGCCTTGGATTTTAGTGGGTAATTTACTCATTATTGTTTACGAAGAACAGAATGCTTGTTGAGGTTGTCGGAAGCTCTGCAACAGCAGTTTGCTTGTATTTATTTAGGTCTTTTGCCAAAGACACCAGCTTTTTGAGCGTTTCTTGATATGCATCACCTCTGTTTTTCTCAGCCATCACTTTGCGCTTCAACTGAGAAATCTCTCTCTTGTAAAAGACATCTCTTGTCTTAAATGCGTCTCGGACTGTATCAATATCCTCTTCTTCATAGTCATTAGCAAAGAGAATGCGAAGTACTTCATTTTCTTGACCAATCAGTGATCCAGTTTCCTCATCGTTGTAGTATTGAATAACCTTTGATTCAAGTTGATTTTTAACAGCAACCTTATCAATAGTTATCTTGTCTAGTGATCTCTCATTATCTTGAGGGGTTGTTCGTAGCCACTCCAATGCTTGAAGTTGAGATACCGCGAACAGCCGAGAAGCAGTTTTGTCTGTCTTTGTAAACTGAAAACCAGTTAGATCACCTTCATCGGAAAACAGCTTTGTTAGACCAAAAACTTCAGGTCTTGATTGCCCACGAGAAAGTGTACTTGGCGTAAGTGCCCACTTCCCATCAGAGATATTGTAGATTTTCTCCTTATATTCTGCTGGGTATAGATCACTTTCATTAAAGCGTTTTAAGTCAAGGACAAACTCATCTTCCGAAAGGAGGAAGTCTGATGCTTTCTCAGCATCCTCAAGTGCCTGCATTCTCTTTTGCATATCAGCACTGTAAATATCACTCACCGAATCTGTATATTCGATTGGGTTTTCTGGTTCAGCAAGTACTGGAGTATCTGTACCAATAGTGTTTTTAATGAGATTAATTTTTCCTTCTAGGCGTTGGATGAGTTTGAGGTAAGAATCGAGCTTTGCTTCAGGACGCATATTGTAGATATAAACTTCGTCAAAGAGTGATCCAAGACGGTTAACACGACCGTTTCTCTGGATCATACGAACAGGGTTCCAGTGAAGATCGTAGTTCACGAGAATACCAGCATCTTGAAGGTTTTGGCCTTCCGAGAGCACATCTGTAGAAAACAGATATTGTAGTGATGATTCTCCCTCCTTCAATACATAACTCTTTGAGATTGGTGAGAATCGAGACGCCAGGTTTTCAGCGTCACTCCTATTTTTCGAAGAAACAAAACCAGTATTTTCTGCATTAATGCTTGAGGAGTATTTTGAGATTGAGTCCTGAATATAATTGATAGTGTCTGCATAGTAAGAGAAGACGAGAACCTTTTTATCTGGATTCTCTTTCTCAAGCTTATCAAGCAGGGTTCCGAAGCATTTGATCTTTGAGTCGTCTTTAGCCAGTATCTCTAACTGAGCACGGATAACCGAGACGAGCTCCTTCTCTTTTATCAGATCCTGCTTCATTATTTCGAGCTCATAGCTCTTTTCATCAATAGTTTCCAGGGTATTTTCCTCAAGAGCCTCTTCGTCTACCTCAAGATCTTCATCACCAAAACTAAGCTCGAGTGCTTGAATATCTTTAAGAGATACGATTTTCCCCTCCTCAATACCTTTTTCAAAGAGCTCCAATTTTCGACTATACGCTTCAAGAGATGAGCGCAAAGCACTGACTGAAGATTCCATACGCTTAAGGAAGACCGTTCGTAGAATACCGAATATACCCAACTGCAGAAGTAGTTTTTTACTGTTCTCTGAGCTAAGTCCGATCTCCTTAATTTCATCTCGAGTCTTACCGTAATATTTCGTTTGATACATCATCCAGCGGTAAGGAATGAACCCGAGCATCAAGATAAGCTGGAATACGAAGTACATCGGATTCTCTTCAGCTAAGGTCTTCTCGTCTTGTTTCTTCGTAACCCTATCAAGCTGGTTTAGAGGGTGTTTAAGATCCTTACATTTTTCAATTATCTCGTTCGGATCTAGTTCATACACTGAGGATAGTGAAATGGCTGGGCTCTCAATCTTTCTGATTGACTCAACGAGTTTCTTATCAAGTTCATATTCAGTAACCTCAGGAATAACCCTTGGGAATTTCTTCTCTACACCATTGATAGTTAAAGAACCATACTCATTTTCGATACCCTGTCTCGTTCGGCGCACTACAAAGGTACGGATAATAGGAGTCATTACCTGCTTGATATAGTCGTAATCTATCTTCCCATCACGCTTAATATCTTGGTTGATCTTTTTCTTAAGGTTCTCAACTGCTTGATGGAAACTGATCTGTACCGTTTGCTTTTGCTCATCAGCGATGGTGACTTTCAATACCTCAGCATCTCCGCCAGTTCCAAGGAGAATTTGATTTGTTAGATCGCTGAGATGGTTATTGATTGGAGTGGCAGTGAGAAGCAACACTTGTGCCTTTGGATTTGCTCTTACCCAATCAAGCAAGAGCTTAAATCGAGATCCAGAAGTCTGTCTAAGATTGTGAGATTCATCGATAACAAACAACGAGACACTCGCAATACTATCGAGTTCCTTTCTATTTTCAATTTCTCTTGAGTTCTGGAGAGTAATTGGTTTTAATCCGTATACGCCCTCAGTTGTAAGTTCTTTTTCCCATTGTTGCACAAGGGATTTGGGACAGATTATCTCAACTCGCTTTTTACCCTCAGAATTATCAATATATTGCTTAAGCACACTGATAGCCGTAGTCGTTTTTCCTAGACCTACAGAGTCAGCCAGCATTGCAACCTTGTACTTTCTTAATCGGCGTAAAAGAGCGCGAACGTTCTTTTGCTGGAAATCAAACAGAGTTTTTCCGTGACCGTTTTCTGATAACTCCTCGATATTATCTTCTATTTCTTCCTTGTAGAGCTCATACAGGGTCTTGATGTAGGTTTCGTATGGGCTATAGAGCTTGTCGCCGACAGGTGAAGTTTCAAGGATCGCTCCAAACTCTTCATTCCATTTTTCGGTCGTCTCGTCATTCCAAAGTTCGTCAAACCAAAAGAGGTGCCCAACTTCTTGCGATTCATTTTTGGGTTGGAAGACGACAACACGATGATCAGACTCGAGCGCATTAAGCTCTGAGTTGTGTGTGAGACCGTTTTTAGTGAAATTTGAAGAACCTATAATACCCACAGCCTCACTTGATTCGTACGAGCCAAAGATATAACACTTCGCATGCAGGAAACTCTTGCGGTACACTCGCACCTCGAATTTACCGTCCGCAATCCATTTTTTGATCTCGGTTACAACATCTCGCAAGTCAGAACCTGGTGCGAGCATAGAGAGATCAAATTTAAAGTCTTGATCTGGGAAGTCGAGCTCTGGCTGTTGGAGTTGGTGGCGAGGAATAAGCGGCTCACGTCCGATTAAAAGACGAATTTTCTCAAACTTGCCGAGGTGCGGCATAACCAACCTCATTGCCTCAAGATCCCAGTAGCCGGTCGCGAGTGACAGTTCGGTGTGCGACTTACTAACCTCAATTACAGAATCGAGGAGGGTTTTTCTTTTATTATCTATGATTCGAGGTAGACTCACGTTTATAGACTTAGTATACCAATCATACGCCAAATCAAGCGAAGCAAAAAGGCCCCAGATGCTAGGCGTGGGAAGTTCGCCGAAGGAGACGTACATATGTACGGCGGATGAGGCGGTCAGAGAGCGCCAAAAATCGAAGTGCTCAGGAGGGGGGGGTACGCCACAGGCGGGTCTTATCATTTAATTTAGGTTTGTCGCTTCATGTGCTGGTTTCGCCACGAACTACTCTATTCAAACAATAATAGCAAAATGTATTATAGTAAGTTGTATGACTACTAGCACTAAATACTTCTACTACGACTTTGAGGATGCTTACATGAAAGCAGAGCCTAGACCAGACGGGTACACTGTTAAGTTTAAAGGTGGTGAACCGTATACTCTCAGTCCACACACAAACCTAGCTGTAGATATTCTCACGCGAGGTAAGGAAATAACAGAAGAAGAATACGAGAACGCTTAAGGCACGAACTTCTTTGTCCGAAAATCCCCATTCTTCCTTACATGTCGTGGTCTGATGACCGCCAACCATGACTGCTAGGAATCTAGGATTCGAATATAGGCTCGATTTTGATAATACACTCTTCCGAATGAGCAGTTCAGCTGTTACGTTTTCTTAGGAAGCTAAACTTCCAACTGATCAGCTGAGAAATATTCTATCTCTATGATACGCAAGGTATTCTTCTTTTGGCTTGAAGCGTACAGGATTACGCATTCTTTTTCCTGAGAAAGAACTCAAATTCTTCCATAAAACAGGATCATGCTGTGCCTGTTCCGATATTCTGATCAATCCCGACTCCGTAATTCCCAAATAACCAACGTCAAATGCCTTGTCATGTAAGGCACACAAACAAATACCGTTCGCTGGATCCTTTCGTGTATTCTTGAACTCCCTATCCCTGACAGGAACTATGTGTGATCCAACAAGAAAAGCAGGGACTTTAAGGTCGCATACTGCACACATATACCCGTAATTTTCCTTAACTCTTCGTGACCACGCACTCTGCCATGGCCGTGATGACACGATCGCCTGAGAATCATCTACAGAATAGTCTCCTTCGGCTATTTGTAGATCTTCAACTATCGCCTGAACATCATCAGCAGGGTCGTACTCTCCATCTACCATTTGCAAAAGGTTCGTGAAGTCCTGCTTTGGTATAGAGTTTATTCCATACTGGTTCCAGAAATGCTCCCAATTACTTCCACGTTGTTTCCAGTTCCAACTATACGTATCTAGCTGTGACTGAAAAATTGGATTCACAAATGGGTGTGGTTTCTCAATCACCGCTGCAACACTGTCATTACCTGTGATCTCGCCAATCTTTCCGGCGCCAAAGAGCATGAATTCCTTCCTGCCCATCATTTTTTGTGGCTTACGATAAATGAATAGGTCACCGGTTTTTATTTTATTATTTATAGACTTTTTCCATTCATAGGTTTCAAAATCTACATCCTTAGTATGTTGACCAGAGTCAAGGACAAAGAAATTAGTTTCCTCTTTGGCCAGCTCTTCCTCATATATCCTCGATAGCTTCATTTGCGAAGAAGTAATTAACTTGGTTCTTTACTCATAACGCTTAAATTATAACAAAAGACCCCTGTAGGGGGTCTTTTGTTAGTAGCTTTTCAGTCTGCGCGCTTTTGAGTGAGCGACTAGATTCTGTTGCGAGTGGAACGAGCTAGAGAATCGGAGTGCCCGGAGGGCGACGAATCTTCGAAAAAATTAGTAACTCTTGAGACGGCGAGCCTTCTCATGAGTACGAATTTTTTCCAAAGCCTTCGCCTCGATTTGGCGAATACGCTCACGGGTTACTCCAAACTCCTTCCCCACCTCCTCCAGTGTGTGATACACACCATCCAAGAGACCATGGCGCATTTCCAAAATCTTGCGCTCCTTCTGAGAAAGATCATCAAGAATATCTTTGACCTGCTCTGAAAGAATACGCTCTGAAGATTCCTGAATTGGAGACGGAATCTTATCGTCGGCGATGAAGTCACCAAGAGTAGACTTCTCATCATCATCAGAACCGATTGGGTTTTCAAGTGAGAGGGTGTCCTGATTGATTTTTTCAATCTGGTAAATCTTGTCTACTTCAACACCCATCTCAATAGCAATTTCCTCTGGCTGAGGATCACGACCAAGTGCCTGTGAGAGACGGCGGGAGACCTGCTTGTATTTGGCAATGGTCTCAACCATGTGTACAGGAATACGGATGGTACGAGACTGGTCGGCAAGAGCGCGGGTGATAGCCTGACGAATCCACCAGGTAGCGTAGGTTGAGAACTTGTACCCCTTCTTCCAATCGAACTTATCAACGGCCTTAAAGAGTCCGAGGTTTCCCTCCTGAATAAGGTCGAGAAGCGTAAGGTCTGGAGAGCGTCCTACGTACTTCTTAGCGATAGACACCACAAGACGAAGGTTTGAACGGGCGAGGATATTTCGTGCCTCATCGTCCCCTGCATCAATACGCTTGGCGAGCTCACGCTCTTCAGCGGCTGTCAAAAGTGGGTACTGTCCAATTTCACGGAGGTAAATCTGAATTGAGTCGTAGCCTGAAGACTCGCGTCCCTTGATGTTTCGGGTAGCGAGGTACTGGTCAGCATTGTCTTCAAGCATGCCTCCTTCGAGAATGTCGATACCACTTACTGAGAAGCGCTCGTAGAGCTCATCAAGAAATGAGACGTCCTCCTCAACGTGAGGAAATTCTTTGAGAATTTCGCTGTAGGTAATGTAGCCACGCTCCTTACCCTTCTGGATGAGAAGTTCTGCTTTGTCCTGGCGATCGGCTTCAGCCTTTGCTTTTGCTCCCTTTACGGCAACACGAACAACGGCCATCGCGCGTCCTGACTTCCCTGCTTTTGCAGGAGCCTTCTTCACCACCTTCTTAGGGGCAGCTTTCTTGACGGCTTTCTTTACCACCTTCTTAGGTGCGGTCTTCTTTACAGGTTTTTTAGGGGTAGTTTTTTTCACGGTCTTTTTTGGTGCACTTTTCTTCACGGTCGCTTTCACAACTTTCTTAACAGGCGCTTTAACCGCCTTTTTCTTGGCAGGTGTCTTCTTCGGCATAGTTCTTGAGATTATTGAAACGTCTAAGTTGAAGCAAGCTTTCGGGAGAGCTCTTGCACCTTAGTGGTGGCATCCGTGATGAGGGCGTCGTCCTTGGCGACCTCAGCTCTGCGGAGTGTGATAGTTGCTTCTCGTAGCTCTTGCTCTAAGACCGCACGCTCAAAGGAGCGGATGAGATCTTGTATGTCCTCTTCAGTAGGCGATTCCCCGTAGGAAAGTTCAGCCTCAATAAGGGCGCGCTCGGAAATAGATGTGT
>JAGOQE010000011.1 GCA_017991635.1 Minisyncoccota bacterium | reverse complement strand
TGCCGCACGAAGGTCGTGCGGCAATAACTGTTTGGGGAATAAGGCCATGAGCCAAGAAACTGATACCAGAAGCGTCATGGTCACCTTTTTGGAGGGTACGATACCACCGGTACTCTATCCGGTCATCCGGGAGAATATAGACGGGGTACTACGAAGGGTGTGGGACGCTGAGAAATACGGTCCACGCCCATCCATTGATGTCTCGTTCGTTGGAGTCCCTGACTTTGAGGGTACCGAGGGCGAGACGGTTCGTGTCATCCTTTCGGGGATGAAGTCGGGTCTTGTTGATCTTTTGACGCAGACACTCGTGCCTGCGGTTCTGGACCCGCTACAGCCCAAGGTGGTAATAGCGAGAGCGCGGAGAAGACGCACAACGCACTAAGAACTAGTGCCAAGGGCCCGTGGGAAACCGCGGGTCCTTTTGCATACATGCTATGATTTTCGTATGGATACAACACGTTCGCAGTGGCTTATACCGGGCGCAATTGTGTTTGCAGGACTTATCCTTGCACTGGCGATCTTCTCCATCCGCCAGACGCATATCTTGGGAGCACCTCCCGGGGATGTTCTCTCTATGCGCGCCATTAGTCCTGAGGAACATATCATTGGAAATCCAGAGGCTCCTGTCGTTATTGTTGAGTATGCCGATATGGATGCTCCTTATGCCAAAGAGTTTCAGCAGACGATGAGTCAGCTGATGACTGAGTATGGTGCTAGTGGGAAGGTTGCGTGGGTATATAGGCACTTCCCTTTGGTTGATCAGCATCCTGATTCTATAAGTCACGCTGAGGCAAGTGAGTGTGTCGCGTCTCTTGGAAACAAGACTGCCTTCTGGCGCTTCATTGACCTATTGCATGCCTATGCGCCGGGTGAGATGCAGTTTGACCCAGGCGACTATGAAAGTATTGTCACCCAGCTTGGTGTATCTAAGAGCGACTTTGATGCGTGTCTTGCGCAAGGAAAATACACTCGCAAAGTAGAAGCTGATTTTGCAAACGCGCTTGCTATAGGGGCTGAAGGTTCGCCATACAGCGTGCTCTTGGTTAAGGGTGAGAAGCCAGCTCCTATTAGCGGCTCTATTCCGTACGGAACATTGAAGCAGATTGTAGAGAGCGCAGTTGGGGCTAGTCGCTAGGCGAAGAGTTTCAGAATGTCGTCGTATGGTGAAGGCTCTCCTTCTCGCCATTTCCCTGACAGCATTTCCTCAATCACCGTATCCAGAAGTTCTTTGAATGCGCTACGTGTGTTGTCGGTAAGGAGAACGTCATAGGCTTTTACCTCTTCTGACCCCACCTGCACAATCTGCGCCCCTACGGGACTGTGCTCGTTACCACGCAAGACAAAGTCATAGAACGCGAGTTGGTGTTCAAACTTTGTGTCGTCGGCTTTCACATTCGTTGATGTCTTGAAGTCCACAATCACTTCCCCGTCTGGGCTTTCAAACAGTGCATCAACTTTTCCAAACAAACGCACCTCGCTTCCAAGAACTGAGTGTGTGAGACTGTATCCCTTTTCAATAGCAATCGTGTCTCCTAGTTCTGCCCGATATACGATGAAGGCGTGGAGGCGTGCACGTACATCCCGTGCAAGATGTTCAAATGCTTGGTCTCGTGGGAGAAGGGATTTTCGTAGTGACACCTCAAGAGTGCCAAAGGCTTTGTCTTCTGATTGTTCAGAAAGGAATGTAGCGATACCTGCGTGTACCGCGTTTCCTATGGTGAGAGAGTATGTCTCTGGTTCGCGAAGGCGAAGCACGCGCTTAGCAAAGAAGCGCGGAGGTGATTCAAGATATTCCTGCATCGCAGATGGTGAGAGTCCTTCTTCGGTTAGATATTGTTTGGTGAGGGTGCGCACGAGTGCAGGGGCGTCGGTCGTAGTGTGTAGGCGCGGGAGTGGGTCAAAGCTTGGAGCAATGCGCGGTAGTCCTTCTGGAATAAGCATTGAAGGAGCTCTCTCCTTTCCTTCTCCAGATTCTTTAGCGTAGGAGAGTACGATCTCGTCTTTGGCGCGTGTGAGTGCAACATAGAACTGACGTAGTACGTCGTCCAGTGTGCGGCGCATATCTATAGGCGACGG
Organism: Minisyncoccota bacterium; assembly: GCA_017991635.1. Taxonomy (GTDB): domain Bacteria; phylum Patescibacteriota; class Minisyncoccia; order Phycocordibacterales; family Phycocordibacteraceae; genus C7867-001. The sequence continues at coordinate 14,352 of JAGOQE010000011.1, read as the reverse complement.
GATGAGTGGGGACTTCCCTCCCTTTTCCCATTCGTTTGCGGTGAGGCCCACAATAAAGACTTTCTCAAACTCCATACCCTTAGCTTTGTGTGCGGTGATAACGGTGACCTGTCCTTCTCGCTGAAGAATTGATGACTTCACACCAGCCAATCCCTGCTCGCTTGCGTCCGTGAGTGCGGAAACGATAGTGCTGAACGTTGCGTTCGTGTCGCGCGCAATCATGTCTTCCACATGCATCATGAGTTTGCGCAGGAGTGGGAGGTCATCAACTAAGTGCTCAGGGTTACCAAGGACATACCCGCGTATACCTGACTCCTCAAGCATGCGCGAGAAGATGGTGAGTGCAGGAGTTGCAAGCGCGTCCTTTTGAAGCGTGGTGATGGTATGGAAAGGTTCAGGGAATTCTTCCGAGAGTGCGTGGAGCAATTCGTGGTCACGGTTACGCAGAAGAAGGGATGCCCGTTCAGCAAGTGGTACATCAAACCAGGGGCCAAGCAGACTCTCCCTGAGTGACGCCATATCAAGTGGGTTTGCAATAGCGCGCATGAGCGCCAAGACCGAGCGCAGAAGTGGGCGCGATTCAAGCATCATGTCACCTGCACGTAGTGTTTCTATACCGCGTGCCTTAAGGTGTTCGCTCATAAGGGTTGCAGTGCTGTTCCTGCTTGCGATTACCGCTATCTCATGTGGCTTAGTTCCCTTTTGGATTGCTTCTTCAATAAGTCCCGCAACCTGATCGCGTTCAGCCAGAGGGTCTGGTGATTCAAGGAGACTAATAGAGGCGTCACCTTTACGGGTTGCGGAGAGTTCTGCGTGTGTCTCGTGCGGGGTTGGAAGGTGCTCTGTTGCAAGAGCGTGTGCGTGGTCAAGGATACTTTGGAGTGATCGGAAGCTGTCGGTGAGAGGAATAACGACCGTACGTGGGTAATGCTCCGTGAAGGCTTCAAAGTGTGTGGCGTCAGCTCCTTGGAATCGGAAGATGGCCTGCTTCTCATCTCCCACAACAAAGAGGTTAGGATGTTCGTCGTATGCGAGCGTATCTAGAAGTGCGTGCTGGAGAGCGTTTGCGTCCTGGTGTTCGTCCGCAAGGATGTATTGATACGTCTCCTGCAGTTCAGCGCGCAGGTTTGCGTCCTCTTGGAGTGTGTCTACAACCCCGCGCAACATATCAGCAAAGTCATACACGCCTCGTTCTTGTTTGTATGCTTCGTATGCTTCCATGAGGAGAATGGCTTCGCTCGCCTTCTCCATGCGCTCCAGCTTACTTATGCCGGTCGCTTTCATTTCTCCCTTCTTCTCTCCTTTCACATACCGAAGGCTTTCGTCTGCATGGGTGCGTGCTGTTTCCTCTTCTATCCAGGTTTGATAGTCCTCAAGACTTATTCGCTCACGAACTAAGTCTCTTTGAAGTCCTGCAAGATCTTTAAGGTATAGAAATGGGGTCTTGGGGTGTCGAAGTAGTTTTATATCTTCGTTCGCAATCACGTCTCGCCACAGGAGTGTGTTCTCTACGTCACCCATCAGGCGTCTTCCTTCAAGAAGTGGAAAGGAGGACGCGTGGGTGCGTAGCAGATGTTCTGCAAAGCCGTGGAAGGTTGAGACCAGTACGTCTCTTGCTACCGTTTCTCCTACAAGCGTCCTTAGGCGCATGCGCACCGTGCGTGCTGCTGAGTCAGTGAATGTAAGGACGAGGATGTTGCTTGGAGAGGCCTGGGTCTTAAGGAGAATGTTTGCAATGCGGAGCGTAAGGATGTGAGTCTTTCCAGTGCCCGGGCCCGCGATCACCAAGACTGGCCCTTCTACCGTATCTACAGCTTGCTTCTGGGCTTTGGTTAAGCCCTTGTATGCTTCGTCAAATGCGGGAGTTGAGGGCATTAGGTACTAGTGTACCGCACTATGCAAAAGCGCCCGAGGTGGAGTAGATCCACGCTCGGGCGCCTGTTGGTGCTGGTCTTACAGCTTCTTTGTCTGCCCCTACTGAACTTCCTGCGGGAGCGGGAAGCTACGCATGAAGCGGTCGCCGTCCTCTACCGCACCACAGTGCTCGCGGGCATACCCCCACATCAGCCGAAGAGCTTGCCGTTCACGATCAGCTTGGTTACGCGCCATGTCAGCAGTGCTGAAATGGAGACGAACCGAGCCGTTGCGCGAGCGGAAGCGGTACGCAGCGGCGATGCTGATCGTATCGTTGGTCAGTACGCGCGGGGGAGAATTAGGCACTCCCCGGCACAATACACGGTTCTCCCGGAGGAGCCGCCAGTATTCAGGCGGGTTGCCGGCGTAGAGGTCCACGCCGGAAACGATGGTGTCCGTGGCAGGATCGTAGAGGTCCTCAACCGGACAGAACCGGCCGGCAGGACATTCCTTATTCCCGACTCGGTACCCGCGCGAACTGTTTGCACGGGCCTCACGGGCCGTATTGGCGTCAGCCGTGATCTGCGCCCGACGGGCGAGCTCAGCGGCTTCACGGGCCGTGGGAGCTGCACTGGCGAAGGTTGGATGGAAAAGAGCGCAGAGCGCCGCTGCGGTAGTGAGAAAGTATTTCATTTCGCCCTCCTAGGCTTTGTCTGGTGGAAGCGGATGCTTCCCTTTGCTACCTTTTATAATACAAGATATTTGGGTTGTGTCAACTTACTGCCAGCACACTACAGGATCTTTCTTGAGTAGTTCCTTCATATGAGCCATAACTTCAGGATACGTGCCTAGCTTGTCTATGAGGCCAAGAGAGAGCGCTTCAGCGCCAAGCCAGGATGATCCGTCTGCAAGAGAGCGAACCGTATCAATAGAGAGTGAACGGTTCTCTGCAATAGTCTCTATAAAGTTAGTAAGTGTGATGCGGTTAGAGCGTTCAAGCATGGCTCGTTCGTCTTGAGTGAGGGGTTTGTCGGAGTTTCCTATGTCCTTATACTTCCCTGTTGAAATACTGTTGTATGTAAGGCCGTCCTTCTCATTTTGCTTTGCATAATCTACATAGGACATGGTGACACCAATACTGCCTACATCTGACTCCTTTGAAGCAATGACGGTGTCCGCTGCACTCGCTATCCAATATGCAGCTGAGTTACCATACGCACGTATCCACGCCACACTTGGCTTTCCGGAAGCCTTAAGGGCATCCTCTATTTCAACAGCAGCCTGTGGCATGCCACCTCCAGAATCAATATCAAGCAGAATAGCCTTGATGTCTTTGTTCTTTGAAGCTTCATCAAGAGAGGCAATGATATTCTCAGATACCGTCATCGCGTCACAACCCTCGGGAACTCCTGACATCCCTTCGTCCGCCGTTGGCGCGTACGTCAGGATACAGCCATGTATGTTAAGCCCCAGCACGTTACACCCCTCAAGGCTTGCGGGCTCCTCGTATGAGCTTGTTTCCTCTTCCTCGTCTCCCTGGAAGGCAAAGATTGCTAGTACACCAATGAAGACTGAGATTGCTCCAACCAAACACCAGATAAGGTACGGGGAGAGGGTACGGGCGGTGCGGGCGAGCCAGTTCTTGAGTGCGAGGAGTTTCATGGGTTAAGAATATCACCCTACTTACAGTCCATTATTGTCTAGTAATCAAGACAGTGCCCTTTAGGCGTTGGCGAGGCTTATCTGTCAGCACTATGGCTTACGGACGCTTCCAGTTCCTATTTACTAACGTATACGATCCAACTCCAAGCGTTGGAAAGTCTTTTGAATTTTTAAGTATTGAAGCTACTGACCTAATAGTGTGATCTTCAATTCTTTCAAGTAAGTGACCAAACTCGGGTTTTATGATGTCATATTTAAATTTATCCCAGTCGCCTGCCATTCCCTGATGACCTCTTCCAGGAACTACGCGGTCACCGAGCTTGTTCGCCTTACCAATATATAACGACTTATCCTTTGTATTTGCTAGGTAGTAAATAACAGAAACCTGCTCTTTATGTTGAGCAAAGTTTTGAACTTTTAACCATGACGTGGTTTTCTCCACAAGGTGCTCTCGATCTTTCACAAATAGTGACTCGAACACATTGGCTGCAGCAAGTCGCCGGAACAGTGTGCTCCACTCGGTTTCAATCTGGATAAATGGCTCAGCAAGTATTTCGGTAGCCGAAAGTGGTCTCAAGCTCAATACTTCTTGCTGCCCAGCAAGAAGCTTGGTTCTGAATTTTTTACGGCCCTCCCCCAATGCTTCGTGCTTCTCTTTCTGGGACTGAAGAATGACGTAACTGTTAATAAAAGTATCTCTTAGCAGCTCACATAAATCTCTATTCATATCCCATCTCAACTGGTACACGTTCTTGCTTCCATTTCTGTTAACGTGATAGAGCTTAACTGGATACTTCTTCCCAAAAATCTTTACGTGCGTCTCTCTTGATTCTCCTGCATGAATTGGTACACCAAATAAAAAATCCTTCTCATATTCTATAGGAATAATTAAGCCGTACTTAAAAAATGACCTATCAATCTTTTTGAAATACGGCTTGGGGATTTTCTTATTCATATAACATCTCTACGTACAAGCCACTACTCAAAATCACCTCTCGATATATCAAAGAACTTATCAAAGAAGGCTGTGAGTTTGTTAAGTACACTTGCGCGTTTCTGCGTACGTTCACCAGTCGGAGAAAAGCGGGATACAGGAGGCAGAACATTCGAGATTGCAGTTCCTGTCGTAGGCACGACTCCATCGCGGAACGCATTTCTCACAAACGTATAGGTGGCATCATGATCCAGACCTTCCGATTCGATAATGTTCTCCAATTCTTCGAGTTTCTTCACATCCACGAATTTCTGCCAATCTTCGTCCACAACTGAATGCACATCAAGAGCTGAAATGAACTGATTGATAAGGTCTTTTTTGTTGCGCAGCTCGACACTCGAATCAATGGCTTTATTAATATCAAGAAGGAGTTCTCGATTGCCGGTATGGTCTTCGTGATACCTCTTAATAAGCCCAAGTACATAGTCGATGTTTATCTCGACCTGCTTAATGAGCTCCATCTCAAATATCAAATCATCATTGATATTCTCCTTAGCCTCCTCCGTAGATTTTCGGAACTCGTTATAGATATCGATATAGGCACTATGATAGTCCTGGATATCACGCTCACTGAGAATCTCATTACCGGCAAACTCATCAAACGTGGTCAGTATGTTTCTTACGCGCAAAATTCCGCCATACAACTTAATGAAATCCTTTTGATTCTGCTCACCCACAATCCGTTCACCTGTTGGGAACTTCTCCAAGAGCTCTTTCACCAGACTTTCGTATCCGCGAATCTCCTTGTCTCCATCCTTGTACCCATGGTAGTAGTCGCCATAGGCCTTAAGGAGCACAACACCACTTGCCTCCTTATCTCCGAAGAGAGCAATCGATTCATTGGTTGCCTTCTCCAGATTACGGAAGCACACAATATTTCCGAATGTCTTTACACTGTTTAAGATACGATTCGTGCGTGAATACGCTTGGAGGAGCCCGTGCAGGCGCAGATTCTTGTCTACCCACAATGTATTAAGTGTGGTTGCGTCAAAACCGGTCAAAAACATATTCACTACAATCAGCACATCAATTTCCCTATTCTTCACACGCAGACTTACATCTTTGTAGTAGTTCTGAAACTTATCAGCAGATGTATCGTACGATGTGCCAAACATGGCGTTGTAGTCAGCAATTGCAGCATCTAGGAAATCTCGCGAGTTCGAATCCAGTCCACTCGTGTCCTCAGAATTTTCATCCATCACCCCATTTACTTCCTCCTCGTTTACCCCAAAGCTGTAAATAGTAGCTACTTTGAGTCGCTTATCGCTTGGGACATCAGCAAGCTGTCGTTTAAACTCTGCATAGTATTTCTTTGCGGCATCAATAGATGACACAGCAAAAATTGAATTGAATCCAGCCATTCTGCGCTCCTGGAGTTTGTAGAAGCTGTTACGTTTGGTCTTTTGGTCGAAGTGATCACGTATATAACTGACGATATTTTCCAAACGTTCTGGAGAGGCAAGCACCGCTTCACGATCAATGTCGCTCACTTTCTTATCCTCAATATCCTCTGCCTCACGTACTGTAGAAACGTAGTCAACCTTAAACGGCAATACGTTCTTATCGGCGATAGCGTCGACTATGGTGTATGTGTGAAGCTTCTCGCCAAAAGCCTGCTCAGTAGTGCGCAGGTCTGGCCGTCCGCCTGATGAGGCATTAACCGCGAAGATTGGAGTGCCAGTAAATCCAAATAGGTGATAGTTTTTGAATGCTTTGGTAATCGCGGCGTGCATGTCTCCAAATTGCGAACGGTGACACTCGTCGAAGATGAGCACCACATGCCCGCCAAGAATTTCGTGCCCTGAGTTGCGCGCGATAAACCGATCAAGCTTCTGGATGGTAGTAATGATAATCCGTGCATTTGGGTCACCGAGTTGCTTCGTGAGAACTGCAGTGCTGGTATTACTGTTAGCAGCTCCTTTCTCGAACTTGTCGTACTCTCTCATGGTCTGGTAGTCCAAGTCCTTGCGGTCTACTATAAACACCACCTTATCGATATATGAAAGCTTGCTCGCAAGCTGCGCGGTTTTGAAGCTCGTGAGTGTCTTCCCGGAGCCCGTAGTGTGCCAGACATACCCGCCCGCCTCCACGGTGCCCTGCTTCTTGTAGTTGGTACTCACCTCGATCCTACTCAAGATACGCTCTGTAGCCACTATCTGGTACGGACGCATCACCAGGAGCTGCCTGTCAGTGGTAAACACGCAGTATCGCGTCAAAATATTGAGGAGAGCGTGCTTAGCAAAAAACGTCCTACTGAAATCCATTAGGTCAGTAATGGGTCGATTCGTAGCATCTGCCCACCAGCTCGTAAACTCGAAACTATTACTTGAGCGCTTTCCTTTCTTAAGCGTGCCGTCCGCAGCTTCTCGTATGTGCTCCTTGCGTGTCGTATTACTGTAGTACTTGGTGTGCGTACCATTTGAAATAACAAACAGCTGCACGTATTCAAAGAGTCCATTTGATGCCCAGAAGCTCTCTCGCTGATAGCGATTGATTTGGTTGAATGCTTCCTGTATAGCAACACCTCGTCGCTTCAACTCAATATGGACCATCGGTAGACCATTCACCAGAACGGTCACATCGTAGCGATTGCTTCGCTTTCCGTCGTCTGTAGCGTACTGGTTAATCACTTGCAGACTATTGTCGTGAATGTTGTCCTTCTTGAGGAGATACACGTTCTTCACCGTTCCGTCTTCTCGTGTAAGTATCTTTATATGATCTTCCTGAATAGTCGCCGTCTTCTCTTCTACACTCTGATTTGGATTCGCAAGCTCAGCCGCAAAGAAACGCTCCCACTCCGTATCGCTAAATGTGAAGTCGTTCAGCCTCTCTAGCTGCGCTCGGAGATTTGCTATCAAATCCGACTCGGCGGTAATGGGCAGATATTCGTATGCCTGAGTGGTGAGCTGATCTATAAATGCCTGTTCCAGCGCGGCCTCGCTCTGATATGAGCCATCCCGTACCTGGTCTGCAAAAGCGCGGTAGTCTGCCACCACCGTGCTTTCCGGGTTGCTTGCTACCAGGTTGTAATGGGCGGGCTTATCCGACATATTCCTTAAATGTTAGCAGCTTACCCCGATAGTATTCATATTGCGACCGGCGAGCAACAAGCTCGGCCGGGAGGCCTACAGAGAGGTCATTTACGAGCACGTCGAACTTATCAAGGATAGAAACTATGAATTCTTGTTCGGCGATGGATGGAACAGGGATCTTGTATTGCATAATCGCAGACTTATTTCCCCGGGGCATTTTGGCACCCTTAGCAAATTGCATACTATATTCAAAGAAGGAATCTGAAGCTAGAAGATAGTACAAGTAACTAGAAAGCACATTTTCCTTCTCGCTCTCGTTTATCCGCACGACAAGAACATCACCATTTGTTCCTCCTGTATTCGTTGCGTGCCATATCTTTTTAAGGTATGGCCGAATGTTACCGAGCAAGATGTCACCCACCTCATAGTGGGTTAGTTTTCCTGAGGTCGGGAGGAAATTTGACTTAGTTTTACCTTGCTTATTTTGCAACATGTTATCGACACCCACATAACTCTCACTGGTCAAATTACTTGCTGTGATTCTAGTCTTTGAATAGCCCGCAACATCACTTAATCTAACCCATTGCACTTCTTTACTATTAGAAGCCAAAAGTTCAGAACGGTAGTACTCATACTGCTTCTTTCTAACTTCGAGTTCAGCTTCGAGTTCAGCTTCGAGTTCAGCTTCGAGTTCAGTAAAGCTATCAAGAATCTTCACAATTTCCTCCTGCACTGCGAGCGGCGGTATGGGGATTCTATACTCGACACGAATCACGGACGGGTGCGCCTTATGAACATAGTCAAATACTTTTGATGCCCACTCGTTCGTAAGTGCATAGAAAAGGTATTTCGTGTTAAGCTCCGCTTCATTCAGGTTTTTAAGCCAACCTGATACGTTTGTAATCGAGTATTTGCCTACGGGCCTATAAAAGAACCTTCCACCCCCATCGATAGACCACGAGATACGCTCATCTTCGAACATGTACTTTCCGTATCGACCAATTTCACCCTTCCCGGCAGCTGACGATGAATATACCGGATAATTTCCTGGACACTCAGAAATATCAACTTTGGAAATTACGTTTCCGCGTCCCAGCTTAATAAAGCCGCTATCCTCAAGTTCACCAATCATCTTGTGCCCCACCCCATTCGGGCAGAGTTTAGAAATTAGTTCTTCGATTTTTGATTGGTGTTTTTTCATGGCACTAATTATCATTTCCCAAGACGGTCACTTGAGGAACGGTGGCCAGTGGCTTCCACCTTTCCACAAAACTTTCGAAAACCTTGCGAAATGTATCCTTATGCTCATCGGGAAAATGCGTACTCTCTAGATCAGACAACCTTCCGTGACTATATAAATTTACCAGCCTCATGATTTCCCGCTTATCCTCTCCATCCAAACAATCACCCCAACTGCGGTATCCTAAAAAATTTGCGGTTTTCTCAAGTAAGCCTCTAAAGAGATTGAAATGATACTTCTTCAAATCTTGAGAGTCTAGGGCTCTTTGGATCTCGTCTTTGATTGCAAGATGATATGCAAACGGAGAATCATTCTGTTCATCAAGTGAAAAATCTGTAGCATGCTTTGACAAGAGAAATGGAAACAATTTTACCTTTGGATTCCTAGAGTACTCGCTGTACAGAATATTGAAAAAAAGAGCATGATGAGTCGTAATCAGAAAGTTTATACTATTCCCCTCATGAGAATCGATAAGCTTTAGTAACTCCAAAACCATTGTAATGATCTTTGTGTCATCGATTGATGAGACCGGATCATCAATAATTACGTATTCTAGTCCGTTAAACAATTCTGTCTCTCGATCTTCTTCTTTTGCTCCCAAAGCCAGAATTGCTGCCTCCAAGACTGTGAAAAAAACAGACCACACAAACAAGCTCTCTTCGCCCCGTGAAATCTTTATGTTACTTTCGCTACGATCATCACCTGGAGCAAAATTAAAAGCAATATGACCCGAGTCCAAATCATATGAGGGATATATTTTTGATCGTGTGAGTATTTGGAAATTATCGGTAATCTGATTCTCCAATCCCTGGTCGCTTATAAAAGTTATGATGTTGCTTTTTGAATTAAAATTCAAGAGATACTCGTCGTTGTCCCAAGTAAACAAGTCTTCAAAAAAGGCATTGTAGCTCAGTGTATTAGTTGTTACCTGATCATCTTTCGATTCCAGTGCATCGTGCATGGTAGTAGACAGTCGGGTTTTACCTACGCCGTTAAATGCGTACAAAAGAACAATTTTCTTCTTGTCTGAATCGCTCCTTAGTTTTGATCCAATCTCGCCAGCAACACTCTCTATCGTGTCGAATGTCTTGGTCATGATCTTCATTCGCCACCTTCGATATCTGCAACAATCGCATCAATGGCTGTTCTGAGTTCCTGCTGGCGTGCAACAATACTCGCGATCCTCTTATTTAATTCCGTAATATCTACCACCTCGCGAGTATCCTCCCCTACCACATAGCTTGATACCGCAATGTTGTAATCATTGTCGGCAATTTCCTTGTTGTCTATGAGTTTCGCGAAGTATTCCGCACCTTTTCGTTCACTGAAGGCCGCCAAGATTTTCTTTCGATTTACTTCGCTTAGTTTATTTTTATTCCCACCACGTACAAATTCTGCAGACGCGTCTATAAAGAGTGTCTTGTTGTCCTTCTTACTTTTCTTGAGCACGATGATACAGGTGGCAATCGTGGTACCGAAGAAGAGGTCTGGCGGAAGCTGAATGACCGCATCCACATAGTTATTGTCTATGAGATATTTACGGATCTTAGCCTCAGCTCCACCACGATAGAGCACGCCCGGGAACTCAACAATTGCAGCCGTGCCACTCGTGGAGAGCCACGAAAGCATGTGCATAGTGAACGCCAGGTCTGCCTTACTCTTTGGAGCAAGTACTCCAGCGGGCGCAAAACGAGGATCGTTTATAAGGAGCGGGTTTGCGTCTCCATCCCACTTAATAGAGTACGGCGGATTAGAGACAATGGCGTCGAAGGGCTCATCATCCCAATGCTTTGGGTCTGTGAGCGTATCGCCGTGAGCAATGTCGAACTTGTTGTAGTTCACATCATGAAGGAACATGTTGATGCGGCACAGGTTGTACGTAGTGAGGTTGATTTCCTGACCATAGAAGCCCTGGCGCACATTGTCCTTCCCAAGCACCTTTGCAAACTTGAGTAGAAGCGATCCTGAACCACAGGCGGGATCATAGACCTTATTCACCTCCTTCTTACCGACTGTAGTAATCTCAGCGAGAAGTTCACTCACCTCTTGTGGGGTGTAGTACTCACCGCCGGACTTTCCAGCGTTCGCAGCGTACATGGTCATGAGGAACTCATACGCGTCCCCGAAGGCATCTATGGTGTTGTCGGAGTAATTGCCGAGGCGCAGGTCGCCAATAGCATCCATGAGCTTCGCCAGTTTCTGGTTTCTCTTTTCTACCGTACTTCCCAACTTATTTGAGTTTACGTCGAGGTCATCAAACAACCCCTTGAGATCGTCTTCGCTGCTTGCGCCCTTTGCAGAGTTCTCAATGTTTCGAAAGACTGCTGTGATCGTCTCGTTAAGGTTTGCATCGTTACGAGCTTGCGCGCGGACATTAACGAAAAGCTCTGATGGCAAAATATAGAAACCCTTTTCCTTCACAGTGTCCACACGACCAAATTCAGCCTCTTTGTCCGAAAGCCTTGCATAATCAAAATCCTTCTTCTCTGACCGTTGCTCATCAGCATTGATGTAATTAGTTAGGTTTTCACTGATAAAACGATAGAAAAGAAGGCCGAGCACATATGATTTAAAATCCCAGCCGTCCACACTTCCGCGTAGGTCGTTAGCGATTTGCCAAATGGCCCTATGAAGCTCTGCGCGCTCCTGTTCCTTGGTCATCTTTAATGTACGGTCTGACATAACTAATCAGTACCCTCCTTATAGCCATCAATTACCTTAAGAAGCGGCAAAAATGCATATGTCTTATTCCGTTTCCGTTCCGGAGATATATCTGCAAGAATGCCAGCATTTAGAAACTTCTTAATTAGATTAAGAAGTGTTTGATTGTTCTGGATGTCGGCGATTCTACGCATTTGGGTTGTTGTCATTATTGGATGCGCAAATAAGGTATCCAGCAGATTAAGAGCGTAAGGCGATTTAAAGTCAGAAAGTACAGCGTGGAATTCTCGCTGTATCTCAAGAATTCTTCGCACTAGACCAGATGCGTCATTTGCCTGCTCGGTAAGACCATTTAAGAAGAACCGGAGCCAAGGGGTCCACGCCTCTTCATAACTTACGTCTGCAAGCAGGTCATAATAGTCACGCCTATGTTGTTCAAAGTACTGACTAATGTAGACATACGGCTTTGAAAGAATCTTGCGTTGATACAAGAAAAGTGGAATCAAGAGACGACCCACGCGACCGTTTCCATCACTAAAAGGGTGAATTGCTTCAAATTGGTAATGAGCGACTGCAACTTGAATCAACGGATCACGCTCAGTATCTTCTGTGTTAAAGTAACGATCAAAATTGCTATAGAGTTCAGGTATCTGAATTGGAGTTGGTGGCACGTAGCGTGCTTCGCTCATAGGAGTGCCTGGAGGGGCAATGTATACCTGATCAGTCCTAAATTGTCCCGGTGCTCTCCCCTTTCCTCTTACGGAGTTTAACAAAATTGCATGTAGCTTTTTAACATTATTTTCAGCGAGAGGGTTACCTTGATCAACCATCGATACTCCTTCGTGCATAGCGCGTCTGTAATTCAAGACCTCACGAATATCTTGAAGTTTTTTTGTTTCTTCAGATACTTCGTCTCCCACTTCAGCTTCTTCGCGCAATACTTCCTCAAGAGTTGCTTGCGTCCCCTCGATTTGAGAACTTAGCACAGCCTCGCGCGTAAGAAAGGTTCTCTCAATAATCTGAGGATTAGGCAAATGAGTCAGTGTCTCATCAAGACGCGCAAGCGCAGCATGGGCACGAGATAGGTCAGTGACTAGTGCAACATAATCAACCTCAGGTGGGAGTGGGGCCAAATCAAACGGGATTTTGGGATTTGATTTACTCATTTATATGGTTGGTCTGGTAGATTTAACCCTAAGTTAACTCTAACGAACTTTATTTATTATATATCTAACTCTAATTGCGGCAAGTGGCTACATCGCTCTTTATGGGGAGGAGGGTTATTATGAGATAGAATTAGTGTCTTTGGTGAGTATAAGATGCTGTAAGACTCTTATACCTAACAATTTTCCCGCCTCCTTAAGGCGCTTCGTGACTTCCAAATCTTCAGGTGAAGGTTCCGAGTTTCCAGAAGGATGATTATGAGCGACTATAACTGCAGTGGCATTCTGCTCTAGCGCCGGAGCGAATACGTCCCGAGGGTGGACAATACTTGCGTTTACCGTGCCGACCGAGATATCTTCACGGTGAATGAGCTCGCTGCGAGCATTAAGGTACAGTGCCACGAAGTGCTCTTTCTTATGATTTCTAATATCGTGAAGTTGTGCAAGCGCTTGCTCGGTAGTTTCTATAATCGGTCGACCGGTCTTTTGCACATCAAGCGCCCGTTTAGTGAGTTCAATTGCTGCTAGGAGTGTACACGCTTTCCCTACATCCACACCGCTTACAGCTTTTAAATTAGCAAAGGATGCTTCCATTAATTTCTTTTTTGGAAACTTAGAGAGAATTATCTCTGCAATATCGAGCGCACTCTTTCCAGACCTTCCGGTACGAAGAAGAATGGCAAGTAGCTCTTTATCCGTGAGATTTTCTACACCTTTCTCAATAAGCTTTTCTCGCGGGCGCTCGTGAGCGGGCAATGATTTTATTCCTGAAACCATACCAATACTATAGCAACGATGTAACGAGAAACCCCACGACATCGTGGGGTTTCTCGTTACTCGCTAAGCTTTAATAACTCTTCAACCTCCTACTCTTCTCATGCGTCCTAATCTTCTCCAGTGCCTTGGCCTCAATCTGACGAATACGCTCTCTCGTAACCCCAAACTCCTTCCCTACTTCCTCAAGAGTGTGGTACACACCATCAAGTAGTCCATGGCGCATCTCAAGAATCTTACGCTCCTTTGGTGAGAGGTCATCTAGGATGTCTCGGACCTGCTCAGTCAAAATTCTTTCTGAAGACTCCTGAATAGGAGACGGAATCTTATCGTCCGCGATAAAGTCACCAAGCGTAGACTTCTCATCATCATCAGAACCAATAGGGTTCTCAAGAGACAACGTATCCTGATTGATCTTCTCAATCTGATAGATCTTCTCTACCTCAACACCCATCTCAACCGCGATCTCCTCGGGCTGTGGGTCGCGACCAAGCGCTTGGGCAAGTCGACGTGAGATCTGCTTGTATTTTGCAATCGTCTCCACCATGTGTACGGGAATACGAATGGTGCGGGATTGGTCTGCAAGTGCACGCGTAATAGCCTGACGAATCCACCAGGTTGCATAGGTTGAGAACTTAAATCCCTTCGTCCAATCAAACTTATCAACGGCTTTAAAGAGTCCAAGGTTTCCTTCCTGAATAAGGTCAAGGAGTGTGAGGTCGGGAGAGCGTCCTACATACTTCTTTGCAATAGACACCACGAGACGAAGGTTAGAACGAGCAAGAATGTTACGAGCCTCGTCGTCCCCTGACTCAATACGCTTTGCAAGCTCGCGCTCCTCAGCGGCAGTCAATAGTGGGTACTGACCAATCTCACGAAGGTAGATCTGAATAGAGTCGTATCCTGAAGAATCTCGCCCCTTAATGTTGCGGGTTGCAAGATACTCATCCGCATTATCCTCAAGCATGCCTC
>JAGOQE010000010.1 GCA_017991635.1 Minisyncoccota bacterium | reverse complement strand
TTTGCGTCGTTACGGGTCCCGCTTATTTCTTCCATCGTACTAGTAAGTACGCTTCCAGAAATCAGCCTCCCGCGCCTCGCACACAACGCCTTTTGACAGGTTCTTTGGAGGAATGGTATATATTCAAAACCTATTTACAAAAACATGGCACATCAATCAGAGCGCGAAGAAATAGAGAACAAGAAGTTTGTTGATTATAAGGACGTGGCGTACCTTCGTCAGTTCTTGAGTCCACACGCAAAAATTCTTGCAAAGAAGCGTAGCGGAGTTCCTGCAGACAAGCAGCGTCAGATTGCTCTTGCAATCAAGCGTGCTCGTTATATGGCACTACTTCCTTACCTCGCTGCATAAGCAGAGAGGTCCAAAAATTCCTGCTACGTCGTTACGGGTCCCAATAATTTTCCTCTTCGTACTATGCAGTACGCGTCAGAAAATCATTTTCCCGTGCCTCGTATCAGGAGCTTTTGAAGCCTCTCTGGAGGTGTTCGAAAACACAACAGCCGCCCCAAGGGGCGGCTGTTGTGTTTGTATAGGGGCGTGCTTAGATATATCTAGATAAACATGTGGCAATAAGGTCACAAGATATTGGGAGGAACGACATGCGTGCCATTGGTACTACGCTTGCGATTGCGCTGGTATGGACGGTTCCGGCAAGCGCTTCGATTCAAAAAGAGGCACCTCACACCGCCCTCACACCGCCCTCGGTTCGGTCGGTGGTGCCCGTTCGCGCCAATCCGCTCGCGAAGGCCGCTGCACGAGCCGCAGAATGCGTGGGATTCCCGGCAAATGTCGTTCGGGGTGTGGGTGTGCATTACACTTACGAGTCAGCAGTGGTTATGCAGAACCTGCCTGATTCGTACGAAACCTACCACGTGAAATTGTTCGACGAAGGCGGGTGTGACGCACAAAACATAGGCTCTTTGCCCACCGAATCTCCCAAAGGGAGATTCGGTATCGAACACGCAATAGGGATTCACAATTTGGGAGAAGCTCGACAGGGAATTGCACCACTCTATGTAGTCATCCAAATTTCAGGGTCTGGAGATGGGCATGATTTCCTGACCCTGAAAGTCCCCATGCTCGTGTATAGCGATGGGGAGTCTGAGGAGGAAATCTGAAACTTTATTGCTATAAAGAATGCAAAAACGGCGAGAGCAAAAGCTCCCGCCGTTTTCACTTTCTTACTGCTACGCTTTTTCTACTCGTTCTACGTATTCACCTGTGTCGGTGTTGATCTTCAGAAGGTCTCCTTCGTTGATGAATAGGGGAGTAGCAACCGTTGCTCCTGATTCAAGGGTCACCTGCTTAGTACCGCCGGTAGCGGTGTCTCCCTTAATACCTGGGGGAGCCTGGGTCACCTTGAGCTCTACTTTAATAGGAATACTCACAGCAACAGGATTGTCTTTGTAGAGAAGTATCTCAGCAGTGCTATTGGCTTTAAGCCACTGCACTTTGTCGTGCACCATTTCGTCAGGGAACGAGAAACGATTCTTTGGATTTCCAGCTTCAGTAAACCAGCTCTCGCCACGGTTGGTGTAGAGGTACGTTGCTTCCATTTTGCCAATATCGGCCTCAGGAACGTTCTCATTTTGATGGAAAGAGATTTCAGTTACCTTGCCGGACACGAGGTGACGGAGCTTGGTCTGATTCACTGGCTTGCGCTGCTGCATGCGAAACACGTGCGAAGAGAGTACTTCGTACGGCTCATTGTTGTACTCAATGACCTTTTTCTGAACGATTTCGTTGTAAGACAATATAGCCATATAGGGGTGATTCCTCGGGGGTTAAAAAAATCCTGCCTGTGCCGGCAGGGCCAAGAGCCCAGGATAGGAGTATGATACAAGACATTATGAGCTTTTCAAGAACGCCGGCTCAATTGGCTGCTGCTTCCGACGAGGAAGTGCTTATGGCTATGAAGAAGGATCCCGAGGCGCTCGGGGTACTTATAGACCGCTACGAGGCTGCTTTCCTGCGAAAGGCGCGCAGTATCCTCTATTCTCCTGAGGAGGCTGAGGAGGCCGTTCAGGATGTGTTTACCCGCATATATGTGTATGCGGACCGTTTCAAACCACAGGAAGGGGCAAGCTTCTCGTCGTGGGCCTACGCCATTTTGACCCGTCTGTGTTTTACAAGGTATCAGAAGCTTAAGAAGGAGCGGGGGAGAACACAGGAAATGGAGCCAGAGACCTATGAGCGTCTCAGGGATGATGGGGATTTTGTTGAAGAATTAGCTTTGAAAGATGAAGTGGTAATAGCTCTCGCTCGTCTTCCTGAAGTTGCCGCTAAAGCACTTACGCTTCAGTTCATAGAAGGGAAGACACAGGAGGAGATTGCGACTTCGGAAGGTACCTCGGTTTCCGCTATCAAGACCCGTGTGCACCGCGCGAAGAAACTTTTTAAGAAGTCGCTGAGTGATACTAGCTATGGAACCCATGACTAATTCTCGTATTAAGCAGGTGGTACTTCGTCGTGCACGATTTATTCGTGTCGTGCGCCCGTTTGTGTCGGGCACCGCGCTCGCGTCGATGCTCTCTCTCGGCTCACTCTACGCACTTGCTAAGCAGGTGTGGGTAGCGCGAGTATTTGAAAACATGCCGTCTCCAGCAGACGGCGTGGCGGTACTTCGCTTTTTTGAGGCGGCATTTATCAATACCTCTTTTGCAGTGCAGGTGCTCTCTGTGGTGCTTGTTGTGGGAATGGTGTGGGTTGCACGAAATGCAGCACGCAATATTCAGGCGAGTTTTCGTCTAGCGTAAGAATTTTCCATATACCACGAAAGGTACCTTTCGTGGTATATAAAGTACTGGCTCATTTAGGGAGGATACGATATGACGAACGGGTCGAAAGGAATCACGAGCAATGGCGGCACCGATGCCAACGGAAATTTCTGCTTCAGATGCACTATCCATGTGAACAGGAAGCCTTGCGCCACATCGCACGGCCCCAAGCGACCGAATAGGGGTCCTGATTGGGTGGATGACTGCCCGAACGCCCCTAAGGACGCGCGAGACTGAGCTCGATTCTACGGCAAAGGCCGCGCACCACTGCGCGGCCTTTTGATTACCTGTAAGAAATACTTACTCCGCAGCCATCTTTGCCTTCACAAGCTTTAGAATGTCGTTTGCAACGGTCTTGTTCTCGCGCAGGAAGGTGCGTGTAGCGTCATACCCACGAGCGAGAGGGAGGTCACCAAACTTATACGAAGCACCCGACTTCTGAAGAATGTCGTACTTCTCGCCAAGCGCAATGATTTCACCCTCACGGCTGATACCCTCGTTGTAGAGAAGATCGAACTCAGTAGTCTTAAATGGTGCCGCCACCTTGTTCTTTACAACTTTTACGCGCACACGGCCGCCCACAATTTCCTCACCCTTCTTAATTTGCGCAATGCGTCGAATATCAAGACGTACCGAGGTGTAGAACTTAAGTGCCTTTCCTCCTGGGGTAGTTTCTGGATTACCAAACATTACACCAATCTGCATGCGAATCTGATTGATGAAGATAACGGTGGTGCCAGACTTAGCGGTGATAGCGGTGAGTTTACGAAGTGCCTGACTCATAAGACGCGCCTGCTTGCCCACATGGTGAGCGCCCATGTCGCCTTCAATTTCGTCCTTAGGGGTAAGGGCCGCTACCGAGTCCACCACAATGATGGAAACAGAGTTGGAGCGCACGAGACTCTCTACAATTTCAAGCGCCTGCTCGCCAGTATCTGGCTGGGAGATAAGTAGCTCAGAGAGCTTTACGCCAATTTTACGTGCGTACTCGGGATCAAGTGCGTGCTCAGCGTCCACAAACGCACACACGCCACCCTTTTTCTGTGACTCAGCTATTACGTGAAGGGCGAGCGTGGTCTTGCCGCTTGATTCTGGTCCGAAGATTTCCACAATACGGCCGCAGGGCATACCGCCCACGCCAAGTGCGTTATCAAGACCAATAGAACCAGTAGGAATAGAAGCGATCGCAGAAGGCTTGGTAGCGCCATACGTCATGATGGCTTCGTCGCCGAACTTGGTTTTAATATCCTTAATCGCAAGTTCTATGGAGCGCGCTTTGCTGTCGGGGGTCACCTCACCGGTTTCCATGTCTATGTCTACCGGCGCAGCCTTTTTTGCAACAGATTTCTTTTTGAGGGGAGTTTTTTTAAGCGCCATAGGTAAGGGAATTCAAATCTAATTAAGGTACGTACACCGAACGTTCTATAGAGTGGCTTCTGCCGAAACGATCGGACACGGTCATGGATAGTATAGCGCCCCCAGAAGGAAGGTCGAGTGAAGTTGAAAACTGACCCTTTTCGTCTATGAGAAGGGGAGCACCGTTAAGGGTGAGTTTTTCTGTGTGGTGCGCGATACCTATAATAGGTAAGTGTCCGTCCGGGAACGTTTGCCCCTCAAGGGGGCTTGAAAGGGTAAGAGTAGGTCCACGCAGCATTGGAGCTGCCTTAAATGCGCCGTAGAACAGGAGCAGGAGAAGTACTACAGCAGCCGTGCTTCGTATAGGCATAGTGCTATGCGGATTCCTCTT
This sequence comes from Minisyncoccota bacterium, assembly GCA_017991635.1. Classification (GTDB taxonomy): domain Bacteria; phylum Patescibacteriota; class Minisyncoccia; order Phycocordibacterales; family Phycocordibacteraceae; genus C7867-001. Next base: position 12,286 of record JAGOQE010000010.1, on the reverse strand, counting down.
CGTCTTCGTCGGCTTTAGCTCCACCCTGACTCAAGATCTCTCGAGGACGTGAACCATCAGCTGGACCAATCACCCCCTTATCTTCGAGAATATCCATAAGCCGTGCAGCACGTGAGTATCCAATACGGAGTTTTCTCTGGAGGTAGCTGGTAGAAGCTCTTCCTGCTTCTTCTACTGCTTCTTTTGCTTGGGCGTAGAGGTCGTCGTCCACATCCTCCTCGTCTTCACTTCCAAGCATCATCGCGTCGTTTGGCTCGTGTACACCGGTGCCTCCCGTACCTGCTCCGAGGTCGAGTGAGCCTAGAGTGCCTGCATTGTTCGCCTTAATAAACTGCGCCACCTTCTTTACTTCCTGCTCACTAATATAGGCGGTCTGGAGTCGAACCGGCTTTTGCATATCGGCAGACATATACAACATGTCTCCCGCACCAAGGAGGAGTTCTGCACCAGAACCGTCCAAAATAGTGCGAGAGTCTATCTGACTTGCTACCTGGAGTGCCATACGGGTAGGGACGTTTGCCTTAATAAGTCCGGTGATGACGTTCACGGAAGGGCGCTGAGTAGAGAGAATGAGGTGAATACCCACTGCTCGAGACATCTGAGCAAGACGGACAATGCCGGCCTCAAGTTCACGTGGGTAGGTCTGCATGATATCGGCGAGCTCGTCGATAACAATTACTATGTAAGGCATCGACTCAGGGAGCTCAGCACTCTTGCGCTTCTTAGCCGGCTCAAGCACGGTTGCGTGGTACGAATCAATGTCGCGCACCTGGCACTCTTCCAAGATGCCGTAGCGTCTATCCATTTCTTTGGCAGCCCACTTAAGTGCCAAGATACATTTCTTAGGATCCGTAATAACTGGGGTGAGGAGGTGGGGGATACCATTGTAGAGGGTGAGCTCCACGCGCTTCGGGTCCACCATGATAAAGCGCATTTGGTTTGGACCGTTCCTATAGAGGAGGGAAGTGATAACGGCATGGATGGCCACTGACTTTCCAGAACCAGTGGCGCCAGCAATAAGTCCGTGAGGCATCTTTGCTACGTTCACGTAGTGTGGAGTGCCCGTGATGTCGCGACCAACCGCAGCCAAGAGTGGCTTTTTAGAGGCGGTCCACTCAGGAGCCCCAATGATGCCACCTAGACCTACCGTAGCCTTTGAAGCGTTTGGTACTTCAATACCTACGAGTGACTTGCCGGGAATAGGTGCTTCGATGCGCACAGGATGCGCGGCAAGGGCAAGCTCGAGGTTCTGCTGAAGGGTCACAATCTTCTGAAGACGAACACCCTCAGCTGGCTTGATAGCATACCTGGTCACGGTGGGTCCTACCGATACCTCGTCCATCTCCACAGAGATGCCGAAGTTCATAAAAGTGCGCTTGATGATGTTTGCGTTTGCCTTGATGTCCCCCACACCCGGCTTGCCCTTGTCTTCTCCTAGAAGAGAAAGGGGAGGGGCTTCGTACTCAGCGTCGATGTTTGGAATTGCTGCTGCAGCTACGTTTGTACTTGCGTCGTTAAACATGGTGACCACAGGTTCGCGGTCAGCCGCTTTGCGGGGAGCAACTTCTTCCGCGTCGTCTGCGGCCTCTTCTTCGTCCGCAGACTCCTCTTCCTCTTCTTCAGCCCCCTTCTTCGCAAGCGCAGGCAGCTTCACCGAACCCACAAGCTCACGTGCCTTCTCTGCGGTCTCTACCACTCCCTTAAGTACCGCCACAACGTCAGTTGCGATAATCAAACCGATTGCGGCAATGGCAACCAGAAGAATGACGGCGCCAGCAAGCCCAAAGAATTCTGACGCTGCGTGTCCGGCTAGAGTGCCTGCTACTCCTCCCCAGTCACTTGAAATAATGCCGAGGAAGGTGAGGGTTGAGAGAAGAATGAGCACGATCCCCGCTCCGGTAAGAGGAGAAATAAATGTTCGCTCAAGCATGATTGCTACCCCCACAATCATAAGAAGGAAAGGAAGAAGGAAAGCGCCAACTCCCAAAATGCCGTAGCCAAAACCAAAGAGCGCAGAGCCTGCGATGCCAGACAGCCCAAACGCTGCGAGCCCCATGATGAGACCAAAGGCAACCAAAACAACTCCTGCTGTCCACTTCGCAAGGAGTTGATAGTCCTGCTCAGCCTTCTTCTTTTTTCCTCTTTTTTTCATACCGTTATATAGGCACAGTCTACCATTTTGCGTGTAACACATAGGGAGTAGACGCACCCGGACTAAAAGACAGGTTGCACCCACCCCCTCAAAGACCTATACTTCCCCATAAGGACATGAGAAATACATGAGACGTCCATGAGCGATATACGACACATCAAAGACATTAATACGCTCAAAACAAGCGCTGAGGGGCAGCAGCTTGATACGTTTGTCCTAGACAAAAGTATATTTTCAAACATATTTGATAAAGACATAAAGAGGGTTTACGTATACAAGAAGGCAGAGAGACTTGCGAAAGCAATCCATCTGGTAGCACCAGCCTTCCGTACCTCGCACGCCCTGCGTGACAGAATTGATCGTATTGCCGTAGGACTTGTTGACGCTGCAATACTCGCTCCAAGACAGTCAAAAGATGCTCTCGCCCGCGAGCTTCTCGCGCTCTCAAGCGTGCTCTCGATAGCTCGTACTGGGGGACTACTCTCGCCTATGAACGCCGACGTAATAGCACGTGAAGCGCAGCTTCTTCTGCAGGAAGTCGCAGGGTATGAGGAGCCAAGGCTTTCACTTGAAGAAGTGCCTACACTTGCTGAACTTGCAAAGTCACAGTCGAGAATCGCGGGTGGGTCAGGAATGCGTCCACAAGAGCGAGTACCGGAACTATCTGGGGGTGAGGTTTCTCAAAAGGGAGGCGCACCAGATAAAGGACAATCTAAAGGACATTCAGGAGAGCTACCTGCACGAGCGTCGCGCCGCGATGCTATCATCGCGATACTTGGCTCAAGAGGGCCGTCCTATATAAAGGACATCTCTTTGGTTATTCGTGAGGTAAGTGAGAAGACCATTCAACGCGAGCTTGCGAGCCTAGTAATGGAAGGGAAGGTTACCCGAACTGGAGAGCGAAGGTGGACTACGTACACGCTTTCGAGCGGTGAGTAATTTTAAATAATCGAGTGTAGCCAGAGGCAATTCATAATGAAGCTTTTGTTAGGCTGGATTGACTTTTGGGGCAAAATGACTTATCCTATAAGGGTGATAGCGATAGGGAAGAAGTCGTAGGAGATAAGGCCTGTCAAAGGTCTTTTTGCTCGTACACTAAGGTTTCCAACCTGCGTTATCCACATCGGTACATTGAGGGATACATACAAGCTTCAGGGTATACTTTCTTGTATACCGAACCGCTGGTGCGTATTCCTGAATGACGGGTCATTGAAAGCAGAATAGTGCTTGAATGAACACATACGAACACTTCATGTAATGAAGTGTTCGTGAAGCCGTCACATCACTTAGGTGGTGTGCGGCACCGGACGGATGTATCGACTGTTATGGATGAACGCAGGCACTGGACGCCTTACATTCGCCAACTAGCCGATGGGACGCGAGTCGATATTGCGCCCTGTCGGGTAGTGTGAAAGGGAAGTTCGTAGCAGGGTGGTTTAAAAACTGCTCTGCAAATTACTCGAAAGAAGGATGTGTATGCGATGTCACCTTATTACTAGACACGCATCGCATATACTTCTGATTCAAAAAATATTTAAAAAATTGTTATGTCTATCGCAAACAGCAACGTGATCGCAAAGATCGCAGCAGTTGTCGCAGGTCTCGGCCTCGTCGCGATGTCGTTCGCTTACGCAGCACCTGCTGCTAAGGCTGACACGACATCTGACCTCCAGGCTCAGATCACTGCACTCATGGCTCAGATCGCAGCACTTCAGGCTCAGGCTGGAGGTTCTGCATCTGCAGGAACTGCAGTTCAGTTCAACATGGATCTTACTATCGGAAGCACCGGTGCAGACGTTACTGCTCTTCAGCAGTGGCTCGTATCCAAGGGCTTCCTCCAGATGCCAGCTAACACTTCTTACGGATACTTCGGTGCTGTAACGAAGGCAGCAGTTGCTGCATGGCAGGCATCTGCTGGAATTTCTCCTGCAGCAGGTTACTTTGGCCCGATTTCTCGCGCTAAGGCAAACGCAGCAGCTGGAACAACTGGCGGAACTACCGGAGGTACTACCACTACTGGTGACCTCAAGGGTGGAGATGGTAAGTTCGACAACATTAGCTCACTCGGCGACATCGACTCAACAGTTGATGAAGGCGATACCGCTAACGTTGTAGGAGTATCATTCGACGCACAGGATTCAGATCTCTCAATCCAGCGCGCTGATGTGACTTTCACTGTTCCTAACAGCGGAAGCTCACTCCTTTCGCGTTACATCACCAAGGCTAGCCTCGTTCTCGATGGCAAGACCCTTGCAACGATGAACGCTTCTGACGCTTCGAAGGATGGTCGTGTATTCACTATGCGCTTCTCAGGCCTCAACGGCGTGATTCGCGATGGTGACACCGGCAACCTCTACGTGAAGGTATCTGCTGTTAGCTCGATTGACTCGGGTGACACTGGAAACATCACTGTAGCGCTTCCTGTAGACAGCATCCGTGCAGTAAACGGTGCAGGTGTTTCTGACACTTACATCTCTTCTGCAATTGACGAGACCTTCTCGGTTTCTGCAGCTTCAACTGGTTCGCTTTCGCTTACCGAAGCTTCATCAAACCCTGACGACAGCCTCGTTAAGGCAGATGACAACAACACGACCGACGATGTAACTCTCCTTGCTTTCAACTTGAAGGCTAAGAACCAGGACGTTACCATCACCGATCTTCCTGTTGGCTTCGTGGTATCTGGTGCCGCAGACGTTAACGACGTGATTCAGACAGTTAAGCTCATGAAGGGCGACACTGTTCTCAAGTCCAAGACTATCTCTGGCTCTGGTAACGTTGCATACCTTACGTTCGATAACATCGACGAGATGATTGATCAGGACTCTACGGAGACCTACAAGGTTGTTGCAACTATCAAGGAGTTCAGCACTGACTTTGAGGCAGGCGACACTGTGTACGCATCTACTACCGGCGCTGATGCAGCGTGGGACGTAGCTGACGCAAACGGTGAGAACGTAACTACTTCAAGCTCGGTTGTTGGTGGAACTGTTACCTTCACTGGTGCAGGTATCACTGCAACTCTCTCAGGTACTCCAACCTCTTCTAAGACCGTTGGAACTCTTGCGAACGACGCTGACAAGATGGAAGGTTCTATCAGCTTCAAGGTTGCAGCAGGTGATGATGACATCTACCTCGATGCAACTCTTGTTCAGGGAACAACCACAGTTAACGCTGTTACTTCTGGTTTTGGATGGGCAACCACCACTACCTCGAACACAGGAACTTCAACTGGTTACTCAGCATCTCTCTCGGCTTCAGACACGAACTCGGGTGACTCAGCTGGTGCCTACTTCAAGATTCCTGCTGGTTCTTCACGCACCTTTACCTTCGTTACTTCAATCCCTACGGGACGTGACGGCGGTACACTCGGTGTACGTGTAACTGGCTTCAACTACGGAATCACTTCTGGTGCTATGACTTCTGTTTACAACGTAGGACTTGACTCGTTCAAGACTGCGAACGTAACTGGTCTTGACATCCACTAGTTAGACGTCGTTGAGTAACTGAGCACTGGATACGTCTAGAGCTTAGCTACAAAGAAAACACCCCGCTTACGAGCGGGGTGTTTTCTTATATATAGATATGACTGCGGAATAAAGTGTTTGTCTTCATGAGGCCTTCAGACCCCTTCATGTAAGAAGAGGGGGTAGCACCCCGTCTTACCTTAAGCGGAAGAGACGGATGCTTCGGCAGACACTACTCATTGCGCGTAGCATCGCTCACGCCAAACTAAATTAGCAATGTAACGCAGTATTATTTATGACTAGCAACAGTATTAACGTTGCAATCCCAAAGATTGCAGCCGTGATTGCGGGTCTTGGACTGGTTGCGACTTCGTTCGCATTCCAGGCTCCCAGGGTTCACGCAGACACAAACAGTGACCTTCAGGTGCAGATTGCTGCGCTTATGGCGCAGATCGCTGCTCTCCAGGCACAGATTAATGGAAGCGCAGTAACTGCTTCTTTCAACGCTGATCTCACGATTGGTTCGACCGGAAGCGATGTAACTCGTCTCCAGACCTGGCTCATGGGTAAGGGATTTAGTATTCCTGCCGGAGCTACCGGATACTTTGGTGTCCAGACTCGTGCAGCTGTAGCGGCCTACCAGGCAGCAAACGGCATCACTCCAGCAGTTGGATACTTTGGTCCTATCACTCGTGCTCGTGTAAACGCGACCGTGGGTACTGGTACCGGAACACCAACACCAACTCCAACCCCTTCGGACGACCTTAAGGGTGGAGACGGTAGCTTCCAGGACATCAGCTCACTTGGTGATGTTGAATCAAGCGTGGAAGAGGGATCTACGGAGAATGTTGTCGGAGTATCACTCGAGGCAAACGACTCTGATCTCGCTATCCAGCGTGTTGACGTAACGTTTACGCTTCCCGACAGTGGCAGCTCGCTTCTCGCGCGCTACATCACTAAGGCAGCTATCGTTCTCGACGGAAAGACTCTTGGTACCATGAACGCCTCTGAAGCATCAAAGGATGGTCGTGTGTACACCATGCGCTTCTCAGGCCTCAATGGCATCGTTCGTGAAGGCGACACTGCAGACCTATATGTAAAGGTAACCGCGGTATCGTCAATCGACTCTGATGACGCAAGCAAGAACATCACGGTGGAACTTCCTGCAGACAGTATCCGTGCTATCAACGGCGCAGATGTCTCTGACACCTACGGCAGTGGTACTACGGAAACCTTCTCAGTTACGACTGCAGCAGAAGGTTCGCTTTCTCTAACAGAGGCGTCTTCAAACCCTGACGACAGTCTCGTAAAGGCTGACGACAATAACACGACCGAAGATGTTACGGTTCTCGCTTTCAACTTGAAGGCTAAGAACCAGGACGTAACACTCAACGATCTTCCTGTTAGCTTCGCAGTTACCGGAACCTCAAATGTTAACGACATTATTCAGACCGTTAAGCTCATGAAGGGCTCAACTGTTCTCAAGTCGAAGACTGTTTCTGGTTCAGGAACCAACGCGACGGTGGTATTCGATAACATTGATGACACTATCGATCAGGACAACACTGATACCTACAAGGTTGTAGCAACCATCAAGGAATTCAACGGAAGCTTCAACGCAGGTGACACTCTCGTAGCGTCAACTACCGGATCTAACACAGATTGGGATGTATCTGACGTAAACGGTGAGACCGTTACTACTTCAAGCTCTGTTGTTGGTGGAACTATCACCTTCACCGGTACCGGCATTTCAGCTTCTCTCTCTGGTACTCCAACCTCTTCTAAGACCGTTGGTACTATCGCAGGAGATGCTGACAAGATGAACGGTTCTATCAGCTTCAAGGTTTCGGCCGGAGATGAGGACGTCTACATGGACGCATCTCTTCTCCAGGGAAGCACTACGCTTAACAGCACATCGTCTGGTTTTGGATGGGCAACCACCACTACCTCGAACACTGGTACTTCAACGGGGTACTCAGCATCACTCTCGGCTTCAGACACGAACTCGGGTGACGTAGCTGGACAGTACTTCAAGATTCCAGCTGGTACGACTCGCACCTTCACGCTTGTCGCTTCAATTCCTACGGGACGTGACGGCGGTACGCTTGGAATGCGCATCACTGGATTCAACTACGGAACTACTTCAAGTGACATGACTATGGTCTACGACTTCAACCTTGACTCGTTCAAGACTGCAGACGTGACTGGTCTCGACATCCACTAGTAGTGCTCTAGTTTTCCGAAGCTAAGTACGCTTAGTGAGGATACAAAAACCCCGCCACGAAAGTGGCGGGGTTTTTGTATGTCCGAGTGGGGGAGGGGGATATGGTATCTTCTAGGTACATATGGCCCTCAACCGAAACCGCACACCCAAAAGTTCTCCTATGCCGTACCTGTATCATTTTGCGCTTTTCATCTCGGTATTTTTTGTGATTATTGGTGGCGCACTCTTTATACTGAGCTTCGCGAGCGCGCAGGGGTAGGTGCCTTGCCGAAAGGCTTCTTTTACGGTACTCTCCATTTGTACGAACCGAAGACCGTAGGTCCCGATTTTGCCCAAGAGCGAAGCTGTTGGCTCAAAACCGAGGATGTCTGAAAATCTTCCCTTATAGAAGATTTTCAGACCCTCCCCGATACTTGAGTTCCACGTTTACCTAATTGGCACATCGGAATAAACCCTACCGAGGGACGAAAGGAACGCTCATGCTTATGTGAGCGAAGCCGGTCGAATGTCTCCATCGCCTTCGGTCCTACAGGAAACTGTTGGGCCGTTTCGCGTTTCGTACAACCAAACACCACACTATGGCAATCACCAAAGCAAAGAAAGAAGAGGTAATTGCGAAGGTTGCTGATGCTGCGTCAACCGCGTCGTCAGTAGTATTCGTAGGATTCAAGGGTCTTTCCGTGGGAGATACGTCGGCTATGCGCCGCACGCTTCGTAACTCGGATATTGGCTACTTGGTCGCTAAGAAAACGCTTATCCGTCGTGCACTTGCTGATAAGGGATACCAGGGCACTATGCCCGAGCTCCCAGGCGAGATTGCGATGGCATGGAGCACAGGGGACGCTACACTACCTGCCCGCGAAATATTCGAGCACGGCAAGAAGCACAAAGACGCACTCACGATTGTTGGAGGTGTATTTGATGGAGCGTTCGTGGATGCCGCTGGCATGCGCGCAATCGCAACCATCCCACCACTACCAGTACTTCGTGGCATGTTCGTAAACGTAATCAACAGCCCAATCCAGGGACTCGTTATTGCGCTCGACAAAATCGCGGAGAAGAAAGCTGCATAATAATTTTATTTAAAACAGTATGTCTGACGAAACAATTCAGGAGGCAGCAGTAGAGGAGACTCCGGTGGAGGCTCCAGTTGCCGAAGAGGTAAAGGAGGCTGCGGCCCCTGTAGCAGAGGAGGAGGCATTCGAGGTTCCTGCAAAGTTTGCAGCTATCGTTGCTGAAATTGAGAAGATGACCGTTCTCGAGCTCTCTGAGCTTGTGAAGGTATTCGAGAAGAAGTTCGGCGTATCAGCCGCAGCTGTTGCTGTAGCAGGTCCTGCTGGAGCTTCTGCTGCTGGCGAGGAAGAGAAGTCTACTATGGATGTAGAACTCACTGACGCTGGAGCAAACAAGATCTCAGTTATCAAGGTAGTTAAGGAGGTTCTTGCTCTTGGTCTCAAGGAGGCAAAGGATCTCGTTGACGGAGCGCCTTCGATGGTTAAGGAAGGTCTTGGTAAGGACGAGGCTGCTGAGCTCAAGAAGAAGCTTGAGGAGGCGGGAGCGAAGGTTACTTTGAAATAAGTAACACGAGTCTCAAGAGTTCTACAATCTCAACCCTCTAAATTCTTACGGGTTAGATTGCAGAAACTCTCTCGACTCTCTTTTGGGGGGTGGGGGAGAGGAGCAAAAACCCGGCACGTATGTGCCGGGTTTTTGCGTTGTATGAAATTGAAAGAGGCCTACGTCGTTTGACGTAGGCCTCGGTGAAGCGGGATGCTCCGGTGTTAACGCTTGCCGCCGGCAGGCTGATCAGCCTGCACATAGATAGTCTGGATGCGCAGATCTCCGGGCTTGGACGCCTTGCACAGTTCGTACATGGAGTTTCGAACGGTGCCGGCAGAAGTCTTGCCTTGGAACCGCATCAAGGTAGGAGCGGCGTCGGGGTTGCCCTCGGGCCGGGTGCGCAGATAGCAGGCGTCCGATAGGGTGAAGACCTCGGACACGATGGTCCGAATCTGTACCATCTTCCTGGCGGGGGCATCGTTGCAGGCGGAGAGGCCCAGCGCGATCAGGCCGGCAGCGGCGAGCGAAATGAGCTTATTCATGGCAGAGTTCTCCTCTTGGGGCCGTTGAAATTACTACATACAGTATACACCTATATATTGTATTTGTCAAGTAACACTCTCATATCGTGGCGGGTGGGGTCAGGGTTGCGCGCCTGTGTGGGAAACGTAGAATACGTATACCTTATGGATCCTCTCTCCCGCATTTTTAGCTCGCCGGTTCGTCTCAAGCTCCTTCGCCTCTTTACCTTTAATGACGATGTTCCATTTACGGCAGCGGATGCTGCGTTTCGTGCTCGCGCCTCGAAAGACGCCACACGCAAAGAACTCTCCGTTCTTTTGGCTGCAGGCTTCATAAAGAAGCGCACCGCAAAAGGACCGGTAGCGTACGTGGCAAACAAAAAGTTTCCACACTACGAAGCACTCGCAGAATTTGTGCGCGCTACCACAGACATCAGCGACGTGAACACTATAGCGGCGCTTAAGAAAGCAGGCACGCTTCGTCTCGTTGCACTCTCCGGACTTTTCACGGGAGCTATTGAATCCAAAATAGATTTGCTCGTAGTGGGGGACAAGCTCGAAGATAAACTTTTGGCCGGTGCCGTGCGTGCTCTTGAGGCAGAGCTTGGACGCGAACTTCGCTACGCGTGTTTTACAACGGAGCAATTTAGATATCGTCAGGGTGTGTATGACAGGCTTCTTCGGGATCTCTTTGATTACCCGCACCGCGCCATCTTGGATCGTTTAGGGGTTACCTCTAAATAGAAGGGGAAGTGTTCGAGTTTACGTAATAAAACATCAACCCTCTATTAAGAAAAATAATAGATACATAGTCGCTGCGCTCTTTGTATCTCTAAATTCCTACGGGTTATATTTCATTACCTAAACTCTCACTGGAAGGGTTTGTTGGGCACACTTTGTATTCTCTGGATTCCCACCCTGGAATGAGCTGTTCTGAGAAGACAGATAAAAAGTACGTAATCGCTTCGCTCTTCGTACTTCTAATTTAACCCGTTAAGGTTTAGGAAGAAAAGGAGCAAAGCGACTATTTGTTCTTTATATTTCCTAACTGCCAGGGTTGAGATTTGACCTGCGAGCGGATGTCCACAAGGGTATCTTCATAAACGGCTTCACTTGCTACACTTATATATAAGCAGGTCAGCTCCTGCCTCGGCCTGGCCGGGTAGCTCTAAAAGAAGTAATTCATCATCCCTATGTTTCTTACCACCTGGGCAGATGTGCTTACACAGTCCTTCCAGAACTTGTTCTGGGGTCTCGTGCAGTTCATCCCCAACTTAGTCGTCGCAGTCATCATCTTCATCATTGGATGGTTGGTGGGTGCTGGCCTCGGCCGTCTCGTTGAGCAGGTTATCGGTTCACTTCGTGTAGACCAGGCACTTCGCGCAGCAGGCGTTGAGCGTGTGCTTGATCGTGCAGGTTTCAAACTCAACTCAGGAGCATTCCTCGGAAGTCTCGTGAAGTGGTTCTTTATCATCGTGTTCCTCCTCGCATCCCTTGATGTACTCCATCTTACTGATGTGACGGTGTTCTTGCGCACGGTGGTACTTGGCTACCTTCCACAGGTAATCGTGGCGGTGCTTATCCTCCTTGTTGCTGCAGTTATTGCTGAGGCAGCACAGCGCGTAGTATCAGGAGCTGCTCGTGCTGCAAACATGCACGCGGCAAACTTCCTCGGTGCTATCGCTCGTTGGGCTATCTGGATATTCGCTATCCTTGCAGCCCTTGATCGCCTTGGTATCTCTCCACTTGTTCAGACCCTCTTTACGGGTGTGGTAGTGGCGCTTGCGCTGGCGTTTGGTCTTGCGTTTGGTCTTGGAGGCCAGGCAGCCGCCGCCAAAGCTATCGAGAAAATAAGCAAGGAAATCTCTAGCTAAGAGGCTACCGATTCTTTATAAAAAGGGCCCTGCCAGAGCAGGGCCCTTTTTATTTGACACGCCAGAACACCCCGCGTATAGTACCTTTACGTGTCTGCACTAAAGAAAAACACCAACAAACGGAGCGGATAAGCTGATGCCGAAAGGCTTCGAGCGCCGCCCTGTAAGGCGGCTTTTTTCTTGAAAGGGACGCGGGGACTTTGACACACGAATATGCAAATAGGTAATCAACGCCATTAAGGCGGTATCGAGCCGATATCGTCCATGGCTTTGAATTGCATAAACTCACAATCACTTTTCCAAAAGTGGTTGTAGAGATCACAAAAAAGAAAACGTTAGTGGTGTTCAGGTTTCCGCACAGGAAACATGAAGGGTGCACGGTGGATGCCTAGGCTTGCAACAGCGATGAAGGACGCGACTAATCAGCGAAATGCTTCGGGGAGGTGATTTGTAACCTTTGATCCGGAGGTATCCGAATGGGGAAACCCGGC
>JAGOQE010000009.1 GCA_017991635.1 Minisyncoccota bacterium | reverse complement strand
GACCATGCCCAAACCCATTCGCGCCATCCTCTGTGATGTCGACGGTACCTTTATTGACTCATTCCGTCATGGACTGTACAAGCTCAAGCTTGGAGCAGAACGTGCCGGACTTCATTATGACGATGCGGTGGAACACACTGCCGTTTCCATCTGGGGAGCTACGCTCATCAATATCTTTGCGGCGTGCTTTCCAGACGCGACCCAGGAACAAATCGATATCATGCTTGATGTCTTCAAGAACGAGGACGCGGTGAATCCGCCCTCTTCGTTTGATGGCGTTCATGCTGTATTCGATGTCCTTGGTGAGCTCGGTATCGTGTTCACCGTCGTCACGTCACGTGATAGTGAGTCACTGGATATTATCCTCAAGAATGACAAGCTCGATCACTACTTCTGCCATGTTGCTGCTGAAGACACGGTCGAGCACAGGAAGCCCGATCCTCGTGTCTTTGCATGCACCATGCGTGAACTCGCGAAGCGTGGTATTGAACCTGATGAGTGTCTCATGATCGGGGACACGTATGATGACTTCCGCGCTGGAACCCGTTTCGGCATGAAGACCGTTATCGTTAAAACTGGTCCTCTCTCTGAAAACCAAGCGGATATTCCGGAGGAAGATCACATCCAGTCCTTTGCCGAACTGCCTGACTGGCTACGCAAAAATAATCTTTTGCCCACCTAGGTGGAAATGATCTGGGGGCTCGCCACGCGAGTCCCCATTTCCTATTTTAGATATCGCTCAATGTTTGCTCGATGTTCGCTGTAAGTCTTCGCACAATGAATTTGCCCTTCTGTATCGTGTAGGTAATACACACAATCAGTCTTTTCGTGATTAATCACCGCTTTAATTGAATCTACACTTGGATTACTTATAGGGTGCGGTGGTAGACCTTTATATATATAGGTATTAAAGGGAGAGTCTAATACCTTATCTTCGCTCCGTGGCACAGGCCACCAGTTCCCTTCACTGCCACGAACATACTGAAGCGTTGCATCAACCTGTAGTGGCATACCCATGGACAGCCTATTCAGTAAGATACCCGCAACAAGCGCTTTATCATTTCGTGCTGCTTCTCGCTCAACGAGCGAGGCGAGATTCACAACATCCACCCAATGCATATCAACGACAGCAGCCTCGCCCGCAAGAGGCGCTAACACTTCTTGAAAACGTGTACGGAACCGTTCAGCGGTCTCTTGTGGAGTTATGTCAGGAGGAAGAAGGTAGGTGTCGGGATAGAATACCCCTTCTGTATATTCTTTAGAGGGCTGTGTGTAGACCGTAAGCCATGCCGTTGACTCTTCCTTAGTCCAGGCAAGCTCTCTCGATAAGAGCTCTGCGATCTCTTCCTTTCTCATACCTGCGCGCACCGTGATATAGGCAAGCTTTGGTGGCTTTGCGAGAGATTCGCCAATCGTCCACACGTCCTGGCTCTTTGAAAGTTCGTAGACACCGGGACGAAGACCTCTACCCTGTGAAGCGCGCATAAATGCAATTTGAAAAATAACCTCATCACGCACATACCCTTCTTGCTTCAAAAGCGAAGCCACTTCCTGCAAGGAAGTATCAGGAGTAACAGTGACTTCAGAAAGAGGTGCTGATGAGTCAACCGGTCCAAAAAGATACCCGTACCCAAAAGCAAAGAGAAGTAGCGTGATGAGCAAACCGATACCGATTCGCACCAAAAGTGAGCGCACAAGATGAAGGGTTCGCGTAGTCACAAGAACGATAATTTTATACTATCACTTCGTTATCCCGAATTGACCACGACGAAAAAAACACGCATACTCATACTAATGCCTTTTCTTAAGAATGTGCTCACAAAAACAAAGGTGCTCGTTACTACGATACGTTCTACATCGGCTACGCTTTATCGCAAGTTTCGTGGCCTAAAACGTCGCTATCAGGTACTTATTTCACTTGCAGGTCTCGCGCTTATCATCCTTATTGGATTCATTATTGGATGGCTTACTAAAAAGCCTGTTGCTCCGCTTCAGAACCGCGAAGTAGAGGTCGAACAAGTAGGCATCCTGACAGGAACTAGTGAGTCGTTGAGCGTTGTAGGTACCGTACGCTCAGTGTCAGAAGCAAGCGTGCTTGCCGAAGCTTCAGGAACGGTACGTAAGGTGCACGTTGCTCTTGGAAGCAAAGTTGGTGCGGGAACCGTGTTGGCAGAACTTGAGAACGATTCAGAACGCGCAAGCGTGCTTCAAGCTGAAGGCGTGTACGAAGCTGCACTCGCTGCACGCATGATAACGAATGCTCAGTCAGGCAATTCATTAACTGCTTTTGAAGAAGCAAAGACTGCGGCACGTAACACGTACAAAACTGCATACTCAACCCTGGATACCGTACTTGAGTCATACGTCGACAGTGTCTTCAGTGGAAGCGCCACAAACCCATCTCTCACACTTACTTCAGGTCGAGATGAAAGTCTTGAACGCAAGCGCGCTGCTATTGCTACAAAAATGCAAACCTGGCGCTATGCATTGCCCACTTCGGAAACAACAGACCCTGAAACACTCCTTGCCGAAGCTGACGCCGTCGCAAATGAAGTGTCCGCATTCCTTACTGAACTATCTCTCGTCACCAACCGTTCAGGATCAGGCGCAACAGCAACTGAGATTTCAAATATATCTACTGCACGCACCTCAACAGACACCTTGCGCGCAACGCTTTCAACCGCACGCGATAGCTACCGAGCAAAGGCAACTGCCGCAACAGTGGGAGCACAACAATCCTCATCACAAAACGGCACTACAGCGAGCGCTGACGCGAGCGTGAAGCAGGCACTCGGTTCACTTCGCCTTGCGCAAGCAACGCTTGAGAAGACACTTATTCGTGCGCCTATTGGCGGAACGGTTAACTTCCTTCCTATTCGTGTTGGAGACTTTGTTACATCCCTCATGCATACGGCAACCGTTGCAAATAACGGAGCTCTTGAAGTTGTAACGTATGTATCAGAGGAAGACCGCGCGACCCTTAGCGTTGGCGATCCTGTCTCAATTGAGGATACATATTCGGGCATTATTACTGCAATTGCCCCAGCTCTTGACCCAACAACGAAACAAATTGAAGTCCGTATTGCAGTGACTACTGAGAAGGACGTGTCACTTATTAACGGTCAAGCTGTTCGTATTGCCTTTACAAACTCCGCAAAGCCAATAGCTGACGCTCCTCAAGGACCGCTTTTGCTTCCACTTGCAACCGTTAAACTTCGCACCGATGATCGAGTGGTGTTTGGTATTTCAGCAGACGACACACTTGTTGCGTACCATGTGGAGATAGGTCAAGTTCGCGGAAATAAGATTGAAGTGCTCACTACCCTCCCAAGCGATCTTCTTATCGTCAAAGATGCGCGAGGTCTCGCAGAGGGACAAAAGGTCACTTCAGTTCGTACTCAATAAACGAATATGCTTCACCTGTGGAAGTTTTTTATAGACAAGCATCACTTCACGGCCCTTCTTGGTATCGTGCTTATTCTCGCGGGAAGCTATGCCGTCCTTTCTATTCCGAAAGAATCCGCTCCTGAGGTTCAAATTCCAATTGGTATCGTAACTACGATTCTGCCTGGAGCCTCTGCTGAAGATGTTGAGAAACTCGTCACTAACCCGATAGAAGACCGGGTGCTTGGGCTTGAGCGAGTAAGTAAGGTTTCCTCATCTTCAAGCGACAGCGTCTCCGTGGTCACCGTCGAGTTTGAAGCCCAAGCTGACATCGAAAAATCAATTCAACTTCTCAAAGACGAAGTAGATAAAGTGAAGTCTGATCTTCCAAGCGAAGCGGAAGACCCTAACGTCGCTGACGTTAACTTTGCTGACCAGCCGATTCTTATAGTTTCTATTGCGGGAGACCTAGCGCCAGGGGAAATTACAAAGCTTGGCGAAGATGTGAAGGACGAATTGGAGCGAGTGTCTGGTGTTTCTCGCGTTGAGCTTTCTGGTGTTCGATCTCGTGAAGTACAAGTCATTGTTCGCCAAGACAGACTTTCCCAGTACGGTCTCACCCTTAACGATGTCACGAGTACCCTTCAGGCATCAGGCGTTGCAACACCACTAGGCGTCATCACGGTAGATGGTATTCGTTATGCGGTACGTCTTGAGGCTGGAATCACCACGCCTGAATCTGTTCGCAATATTGCCCTCCGTGGTCCTGGCGGTTCGGCACTTACCATAGGAAGTGTTGCTGATGTTATTGACGGACTCGAGAACCCTCGCTCTTACTCACGCGTATCAGTAAACGGCGAACCTTCAGACCCAGCACTTACCCTCTCTGTATACAAAAGTAGGGGTGGAAATATTGTAGAAACAGGTACGGAAGTTAAGAACAAACTAAAAGATCTTGAATCAACTGTTCTTGCAGGTACAAAGAGCGTTGTCTCATATGACGCGTCAGACGAAGTAGCTCACGACCTCTCGGAACTGATTCGAGCAGGTCTTGAGACCATGGTCCTCGTTATGATTGTTCTTTTGGTTACGCTTGGATGGCGTGAATCATTGGTTGCTGCAGCATCGGTACCACTTTCATTCCTTATTGCATTCATTGGTCTACAGGCGTCAGGAAATACTATTAACTTTGTCTCGCTCTTCTCCCTTATCCTTGCGATTGGTATCTTGGTGGACTCAGGTATCGTTGTTGTTGAGGCAATACATACGCACCTTGTTAAAACAGGTGACAAGCGAAAGGCAGCACTCCTTGCTCTCAAGGAGTACGGCTGGCCATTGATTGCAGGAACCTTTACCACGGTCGCCGTATTTATCCCACTCTTCTTTCTTTCAGGGGTTACGGGTAAATTTATCGCCTCAATTCCCTTTACCGTTATTTTCGTGTTGATTGCATCAATTTTTGTTGCACTTGGCCTCGTCCCACTCCTTGCTATGAAGAGCGTGCGTAATGAGCTTTCACCCATTGAACGTCGTCAAGAAGAAATTAATAAAAAAGCACACACGTGGTACGTGTCATTTTTGAAAGGTTTCCTTGGAGACAGGAAGAAGGAGAATCGTTTCCTTATTGGTATGGGTATTGCTTTTTTTGTAGCATTAACACTTCCAGCGCTTGGTATCGTAAAGGTAATTTTCTTTCCAGGAGATGACTTTAACTACTTCTACGTGAACATTGAGAAGCAACAAGGTACCGAACTTACCGACACTGACCTTGCAACACGCGAAGTTGAGGAACTGCTCTACCAAGATTCACGCATTGAATCTTTTGTAAGTGAAGTAGGAACTCAAAGCGCGTTTAGTGGAAATGGTTCTTCAGGAAGCAGGTACGCAAACCTCACCGTGACACTCAAAGATCAACGTAGTGAGACGAGTGACGAGATTATTGAAGAGCTGCGCGAGACTCTACGAGACGTGAAGGGAGCTGTGGTGACCGTCTCCTCTCCAAGTTCCGGACCCCCAACAGGGGCACCTGTCTCAGTAACATTTAAGGGAGAAAATCTTGATGCGCTTGTTGATAGTGCTGAACAAGGCGCACAACTACTCGCAACAATTCCAGGAACCACAAATATCACTACATCAGCTCGTGATGACGGCGCAGAGTTTAAAATCACCGTAGATAGCAGCAAGGCTGCCGAACTTGGTGTTTCTCCTGCAGTAGCAGCGGGAATTCTAAGAAATGCAGTATACGGCTCTAAGGCGACGACCATTAGAACCGGCACTGAAGATATTGAGGTGCGTACGACGCTCGACTTAAATCCTCACTATCAAGACCCGAGCGAAACATCTCACACAACCATAGATGCAATTCGTATCCTTTCAGTCCCTGGCGCAAAGGGTCCTGTCCCACTCTCAGCAATCGCCACCGTCAGCTTTGAGCCTGCTCGAAGTGCCATTAAGCATGAGGACGGCACGCGTACCGTCACACTCTCATCTGAGAAAACTCCAGAAGGAAATGCACTTACTATCTCCAATCAATTCAAGGAAGGTATGAAGAGCATCACACTACCTGATGGTGTAACCATGACCATTGGAGGTGAGAGCGAAGATGTTAATAAATCCTTCACAGAAATGCTCATTGCACTTATTGCAGGAAGCCTTCTTATGCTCGCCATCCTCGTTTTGGAATTCAACTCCTTTAGACAGTCACTCTATCTCCTCTCCATCATTCCTCTTTCACTTATTGGCGTCATGGGTGGCCTTGCCATCACCGGAGCTCCACTCTCCTTCCCTTCAATGCTAGGTGTTATTGCCCTTGCAGGAGTAATCATCAACCACGCGATTATTCTCATGGACTCAATCGCGCGTATTGGGCGGGAACACCCTGGGGAGTCGCTTCGCGATGTGGTGATTGAAGCATCAGCATCTCGCCTACGCCCAATCTTCCTGACAACCGTTACGACCGTTGTGGCAATGATTCCGCTCTCACTTGTTTCATCTCTTTGGGGACCTCTCGCCTTTGCAGTGATGTTTGGACTCTCGTTCTCAATGCTTCTTACACTTCTATTGATTCCTGTCCTCTACTACCGATGGCCTGGTAAGGAAGTCTTAAAGCGATACGAGTAAATTGAAAAACACTGCCCTTTCGAGCAGTGTTTTTCAATCATTAGACCTGTCCAGTGTAGTGTTCTTCGCTTGCCTCGGCCTCGGCCTTAGTGCGATGCACCGTTCCTTCCATATGCTGTGGAGGTGTGTAGATACTGTAAAGTTTAAGAGGCTGATTGTCCTCAGTATTAGTAACGTTATGGCGAACTCCTGCAGGAATAACAATTGCCGTCCCGCTTTCAATCTGTCTCTCTTCTCCATCAAGAATGACCGAACCCTTTCCCGACTCAATACGGAGAAACTGATCAAGCGTGTGCACTTCCTCACCAATGTCCTCACGAGGCTGTAGATGCATAACGACAAGTTGAAGTCGGTCGTCAGTATATAGGACCGTTCTAAAGTTTTCATTAGCGAGAGTGACTGCTTCAATATTTTCAACAAAGCCTTTCATATAATGTTATTTGTTAAAGATAATAAGGAGCGAACCTACTACAGTAAGTATAATCCCAAGCACGCTACGCACGGTTAGAGATTCACCGAGAAATAGAGCCGCAAACACAATGACGAACACCACACTGAACTTGTCGATAACAGCGACCGCGCTTGCAGGACCAGTTTTAAGCGCGACAAAGTACAGAAGCCACGAGAGCGCGCCAGCGACGGCAGAAAGTGCCACGAAAAGCCACGCCTTCCCCGAGAGACTCTCAAGAGTGAAGCCGTTGAACTTTCTAAATAACACACCCACAAGAACAAGAAAAATTGCCATCCCTATAGAACGGATAATGGTCGCCAAGGTCGGATCAACTTCCTTAAGGCCAATCTTCCCGAAAATCGCTACAAGAGCTGCAGTAACTGCTGAACCCGCTGCAAAAACCATCCACATACTAGTTCAGGACAAAAATGGTCACGTTTAAATAGGTTGCAAACGATACCCACAACACATACGGAATGAAGAGTACTCCCGCAATAGTATCAAGACGTCTAAACAAGAACATGGCCCACATAACAAGGAGTAGGAGCGGAATGATGACTAAGAGACCGTAGAGTGGACTCTGCAAACCAAAGAAAGCTACGGACCAAAGACCATTCAAAAGCAGATGCACTGCGTACACGGTCAGTGCCTCTTTCTTTAATTTAGGGGAACGCACTTCCTTCTTAAAGATGCGGTATGAAGCATATCCCATAAACAAATAGAGCATGGTCCATACAGGCCCAAATATCCAATTGGGCGGATTAATTGGAGGCTTGGTAAGTCCTTGGTACCACGTCGGAATTGACGGCATGGTAGCAAATGAACCAATGGCTCCGACAACAAATGGCAACGCTAGAAACACAATCAACCATATAAATGAGCGTTTAGTCATACTGGTAGTATACAACGAACGAGGACCCCGTAGCGCGAAATGCGCGACGGGGTCCCGAAATTCACAGGCGCCACAACATGATGGAGCCAGTGACAAGAATGAGCGCATAGGAAATGACATGCGTATACCCAAAGTATTTGTGAATACCAGGCCAACGAATACCGTTTCCGATGTACGCTCCAACGAGAGAAGCAGACCATACGAACAGGAAGCAACTATGCACGAGAAACAGTGCTCCTGCGCGCGGTGCGTCGCTCGTTTCTCGCATCATGACAATAAGTGTTGCTGCGATGGCGACGTTTGCCAGATAGCAGTAACGATTACTGGTGTGAGAGTCAAGCAGAAAAATACGCTTTCCTTCACGATTATTGCGAAGATGCTTACCGAAACGGACACTTACCCACAGACGGTACCCGCCGTGAAGAAAGAGTCCGAAAGCAAGAAACTTTGCGAGCAGGAAGCCATCGAGCGTTGGCATCGCCACATCTCCTTGTGAACAGGTGTATGTCTGTTTCTGAGTCTAGGCGCTACCACCCAATTCGTCAAACGGACGATATACTGAGAGTAATGAAGCGAAATATATACTGGATTACAACAGCACTCATGCCACTCGCAGTGCTTAGTGCAGGAGCATGTCTCTTTACAGCCGCCTGGTTCTCTGCGTCACATGAAATACTTTGGTATAGACTCGCACTTCTCTGTATCGTGCTCGACACGTTACTTATTCAACTCCGTATTAGAGTTGGCTTTAGACTGCCGCGTACTCAGTTATTTTTTACCCACCTCGCCTGCTCTCTACCCTTCTTAGTTCTACTCATACTTCTTTCCCTTGGAGTGTACACCTGGTGGCTTGCTCATCTCGCTCTGCTTCTTTTCCCATTCGTACTGGTGACTGGCACACTGCTCTACACACGAGGAATACGAGTAATGCTGCAAAAGGAAAAACACGCGCACCAATAGTGCGCGTGTTTTTCAAAAAAAGATTATGCTCCTCGGTGTTTGAGGGCCCAATCCACTGACCAACGTCCAGCCCCCGTAATCATGAGGGACAAACATGCGGTCAAAATAAGGAGAATGAACTCAAATCCCTGCTGACTGACAAAGAAGCCGTTGCCTGCATGTACGGTGAGTAACGCAACCGCAGACACAAAAACGAGAATCTTCGCCACCCAGTGAGTAAATGCACCAAAGAGGAGCAAGATACCTCCTCCAAGTTCAGCCACAATCAAGAGAACTGCGAAGACGGCAGGCATCGGAAAACCGAGCATACTCAAGAAACCTGCAGTGGCGTCAACGCCACCAACCCATTTCATATAACCATGAGCAATGAAAATAGCACCGGTAGCAAGTCTAAGCGCAAAAGGCGCAACATCTTGCATACGCTCACCACACACACATTTGAGTAGATTCTTCATAGGATTCTTAAAGCTAGTACCCTATAAGTGTACACCTTGGATAGTGCGTGCAACTGGTGGATAGTGCGCTAGAGAGGCAACGTTTCCTTACTAAACCTTCTAATATAGGCATCTACGTCGAATTTGGACTCACACCCTGAACGAGCCATATAGCGGATAACACCAAAAATAGGCCTGGTGAACCACGGACGGTCGTGAACTCCACCGACTGACCAAGCGATACCGGCATATCCATTTGGATCCCTGCCATCGAGTTCGTACTTGTCATTGAGGTATATAGCAACTGCTTGAGCAGTCTTCGCGTTTGGCGTCCACTCTAGAATCTTCTTTGCCCAGTACATACGCATATAGCCGTGCATGGTGCCTGTAGTTGTCATTTCACGCTGTGCAGCATTCCACAAGTCGTCATGGGTCATCGCGTTCTCAAATTCATCTCGGGTATAAAGATAATTTCTCTCGTCTCTTTCGTGCTCCTTAAGAGAAGTCTGCGCCCAAACAGGAAAACAATCAGGAGTATCGTATGTGTCTGGGTTATATAAACAGAAGTTATCAGAGAGTTCCTTTCGTACAATAATTTCTTCTAGAAATGCTCCCGCGCTCTCTTTCAGAGTGGGCATATGCTTCTTGTCTTTATTCCCTGCAAGATTCTTTCGAGCATCAAGAAGTTTAAGGAGCGGTGTTTCTGTATACTCTTCTATGGCACGCACCACTTGATAGATAGACACCATACCGTAATGAAGATACGGCGAAAGTCTCGACACACTACCGGCAAGAGCATCATTCCTCTTGAGCGCATAGGTACTCAAATGCTCCCGGACAAATGAATCAAGAACCAACTGTCCTTCCTGTTCCCCTCCAGACAGTGAACTTCTCGAGACTGACGAATCAATGCCTCTATCATTAAGTAACGCTTCCCAGTCTATCTCTTCTCTAAGGTAGTCATGCGTGAATGATTTAAGAGAGATTGTTGTGTGCGGAAATTCATGCAAGAGCTTATACAACTTAGGACGGAGCGTACGCGCCCCCACCTCAGCTTTTTGACTTACCACCCAAGCAGGAACCATGTTGTGGGTATCTACTTCTAGTAGTGGAAT
Organism: Minisyncoccota bacterium; assembly: GCA_017991635.1. Taxonomy (GTDB): domain Bacteria; phylum Patescibacteriota; class Minisyncoccia; order Phycocordibacterales; family Phycocordibacteraceae; genus C7867-001. The sequence goes on along the minus strand of JAGOQE010000009.1, from coordinate 8,449 downwards.
TGAAAGAGTGCTAACCAAGGATCGCTTTACCTCTTGCTGAATTTTGAGCGGTGAAAAGTCAGTAATGACTTCACCAATTTGATGGCGCGCTACAAATGACGTAATACCTTCCGCTGAATTTCCGGAGATTAAGAAAAAAGGAATTCCGTGCTTTTGTAATTCCTTTTCAACCGCTTGTAGTCCTTGAATTTTGAAAACGTGCTGTCTATAGGTGCCACCTAGAAACCCTGGGATGAGGTAGTACAGCACCAGTAAGGGCACCTTTCGCTCATGCGCCTTCTTTGAAGCAAGAGCAAGTGCGTGATTATCAGTCACTCGTACATCACGGTCCATGAGATAGAGCACAGGACCGTTCCCGGGAACACGTTCCAAAAGTACTCGACTTCTTTTCTCGAGTGCAGAATTCATGCAGTCACCTTACCCTTTAGGTAGCCACGGAACAAATACGCTTGTTTTGCTCGCATATTCATTCCAGTCAGGATGTTGTTTCATCTTAGCTTCAAGCATGGGCACTCCTGAAACCTTAAGCAGGAGAAACGTAATCAGTATAGGGCTTGCAAGTACGAGCGCCGAAAGTAAGACGTACCCTTCAAACGCAAGAAGCAGTGCTGCTGTCCCTCCAAGAGCAATCCACATAAGAGATTCGCCAAAATAATTTGGGTGTCGCGTATATCTCCACAGACCCGTAGTCATGAGTTTCCCTTTATTTGTCACGTCCTTAATGAACTGGTCTAACTGCGCATCTCCAATTGTTTCAAAAAGAAATCCGATGACCCACAGCATAATCCCGAGAACAACCAACGGTAAAAAAGCGCCGACTTCAACATATAGCGCAGTTACCATAAGAGGAAGGGAGACGATGAAGATTACGAGCCCTTGTAGTAGATACACTTGCAAGAAACTTCGAAGGACAAAGCTCTTACCCCACTCATCTCTCCACGCCTTATAGCGAAAGTCTTCAGGCCTTCCTCGTCCACGAAAATATATACGTAATGAAAGTCTGAGTGCCCACACACTTGCAAGAATTGAAAACAGCAACGATATAATCGTACCCTCACCTATAGCGTAGGAAAGCCATGCTAAAAGAGCAAAACCGCCACCATAGGCAATATCTGCAGTGCCGTTATCCTTTCGAATAAGCGACACCACGAAAGCGCCCGTCATATATATAAAGAGTGAGACGGCCAAAAGTACGAGTGCGTGCATATTTGTTATGTATTACCGGCTAAAGCGACAAGAAGCTCACCAGCATTCTGAAGCGTGTACTCAGTAGCTCTGTTTACATCGAATCCAAAAAACGAAAGGTATGCTCCTACCATGACCAAAAGGAGCAGTAAAAGTCCGCCTGTGCTTTCTTCAGTCTGCATGTTCTTTTGCTTGTTTAAATGAGCGCGAATGAGGTATGCGCGGTATGAGTAATGAGGCAATTCCTGCAATTGCAGCAATAATGTAAAAACCAAAACCGATTGCCATACCAATTGCTCCTGCAAACCACAGACTTGCTGCAGTCGTTAGATTTCTCACACTTGCACCATCTTTTAGAATCAAACCAGCACCCAAAAAGCCAATTCCAGAAACTATCTGAGCTGCAATTCTAGTCTTTGATTCTGGATCAACGACTAAAGAGAGCAAGGTAAAGAGCATTGAACCTGCAATAACCATGACGTGCGTGCTAATGCCCGCATCCTTTCCACGAGATTCTCGCTCAGCACCAATAGCGTATCCAATGGCAAGAGCAAGAATCATTCCCCCGATAAACTCAAGTTCGAGTGGCCCAATAATTCCTTCAAGCATATAAAAATTGTAGCACAGCACTGACCTACCTCCTTTCCCTACGTACCTTTCGCAGAATAAATACCGTCATAAGCGTGTTAAGAGTAATCATAGAAATTGAGTGCAGTGTCGTTGCTATGTTGTATGCCTGAAGAGAAAAGAGCGCCAATATGTGACGAAGCACATTGGAGCCATATAGAATTGGTGTTTCTGTCTCAGGGTGTTTCCACGTTTTTCTAAGTGTAGGCATGAAGGCAATGAAATCGATACCTACGGCCATAATTACGGAAAGTGTCGGGTCTTTAGTCAAAAGCCACGGGATAAAGGAAAGGAGCGCTGCTATAAGAAAATATAAATCCGTCCTTGAGGCACCCTTGAAACCAAACTTCAATGAAAGTACAAAAATAATGAGCGTAAATACTTCAGACGCGAACGTTGGGAGAGCTCCTATACCTGCGCCAGCCTGTACCTGGCCAAAGAATACAATCAAAGAAACCAAGGACCACACAAACCAGGTGTAAGCATGGGGTTTGACTCGACCTTTTAGTACGTCAATCACATAAGGAACGTTTCCGACAATGGCGAGCAGAGCCGCGACAATAGCGAAAGTTTCCTTCATGCCTAGAGCCTAACACGCACTACACGTGGGTTCCTGCGACGTATCCGGTTGTCCAACAGAGCTGGAGCGAATAGCCTCCCGAGGGTCTTGTAATATGAAGCAGGTCTCCTGTTAAAAAAAGATTTTCGTACTTTTTTGAACGCATAGATCGTGTGTCCACTTCAGATAGGAGCACTCCCCCATCAGCCACCACTGCCCGTTCAAATCCCATAAGTCCTGTAACGGTAAGGGTGAGCTCCTTACACAAAGTCGCAAGAGCGCGTCGTTCTTCTTTGCGTACACTATGTACTTTTGTTTCAGGATTAATCTGAGGAAGCATGGCAAGAAGCGGGTCAGCCATACCTGGAGCTACAATCTCCCTAAAAACATTTCGTAAAAGCTTATTCTTATGACTATCAAATACCGTGGCAATATGTCTGTCTAGAATACCCAAATCCATATCTGGGAATAAATCAATACGCGCCGTAACCTCGCCTTCGTAGAGTAAGTCACCGACAGAACCGGCGAGATTAAGTATGGTTGGCCCAGATAGCCCAAAGTGAGTAAATAAAATTGATCCTCGTTTAAAAAACTTCTTGGTCCCGTCTAAGTAAAAGGTTACTCTTGCATCTGGTGCAGTAATCCCCGAAAGATCCCGTACCCATTTCTCGCGCACCTTGAGCGGCACGATGGTCGGTGTTGGCTCCTCAACCGTATGACCTAATTCTCGAAGCCAGGTGAATCCAATACCATTAGACCCTGTCTCAGGATGTGAGACACCTCCGACGGAAAGAATATACGACTCAGCTGTGTACGTGACCCCGGCGCACACGACGCCCGTAATATGGTCTCCCGCATAATTGACCGCTGTTACTCCTACACCCTTCAAGACATCAACACCATAGGCGCTCATGTACTCTTCTAGAGCAGTCACCACATCCACTGCACGTCGTGTGTGCGGAAATGTACGATTGTTTGCCTCTACGTCAAGCGGTAACCCACGAGATTCAAAAAATGAAAATGTATCATCGACGCCAAACTGCGCAAAAGAAGAATAGAGAAACTGTTCAGCGTCTCCAAAATGCGCAAGAAGCTTTTTCTGATCACGTTCTGCATTGGTGATATTGCATCTCCCTCCACCAGAAATACGGAGTTTCTCACCAAGTCGTAGATTGCGCTCTAAAAGCAAGACGCGTTTACCGCGTTTAGCTGCAGTTCCAGCAGCCATCATGCCTGATGCTCCACCTCCAACAACAATGACATCGTATTGATACTTCTTCATATCTACTCACCATACATGCTTTTTTGAAAAATTGACAGCCTGATGCATGCGTGCTCTTATGCTATTGGTTCGGTAATAGTACCGTTCCACCTCCGGTCCGGATGGACCCTAAGCGAAGCGGATGCTTCAGGAGTACTGACATGCTATTCAAGAAACACGCTCACTCACCTATGGAGCGACTGCTGATTGAGTTTCCCTGGCTCTGGGCAGTCTCACCATCATGGAGCAGTGATGATGGTCGTGTCCAGGTCAAATCCATTCATGGCGATGAGCTCTATCGGAAACTTTCTTCTGGATGGACGCTGTGGGTTGAGTCAACGTGGGATTTTATTGGACGAAGCAGAACCGTCAGAGCTCTTGAGGGTGACTCTAATAATCTAAGGACATACGCAGAGATTGCCGTGTCCTTGTGCACGCCTGGATATCAAATTCAGCACCTAGTTCTTCATGAAGGTGCTCTCGACAACAATGCTCCTTTCTACATTTATCGTAGTCCTAAAGGCATCGACCTAGATGTGATGTGTCGCGCGCGAGCGAACGTGTAACGATACGGGCCATGTCTCCAAAGAGAGACATGGCCCATTGTCATGCCCGCAACTAGGCAACCTTACGCTTTGATGTTTTTAATACGGTCCACGCAACCACCATCAAGAGTGAGCCTGCGATGAACGGCAGTCTGAGTCCGACGATTCCCGAACCAATACCAGCAAGTAAGGGAACGGTGCCTTGAGCAAGTGCCATCAATGACCCATTAATACCAAGCGCTGCGCCCTGCTTATCTGGAGATACACTCTTACTCACTAGCGAGCTAATGTTTGCAAAAGCCAGACCTTGCGGAATGGCCATGAGCGGAATGAGTATGTACACCCAAGGGGCACCTCCGACAAACGGATATAACAGGACGCAGGTCGCCACAATCGGAATTCCCACCAACAAAATTTGTCGTTCTTTATATATTTTAGTAAGGCGCCCAAGAATAAAGAATTGAGTAACAGTTATTACTGCGCCAAGAACACCGAAGAATGTACCAATGGCTGACTCAGTGAAGTTGTATTGAATCGCCAAAAGAATACTAATAAAGCTTGTGAAGAATGAGAATCCTGACATGTACAGAAAACTAGTGAGATACACTGGTGACGCATCCTTATCCTTTGCCGCTGTCGCAATATTCTTGAACCCTTTCCAAATATCAAATGTTGCTCGCACGCGCTTCTCTACTGTCCTCGTCTCTGGCAAGAAAAGGGAAATGAAAACAAGATTCACGAGTCCAAGCAGTCCTGCAAACCAAAATGGAAATGCCGGATTACCAAAGGCATGAGAAATCCAGCCACCGAGAAGTGGACCGAAAATAAAACCTAGCCCAAACGCACCCCCAATCAATCCAAAATTCTTTGCACGCTCCTCAGGTTTACTCACGTCAGCAATACTTGCTTGAGCGATGCTGAAGTTTGCTCCAGCAAGTCCTGCAACAATACGACTCACAAATAAAAGGGTGAGTGATGCTACCTCAACACCAAATCCAAATACGAGATTTGATAGAGCGAGCAATCCAACGCCAAGTGTAAGGAGTTTCTTCCTTCCATATATATCCGAAAGCTCACCAAGAAGTGGTGCGGCGAGAAATTGCATAAGTCCAAAAACCGCAGTAATAGCACCTGCAATAATATATTGAGCACCCACCGAGTATCCACCCAAAATAAACGATGAAGATTCTGGGTTAGTAAAAATTGCAGGAAGTACAGGTATGAGAATACCTATACTTATCGTATCGAGAAGTAGTGTGAAAAAAAGTATTGGCAAAACCTTACTGCCTTTGGAAACCGTTGACATAGTCTACTAGTATACCCTGACAGAATATTTTGAGCCTGGACAATTAGTTTGGAGACTCCTCGTCTTCCTTACAGTCCTCTTTATGATCAAACCCCTGCCCGACGAATTGCACCTTAGCTGCTATTGGGGCATATGTGTCGTACTGCCCGCTCAAATGTCCGTAGTAGTAGAGACGAAGCGGGATAATATCGTAACTCTTGCCCTTAGGTACAGCACCCGGCACAGAAAGACCGCACGCACCGGTACGAGTATTACTTGAAGTATCAATGGTTCCGTCTGCACGAATTACAGTAAGTTCCTTTTCAACACCCTTAGCAATTCCCTTTGACACGGTGTTTTTCCAATCCCCTTCGGGAAGCATGCTCGCGTAACGAATGAGGTATTCAAGTGAGACGGTCTGATAACTAGAGTCAAATCCCTTCTTTTCAGGAAAGGTGCCGTCAATCATTTGTCGTGCAAGAATTCTTTCAAAAAGCCCTTTCGCCACAGACTGAAGCTCCGCATCATTTCCAAGCACTCCTGCTTGATGTATGGCGAGCGCCGCTGTGGTAAGCATATTAGTGTCTTTCCCATTAGTGAAAAAATCATCCAAATTCTTTGGATTATTAAATGCCTTCCCTGCAAAATAAATTTTTGGTACGAGCGCCTCAGCACGCCTCTTAAACGACTCGTCAACATTAGATTCTCTAATCAATAGAACGCTCCGTGCGGATGATTCGACAAAAAATGAGAGCGGGTGGATATGTTCATATTTAACGGGCTTACTGTCTCCTTTCCGCTCACACGGAAACGAACCGTCTGACGCCTGCTTACCATATCCCCACTCATACGCCTTAAGACCAGTATCAAGAAGTTTCGCATCATTGAGGATAACCCCCGCTGCAACAGTGTAGTAAGCGATACGTTGATTCTCAAGTGAGCATCGGGTATCAGATTCTGCATTTCCAGAAGTTGCACCACTTGCAGTAATTTTCGTTGCCGCGTCCCTTCCTTCAAACACCACTAACGCCTTAGGTTCTGTGCGTTCCAAAAAAGAAAGCTCAAATGAGGAAGTAGTGCTAAGTGATTTTTGAATAACTGACTCGTCAAGTCCGAATAAATTTTCTATTGACTGCACACTCAGTGGTGCACTCTTTGAACCCGTAAACACTAAAAATAAACCGACAAGGAGACCGAGCACCAAAGGGATTGAGAGGATGAGGAGTACTTTCCTAGACATATCAGCACTCTAGCACACACCACACAATGGCCACTTACCACCAAAGTTTTTCCGTATTGAGCTCCTTCATTTTTGTGCGAGTGATGGGTCCAAAGTATCCAGATTGAGGGACAATACTATGTAGTGACTGAAAAGCTCGAAGAGCATCTTCGGTATATCGACCAAAGAAACCTGTTGCACCCACTCGCTTCAGGTTCTCCGCCTGAACTTCAGTTTTTGAAATCAAAATCTCTTGAAGAGTCTTAACATCTTCGCCCTGCATACCAAGCGAGAGGTCCCGTACTGAAATAGCAGTCACGACAGACTCTTCGTTACTACTTACGGCGTCGTTCACACTGTCGGTAGACACATCAGTATCCTCAACGCCTGAAACATTTGAAGCCTCTGGTGGACAATCACTTGTAGTAAATTTCTTTGTTGAAGAGTATGTGGCACCAGTACTATTCTCAGCAAACACTCTTACTGAATATTCTGTATCACAAGAAAGTCCTTTTACTACCTGTCTGAACCCTTGCGGATTATTCGCTACCACAACACGTTCTCGTGAGGAGTCGTCAGTCCAGTACTCATACCCTACGGCTGATGTTTCTACACGACCAGAATTATACGAAACCGAAATAAGGCCTTCGTACATTCCCCTTGATTCAACTTGCAACGTTGGAGTAGGTGGCTTCTCTATTACGTATGGAGTGCCACCAGTTGATATTGTATCGAAGTTCCAAGATGTGGTGTCACTAATACCGGCGTAGCTATTGCCCGCAGTATCATCGAATGCGCTTGCATCAATTTGCACGTAGTACGAAACGGACTCACTGAGGTTATTTGACGTAACAGTTATAACATTTGTTCCTGTTCCAGTTACAAATCCAGTAGTGACATCAATAATACGGAGCTGAGAATTATCAAGGGATCTGTAGATGGTAATGTTACCCGTCTCCACATCCACCGCCTCGCTGAACGTAATAACAAAACTAGATGCTGCCGACACACCCGTTGAGTTGTCAGCGGGAGAGAAGGACAAGACTGTTGGATTTGTAGTATCTGCTGTAGTGAAATTCCAAGAAGTGGTATTGGTAATACCGGCGTAGCTATTACCCGCCACGTCATCAAAAGCCGTAGTAGCAATTTGTACGTAGTAGCCCGTAGATTCGGCAAGTGTTGTACTTGGATTAATGGTTATGGTATTTGTGCCAGTACCTGTCACGAGACCTGACGTAACGTCTATAGTCTCCACTATCGAATTATCCGATGCTTTGTAGATGACGATATTTCCCGTCTCAACATCAACAGCTTCAGTAAAGGTGATAACAAGATTGGCAGTAGTGGAGACCGTTGTCGCACCATCTGTTGGCGAGAGACTTGAGACGGTTGGATTTGTAGTGTCCGAAAGAGTGTACTGATACACACGATCATTTGAGAAACCGAGCATGTACATTTTATCCCCTGATGAACTGAACTCAACATCTGAAGGAGAGGAGTCTTGTGAAGTGAGCGAACCTGATGTGCCGGTATAGCTTGCTGAAGTTACACTCCACGGCATCGATAGCGTGTATTGCTTTACACGACCAGAATCGCCAACGGTATACATTTCCGTTCCATCAGTTTTGAATGTAAGTCCCCACACGCCAGATTCGTAACTGCTAATTGAAAAAGACACGCCGTCAGAACTTGCAGTTGCCAAGTCCCATCCAGTACCGAGTGAGTGTTGGTACACCCTCCCAGTAGCAGCATCTGCGACATATAGCTT
>JAGOQE010000018.1 GCA_017991635.1 Minisyncoccota bacterium | reverse complement strand
TCTCGTAGCTCTTGCTCTAAGACCGCACGCTCAAAGGAGCGGATGAGATCTTGTATGTCCTCTTCAGTAGGCGATTCCCCGTAGGAAAGTTCAGCCTCAATAAGGGCGCGCTCGGAAATAGATGTGTCCGATGCGGCGACTCCAGTAATTCTACTGTACTCATTTTCTATGAGTTTAGCAAGGTCAGTCCCCTGATGATTCTCTCGAAGAGCAAGGAGTGATTCTTCACGAATCTCTCTAGGTGTACGCCGTACCTTAGTCTCTTGCATTACAGTATCCACCCTCACATGAACTTCCTGATTTCTGTTCTCAGGCAAGGCAACGCGCTTCATGGTTTGCCTGACAGCGTCCACACTCATCCCTAGACCACGCGCAACAATACCAATAAAGTGCTCACGCTCAAGCGGGCTTGGAATAACGCGCACGAGAGGAAGAACGGTCTCCTCCACACGAAGGACAAGGTCATGAGATGAGGATGTTTCTGTCGCAAGTACTGAGAGGAAAAACTCAATAATAGAGTCGGCGTCCTTTACCATTTTCACAAACTCCTTAGGGTCTTCAGAAATGCAGTCGGCAGGATCCTTGCCCTGCGGAAGCTTTACCGCCTTTACCTTCATTCCGTCGGCCAAGGCTGCGGTTGCGTTTTTTGCGCTTGCTGCGAGCCCTGCCCTATCGGCATCAAGGGCGAGCATGAGGTTATCGGCATAGCGCTTGATAAGCGCAATATGCTTTTCAGATAGTGCAGTTCCTGAAAGCGCTATCGTGTTCTCAAATCCTGACTGATGCGCCAGAGTCAAATCAAACTGACCCTCCACAAGCAAAGCGAAGCCTCGTGTGCGAATGGCGTCTTTTGCAAGATGCATACCAAAGAGTATTTCTGACTTTTTGTACAAATCGGTCTCAGGGCTATTCAAATACTTTGCCTGATCAGTTGGATCCATCGCGCGCCCCGTGAAAGCAACGGTGCGCCCTGCAGTGTCCTTAATCGGGAACATGAGGCGATTACGGAAGCGGTCGTAGTACGTTCCCTTCTTCTCGTCTGCTTCCTTTATAAGCCCTGCACGAATGAGCTCATCGGTCGTAAAGCCCTGCTCCGTCAAATGCTCAAGCAAGGTACGCCAGCCTGAAGGCGCAAAACCAATGCGCCAAGTAGAGAGTGACTCAGGCGTGAGTCCGCGTCCAAGTGCATATGTGTGTGCTTCACTCCCTACAACAAACTGACTTACATAAAATGCCTCGGCGCGAGACATCGCCTCGCGCAAGCGCTCACGCGCATCGTTGTTACCACTTCCCTCACCTTTCTCATACACGAGAGGAACGCCTGCCTTCTCGGCTAAGATTTTGAGTGCACCCTTAAAATCCACACCCTCCATCTTCTCAATGAAGGTGAACATGTCTCCGCCTTGAGTCGTTGAGAAACAGTAGTAACTTCCCCGCTCCGGGTTTACAAAAAATGACGGCGTCTTCTCCTTGGTGAAGGGTGAGAGTCCTTTCATATAGCGCCCCGCCTTCACGAGCTTAATATAGGGGGCGACCACCTCCGTAATGGTGAGCTTATCTTTGACTGCCTGTACGGTATCGGTCGCCATTACTCACAGTGTACCGCTTTCAGAGATTTTCTGCAGAAGCCCTATAAAAGACTAGCCGGCATGTCACCCCAAGGTGACATGCCGGCTCTATCCTTATTTTTCCATCCCCGGAAACGCATCCGGGTGAAGACGACGCATCAGGGTCTTGAAGTCCTGTTTGCGCGCATCTTCAAGCACTTTTTGTGCGCCTTCAATTGAAGCATCGAACTGGTTAAAGAGTTGTCGCTTAATAGCCCAGCGAGCAGCCCCGAGACCAGCCAATTCTTTGGAGAGCAGTACCTTTCTCCCCTTGGCAAAGGCGGGTTGCCTGGAAAGCCAGATGATAAGCAGGTCTCTGTAAAGATTGCTCTTTGACAGGGGGATATCAAAGGCATGTTGCGCGCCCAAAGCTTGCTCGACGATGCCAATATACTCTTCTGCAAAGAGCGAGTAGCCCGAAGCAACAAACGACTCAGCATCCATTCCTGCTTCACCGAGGTCAGCAAGGGCAAGGACACGAGAAACGATGGTGCTCTTCTCGTTCACAAGCGGTTGAATTACTGTGGAATCGTAATCACTCCAAAAGGCAGTTGTGCCGATGATAGCGTGACTGACCACTGCTTCCTCATAGGCATCGAAGGCGTACGGATCATTCTGCATAAAGGAAACTGCGTCCATGGCACTCATGAGCTCATTCATACCTGAGAAACGCACCCGAGTAGTGTAACCATCCTCGTGTTCGCGCACTTCAAATTCTTGCACCGTGTCATGAAATACCGAGGCAACAAAGACGAGCGTGCGCTCACGCTCGGGAAGACGAAGCACGTCGGCAATTTTCATCGCGCGAGTTACCACGCCAAGCGTGTGCCCGTTCGAGTGATACGGCATACGCTTATGCAATGGAACATCTTCAAAACGCTTTCTCAAGATTGCTCTTGCAGTCTCGAAAGCACGTCTGGTGACGTCGTTAAAGTGCGGGGGTTTGTTCAATTCTCTCTCCTTCAAGCTGTTCTGTGTGCACTATGCAGTACAAAAATCATAGGGTCAATCGCTCAGAGCTCTCGTTGATTATTTCCATATTTGTGCTATACTATATATGGACTGGCAGTTGTGCCACCAGAAAACAAGGTTCCCACATGCAGATTGATGTCATCGCCTCCGGGCAATCGCTCGGAATTTTCGCTTCCCCCGAAGAAGTCAGCGCCGTCCTCATCGGGCGCGCCGACCTGTCGGAGACGACCTTCGAACTTCACTTCCAGGTGCCGGCGAAGGTTTCCCTGCTCCGCAAGGACGGTTCGAAAACCGAAGTCATCACCGACGCCGAAGGTCGTGCGAACCTCGTCGTGGGTGAAGACGGCGAGCTCGTCGTCTTCAAGAACAAGGACGGCAAGACGACGACGCTCGTCCTGACCGTTCCGTTTACGAACGAGGAGACCGACGAGGGCTACGTGATGCCCACGGACGAGTTCGCGCACTCCGCATCGCTCGCCCGTGATATCGTCCACGGCATGCGGGAACGACTCGCCAAACAGATCTTCGATCGCTCGATCTGCTGAACCTTCGTCGCACTCGCGACAGCCGCGCCACCCCGGCAATAGGGTGGCTTTTTTTATTTCCCTTTATGTAGATAACGCACAAGCACCCACCGATGGTGAGTGCTTGTGTAGGCCTTGTAAAGACAAAATATCTATCGGTTCTCTCCGTCATCAACTAGTCGTCTTTTATATCTAGACTATGCTCCTAGTGCGATGTTACGAAGCACGTGTATAGACTGGCCGGTTCGTGGCCCCTCGAGAGAGCGCCGTACCAACGAACAGCCATACTCTATAAGACGGGGTAAGTCCCCTTTTCTTACACGCAAAACCCCGCGCCTTTAGGCGCGGGGTTTTGCGTGCCCTGCTCCAATTATCACTATTTAACGTTTGCAATTGCTGAATTTGCCATTTCGATAGCCTCCTCGGAGCTTAGAGGCAGGTCGGCAATCATATAAAAGGTCCCTTCATGCCTCCACTCCACAGTCACGTCAGAACGCCCCGTCTCATACAGGTACCCTGTAATTCCATTACTTAGAGATACTTCTTCGCTACCCTTCAAAACACGATTAATCTCTCCAGGCTTAATAGGATAGGCCACGAACCTGCCACCATGATTGGCCTGAGACCACGAACAGTCAGTATCACCACCATAATCGAAAGACAAAACTATCGAATATCCACCATCGTCACTTACACTAGAATCAAGGTACAACGATCCACCTGTCGGAGACCACGAGGCTGTTACAAAATCACGAGGGAGGCTTGTGGGCAACATTACAGGAACTTTTACGCCTGAAGTTTTCAAATATTGGACGACTCTATCTGTGTCGGTATATTTCTCACACTGCTTCATATTCTCTGTTTCATCTTCTGAAACAACAGAGGGTTGCTTTAACGACACACTATCCTGCGCGCTGCGATGCACGAAGATATAGCCTATTCCCCCTACGAGGATAATTAGTATCCCAACAGGCACTACAAGTAAAAGTTTCTTTTTCATGAGTCAAAGATACCATGCTCATTCATAGCGATTAAGTTGGCATCAGCAAAATGACCAGTTTAGTCAAAGGCATACGGTCACAAACTCTTTTCAATCATACGCAAAACCCCGCGCCTAAAGGCGCGGGGTTTTGCTCTTCTGTCTTCGCGAGCTGAAGAAAATCATTCAGATGCGAGGCGCGGGGAGATGAGAAGCGGAGGCGTACTTTTAGTACGACGCAGCGACGAATCGGGACCCGCAACAACGCAGATGAAGATTTTATTCTGCTTGCTATTGGACTGCAGCTTGGACGGTTTCTAATGCTTCCGCCTCTCGTTCAGCCTCCCTTGCGAGTCGTCCCACTTCACGTACATCCTGAAGCTTGCGGATTTCTGCCTGCTTCTTTGAGCCTGCGAATCCTGTTCCGGCTGGAATCAAGCGTCCGAGGATAACGTTCTCCTTAAGACCACGAAGCGTGTCTACACTTCCCTTCAATGATGCATTGATGAGAATCTTAGTAGTCTGCTCAAATGATGCAGCTGAAAGGAATGAGCGACGTGAGAGCGCAGACTCCTTGATACCAAGAACCATTTCGCGTGCCTTTGGCACAATCTTGTTCTCGTCATCAAGTTCTTTTACTGCCTTCTCAAATTCCCAATGCTCGACAACGTCTCCAACTGAGTAGTCAGAATCGCCCGCATCAGTAATCTTCGAGCGTGAGAACATCTGCTTCACAATCACCTCAAGGTGCTTACGAGACACAGACGCACCCTGGAGCTCGTAAATCTTAGAGGTCTCAGCAATGATGTACTCCTGTACCATCGCGCGTCCTGCGTGCTCGAACAATTCATCAAGATCAGCAGAACCGTCGGTGAGGAATTGACCCTTAGCAACGGCTTCACCTGCCTTCACGAGACACATACGAGGGTAGTTCACAGTGTACTCAATAGCAGCACCATTCTTCTTACCCTGTCCTGCCTCAGGAGCAACAACGATAACCTTCTCGCGACCCTCCTCCTTGATTTCGGTAATCATACCGTCAGTCTTAGAGATGATTGCAGGATTCTTTGGAGAACGCTTCTCAAAGACCTCCTCAACACGAGGGAGACCCTGAGTAATGTCTCCACCCACAGACGCAGTTCCTCCGGCGTGGAAGGTACGCATCGTAAGCTGAGTTCCTGGCTCACCGATAGCTTGTGCGGCAATCGTTCCGACAGCCTCTCCCAGATCAACAACTGTCTGTGTCGTGAGGTCCATACCGTAACACGTTGCACAGATACCGTAGCGAGTCTCACATGACATTGGAGAGCGCACGGTTACTGACTGTACGTCAGCGGCTTCAGCAATCTTGCGAGAGTTCTCTGCTTCGATGTAGA
>JAGOQE010000017.1 GCA_017991635.1 Minisyncoccota bacterium | reverse complement strand
GCAGCTCCACGACCCTCGTCTTGAGTATCTCGGCCGTTTCCGAACGAGTCCACTCAACAACGATAGGTTGGTTGGTCTGCGGCGTGCAACACGGTCCCGCGATGACGAACGTCTCCGTGTAGGCGTGTAGGCACGTCCACTCCTCGCTCGTCTTAGAGAGTCGAGCGCGAATGAGTCTGGTCAGTAGTTCGGCCCTATCAAGGGGCCGTTTAACTCGTTTATGCATCGGTTGCCCCCAAGAAAATCAAAAGGTGCAAAGCACCTTACGCACACCATATGCCTTTAGAGAACAAATCGCAAATGGTATCTATATCTCTGTATTCAAACGCTCTTCTTCCTCGTAGAGGGTCTCGTAGTCGTCGGTGAATTGATGGCTGTCACCACCAACAAGAACGAGCGGGCGCTCATTGAGGGTAAGGTCATGCACCAGCTTCTCCCAGATAATGCCAAGTTTGCCAGTCATTCACGCACACTACAGCACCGTACCTAAAGTCTGGATGAAGTACGGGAACGTGGCGTCACCATATCCCAGATGTCCCCTGCGACGTTGCGCACTTCTCCTTCAAAAGGAAGGTGATGGTTATCAAAGAACGGCATGGAGTTGCATTCCAGAATGCCGGCTCTCTCTTCCGTCTGCCATGAGCGGGAAATGTCAGAGATAATGAAATCAATCCCTACAATAGGAGTGTTAAGCACGCGAGCGGTCTCTTCAAAGAGAACGACGTTATCGGGATGCACGTCGCCTGTGACGTCTGCGGTGGTACCACCAACGCTCCAGTTCACTTTCTGATGGAGGAGTACTCGTCTTCCCTTTTCAGGGACTGATTCAGTCGTGAGGTCTTGCCAGGCAAGTTCTTGATCTGCCGTCTCGTCAAGAAGAATCTTTGAGAAATAAGGTCCGCCACGTTTCGGGTGTTCGTTCTCTTTTAGAACGAGTTCGCGGATTGTTGAAGAACCGTCCCCAATGACTGATGGCGGATCCCGGCGCAGTGTTGCAGACAACTTCCCATCAACCACAGTGGCTCTGTACACGGGCCCCACTAACTCCTCTTCAATAACGGCAAACGGAGCTACCTGTGTTGCTACTTTAAAAGCGCGTACCAACTCTTCTTCGTTATCAATATGAAGTACGGTGTGACGCGATCCGGATCCTGCGTATGGTTTTACAATCACTGGCGGCACAAGTCTCCTATATATAGAGAGCGCTCCGTCTTTGGTGAATGTAGACCCACCACTTGCGATAGGAAGTCCGAGCTTTGCAAACTTCTGCTTGAGGATAGCTTTGTTATCCATCCACCACGCACGGTGATTCCCCTTCACGGGCTCGGGTATACCTTCAAACGCTATGGAGCGACCGCTCGGGTATGTTGCAAAGAAGAGATTCCTCGGCAAATTGAAGAGTCTGAACTCCCACATCTCAATACCTCGGGCTTTTGCTTCGTTCCAGATCATGAGTGCAAGCAACATGGTGTGCTCGTCTGGTTCCTCAAGCTTTTTGGCAGCCCCAATAGCAAGAAGGAATTTGTATATAAAGGGTGTAACGAATCGTTCAATTCCAGAGAATGATTTGTTTACGAATCGCAGAATGGGCCCGGGAGCGACAATCGGTCGTATCACTTCATCAATGAGGAGCGTCCAATAGGTTAGCTCGTGGGGAATGGCCCCTTCACCACAATCAGCACAGGCATTTGGCTTTTGGGACTTCATGAAAGAATGCCTCAGTATACCGTATACGAAAAAACACCTGTACTAAGACAGGTGCTTTTTCAATCAGCTCGTCGGCTTATGCAGCCGCGTCCTCTTCTGCAGCAGGAGCTTCCTCCTCTACAGTTTCCTCAGCTGGTGCGTCCATAGCAGGCTCCTCAGGAGCTACTACTTCGTCTGCACCTGGGTTCATGTCATCAGTCATATGAGTGGGACAAATGACATTGCGTAAAAACACAATGCCATCCAATTAACGGCTGGCAAATACTTCGACCTATATGAGAACTATAGGCCCTAATGCATAAAGACACAATGAAAGCGGAAAGGGTGGGATTCGAACCCACGGTACCGTACGGCACGCCGGTTTTCGAAACCGGTGCTTTCGACCACTCAGCCACCTTTCCAGTGTGGAAATCCTAGCACTATTTATACCTATTCAACCAGTGATCGCCTCTATTCGCACAAACCCTTTATCAGACCCTGAATCTTATAGAAGTGCGTACGTCCTGGAATCCGTATCGCTAGCGTTCCATAAGGGAGTCTGTTTGTAGGTCGTATACCTTTACTTGCCCTGCTTACGAGGTTTGTTGACCAGAAGCGGTTCACGGGGATTGAGGTCACCTCGGACCAATACTCCTTTGCAAGGTCATGGTCTATATCTTCATAGAGGTGCAATTCACCTGATATCTTTTCATCTGGTATAGCAAGCGCTTCTCTCACAAATCTCAGGAACACTTTGATCATCTCTGGATCCGAGTTTGTAAAGACTATTCGAGGTGTCTGGTTTTTACCTGCACTTTTCGTCCCCTCTCCCCAGTACAAAGCCGCGCCTACAAGCATGAGCTCCCTCTTAGATAGCGTATCAACGAGGCTAATTCCTTCATCTCTTGCCTCATTATTTTCTTGCTTGATGCGTGCGGAGCGGTCTGCGTTAAATGCAAGTAATCCTCGCTTTGTAGCAAGTTCTATATTCGTCTCCAGTAATTTGAGCGTCGCTGGTGGCAACACTAATCCTCTAAACCACGTACTGAGAGTTCCTTTAGAAGCTACACCAAGTGACCGTTGTATTTCAGAATAGCTTTTCCCGTGAAGTCGGAGCTCAATAGCTTTACGTTTGAGTGTTGGATCTATACTCATGAATACATTGTACTAAGTATTCATGGGTGTTCAATAAAATATAGTGTGTTATTATTCGCCCCGAAGGCCCCATCGTCTAACGGTTAGGACGCCCGCCTTTCACGCAGGAAATCGGGGTTCGATTCCCCGTGGGGTCATGATTTTCTGAGCTTTGTTTTACGGACTCGTATGGCTTAACCAAATGTGCAGTTGGAATCGTGATACGATATTTCAATGAAAATCCTTGTCGCGCATGCAAGCAACTACGACTACCGTACAGAGCTCTACGAGCCGCTTAAGCAGTCAGCGGTCGCTCAGGACCATACGCTTGTCTTTCCTCATGATGAGGAGAACTCAGAGATCGAGACAAACTCTCATATCCCAGATACTGACCTGATGATTGCTGAGGTTTCTTATCCCTCTACAGGCGCTGGTATAGAAATTGGTCTTGCCCAAGCAGCAGGCATACGAACCCTTTTCTTGAATAAGACTGGGACGACTCCAACTTCGGCGCTCAAATTTATAAAAGGAGAGCAGATCGAATACACGGATTCGTCCGACCTTATCGCGAAGATCCAAGAACAGCTGGGCTAGCCACCTGACTTCAGTAGCCGTCCGAACGTGAGCCAACTGCTGAGCTCCAGTACTAGTTGATTCCAATTCTCACTAACGTGGGTCATGATTTGACGCAAGTCAATTTTTGTTTTACTTTATATACAGAACTCACAACAGGGAAGGACCTGCGATGTATCAACAACTTATACGGACATTCGCTCCGCTCGCGCTTGCCGTTGCATTCACCATCGCACTTACCTTCTGGGTTGGGCGAGGCGACATGTGGTGGCTCAGCGCCGGTGCAGTTCTCTATATGGGCGGCAAGCTCATGTTGGCCAACAGTGTGATGTACGGACACGGCGTAAACGGTAAGCCTCGTTTCATCGGGATGCCACGTCGTCTCGGTATCCTCTATGCCGTAGGGCTCATTCTCGCGGTCACTTTCGCCATGCCCTTTGAAGGACTGAGTCCGGAATCCAACTACGCATTCATTTCGGTTGGATTCGGATTCTTTCTTGGCTGGGTCACCGCGCGCCTTGATTGGCACTTCGTCTCCTCCAAGAAGACCTTCTACTTCAACGAGGAGCGAGAACGAGCGACAATGCGTGCCCTTGGTCGTTCTGAAGCGGAAATCGAGCGAAGTATCTGGGAAGCAAAGCGCCGCGGCATGTTTCCGCCGAACCAATAGGACTTAGCCCGATTTAGTCACGGGAGCCTCCGCACAGCGATGATGTCGGAGGTTTTGCTATTTCTATGGAGAGATCAAGTATTATTTAGCAACAGAAGAGGGCGGAACTTACGTCCCACCCTCAGTCTTACTAAAGACGAAAGAGTATTGTCCCGTTCCAGGATCAAGTGCTGCGAGCACTTGGGGCGTGGTTGGGTTTGTTTTTGCCTGCGCTCGCCTCTTTCGGGCGAAAACACTTCGGTCACTACCGATCTTTCCGACACCCGCTTTGTAGGCAGCGTAGCGGAGGGCTTCTGACTTATCCCGCTCGCGCAGTCTGAGGGCAAGCGCACTGAAACGTGCGATGTCCCAGTGTTCGCGGCGAACGTAGCGTTCGCCAGCGTCGTTAGCGACCGTGCGAAGCATGTCGCGATCTAGCGTGACTCCATACTTTTCTCGTACGTAGGTGATTGCCGTGTCCAACTCTTGGTCGGACACGTGTCTGTATCCGCCGGACATGGCTGTTCTCCTCTATACGTCCGCCTTAATTGTATAACGTGTCTGCTACAATTATTTTTGTATACAGGCGTGCACGTCCGCTTCGCGCTTTGTGTGCATCTCTATTTTCTATGCGCATTGATGACGCAACACTCACCAAAGTCCTACTTGCCGGCAAGTATGTTTCCGCACGCGATATTAAAAAGGCGGAGAGTTATGCGTCCGAACACCGTTCATCAATAAGCCAGTATTTGCTTGACGAAAAGGTCGTTACCAAAGAAATTATTGGCCAGGCAATTGCTGAGACTCTTGGACTTCCCTACTTTGATCTGGCGAAGAACGAACCAAAGAAGGATCAGATCCTCACCATTCCCGAGAATGTAGGCAGACGATATCGTGTGGTGTTCATAAAGAAGGAAGGCAAGAAGACACTCGTTGCAACTGATGATCCTAATCAAGACGGTTTTATTGAGGCGGTGCAGAAAGTTTTCCCCAAGCAACAAATCGTTCAGTACTTCTCGCACCCGGACGATATTGATGCAGGATTCATTCACTACGCTAAGTCACTTGATAGTCAGTTCTCCAAAATTATTGAGGGAGAGGATCGTATTGCACCCGTGGTGCTTGATCACATTTTCGTTGACGCTGCTATCTTCCATGCGTCAGACATTCACTTTGAGCCTCAGGGCTCTGAGGTATTGGTACGCTTCCGTATTGACGGCGTTCTGCGTGACGTCGCGCGACTTCCGAAGAAACACTACGAAAACGTGCTGAACCGTATCAAAGTCCAGAGTGGTATTCGCATTGACGAGCACTTCGCAGCCCAAGACGGCTCCATGCACTTTGAGAATGATTCCATTTCCATGGACCTGCGTACCTCAATTGTGCCCACGGTTGAAGGCGAGAAGACCGTGCTTCGTGCCCTTACCTCCTACGTACAAGCACTTAACCTTCACGACCTTGGTCTTTCACCACGCCATCAGGAGATCCTAGAAGAGATTGCAAGCAAACCATTCGGCATGATTGTGGTATCGGGGCCCACCGGAGCCGGAAAAACCACCACACTCT
>JAGOQE010000001.1 GCA_017991635.1 Minisyncoccota bacterium | reverse complement strand
CATGGTTGGTCTTGGTGGCGTGATGAGTGCTCCTGAGTGGAGCGCCAACCCTAAGCCAATTCTCTCTGCTATTGGTCGAGATATTACCGGTACACCGCACTACGTGAATATCGCAAAGATGCCTCATGGCCTTATCGCGGGTGCTACCGGCTCTGGAAAGTCTGTAGCTATTCATGCTGTCATCACCTCTCTTTTGTACCGAAATGGTCCAAACCAGCTTCGTTTCATCATGGTCGACCCTAAGCGCGTTGAGCTCACTCTTTATAACGGTATTCCCCACCTCCTCACGCCTGTTATTACTGATCCCAAGAAGTGCATCATGGCCCTTAAGTGGGCAGCCAAGGAGATGGATCGTCGCTACAACATCCTTGAAGCAGAGCAAGTGCGCGATATTGAGTCGTATCACAAGACCGTCTTTGAGCCAGCTAAGAAGAAAGGGGTTGCCGACATGCCTGAGGCTATGCCCTACATCGTCATCGTCATTGATGAGCTCGCTGACATCATGCAGAGCTTCCCTCGCGAACTTGAGGCCGCGATTGTCCGTCTCGCTCAGATGTCTCGTGCTGTTGGTATCCACCTCATCCTCTCCACTCAGCGTCCTTCAGTAAACGTCATTACTGGTCTCATCAAGGCAAACGTCCCTACCCGTATGGCACTTCAGGTGGCGAGCCAGATTGACTCTCGTACCATTCTTGACGGTATGGGTGCCGAATCCCTTCTTGGTGCTGGAGACATGCTCTATCTTTCAGCAGACATGCAAAAACCTGTTCGTCTTCAGACGGCCTACATTAGTGAAGGAGAAGTGAAGAAGGTGGTTTCCTATATTAAGCAACACAATGCAGGCACGCTTGGTGGACTTGACCTCGGTAACGGAAACAATGGTGCTCCCCAAGAGCCAAACGACGCCATGATGTTTAGCAGTGGTGGAGATGATGATGTTGACGATGACATGTACATGGACGCAAAGGCTGCCGTTGAGGAAGCTGGACGCGCCTCAACCTCATACCTTCAAAGGAAGCTCCGTATTGGCTACTCTCGTGCTGCCCGCCTTATGGATATCCTTGAAGAGCGAGGTGTTATTGGTCCAGCTGACGGTTCCCGCCCTCGTGATGTCCTTTCTAAAGGTGGAGGTAGCGAGGAGGCACCTTCTGAAGATCGTGAGTTTTAGGTATGGGATATAAAACAGGTGTCTTTCTCATTCTCCTCGTACTCCTCTCCTACGGGGCAATAAAGGCCGTCCCACTCGTACAAGGACCCCAAATAGACATCTATACTCCGAAAGAGCATGCGAGCATCCCTGAGGGCTCCCTCACCCTTTCAGGGCGCGCTATTCACGCCAACCGCATGACCCTCAACGGCGCCCCATTCCTAATTGATGAACAGGGTAGGTTTACCACTACCCTACTCTTACCTTCTGGAGGCGCTATACTTACTCTTACAGCCTATGACCGTTTCGGGCGCTCAGTATCGAAACAACGTAGTGTCTTTATTCCTTAAGTACCGTATCCATGCCAGCTAAGAAAGTCGCCAAGAAAGCACCTAAGAAAAGTGAGGAGCAAGAACCTGTAGCAAATGATGCTGATTCAAAGCGTCGAGCTATAGACCTCGCCATAAAAGAAATCCAAACAAAGTTTGGTGATGAGGCCATCATGACGTACGGCACAGGAAAGGTGGCTGCGATTCCTGCTATCTCCACAGGCTCCATCGGACTTGATGCGGCACTTGGAATTGGTGGCTTGCCTGAAGGACGTATCATTGAAATATTTGGTCCTGAATCAAGTGGTAAGACTACCCTCGCCCTCCACACCATCGCTGAAGCACAAAAGAAAGGTGGTATCTGCGCCTTCGTTGACGCTGAGCATGCCCTTGACCCTGAGTACGCACGCAAGATTGGTGTGAAGCTTTCTGAACTTCTCATTTCTCAACCTGACACCGGAGAGCAGGCTCTTGAAATTGTAGAGTCCTTGGTACGCGCAGGTTCAATCGATGTCATTGTGGTGGACTCCGTAGCTGCACTTACTCCAAAAGACGAAATTGAAGGTGACATGGGAAGCGCTCAGATGGGAAAGCAGGCACGCTTGATGAGTCAGGCACTTCGAAAACTTACCGCTATCACCTCAAAATCAAAGACCATCATCATCTTTATCAACCAGATTCGTATGCAGATTGGTGTGATGTTTGGTAACCCGGAAACCACTACAGGTGGAAAGGCACTCAAGTTCTACACCTCAGTACGACTTGATATCCGCCGTATCGCGCAGATAAAGAAGGGAGAAGAAATTGTGGGCGGACGTGTTCGAGTGAAGGTCGTCAAAAACAAGGTCGCTGCCCCATTCAAGACCACTGAGTTCGACCTTCTCTACAATGAAGGTATCAGCCGTGAAGGTGAACTCATCGCTCTTGGTGAAAAATACGACATTGTACAGAAATCAGGTTCTAGCTACTCCTTTGGAGAAGTGAAGATGGGACGTGGCTACGATGCTACCCGAACCTTCCTTCGCGAGAATAAGCCTATCGCAGCGGAAATTCTGAAGCTTATTCGCGCAAAGCTTGCGAGCGAATAGCTCCCCTCCCTTCACAGATGAACGACCGGCCGAGTACACATGTACTCGGCCGGTTTCGTTACCACCTCAAGAAACGAAGTCGTTTTATGACACAAACTGTAGACGTCCTTTATATGCACGTAGAGTATCGCGAACAATAAGTACGATACCAAGAGCAATGAGGAGTAGTGTGGCCTGCACGACCATATCGGTATGTGTAACGGCATCAACGACATACGCAAAAAATGAGGAGACTCCGTGAACGCCGAGTATGTTTTTGACGACTTCGGCCACAAATACGAAACGTCCCAAAACGTAAAGAGAGGAAACTACAAGAAAGGCCCCGAGTGCTTTCTCACTCGTAAGGTGACGTAGTACAAAAAGCGTATACACGCGCATCATGATGCTCTTTCGTAGTGCGTTAGGATTTTCCATGGTCAAGTTCTTTTTTAAATAGTTTTTTCGCACGATGCACATGTGTTTTAACTGCGGACACAGTGCTTCCTTCAAGCTCGGCAATCTCTTCTTGCGTCTTCCCTTCTATGAACTGGAACCGTAGTAAGCGCGCGGCACGCTCGGGCATTCGAGCAAGAGCAACCAACACTTCGTCTTTAGTGGAAAGCTCCTCCACAAAATCTTCAGTATCAGGAAGGCGCTCGTATAACTCTGGATCGAGAAGGACGTTCCGTCCCTTATCTTTCTTTAGCTTCTGATACCGAGTAAAGGCGACACGTGTAAGGATGGTGTACGCCCACGAACTGAAACGTGCTCCGTCTTGTGACTCATACTTAGACGCATACAGGTAAATCCTCGTGAACGTATCTTGAACGATTTCCTCTGCGTCTTCCTTGCTGTAGACAATGGTCTTTGCCTTCCTCAAGAAAGCATCCTGATATCGTTCAACAAGAACCTCAAAGACATCAGGACGCGTCTGCGACCACAGGAGAATCTCTTCATCAGAGGCATCATTGAGGTCTTCTCTTGGGGTTGCCTTAGCCATTATGTCTTGTATGATACGCAAGAATGCTGGCTCGGCAAATGCTATAACCGCCTACGCCACCGAAAACGTTACACATGGCTATCCTTTCCTACAACGAAATCGTTCAGAAAACACTTATTGAGTACAACAATGAGCCTTACGAGGTGCTCTCCTCTCACGTCTTTCGCATGCAACAAAGAAAGCCAGTGAACCAAACAAAGCTTCGTAACCTCGTATCGGGCAAGGTAACAGAAATATCATTTCACCAGAGTGAAACTGTTCCTGAGGCTGATATAGCAAAGATGGAAGCACAGTACCTCTACACGAATCGTGGCGAGTCATGGTTTGCTGAAGAAGGTAATCCAAAAAATCGTTTTGCCTTTCCTGAGGACGCAGTATCAGAGAAAGTTAAATGGCTCAAGCAAAACTCAACTGTTGAGGTAATGCTCTACAAGGAAAAACCTATTACGGTAAGTATTCCTGTAAAGGTAGACCTACGCGTTACCGAGGCGCCTCCTGCAATTAAGGGAGACACCGCAACAGGTGGAAACAAGCTCGTGACGCTTGAAACAGGAGCTGGTGTCCTTACTCCCCTCTTCATCAACGAAGGTGACGTTATCAAGATAAACACTGACACTGGAGAATACGTAGAACGCGTTTCTAAAGCCTAAGTGAAAAGAAAATCCCCCGAAAGCCATAGGCTTTCGGGGGATTTTCTTATTTAAGATTTACGCCTGGAGGTATGGAAGAAGACCCATGAAGCGTGCGCGCTTGATAGCAAGTGTGATTTCACGTTGCTTACCTGCGGGCATGCCGGTGCGCTTTCGTCCCATAATCTTTGCGTGTGTGTTGGTGAACTGGCGAAGGTACACTACGTCCTTGTAGTCTACGAACTTCTTGTGCTCAAGTTCCTCTCGTTCTGATTGATATGCCATGTCTCTATAATTAATTTTATGTATTACTCACATGAAGCTTTCAAAAATTTTCATATGCGAGGCGCGGGAAACTAATTTCTGGAGACGTATTGCCTCGCCCCGAGGGCACTTCCAATCTCTAATTCATTAACATTCATAAGAGATTGTGGGCGTACGGCGGAAGAGATTAGTGGGACCCGTAACGACGCAGATGGAATTTTTTAGAAGGTTTTGCTAGAACGGGATGTCCTCAGGATTGATATCGTCGTCAGGATACTGAATGCCTTCATCTTTTGAAGCTGTGTCCTGTGATTTCTCCTCTGACTGACTTCCAGTGTTTCGTCCTCCCTCTCCAGGAGCGCTTGGACCAAACTGGAAGGTATCAACAACTATTTCTGTACGGTAGTTCTTCTTGCCATCAGCCTCCCATGAGCGAGTCTGAATTCTTCCTTCAATATAGGCTGGGCGTCCTTTCTTAAGGTATTGCGCCATAACTTCTGCAGTGCGACCGAATGCCACGATGTTGTGGTACTCCGTCTGATCCTGCTTACGTCCGTCCTTATCTGTGAAGGTTCGATTTGTTGCAATAGAGAACGTTGCTACCTGCTGACCTGATGGAAGGGCGCGAAGTTCCGGGTCGCGGGTAAGGTTTCCGTAAAGCTGCGCTTTGTTGATGTACATGCCCTAATTATACCAGAGCGTCTTTCAAGGCCTGGTCGAGTTCTGCGTCCTGTACCTCTTCCTCTGCTACTGGTTCAGGCATCTTTAGCATAATCTCGTGCATTTCCTCTGAGTGCTTAGCCTGCTCTTGTGAGGTCTTAATATCCAAGAATCGGATAATGCGGGTCTCGCTATTGGCCATATCGAGAACAGCCTGATGACCCTCTGCTTCTGCTTCGTACGCAACCCACGCAAAGTAGGCGCTATCGAAGTCACGACGACCTTTGGTGTCCTTTCGTGAAATAGTGTACGCAAGAGGGACTTTCTGAGGCTCTCCTTGAGCAACCAGTGTGCCTACCTTTTCAATTGAAGCTTTGATGCTTTGATAGGTTTTCTTCACCTCTTCCTGTGGTAGTTCAGGATCGATGTGGAAGCCGAGCTCATAGATGCGGGACTCGTTATATCCCTCCACAAGCTCCTGCTCGGTGCTATCAACACCGTGTTCGATTTCCTTATTTGTCATAACTCGCGAACTGTACCACTAATACCAAGCTCGGGCAACACATCTATCTCTCCCTCAAAAAGACTCTTGTGGCGTTATCTACGAGCGTTTTTCGGACTATTTCCTCGTCCTCTTCTCGTATTCGAGCAATAGCAGAAACAACGTCAATGACCGCAAGAGGGTCGTTCCGCTTACCTCTCCTCCCTTCTGGAGCAATGTAGGGAGCATCTGTTTCCGAAAGAATTGAAGTGAGCGGTATGTGGCGAACCACTTCATCATAGTCACGGGTAAAGGTAAGCACTGCAGTAAATGAGAGGGTGAACCCGAGCGAAATTAATGCATCAGCCTCCGTAACTCCACCCACAAAGAAGTGAATGTCTCCTCGAAGCTTATCGCCGTGTACATTCTTATACTCACGAAGTACAGAAATTACATCCTCGTACGCATTTTGAGTCCCCTTCGTTGGGCGTGCATGGATGATGAGTGGCTTATCAAGCTCTACAGCTAGAGCAACGTGTTTTCTAAATAGTTCTTTCTGTTTCTCAATAATATTTCTGGCTTCGTCTGTTGTGACGTCATCAAAGAGCCGATAGTAATCAAGCCCACACTCACCTAAGGCGACAACCTTTGACTTGTTCCCAAGCTCTCTAAAAAATGCAGTATCAAACTCCTCTAACAGAACATCATTGGGATGAAGTCCGATAGATGCGGTGAGGTGGTCATACTCTTCCGCCAGTCGCACAGCACGTTCTGAAGAGCCTTTATCTACACCAACCATAATCGCACTCACTCCCTTCTCCTGCATGTCGTTCAGTACTACCTGCCTGTCCTCGTTGAAGGCATCAAACTGCACATGAGCATGCGCATCAAAATACTGCATAGCTAGGCAAGCCGAGGAAAAAGATTCTCTGGCTTTTTGTTTTGGTGCACGGCTTCAAGTATTTTTTGACTCGTCTCAGGCATAAATGGCGCTAAGTACAATGCGATATGAGCAACATCGCTTACGAGCATGGAAATTTCGTTCCGTGCTTCTCCCTTTGATTCTTCAACTTTAATCTTCTTATACGGCTCATGCTTGGTCATAAATTCATCTCCTTTCGACACGAGAGCAAAAATATAGTTCATCGCTTCTTGAAATTCAAAATTCTCTAGGAGCGTAAAGAACTCCGGATTAAGCGCGTGACCCAAATCACCAAGATTCACTGGTGTAGAAAGATGCTCTTCTGAGAGCTTCATCACGCGCGCAACAAGATTCCCAAGACCATTCACGAGGTTTGCTGTATACCACTCATCTAAACGTGCCCAGGTAACGTCTGAGTCTTCTGTTGGATGTACGTGACGAAGAAGAAGGTAGCGTGTTGCGTCTGTTCCGTATTTATTCACTAAGTCATACGGACTGATGACATTCCCTAGAGATTTGCTCATGCGAGCTCCTCCCGAGTTAATAAAGCCGTGATAGAAAATTTGGTCAGTATTCTTAATGTTTGCAGACATGAGCATTGCTTGCCACATCACCGACTGGAAGCGTACCTGGTCTTTGCCTGCCATTTGTAGCGTCGAACCTTCTTCCCAAAACTTCTTAAACAAGCCCTGTGTGTCCTCTGGCCAACCGAGTGTTGAGATGTAGTCAGTCAAAGCATCAAACCAAACATACATGACCTGACCTTCGTCACCTGGCACAGGGACGCCCCATGAAAGTTTTTCTCTAGAACGCGAGATGCTGAAATCCTCAAGTCCGCCCTCTACGAATGCGAGCGCTTCCCTCCTTCTCCACTCAGGCACAATCACACCGTCTTGCGACAGATACTTCACCAGCTGTTCTTGATACTTAGAGAGTCTGAAGAAGTAGTTCTCTTCCTCTATGGTTTCAACGGTGAGGCTCGGATGTAGTTCACACGTGCCTTCTGGCGTTAGATCTTTTTCTGTCTTGTACGCTTCGCACCCAACACAATACTGCCCGACATAGGTCTTTTTATAAATATCTCCTGAAGCATCACATCTGCGCCACATCTCTTGTGCCGCTGCCTTGTGCACCTCGCTTGTCGTGCGAATAAAATTGTCAGGAGTGAGGGCAAGCACATCTTTAAGACCCTCAACAACACTCGCAAAATGGTCTACATATTCTTGCACGTCTTTTCCTTGCTTTTCTGCCGCTTCAAAAATCTTCTGTCCGTGCTCATCTGTTCCAGTAGAGAAAAACACTTCTTCCCCTGAGAGGCGCCATGAGCGCGCAAGAACATCTGCTTGCACGATTTCAAGAGCAAACCCTATGTGCGGGTCAGCATTTACATATGGAAGTGTGGTAGTGAGATACTTTGCCATTGATTACGCAATACTCTCACGAGCCCGCTTCCCTCGGTCAACATCATCAAGAAACTCACGGAGCGCAGCCGCAACTGGAATAGCAAGCAAAATACCAAGGAATCCTGCAAGAGCACCTCCCGCAATTAAAGCCAAGATAACCATGAGTGGCGGAATACCGACAACCTTATTCACCACGAGAGGATAAATGAGGTGTGCCTCAAGCTGATTCACAATGAAGTAGAGTCCCGCTGCAAAGAACGCGAGTGTTGGACCACCAACGGCAAAGGCGATTGCGGTGCCGACAAGACCTGCGACCACGGAACCAAAGATAGGAATAAGGTCAAACAGTGCCGCGATGATAGCGAGCAAAAGTGCGTACGGCACACCAAGGAGAAGCAGGCCGAGGTACACAATCACACCCACAATAAGTGAGAGCACTAACTGTCCCTGCATCCAAAGACCAATCTTCTTCTTTGCTCTCTGCCAGAGACCGACAACATAGTCTTCATGCTTCTGAGGAGCTACGAGACGAAGGAATTGCTCAACTCCAGTCTCTTGAATTGCAAAATAGAACGACAGCACAATGACGAGAACGAGAGCGAACAAACCACCAAAGAATCCTGAGGCAATTTGAAGTGCTTCCCCACTTGCGTGCGAGAGTGCTGACGGAAGCGTGAACAAGGCATCAAGGAGTGAGTCACTCTGGAACGATACCGCTGATGCGTCCACATAATTTTGAACAGAGGGTGGCAAATCAAGTGTAGCGAGGTGAGAAGGCGCCGAGACAACAAAGCCACGCAAATCTTCAACAATTGGAGGAGCAAGGAAAAAGAAGATTGCAAACAATGACCCAAAGACGGCGAAGTACATGACTACCACAGCAAGGATGCGGGGAAGCTTGTACTTCATAAATAACTCAACTCCAGGCTCAATTGCTGAAGCTATGACAATTGCGGTAATAACAAGAAGCGCAAGGTCTCGAAGGAGCCACAGAGCATACGCAACCGCTCCCACAACCAAAATACGAACGAACGTGCCCGTCGTGATGGAGATATTCGTTACTTTTTCCATATAGAGAGATACTAGCATAAGAAGACGGGCGAGAGCATTATCTGCTCTCGCCCGTTTGTTCAGTTTCAGCATTTATTGAGATACGTCGGCACGCCTTTTTACGCTCTTCTCGCTCCACATAAAAGACAAACACGTGGCCAGGAAGAGCTTTGAGCGGACACACCTCGATAAGCACGCCCTTCTCACTACTTAGTTCGGTGAGAAGCGCTTCCAGGTGGTCGTGGTCAACGAGAAGCGGACCACGAATCCTGAACGGTTGATCGGCCTCATCAAAGCCGAAGGGATGGTACACCGTCACCACATCCACGCTCCAAGTGAGCGGTGCGGGCTCGTTAGGTGCTATGGTCTCCTGTGCCATGAGTGCGCATGGAAATAGCAGTGCACACATGAAGCCAAGTACTGTACGCATCATCTCATGTCTCCCCCACCATACACGGTGCAATATTCACTTCGGTAGAGCCACGGCACGAAGTCTGAGTATGTGCCGTCGTCATTTTGTATGAGTTTACACGCTTCGATTACGACATCTCCACGCGAAAGTTTCTGACTTACGTATGAATCAAGGAGTTCAATGGGTACCTTTCTCGCAGGCTCAATCGGCCTACGGTTAATCCAGTCAGCGTCTTCTCTAGGATAGACAAAGACTGTCCGCAAAGAATCATTGCGAAAACCACCACTGATGTAACGCACCTCTCGAGGCGCAAATGCCTGAAGCAAGGCGACAGCAAGAAGCGCGATTACACTACCCGCAAGCAGGTACTCGAGCTTAGTCGTTATACGCATACAGGCCTCCTTACAAAGACCAGAATCTCTAACGGCGTAGCATGCCTCTCCCTTCCCTTAGAGTCAAGAATTAGAACGAAAGACTTGCTTGGATTCTTTGTTTTACTTCCTCAATAGTTACCCGCTCTTGCTCACCAGTGTCCCTGTGACGAAGGGTGACGGTATCTAGAAGCTCTGGATTTTCTCCCAAGGTATCAAAGTCAATCGTGATGCAGAACGGCGTTCCGATTTCGTCCTGTCTTCGGTAGCGCTTACCAATGTTTCCGTTATCATCCCACGCAATTGCAGGGTGCACGGTACGGAGCATCTTTCGTACCTCTTTTGCTTTCTCTACAAGTTCGGGCTTGTTTTTGAGAAGTGGCGAAACCATTGCTTTAATAGGGGCAACCACCGGTGGCAAGCGAAGGACGCTTCGCGTTTCTCCTCCAAGTTCATCCTCATCATAGGCACTCAAGAGTACGGCAAGGAAGGTACGCTCGACGCCCAAGGAAGGCTCAATTACGTGAGGAATGGTCCTCTCCCCTGTTGTCTCATCAATATATGAGAGATTCTGACTTGAGCCTTTCTCATGAGCAGACAAATCAAAATTAGTACGGTATGCAAGGCCCCACAGCTCCTTTCTTCCAAACGGATACTCAAATTCAAAATCAATCGTGCGCTTTGAGTAATGCGCCAAGTCACCTGCTTCTATTTCTGTTGGATAGAAGCATTCATCTGGAAGACCGATTCGTTTTGCGAAGTCCTTCATAATACCTTCCCATTCAGCAAAAGCGCGCTCCCAATCTTCTTCTTTTACAAAATACTCAACTTCCATCTGCTCGAGCTCGCGAAGTCTAAAGATAAAATCACGAGGTGCAATTTCGTTACGAAACGCCTTACCGATTTGTGCTAAGCCAAACGGAAGTTTGGGGTGATGAGCATCAATAACATTTTTGAAGTTAACAAACATTCCCGCCGCTGTTTCTGGGCGAAGATACACCACTGCAGACTCATCTTCCATAGCACCCGCCTTCGTTGAAAACATCATGTTGAACTGACGGGGCTCACCTAGGGTTCCTTTCTTCTCACAAGAAGGACAGGTATCAAGACTCTCCAGGTGGTCTGCACGGAACCGTTTCTTACAGGCAGAACATTCAACAAGCGGGTCAGAAAATCCAGCGACATGGCCTGACGCCTCCCACACACGCGGATTCATAAGAATGGAAGCTTCCACGCCATACATATCGTCACGTTCCTCAACAAACATGCGCCACCAAAGTTGTTTTATGTTGTTTTTAAGGGCAACGCCAAGTGGACCGTAATCAAACGTACCTGCGAGTCCTCCATATATTTCAGAACCAGGAAATACAAAACCTCTACGCTTAGCGAGAGAAACGATGGTGTCTAGAGTGAGATCTTTTTTCATGAAAGGGTTATTGGGAAACTACGCTGTACGAGGAAACATACGAAGGATCAGAGTCAATTCTTGTGGTGACGCCTGGGTTAATCATTTTGACTTGAGCCTCTATAAATCTATCAGTTCCCGTAATGCTTTGCTCGCCAACAAGTAGAGGACTTGTACCCTTTTCAGAAAGGCTTGGCAAGAGCGAGACCTGGAAGTTCATCTGCTTTTGGCTTCCTGCACCCATGTCCCCTACCGTCCACGTCACTTCTCGGGTTGACGCATTGTATACCAAGCTACCATCACTTGGACTTACGCTTCCAGTAAACGTTACGTTCTGAGGAAGGACCATGACTGTCTTAGCGCCTGCAACAGGGTTCACAGTATTTTTGGCAGTCATCATGATGGTAAAGGTCGTTGCCTGGTCGACCTTCAAAGGCCATGCGCCTGAGTTAGTGAATGGGCCTACCGAACGAACAGCTCGAGTAGACACGGAGAGGTCGGTCGCAATTTTGACGGTCTTGGTAAGTGTCGAAGACACGTTTTCAAGCACGCCCGATTCACCAATACGCTTTCCTGAAACTGACACGGTAAGGTTTACTGTTGGATTACGAAGCGCTTCAAGCGCAGTGCCTTTTTTAGTACCAATTGAGAACGAGCCATTTCCTGTGTCTTGAGGCCCAAGGAGTTGGAGAGAGGATGAGGTGTCTCGATTGAATACAATCGTTCTGTCTGAAGAACGGTAATATCCGCTACCGCTTCGCACCTGAGAGGCATCTAAGCCTTCACCTGAAAGCGCAATAGAGACAACGCCGTCAGTAATAGACGTCGCAAGTGTGTTTGTCCACGAGACGACACCGTCAATTGAAGCTCCTGAACGAATTATCACAGGATCGTTCTCGTCGCGGTTTAGAGAAAGACCAACTGAAAGGAATGGTCTTGTAACCCGAAGTCGAGTCTCTTGAGTGGTGTACTTCACACCTAATGCCTGCGTAGTTCCTGCCTGTGTCCCCGCACTAAATTTAAACACCCGCTCATCTCCCTGCTGGCCAGTGAGTGTTCCAGAGAGTGTGATTGTTTTAGTCTCACCTGGATTAATTGTGCCGAGAACAAACAAGTTACCTGTCGAAGGTTTTGGGTTTGCCTCCGTTAACGAAAATCCGAAAGGATACTCAGCGACCAAGGAAACGTTTGGTACGGCTTCTGTGCCATTTGCACGAACACGAATAGAGAATGAAAGAGGTTGCCCTGAGGCCGTTTCTGAAAGAGCACTCACTGAGACTGAGACTGGAGAGCTCGTTATAGTAATCACTTCTGTCTCCTGTACCTCAAATTCCGCATTTGAGCCTTCTGTTTTGTAGGTGAATGTAACTGGCAGTTCCACTTTTGTATTTGCCTCACCAGAGATAACAGCACGGACCGTACGAGTTACTTTTTCACCTGGAGGCACAGTACCTAACGTATCGGTATATCGTGGAAATGGTTCGCCATCCCCTTCTGATGAGCGTGTGCCTTCTGGAAAATCTACCTTAAGAGTAGTATCTGAAATACTTGCTGGATTTCTATTTTCGACAGTGATGGTGAGCTCCATCGTGTCACCGCTCGCTATTGATGGTGAGGACGCGGTCACGTACACGTCAACATTTTCAACTGATACCGTACGTGTTCCAAAATATAAAAAACCGAGTGCCGTTCCAAGCGCAACTACAAAAAAAGCGACGGCGCCAATAAGAAACCACGTTGCAAGAGACATCCGTTGTTTGTGAGGCACGGGCGCTTCGGGAGCCCATGTCGTGTCTTCGTGGACGACATGCGTGCGAGGAAGCTCGGGAGCACTCATTCGGGGCGTCGGAGTGGTGCTGTATAGCTTGTCTTGGAGATCCTTAAGTGGACTATCTTCAGGTTCTTGCATGCGTTTTAGTATACCGCGCAGTTAGAGACCCGAGGCGTGTATACCAGTATTTATCCGGGAAATCACCTCCCTTGAGTGCTCCCTGACATATTTCAAATCATCTTCAGTAAACGCGTAGGTATTTCCAAGCCCTTCCCCACCTTCAACACCTTGAAGTGAAAGAATATAGAGGACCGCAAGGTACTCGTACGGCTCGTATTCGCTTCCAGTGTACGCACACAACGTATTGAGAAGCGTATAGAAAACCGTAAACAATCGAGCATCGCGTGACTCACCCTTAACCAAGCGATCAATCAAAAATGCCACTCTCCCGAGGACTTCTCGACCTTCAAAAGAAAGTGCTCTTACATCGTTTCGCTCATTAAGAGCACCTACAAGGCGCCACCCTTCTTTCCCGCGCACGAGCGTACACGACGAAATAGCAAGCGTGGTAATTCCTGTGGCTAATTTGGCTCCGGATTTTCTAACACCCTGCACCCGTGCACGCACAAGCCCGAGCTCAGGCGTCAAAATACTAACTAGGACATTTGCCTCTCCATGATCTTTGCGCGACAAGATAACACCGAGCGTTTGATACTTATGTCGCATGTGTACGTACAGAGACACTAAATGTCGCCTCTCCCGTTGATAACAGTACTGTATGTGTGCCGCGCACCTCTTGTGATGAAAGACGCTCTACACCAGGTATCTCCTCTCCAAGGAGTAGTGCCTCCAGTGTTCCATCTACAGACACCAACACCATGTCTGTTGGCTCAAGCTCCATCTGCTTTCGCGCATCAGCGAGTGCTCGAAGAAATTCACGCACGTCACCTTTCTTAATCAAAGCGGGCGTGAGTGTGCTGTCGAGAATGATGGTACCTTCCTCGAGCTTCTCATCAAATTCCACCTCTTCGACATTCACTTCTTCGCGAATGAGTGCGACATATGCCTGAGCCAGCGGCACTCCAGAAACCGTAAGTCGTTCAAGAGGCTGACGTACCTTTATGCCTACCTTTTGGCGCTCCATGAGCCCTTGTGAAGCAATAGCACGCACACGCGCCATTGAGGCAATAACGTTTTTGTCCTTAGCATCGTCTCCAAGCAAGCGACTCAAGATTGATGAGAAGTGCTCTGGCCACTCGCTTAAGTGAACGCTCTCAGGGTCATGGTGATACTTCACTACTTGATACACGCGCTCAGCCAAGAATGGTGAAAACGGCGCGAGCAATCGAGCCCCTGTATGAAGTACGTGACGCAATGTCTGGAGCGCTGCCCTATCCCCCGCTCGTGCACGGTCGCGTATACGGCGCACATACCATTGAGATACGTCCTCAAAATATCCCTGCAGCTCTCGTGTGGCGTCATAGAGTTTGTAGTCGTCCATGTATTCAGTCATACGACAGACGGTCTGTCTGGTACGCGCTGACATCCACACATCTACTGCCTGGAGCGTTCCCCCGGTATGAGGCACATCTTTAAAGAGTTCATAGAACTTGAGGCTGTTCTCAAACCAAGACAAACTACGTGCAGTTTCCTTTACGGTCTTTTCTGAAAAGCTCTTTGAATCTCCCGGCTGATTTACGCTATACATCCACAAGCGAAGCGTGTCGGCACCCCACTCATCCATTGCCTCCCACGGATTAATAATGTTTCCCTTTGACTTACTCATTTTCTGTCCCTCCCCATCAAGAAGGTGCCCGAGACAAATTACATTCTTATATGGTCGTCCGCGCTTCAAGAGTGTGCCAACAGCCATCAAGGTGTAAAACCAACCTCTCGTCTGGTCTATTGCTTCTGAAATATAGTCTGCTGGATATGCCTGCTTATCAAACGCTTTCTTGTTTTCAAACGGATAGTGGTCTTGTGCAAACGGCACGACACCCGAATCAAACCACACGTCCATAACATCTTTCACGCGTGTAAGTTCTTGTCCGCCCGCACCAATCAAGACAATCTCGTCTATGTAAGGACGATGCAAATCAAGCTCAAAGTCTTCGTTGTGTGGAAGTGGGATGAAGTTAAGAGCACGCACTTCGGCTGGTCGTGCAAATAGTTCATTGATGAGCTTCTTTGAAGTCTCTTTGTCTGAAGCTTGTGCTACCGCACCCAACGCTTCAAAACCAATACCGTGCGTGACTATAAGTATTGTTTCGTTCTTATGTGTGCGCTCTACCTCATAGAGAAAATCTCCGAAACGGTTCTTTGCGTCCTGATAACTCTCTCCTTCAGTAATGACACCATCGTACGGAAGATTCTCACGAACTTCTGCAAAATCAGCACTTGTCTTTCCTTCTAACTCACCAAAGGTAAATTCGCGAAGTCTCTCATCAACGATTATGACTTCTTCGGCAAGGCCAAGCTCCTTTGTAAGTAAGTCTGCGGTCTCCCTCGCACGCGCAAGGGGCGATACATATACTCGAGAAATCTTCTTAGCCTTAAGTTCAGGGATACGTGCAAGTACCTCTTGCCTTCCCTTCTCAGTAAGATGAGAGCCTGCGAGTGAAGAGTCGAGTCGCTTTTCTAGGTTATGAGTTGCCTCACCATGACGCATCATGATGTAGGTGTTGCCACTTTTCTTGACCTTACTTTTAAGCTCCTCGATAGAACCAATCACCACACGCTCTTCCCCATCAATGCTCTCCCACACAGGAAGTGGTGTACCCCAATACCGTTCGCGAGAAATTGCCCAGTCTTTTGCGCCCTTAAGCCACTCGCCCATACGACCGTCTTTGATATGAGAAGGCTCCCAATTAACCCGTTTATTCTCAGCAACCATCGCATCCTGCAAATCTTGCATGCGGACGTACCATGAATCGCGCGCGTAGTAGATAAGTGGAGTTTTACAACGCCAACAAAACGGATACGAGTGAGCGTAATTCTCCTTCGCAAAGAAAAGTCCGCGACGAGTTAAATCATCCACAATATCAACGGCAAGCGTTGGCTTTCCGTTTTCATCTTCCTCTTTTACAAACCTACCTTCAAGAAAATCAGTACCAGGAACGAATCGGCCATCAGCCCCAACGAGATGCACCTTGGGCAAACCAAGGGACGAGCCGAGAACAAAGTCATCCTGACCATACATAACGGCAGTGTGAACGACCCCCGTACCATCTTCAGTCGTTACAAAATCTGCATGATAAATCTGGTATGCCTTTTCAAATTTCGTAAGCTCCTCACCCTTTGCAATATCTTTAGCAAATGGATAAAGCGGTTTGTACGTCTTCCCAATAAGTTCGTGTCCCTGCATCTCTTTCAAAAGAGACCAGTCGGGTAGAACCTTCTCTGCGCGAGCAACGGCCACGATTACCTTTTCGCCGTCTTTTTCATAGAGCCCGTATGCAATATCCTTCCCCACGGCAAGCGCAACGTTTCCGGGCAGGGTCCATGGTGTGGTAGTCCAGGCAAGAACGAAGGTTCCGGGTTCATCGACTAACTCAAACTTCGCTGTGATAGAAAGGTCTTTAACATCAGCATATCCTTGAGCAAGTTCATGGGAAGAAAGTCCGGTACCGCATCGTGCGCACCATGGCACCACCTTGTAGTCCTTGTAGAGTCTTCCCTGCTCTGCGGTTTGCTTCAGGACCCACCACGCAGTCTCCATGAAGGGAGCGTTGAAGGTGAAGTACGCCTTTTCTTGATCCACACCATACGCCATACGACGAGAAAACTTTTCCCACTCATGTATGTACTTCATCACACTCTCTCGGCACTTCTTATTAAATTCGGCGACACCGTAAACTTCGATATCCTTTTTTCCCTTGAAGCCGAGCTCCTTCTCTACTTCAAGCTCGACCGGCAATCCGTGTGTATCCCAGCCTGCGCGGCGAGGCACATGGTATCCCCGCATCGTCTTGTAACGTGGAACCGCATCTTTAAATGAACGTGATTCAAGGTGATGCACTCCAGGGCGACCGTTTGCTGTTGGAGGTCCTTCATAAAACACAAAGGTTCCCTTTGGTGAAGGCTTGGCGAGAGTCTTGTGAAATATGTCGTGCGCTTCCCAAAATGAGAGTATTGCCTCTTCACTACGCTCGACCTCTGATGGTTCTTTGCCTTCCATAATAGTCCTATCCTAGCGTTTACTGGATAAAAAAGGAAACAGCCGGGAGAAGAAATTCTTCTCCCGGCTGAATTCGTAAGTCGCCTAGTACTTAGGCGAACGCCAGCTCACGGCGGCGCATCCGGATGAAGTCGCGAACCCAGTACGGGACACGCTGCTTCTTCAGCCAGGTGTTGAAAGCATGGGAGACCACCCTCCCGTCGAACTTCCTGCGCCAGGCACTGTAGGCCAGGCAGAACAGTTGTTTCGGTCGCATGCCGAACTCGTGGCACGCGTGGACGACGGCGTCCCGATGTTTCTTCCAACCAGACTTACGCTTTTTCAAGCTTTCCTCCCGAAAGATTCAAACTCCCCCGAATAGAGAGTCGTTTGGTACCTTAGCGCTATTGACTGAGATGCGCAAGACGTTATCTACATCTTCTCTGGAGCAGGAATTCCAAGGAGTGTCAGTCCGTTTTCAAGTGTGTGTACAAATGAACTCGCAAGCCAAAGCTTGTATGCCTCGTGCTCTCCTCCAATAATTCTCTCTTGTGCATAAAATGAATTCCATTCTGAGGCAAGTTCGGTGAGGTAATGCGTGAGCGTGTGCGGAGCAAGATTGCTTTCAGCTTCCTCAACAACTCTAGGGAAACGGCGGATGAGACGGGCGAGCGTGAACGCTTCTCTAGGCCCTTCAGATGGTGCCTCTGTTGAGATGTCTTTATCCTTAATGATTGAGCGGGCACGCACGAGCGCGTATTGAAGGTAGGGACCTGAGTCACCCTCAAGAGAAAGCGATTTCTCTGGGTCAAAAATGATGTCGCTTCCGGGAGCAGAACGAAGAATCATGTACTTCACCGCACCAACTGCGACCTGGTGCGCGATAAGTGGGTCTTCGTTTTTTTCACTTGCTTTTACCTCAATGTCCTCAAGTAGACTGACTGCCGTAATTACATTTCCTGTGCGTGAACCCATCTTCCCTTCAGTAAGTCGGAGAAAACCATGCGGCACGTGTGAGGTCTTCTTGGCGAGCATGGGTGCAATATCTTCGAGAGCCCCAAGAAACACGGCAAAGTGCCCTGACTGCTCATTAGCCGTCATGATGTATGAGAAATCAAATGGGGCGAGACGTTCCTCTTTAAGAAAGGCGAGCCCAACGTCCTTGGTCTCATAGGTAGGTGTCCCTCTACTCGTAATAAATACAAGAGTGTGGAGTCCCTTCTTTTCCCCCGAATAAATTACTGCACCCTGACTTTCTTCGAACACACCCTTGGACAGAGCGTCCTTAACCACCTCCATACCAATAGGTGTGGTCTCGCTTTCGTGAATGAGGTAGTCAAAGTGTGTACCAAGTGCGCTCCACACAGCCTTGTGAGAATCAAAAGATAAATCCCGTCCCTCTCGCCACAAGGTAAAGAGCTCGCGCTCTTCTTCGTCTCGCTCACCCTCTGCCTTACCTACAACTTCATAGAGTTTTGTATTGAGCGCATCAATCTCCGCTTTCGCATCTTCATGCTCGTCGTACTGACGAGAACCAAATGCGTACGCTTCGCCAACTTCTCGAGCTGAAGAAGGCATCCCCTCTCCCTTTTTACGTATTGCCCACAGCGCCTTGGCCACATGTGGACCAACATCACCCCCATATGAATCACGGATAACGTGTGCGCCTTGGGATTCAATAAGTCGACTGCTTGCTTCACCAATCACCGTACTCATAAGATGCCCGATATGCATTTCCTTAAACGGATTTGGGCAAGAATATTCAAAGATTATTTTTTGTCCTCTCCGTGCACTTCCCTTGCCCCACTCGCTTGGCTGTATACGTGCTTGAGCGACCTCTGTATCAATCGTCTTCTTTGAGAGTCGTATGTTTACGAAACCAGGACCCGCAACAGAGATATCACTCACATCATCTCGAAGCGATGTTGTGAGTGCCTCTCGCATTAACTCAGCAATATCACGAGGTGATTTACCGATTGCTTTAGCGGAAGCCAAGGCGACATTGGTAGAGATGTCACCATGAGAAAGCTCTGCAGGCCACTCAACGACAAAAGAGATAGGCTCCGCGGTAAGCGAAGTGAGTGTCTCCTGTATAACGCTTCTAATGCGCTCTTCCATACCTCCGACTATAGCAGAGGCGAGGCCTTATATAAACGACTCAGGTACAGGATGCGAGGTTGCTATCTCGACGACACGAAGACGAGCGCTCTCAACCGTTACGTCATCTTTTTGAGTCAGTACTTCTACCATTAGGTGCGCAATATCCTGTGACTCTTCTTCTCCTAGTCCACGAGTCGTCATCGCAGGCGTGCCGAAGCGAATACCTGAAGGATCAAGTGGCTTGCGCGTGTCGTCTGGGATTGAGTTCTTGTTGAGGGTCATGCCTGCTCTATCCAGAAGCGTCTCTGCTTCCCCGCCAGAAAGTCCAAATGAGGTCTCTGCATCAAGAAGAATGAGGTGATTTGACGTACCTCCTGTAATCATGCGCGCGCCACTCTCCTTAAAAACACGTGCCATAGCGCTCGCATTTTTTACTACCTGGTATGCATACGTACTAAAGGAAGGATGTAGGGCTTCGTTAAATGAAATCGCCTTAGCTGCAATTTGGTGCATATGCGGTCCACCTTGAAGACCTGGGAAGACTGACTTATCAATCTTCTTTGCGATGTCTTCACTCTCACGAGTCAAAATCATTCCTCCTCGTGGCCCACGAAGTGTTTTATGTGTCGTTGTCGTCATAACGTCAAATCCATAGTCAAATGGATTCTTTTGGGCACCTCCTGCAATAAGGCCTGCAATGTGCGCAACGTCAGCGACAGCATAGGCGCCCACCTCTTTTGCAATATCTGAAATTTTCTGCCACTCAAGTTCACGGGGATATGCGGAGAATCCGGCAAGAATCATCTTTGGCTTTTCGGTAAGTGCTGTTTCGCGAAGGGCGACGTAATCAATTTCACCTGTCTCAACATCCTTCATCTTGTATCGAATAAAGCGAAAGATTTTTGAAAGATACGTCACGGGGTGACCGTGCGTAAGGTGTCCACCATGAGAAAGATCCATGCCCAAAATAGTGTCTCCTGGTTCAAGTAGGGCCATGTACATGGCAATGTTCGCGTTCGCACCCCCAAGAGGCTGTACGTTTGCATAGCTCGCGCCAAAAAGTTTTTTAGCTCGTTCAATGGCGATACGTTCAACCTGATCAGTAAACTCTTGTCCTCCGTAGTAGCGCTTACCCGGGTACCCTTCTGAGTATTTGTTCGTGAGTGTTGAAGACATTGCTTCACGCACAGCCATGGAAACATAGTTCTCTGACGGAATGAGTTCCAGTCCTTCTACCTGGCGATGGTCTTCACCAACAATGGCTTTGTATACTGCGTCGTCTTCTTTTTTGATGTGGTCGTACATGGAGAAATTGCTTACGAAATAAAATAGGGGGCGATGTTGGTCAGCGTCTCATGGTAGTACCTTAGTATCTCTATAGTACCGCTTCCCTCTCATATGACAAAAACCCCAAGCGTAGCTGTAGAACGCTTGGGGTTTTTGGGTAATTAACCCAAAAGTTTCTTAATGTGGGCGTGTATATCCGCCTCCACTTCTTCGACAGAACGGCTCGCATCAACAAGCGCAGTCGTATCAGGAAAGAGTTTTGCGTAGGCACCGTAACCTTTGCAAAGCCCCTGATGGAAGACAAGTTCACGCTCATCGAAATGGGTGATCTCACCTGCGCGACGCTTCACTCGAAGCAGTGCTTCTTCAGGATCCATATTGAGAATGAGCGTGAGATCCGGACGAACAGCAAGTTCCGCAACGTGCACCTGAAACGCGGCGACAGTTGCCGGATTTTCCATCGCGTAGACTTGGTACGCATAGGTCGCTGCCATGAAACGATCACACACCACAACTTTACCCGCATCAAGAGAAGGTTTGATGAGATTGCGCACGTGATCCATGCGGGCAGCAGTAAAAAGTCCAAACATGGTTTTTCCGTCAGCCGTTCTGGCACTCTCGGAAAAAATGACATTTCGAATTTCTTCTGCGTACGGAGTTCCCCCCGGCTCACGAGAGAAAACAAACTCTCTGCCCGGATATAATGCGGGCAGTTTCTCCATAAGGAGGTTCTTTTGTCGAGTTTTCCCGACACCTTCACCCCCATCAAGAGTTATGAACACGCCTTTATGCCCTGTCATTGTTTTTTGCTCCATGTATTTCCTTTCTGACTCTACCCCACTTAGCCCTTAGGCCGAAAATCTACCTGGGGACGGAGATTTTAGCCCTTGGTATACTTCACCTTATGGAACAAGCCTACCTCGACGCCCTTAAAAACATTATGGAACATGGTGACCACAGACAAGGACGATACGGTGGCACTCGGGCACTATTTGCCGTTCAATTGCGTTGCGATCTTAACGATGGCTTCCCTGCCCTCACTACAAAGAAACTTGCTTTCAAGGCGGTCAAAAGTGAGCTCCTTTGGTTTCTTGAAGGCTCAAGTGATAACAACCGTCTGAAGGAACTTAACGGAACAGACAAGACTATCTGGACCGCGAACTCAGAGGCTGACTACTGGCTTCCAAAGGCAAAGTTTCCTGGCGACCTCGGACGCATATATGGCGTGCA
This sequence comes from Minisyncoccota bacterium, assembly GCA_017991635.1. Classification (GTDB taxonomy): domain Bacteria; phylum Patescibacteriota; class Minisyncoccia; order Phycocordibacterales; family Phycocordibacteraceae; genus C7867-001. The sequence goes on along the minus strand of JAGOQE010000001.1, from coordinate 185,362 downwards.
GTGGAGGAAGTGGCAAGGACCCGACGGACTTGTTGTGGACCAAATCGCTCGTGTGATTGATAAAATCAAGAACGACCCTGCTGATCGTCGTCTCATTGTGACAGCCTGGAATCCAGGCGAACTAGACCAGATGGCACTCCCTCCATGTCACATGCTATTTCAATTCTTTGTTGCGGGTGACAACCTCTCACTTCACATGGTCCAGCGTAGTGCTGATATGTTCCTCGGCGTTCCATTCAACATTGCCTCATATGCGCTCTTGCTATCGATGGTAGCTCAAGTTACTGGTAAGAAACCGAAAGAACTCATCCTTACCCTCAATGACGCACACATTTGTGACGACCACGTTGATGCTGTAAACGAGCAATTAGCACGCACTCCCCTTCCTCTCGCTAAACTTTGGTTGAATCCAGAAGTGAAAGATATAGATTCATTCACCATGAATGACATCAAGCTTGAAGCGTATGAGTCGCACCCTGCAATAAAGGCACCAATGGGGGTATAATCCGGGGACTATGGCACTATCTGACAAACGAATTCTTGAAGAGATGAAGGCGGGCTCTGTGGTTATTTACCCATTTAGCGAAGAGCAGCTCGCAACAAGCAGCTACGACGTGACCTTGGGTGAATGGTTTTTCAGGGAACAGCCAACAAAGGCAAACCACAGTCTCTACAACATCTGGGACAAAGACCACATGGAGCACGTCTGGGGCGCTGATAAAGTAGAGCGCGCAGTAAAAGCAAAAGAGGCTTTTTCAAAATACAATTTTGAGTGGAACGGTATTCACCCTGACGATAAGGTAATTGTGCTTCGACCTGGCGAGACAATTCTCGCACACACACAAGAATTTATTGGAGGCAAGGATCACATCACCACCATGATGAAGGCACGCTCCTCTATGGGTCGCAATTTTATTGAAGTGTGTAAGTGTGCTGGCTGGGGTGATGTTGGCTACATTAATCGTTGGACGATGGAAATCACCAACAACTCAAAGAACTACATTATTCCCCTCGTTGTCGGTCGTCGCATTGCCCAGATTGTCTTTTTTGAGACAGGACCAATTCGCGCAACTGACTACGCATCAACAGGCAAATATCAAACCTCAACGAACCTTAAGGATCTCAAGAAAGATTGGAAACCTGAAATGATGCTTCCCCGCCTATGGGCAGACAAAGACATTAAGAAAGTACAGCCGTGGCACGGCAAAAAGAAATAGGAAGTGTTCTTCGTCACTATGACGGCTTGATTACGTACGTCCCTCTGCGTACGGAAGTTGACCCGACACTCCTCTTTCCTGCCGTTTTTAAAAAGACGCACACCATCCCGCCCAGACCTTCCCTCTCTCCTGTAGAAGAGGCGCTACGCTCTCTAACAGTCATGAAGGAATCGAAGGTGGTCATATTCTTACCTGGACGAAAATTTGACGCCTTAGGGACGCGACACGGTCAGGGTGGTGGTTGGTATGATCGCTACCTTGCAAGAGTTCCCTCTAATTGGCTTCGTGTCGGACTCTGCACCAGTGAGCGCTTTTCCACAGAAGCCTTAACGCGCCTACCTCACGACCAACCTGTAGATATTGTTGGGGTGTATATCCAAGAACACAAAGAATTTGAATTTTACGTAACGAACGCTCGCTCTGGTAAGCTATAGGAATGAAGGAATCAAGAATTAGTATTGTCGTAGCGATTGGGCGCGATCACCAACACAATCGCGTTATTGGGTGTAAAAATGAGCTACTCTGGCACATACCCGAAGACCTTAAACGTTTCAAAGCAATCACCCTAGGTCACCCAATTATTATGGGACGAAAGACGTGGGAGTCCCTCCCGGAGAAAGTCCGTCCCCTTCCAGGAAGAACAAACATTGTAGTGACACGAGACTCCACATACGAGGCACCTGGTGCGCAAATCGCTCACTCATTTCCTGAAGCGCTTTCATATGCCAAGAACGCTCCTGGTTCTGAGGAAATATTTATTGGAGGAGGTACCGAACTCTATCAAGCCTCCCTGCCGTTTGTGTCTCGTCTCTACCTCACCTTGATTGATGACGAGAAGGACGGTGACGCGTATTTCCCAGCGTATGAAGAAGAGTTCACCCACGTAGTATCAGATGAACACCACTCGTTTGAAGATCTCACGTATCGGTGGATTACTGTTGAGCGCCCGTAGAACGGCCACCTCGTTTCCATTTTTTGTTCCAGAATAAAGGCGCAAAAATATCGTCTTCTGGAGCGACCATAAGTTGGTCAACTCTATGTGACCGATTTTTAAACACAACACCCTTCGCGCCTTCAATTACTGCGATGGGCGTCTGCTCCTTCCCCTCCCCCATAACAAACACTGCTGAAGCAGCGAGGGCATCGACGAGATTTGCAAGTTCAATCACAAAATTTCTTCCAAATAAATCTTGTGTTCCGCGATAGTCACGGAGTGGATCCATTCCATCCCACGCAAGCGCAAACCCCACGGCACCACGCCGAAGTAGAGTCGAAGTAGAGTCTGTGATAATAACTGCAAGCGTCGTAAGTCCGTACTCTTTCATACACCACTGACGAATCCGCTTGGCACTCTTAAAAGGATGCTTCGGGTACACGATATAGTGTCCATTACCATTACTTTCATCTATACCAGCTCCTCCGACCATAACGCCTCGTGAGATGGTAAACAGTGTGCGCCAACGAGACGTCTTTGGTGCCTGGTAGTACCAATCACTCTCTTCTTCTATAAGACGGTTTCTATCAGACCGTGTAAACGGAATAGAAGCCCCCTCATCAATAGAAACAACCTTTGAAGAAACGCATACTATATCTCCGTCTTTAAGTTTGAGTGATGAGGTACGCATTGCCTCAAAGAGTGAATCTTTGGGCGCCTTACGTACCTCAACCTTTATGGGGGTCACGCGCATCTGATGACTCTAAACGAAAAACCTCCCAAAATCCATTTTGGGAGGTTTTTCGTTTGTTTGGATACTATCCGCGAATCTCGATACCCATGGAACGAGCTGTTCCGCGAACCATCTGCTTTGCTGCTTCTAAGCTTCCTGCGTTTAGGTCAGGCATCTTAGTTTCTGCAATGGTTGCTACCTGAGCATCAGTAAGAGTTCCAGCTTTCTTAAGCGGAGCCTTTCCTGAACCCTTCTCTACCCCTGCCTCCTTAAGAATAAGGCGTGACATAGGAGAAACCTTAAGAACGAAGGTGAAGGTACGATCGTCGTAGACAGTCATGTCTACAGGAACGATCTGTCCCATACGGTCCTTGGTTGCCTCGTTGAACTTATTAACAAAATCACCAATGTTGACGCCGGCAGGACCAAGCACGGTACCTACTGGAGGTGCCGGAGTTGCCTTTCCTGCTGGAATCTGAAGTTTAATTTTCTTTACTGCCTTTGCCATATGAATGTATTTAAGACTCTACGCTAGAGTTTCCTTACCTGCAAGAAGTCGAGCTCCACCGGAGTCTCTCGGCCGAACATGGCGACCATGACCTTTACCTTGCCGCGTTCCTCATCAATATCCCCTACTTTACCCTCAAGGTCCTTAAATGGGCCGTCTGCGATCACCACAGGGTCGTCCTTCATAAGGTCAATGCGGTGCTTAGGAGCCTCCTGGTCCATGCGCTTCATCAAGGTTGCAACCTCATTTTCTTCCATGGGTACAGGTGTAGTTCCTGAACCTACAAAGCCGGTAACACGGGGCGTGTTACGCACCACAAACCACGAATCCTCATCTACAATCATCTTCACAAGAATGTATCCTGGGTAGATTTTCTCTTCTTCTACGACACGCTTACCTCCTTTCACGCGAATCTTCTTTTCGGTTGGCACGATGACACTGAAAATCTTGTGCTCCATACCAAGAGACTCAATACGCTGTTTGAGGTTACGCTCAACAGCATTCTCGTATCCTGCATAGGTGTGAATGGTGTACCAGCGTGGTTCCTGATTAGCCGCATCTGGTGAAAATTCTGGTGCTTGTCGCATTTCCATAAAGAGTGCTCGTTAACGAGTAATGAGGTAGTTCACACCCTGCGTAAGACCGTAATCAAGAAAGGCAATAAAGAGCGCCGTAAATGCTGAAATGAGTACGATCATTGCCACATGCATCAGTGCCTGCTTGTTGTTTGGCCATACTACGTGCTTGAGCTCTTGGCGCACATTCTTGAGATAGGAAATGAAGTTTCGCATAGTGCTTGTTTAAATAAAAAAGCCCTACGGGCCTTTAGTACCTGTGTATTGTACTACCCAGCCTAGACACTGTCAAACGAAAAACCACAGCCTGAGAGCTGTGGTTTTTCGTTGTCTGTTGGTGATTTAACGAATCTCGTACGTAATTGAGATATTTGCACTATATTCACTCACACCAGGAGGAAGCTGAGGCGCACTCGCCTTTACGCTGTCATACTCCATACCACCCATACCGTAGTAAGGACCGTATGCTGAGTTGTCGTAATAGCTCACCACCTTTCCAAGACGAACACCGAGGTCCTTGGCGAGGGTCTTTGCCTGAGCCTGTGCTTTCTCAATTGCCTCAGCACGTGCCTCAGCCTTAACCTTTTCAGGGTCATCAAGAGTAAACTCTGGTCCGTACACATTCTGTACTCCAAGAGCTCCGAGCTTTGAAAGCACCTCGCCGGCCTTAGTAATGTCACGCACAGTCACTTCTACCGTGTGTGAAACTTGGTATCCAGAAATCTTTGGTGTTTGGTTTGGACACGCCATGCCTGGGTAACAAGGCTGACCATAGTCATACTGAGGAGAGATACTTGATGAAGTGGTCTTTACGTCTTCTTCCTTAACTCCAAGCTCTGTAAGCGCTGAAAGGGCTCCGTTAGTCTTCTCAGTTGCTTTCGCCTGCGCATCACTAATCACAGGCGCGGTCTCGAATACAGTGAAGGTGAACTTAGCAATATCAGGTGTTGCAGTTGACTTCCCTTCTCCAGAAACAGTGATGGTATTCATCGCAGGAGTGTCAGGACGGCCGATTTCGCCGAAGGCGTCTATGGCCTTAACTGCGAGAAAGAGTGCCAAAACCATAAGGGCACCGGTCGCAGCAAAGCGCATGGGCTTTGTTGCCTGTATAAGTTTATCTACAAAGGAATCATTCATACATTCTAATTATTTACTGGTCTTGTAATCGTACCACGACCCTTTTCTGACAGCACCAAGACAGCAATCCCAGTCGCAATTACACCGGAAAGCATGAGACCAATACTTCCTGCAAGCGCCCGTATCACCTCAGCGGAAAAAATCTCTCGGTTAACTATGAAAGAGAACGGGGCCGGACTTGTAGAAAAGAGAAGCAAGAGCGGAAGCGAAGCACCCGCATACGCAAGTGGAAGCGTATTAATAACTGCGCCCAAGTGTTCTTGACCGACCTTCATAGAAGTCTGCCAAAGTTGCGTTCTTGATATTGAAGGATTTGCTTCCCGTAGCTGAATGACCGTGTGCACCTGCGAGACACTTACATCATTTAGTACACCGATAATACCCACGAGAATTCCACCAAGTAGAAGTCCCTGTAGATTAAGGGCTCCATCAGTTGCGAAGTTCAAAAACACAGTCTCATCAGAAACAAAGCCAGACAGATTTGCGGCCAATACGGCAAGGTGAGCTATGAGTGCTGAAACCATAAGCGCCGCCACACTCCCCACAAGAGCAACCACGGTACCCTTATTTATGCCGTGAGTGATAAACATACTCACCGCCAAAATTAGTGTTCCAATCAAGAGCGCTGTAATTGCAGGAGACCACCCAGCGTACAGAAGCGGAAGAAGGCCCCAAATAATTCCCGCGAAACTAACAGCAAGCGCAAGTAGGGCGCGCACTCCTGCCCTACCCGCAGTCACCAGAGCAGTGAACACAAACAGTGCTAACAAGATGGTGAGCACACCTGAACGATCTGGTTCTCCCACTGACCACAGTTCTGGAGAGTCTTCAATCGGGGGCAGTCTGTGAAGATAGAACCGTGACCCTTCTTTGAGAGATACTGGGGAATCATTTTCCAGGGTAATTGTTTCGCCTGCCCTATCCCCCTCAATGATGACTACCGTTAATTCTTGATATGACTCTGTAAGTCCTGTTTGTGGAATCTCTCGAGTACCTTCCTGTCCCACAGCAAGAACTTTTGCTTTAAACACAGTCTCTGAAAAAGGTAATTCATCAAACGCTCCATGCGTTACCGACGGCATCCACAAGAGACATAAAAGGGATAGAGTAAGCCCGCGAATCATTACAGCACTATACCCTCTCGCAAGGCACCCCGCAAAATGCATTTGCAAATAATTTGCATTTAGGTGTATGCTGTGTGAACACTAACAACCCAATTATGATTTCGACGTATATATTTGTCTTTTTGAGTATTCTTGCTGTAAGCGCAGTCTCTCTCGTGGGTATCATGACACTCTCTTTGAAGGACTCCTTGGTAAAGGTCTCTGTCTTTGCCCTCGTCTCACTTGCTGTGGGTGCGCTCATTGGTGATGCGTTCCTGCACCTTATTCCCGAGGCGTATGAAACATCCGTAAACCCTCTTCAGACTTCAGCGTTTATTATTGTAGGAATTCTTCTCTTCCTTATTATTGAGAAGTTTCTCCACTGGCACCACCATCACGGTCTTGAAGGAATAGAACCTGAGACACACCCGGTCGGTAAAATGGTACTCATTTCAGACGGTGTACACAATTTCATTGACGGACTTATTATCGGTGCCAGCTTCTTGGTTTCACCTGAAATTGGTGTGGCCACTACACTTGCTGTCATTCTCCATGAGATTCCCCAAGAAATTGGTGACTACGGTGTACTTATTCATGCCGGCTACACAAAGGCTAAAGCGCTCTTTTACAACTTCATCTCTGCTCTTGCAGCATTTGTGGGTGCGGGCCTTGCCCTTATGCTTGGATCACAAAGCGAGAGTATCAGTGAATTTCTTCTTCCCTTTGCTGCGGGTGGATTCATCTACATCGCAATGACTGACCTCATACCAGAACTCCACAAGCAGAAAGCGGTACGGAACAGCATCATTCAGATTGTTTCTGTCCTTGTAGGTCTTCTTGCCATGGCTTCACTTCTTCTTATTGAAGGAGAACATCATGACGATGAGGGTGCCCACGAAGCTGAGACCCATCTACACGAAGAAGGATAGGTCTAGACGCCCAGTACTAATAGACTTAAGCTTCGGGTATGAATCCGAAGCTTATTGATACGGTAGTTTCTCTCGGAAAACTTTCATTCCTATTTGGAAAAGTAGAGCGCGCTATTCTCTACCCAGACAAGAAAACCGTTGAGACAGACACTGACCACACTGTCATGCTTGGACTTGTAGCAACTGCGTACGCGTCACGCATGGCCCCACACCTTGATGTTGGCAAGGTTGCCGAGTTTGCTCTAATTCATGACCTTGTAGAAGCATATGCTGGAGACACTCCTACGTTTGGTCTTCATGCAGGTGATTCCCTTCTTGAAGACAAGGCGCGACGCGAAAAAGAGGCACTTCTTCAAATAGAACGCGAGCTTGGTGAAGAGCTCCCGTACATTCCGCGTATGATTCATGAATACGAAAGTTTATCCTGTGCTGAAGCACGGTTCGTTAAGGCACTTGATAAGTGTATGCCTACGATTGCGCACATTTTGAATGGAGGCGCATCTTTCGCGGACTCCTCTACCTTTGAGCCATTCAAGCGAAAACAATCAGAGACACTTAAGGCCACGTACGCAAAAGACCTTCCAGAGGTGATGGAACTTTTTGATGCGCTCACCGACCGTATGGTGCAGGTCCTTAAGGAAACTAATACAGAGAAAGCGTAGAGAGCATTTCAAGGAGTGCCTGGTGTTCTGGCAGAGACTCAACCACAAGACTTGGATCGGTCCAGTTAGCCACATCATGTTCAAGCACTTCAAACTTAAGCACGGCATTCTTATGCACTACGTAGTAGGCACTATGAACAATGCCTTCAAAGCGTTCGAGCACTATAAAACGAAATGTCGTGTTGCCTGCAATACGGGATGAGAACTCATCCATAGACTCAGGAAGCATGCCTGAGGGTTCCTTCATTGAATTTTCTATAATCACTGACTCAGCGGTTTTACCTTCAGGAATAGGAAGCGTGCGCACCACCAAAGCATGGGCAACGCTTTCTGAGTGTGACGGCTTCTCAAGAGCCAAAAGAAGTGTCGTGTCAGGTCCAGGTGCGTTTGGGTTTGCGACATACCCTACTGGAGGCACTAGAGCAAGTCCCACGTTTGAAAACTCAATATTTGGGGCAGGACATGGAGCAAAGGCACACGCCTCTCCTGCACGCATCACCGTCTGCCCATTTGGACACACTCTCGCTTCTTCGGTACACGCAGTTTGTACTGGCTTTCGTGCTGGCTGTTCTAAAATGTTCCTGTAGAAAAATCCCGCGATACCAACGACGAGGATAAGGACAACTCCTGCAATTAGTTCTTTCATACGTTAGGCAGAAATAGTCTCACTAACTGGAGCAGGTTTAGCTTCAACGCCACGAAGCGAGTCCCGAATTTCTTCAAGCACCATAAGCTCGGGAGTTTTGTTTTCAACAGGCTGTCCTTCCTTCTGAGCGTCTTCACGAGCAAGGCGAACAAGTTTATTGATGAAACGAACGAGGAGGAAGAGCGCGAACGCTGTAATGATGAAGTTCACCAGCGCCTGAAGGAAGAGGCCGTAGTGGAGTACTGCGTTATCCATGAGTACAATCGACAGGCTCGCAAAATCAATACCACCCATCATAAGTCCAATAGGTGGAGTGAGAATGTTAGTGACGAGTGAGTTAGTGACGCTATTAAACGCAGCTCCAATCACCACACCCACTGCCAAATCAATAGCATTTCCGCGAAGGGCAAACTTCTTAAATTCTTCAAAAAAGGATTTCATAGGAGAAGTATGCAATAGAGGAAGTGAGAGGACAACTCTGGAGAAATGATGAGACGACCCCGAAGGATCGCCTCTCACCTTATATGTGTTCACGAGTACGCTCGAGAAGCCATGCCTCAATCGCACCAATTTGAGCTTTTGTGAGTTCTCTACGACGCACGAACTGTGTAGAGATACTGGTGATATCTTCACCGTTACTCTTGCGCGAGGTCTTCTGAAACCAAGCGATGAATGAGTCGCCTTCGGTGAAGCGAACTTCAATTCGTTTCTCTTCGGGCGTACTGCCCTTTGCAGCGCGTATCGTAAGACCAAGCGAGGCGAAGCTGTCCATAAGGACCTCCTAGGAGCTGTTCTAAGTTTTTATTGTAGCATTCATAAACAAGCTACTTTTGGGGCGACTACCGGGAAGCTTCGCGCATCGGTCACGTATTGCTAAGTATTCTGCTTCAAGTATTCGCAGAATACTAAGATACGCGACCCCGCCTCACTATCTTCGAAGACTCAGACATGTTCCGGCTTTCGATTCCTGGTAGCCTGCAAACGCAACAAGACTAACGTATACACGTTAGTCTTGTGCTTTTTGGGCGACTACCGGGAATCGAACCCGGATCGACAGAGCCACAACCTGTAGTGTTAACCGTTACACCATAGCCGCCATGTGGTTTAGTTCTTATACCACGCGAACGGCTCTAGCGGTAGGTTGGTGCCTCTTCTAGGACCCCTGATTGCTTATTCGTAAGACGAGCAAGGGCAAACAAAAGCGAGGAGAGTCGGTTGAGATAGGCAAGCGTGAATGGAGATATTTTTCGCAGCCCTTGTTCATGCACGCCAACTACTCTTCTTTCCGCCCTACGAGAAAGCGTACGCGCAACATCAAGTACGGCTGACAATTCCGTTCCGCCTGCAATTGAGAAAGAAGTAATAGGAGGAAGCTCTGACTCAATAGTATTAATAATTGTCTCTGCCTGAGTAACCTTGCGCTTCCCTATCTTTTTTGGAGCCCCAGCAACTTCAGCCTGCACAATGAACAAATTTTCTTGAATGTCTCTCAAAATAGCCGACGTTGCGTAGCGTTTCTTACCAACAAGTACTCCAGTATCCTGCACACTCCTCGCCCACACTTTTGAAAGTCCTATAAATGAATTCAATTCGTCCAGAGTTCCAAGCGCCTCAGGAAGCTCTGACGCCTTTGAAATTCGTTCTTGATTTGGTCCAAATGTTTTTGTGGTTCCTCCATCCCCCTTTCCGGTATACAACATAGCTATCCTAAGTACGTTATGACATATGCGCCTGTAATAATCATGAGAGCGTATTCACCAAGAGAGATTATGCAGTTCTTCCATGAACGCTTCTCAAACAACACTCGCTCGAGCTGTGGAAGGATAACAAACCCACCCACAATCATGAGCACGAGCACGAAGACCCCTGACAGTCCTTGAGGATGCGTAAGCCCAATAAGAAGTGCAATAACGAGGGCCATAATGAAGATGAGGAGTACATGAAATAAAAGTGTACGTACTACCTCAACCTTATGCTCCTTAAGCACGCTCAAAGAATATCCTGTTTCTTTCATCCACTCCTTTCCAAAAAGACCGAATCGCCACAAGAGTCCAACAAGAGCCATACCTACGGTGGCAATTAGTATGTTTGAGTAGTCAATTACGAGCTCCATGAGACGAGTATATCAATAAGGCATAGAATCACATCAACACGAGTGCTCTGTATAATGCCCGAAACTACACACTGCACTTACTCAATACGGATGACATAAACAATAGGCACTACTTGGCTGTGTGTAGCTACACCAGTTAGTGGTAAAGGGTCTACAAGAGTTTAGAGGTCCAACTGTTGTTGCGCTTACCGACTCAAGATAGGAAACAATGATGGCACCGGGAGCCCCACCGGGGCCATAGTAATAAAATTGATACTTGTATGTTGAATTATCGACTGGATCCTTCGGTACACTACTCAGAAAACCAGCCGTAACAAGTTGCTGGGCCATTTGGTCAAATTGAGCTTTTGAATCTGGATACAACGCATTACTTCCAGGATAAGCTCCAAATGAATCCTTATAAAGCTCCATGGCCAAACTGACACTCTTAAAGTCAGCGACTCTCCTTGCGTCTCTAGCTTTTAGCCTCGCTGTATTTAGGCTCGACAGTACAACACTCGACAAGATACCGATAATCGCAATTACGATAAGTAGTTCCACTAGTGTAAAACCCTTGTTGTACTTCATACGCATTATTTAGCATAACAAATTTCTGTCACTGCCAACTTACTGCGCTGCCTTGTAACTTCCGTCATTCAAACCCTCACGCAATGTGTACCGACACATTGATTCCTGGGCACATATGAAAAAACGCCCGAAGGCGTTCTTTCATATGTGCCCAGGAGAGGACACGTGATTACACTTTTGGTCACGTTTCACTAATTCGTCTGCTGACAGACTCATAAGTGACGCGACCCCGACTCGGTCACGCGCTTCGCGCGGCTTCGCGACCTCCGTCATCCAAGTCCTCTCCTGAGCTACAAAACGACAGGAGTCCCATGCTTACGCATAGGACTCCTTCGTCTTTGTGCCCAGGAGAGGACTTGAACCTCCACCCCCGAAAGGACATCCACCTCAAGGATGCGTGTATACCAATTTCACCACCTGGGCCTGTGATGGCTACTATACCGACTCTCTTCCATTTAGACAAATGAAAAAGACGGCTTAGGCCGTCTCCTTCTTGTCCTCTTCTGATTCAGCTTCTGTTGTCTCCTCTTCGGTGCTCTCAGAAGCTTCTGCTACTTCTGGTGCTGTTTCCGTTACTCCCTCTGTAGTTTCCTCAGCAACAACTTCAGGAGCTTCCTCTTCCTTAAAGTCTTCTGTTGAAAGGTTTACCATGCGCATATTGCGAAGCTGGCGACGTACCTCACGAGCAACCTTCTCACGGATGAAGTAGAGCTTGGCACGACGAACCTTAGAGCGACGTACGATTTCAATCTTATCGATAAAAGGAGCGAAAAGGGGGAAAATCTTCTCTACACCCACGCCTGAGAGTGTTGCACGTACAGTAAATGAAGCACCCGGCTCGCTTCCGTGCTTGGTAGCGATAACCAATCCTTCAAACATCTGGATTCGGGTCTTTCCCTTTTCTACAATCTTCTGGTGTACGCGAACCGTATCACCTGGGCGAATCCCAAGCTTGGTGCGCTCTTCGGTTTTAACCGGAGTAATAACGTTCTGCATAGTGGCGAAACTCTACCATGACAGCTTGGTAAAAGCAAAATAGCGGTACCGTGCCTGAGGCGCGATACCGCTATTTGAGTCCCCGCCTCACTTAGTGAGCGAGTCGGACAAGCGTTCCCGGACTTGAAAGCCAGTCTTCAAAGGCTTTTCGGGTAACACCGAACATATGGAGCATGTGTGCAGTTTCTGTAAGGAGCTCTTCTGATGCTTCACGTAGTGCCGAGTACGGGAGCGGAGCTCCATGATCAGGCTTTTCCAATAGTCCGTTGGCGTAGAGCGTTGTCTCCACAAAACTAGAGAGTGCGGCCTTGAAGCCCGCACCAAACCTAATTTTACTCAGCGTTTCTGCATCACACACAGACGGAAGAGCACAGCCCCACCAGTCAAAGACGGCGTTCACCTTCTCCTCACCCCCTTGAATGAGAGTGTGGAAACGAAGAGCGTTCACCATCATCTTCAACAGTCGTTCACGAATTTCGGTGAGTTGCGGCAGAATGCGCCCCTTGCGCACCGCAGTACACCACGAAGCACCTTTTGATTGATGTTTGAGTATATGGGTGAGCGAGAAGACTAACGCCTGCTCATCTTGAAGCGTTTCAAGGGCAGGATACGAATCTTCCCCGAAATTCCATGTATGCGAGACGCGGGCGAGTATTAGATTACCCTTCACGGCGACCTCCTGTTTTATGTTGTTCCTTCGAGAAGATACGCTCCTTCGGGAAAATGAGCAACCGCTGTCCTCATATCTTCAGGAAGTGGAGAGATTATGGTTGTCGTCCCACCTTGAGGGAGTGGAATAGTAATTTGGAAGGCATGAAGAGCGAGACGCTCCATGCCGAGCCCTGGCTTATAACTTGGTGCATAGTAGGGGTCACACACGATAGGATGGTGGACTGCCTTAAGGTGTACTCGGATTTGATGTGTTCTTCCAGTCTTTGGTTGAAGTTCAATAAGCCCATATTCTCCAAATACGCCAAGTACTTTGTATTTCGTGATGGCAGGACGCAAAAGTCCTTTTGCCTTTGGCTGTGCCGAACGAAGTCTGAAATCTTTTCGACTTCTTCCAATAGGAAAATCTATAACACCTTCCTTCTTTGGTGGAACACCATATGTAAGAGCAATGTACGTCTTCTGCACCTCATGCTCTTGAAATGCCTTTTTAAGAAAGGCGTGAGCTTCGGGTGTTTTGGCAAGGACAAGAACGCCACTCGTATCTCTATCCAAGCGATGCATAATGCCAGAGCGAAGAATACTGGTCCCGTCTTTGAGTACCTGCTCCTCTCCGACGTTCTTAGAATTTGGATACGTCTTAGCAAACCAGTCACTGACGGTCTCTTCTTCTAAGACACCATCAGGGTGCGTGAGTATGCCGGCAGGCTTGAACACGGCGACAATATCATTGTCTTCGTAGAGTATGGAGAGTTTCATAAGCACACCTTAGCCTAAAATCCCCATAAGAGCTATGCACCCCGTCTTCGTTCGCGTGAACGAAACGCCTCTATACAAGAAAGAAATTCTTCAAACGAAAATTCAGGCCACATGGTTTCACTAAAGAATAGTTCGCTGTACACGCTCTGCCACGGCAAGAAGTTTGATAGTCGCTTCTCTCCTCCAGTACGAATAACCATGTCAGGATCCATGAGGCCATTGGTCCACAGCGCACGATTAATATCTTCTTCCGAAACATTCTCCACCCCACGCTCTATGAGCGTGTTTACCGCTGAGGTAAGTTCTGCTCTTCCTCCATATGAAAGTGCGATGACGAGTGTGAGTTTTGTTTCAAGAGGAACTACTCGTTCAAGTTCATTCATCTTCTCAATGAGCGTCGGTTGAAACCGGTCTCTCTCACCAACAAAACGAAGCTGTATGTGTTCTTTGTGCAGTTCTTGTAAATCCTTAGACAGCATCTGTCCGAGAAGCTTCATAAGGTACGAAACCTCTTCCTCACTTCTCTTCCAGTTCTCTGTAGAGAATGCATAGACGGTGAGCTCTTGTACCCCTGCGTCACGCGACCAACGCGCAACGTCTTTAAGTTTCTCAGCACCCTGTCTGTGCCCTTCAAGAAGTGGCAGGTTGCGACTTCGTGCCCACCGCCTATTCCCATCCATAATGATGCCTATTGCTTTAGGCATACGTGATTGAAAATGAGGAGTAGGTATGGGTAGCCGGTGTAAACACAGGTTCAACTCGCTCTACTTCTGAGAGTAGTGAGCCCTTCTTCAACTTCCCCACATATTCGTTGAGAACCTCTCGTGACCCTTCAGCAATGACATGTACCGTACCGTCAGGTAGATTCCTTACTTCTCCAACCAAAGAAAGACCTTTTGCCTTTCTGGTAGCAAAATCTCTATACATCACCATCTGTACCCTTCCATACACAATTGCCTCAAGCCGTTCCATATAATCTGTAAACACTATCACAGCCCTTCAGGTTGCTTGGAAAAAAATATGAAATGCGCTAAGGTATCACCTGTAGGGCGATTAGCTCAGTTGGTAGAGCACCCCGTTTACACCGGGATGGTCAGAGGTTCGAGTCCTCTATCGCCCACCACATACACAAAAAGAGCGCCAAGGCGCTCTTTTTGTATTTGTGCCCCCACCTGGAAGTTCGCTTCACCACAAGGGTACTTCAAATTTCTAATCGCTGCGCTCAAGAAATTGTGGTCGCGCTCTCGCATCGGTCACGTATCGCTAGGTATTCTGCTCCAAGTATTCGCAGAAGACCAAGGTACGCGACCCCGCCTCACTGTCCTCGAGGACTCAGACATGTTCCGGCTTTCGATTCCAGACGAACTGTGCGAAGGCACAGTTCTGTGGGAGCACGCTATTCACTTCGTTCACGCTGTGCCCCCACCTGGAATCGAACCAAGATCAAGAGCTTAGAAGTCTCCTGCTTTATCCATTAAGCTATGGGGGCTTTGGATTCCCTTACACTAGCGCGTCTTATATGCCCGGGTCAACGAAGAGAGGTCCAGCTTCGTATATGCGTCGCTTCTGCTCTCTCTTCTCAATAATAGAGGTCACTGGTGCAGTTTCGTGCACATCCACCTTTTCAACAGGAGTGGTTGAAAGCGTGAGCGGCTCTCCTTGTGCTGTTTTGTAAAAAATGAATCCATTCCACAGTGCGCTCACGACAAGCAGGACACAGACAAGACCAATCAACACAAACCAGTCGCGCACGGGCATCACTCGTTTACCGTACGAGAAGTGACTTTGTATTCCTGCAATATTGAGTGTTGGAAGTTTCATACGATTATTCGGTAGCATGTGCTCCTACTGACAATGTAACTGAAGCTGTCCAAGGCGCACCAACAGTATCAAGCTGTCTTGCTTCTAGGTGAAGGTTTTCCACCTTACTATCGTAAGGTCCTTGCTCAAGCGCCCCCACGGTTCGCACAACAGTGTCAAAGGAACCTTGAATTTTGAGAGCGACCAGAATTCGTGGATTGCCTTGCGCGTCTTTAGAGTCAGACACTGACATGATTTCAAGGGTGGAACCTAGCGCTGTTCCTGTTTTGCTTAATGTCTCGAGAAATGAAACAAGGCTTTCTTTCTCCACAAAGAAACCTCTAATGACCTCTGCATTTGAACTGAGGGCAAGAAGCGCTTCCTTTGTTTTTGTATTCTGCAGAGATTCCTGACGCGCTGTTGCGATCTCTTCTTGCGTCATTCGTATTGATGCACTTACCTGACTTACGCTATAGAGCCACGCCACATACAACACGAGTGTGAGTATGAGTATGACGAGTGCCGTAAGTAATGGAATGCTGTTCTTGTTCATGGCGTAAAGTCTCCTGAGATAGAAATGGTGAACTCGAGATTTGTCTCCTTTGCATATGCACTTATCGGCAAATCAATAACACTAAACCGTGTATTTTTTCTTAATTCTTTAACAAATGAATCAAGCGCTGTCCGGGACTCTGCTCTTCCAGTTAGCGAAAGTCTCCCTTCCCCACTCGCACTTGGAGGAGCATAGGTGAATCGAGTAATAGCGATCCCGGTACGCAAAGTCTCTAGGACTGAAGAAATAGTCTCAGTCGCACTTATGTAGCCACCCACTTCTTGTAGTCGTAGCGCGTCTGAATTAAGCGCTTCAAGTTTTTGTCCTGCCTCATCCTTGGGTCCGTTTTGAGCTTGTGATTGCGTGAGCGTATCAAGTGTCTTCTTGGCCTCGGATGCCTCTGCCGAAAGAAGGAGATAGGTAGGCATGAGCAGTAATCCGTGAACGACGACCAATACCGTGGCAAGAACGGCAGCAAGAGTGAGGAGACGCATGAAGTACACCTGTCTAAAGGCGCGCGTTCGTTCTCGTGGAAGTAGATTGGTAAGTTCGTGCTTCATGGTACGTATTCACGAAGTGCTAGCCCAATGGCGGTACCGTAGGCAAGTGACTCCATGTAATCAAGCGGTGGAAGCCACTCGTCTCTTGAGGCGAGATTAGTAAAGACATCTCCAAGACCAACAGGGATCTTTAGTGTTGCTTCAAGATATTCAGGAAGACCACGTATGGTTGCATTACCGCCCACAAGAATTGCCTGAGAGACGGGCTCATGTCCCTCGTCCTTAGCGTGTGACTGCCAGTACTCTAGTCGGTGTGCAATTTCCTCGCGCACTGCTGAGATAGTTGAGATAAGTGCAGCAATGTATTCTTCATTGCCCTCTCCCCCAACAAGACCCTTCTCTGCTTTTACTTTTTTTGCTTCCTCTTCGGTAACACCAAAGTGTTTTTGCACAGCAAGGGTGAGTGCGTGGCCACCAATATCAAGCGTCGTGGTGAAGCGAGGCATACGATGACTCACCACCATTAGCTTTGTGGTGGTACGTCCTATATCAATGATGAGAACAGTACTTGTGTCTCCATGAGGAAGGAGGGCGCGCGCAAGAGCAAACGTTTCCCCTTCAAGAGCACGTACGGTGATTCCTGCAGCATCGATAAGCTCAATGGTCTCTTCCACTACTCTACGCGCGTACCCCACACCAACCACATGTGTGGCTTCACCAAGAGTAGAGAGCGGAGCTACGTCAAACATAACTTCTTGCGGGGGCAAAGGTATGTACTCATCAATGTGCTGTTCCGTGCTCACACGAAGCTGATCCATGGATGTTCCAGACACCGTAGCGTCAAAGAGGTAGCCTCTCGATTCTGAGAGAGCGATGTTTGCACACTCAAATCGATGCTTCTTCTTAAGTGCCTGCAAACGCTCAACGACCATCTCCTTGTCAGCTATTTCACCACCGTTAACAATTCCCTGTGGGAGACGCTCTTCAGTAAATTCAGTAAGCTTCAATCCTTGCACACTTTCGGTAAGCATGGCGATTTTAATACCGCTTGAGGAGATATCGATACCAGCAGTCGGAAGAGCAAGGTATCGAGGAGGCGGAAGCTCTGCTCGTAAAAATTGAGAAAAGGAACCTTTGCGCATACACGTAGTATACCGTGCTCACAATTCCATTACGGAATGTTTTCCTAGTGCGCTTTTGTTCCGGGTGGCACAGGCCTATCTGGAGTCACAAAAGCAAATGTATCTCCTTCTCCAACTGCAAAAAGCATGCCGTTACTCTCAAGTCCTTTAAGGCGTCGTGGTTTTAAATTAGTCACGAAGGCAAGCTGTTTCCCGACTAGCTGTTCTGGGTTCTCTACATACGCGGCAATACCCGAGACAATCTGTCGCGGCTCTTCTTCCCCAACATCAATAAGTAACCGAAGAAGTTTATCCGTCTCTGGAACTCGTTCGGCAAGAACTACCGTACCGATACTCACTTCTACTTTTGCGAAATCTTCTATATCAATCATGGTGTTTTGCTGAATTTTTCTTATCAAGAAAACTGGTGAGGATGAGGGCGGCTGCGCTTGCATCCACATCACCCTTAATAGTTCGGAGACCTTCCATATCACGGCGAGCCTCCTGTGTCGTAAACATCTCTGGCTCAAAAGAAACAGGGACTCCGGAAAACTGTGTAAGTTCCTTTGCTAAATCCCTAGCCTTTTGTGCTATTGGATTCTCTGCTCCTGAGAGCATTTTTGATTCGCCAATTACCACTTCTTCTACCCCTTCCTTCGCAATAAGTGCTGAGAGCTCTTCCACCAGATGACCAGTGTTGGGGATAATACTATGAGGGAAACCCATAACACCTGCCTCGTCAGAAAGGGCGAGTCCGAGCTTTTTCGTTCCAAAATCTATGGCGAGATACCGCATACCCCCATGGTACCAGATTGTGTAAATTCCGTTTTTCGTGTATCACTCTATGATACGGAGGAGTGGCAGAGTTGTGGTTGCGCTTGTATTGTTAAGTGAAACACGGAGCACCGCGACGATGTTGAACTAATCCCGGGTATAGTGCGGAGGAGTGGCAGAGTGGTCGATTGCACCTGTCTTGAAAACAGGAGTCTCGGAAACGGGACCGTGAGTTCGAATCTCACCTCCTCCGCAGTGTACCGGGGAAAACGGAAACGATGTTAAGTTAAAACCCGCACCGCGGGTTTTATTATTTGTGCATGAATACTTTTTTCACTATACACAGTGCTATCATGTGCACATATGGAACAAAGTGCCGATTATGTGTGGCACGGGAAGGAATATTCTTTTGAACAAAAAGGTGCCGACTGGTACTGGGCTCTTGGTATTCTTTCCATCGCTGGCGTTGTTGCCTGCGTGTTGTTTGGAAATATTCTTCTTGGCTTTGTAATTATTGCAGCGGCAATTTCTATAGCACTCTACGCGGCCAAGCATCCTCGCGTGCATCGATTTGTGCTTCGACCCGAAGGACTCTATGTAGACAACACATACTACGACTACGAAAAGATGCTCCACTTCTCCATTCTTGAATACATTGACCCGACCCTTCCCCCTGCCCTCTCAATCAAGACTCGATATTTTCTTGCGCCACACCTCCTCATTCCTCTCACTGAGCATGACCCCATGGAGCTCTATGAGTATGTGCTTGAACACGTACCTGAAGGAGAACACGAGAATTCAGTGATTGATAGAATTGTTGCCTTAATGAAGATTTAGTCTTCTCTTGCGAAAGTGCCTCTTAAACGGTAGAGTCATTTTTATTGCTCTCGTCGTTCAATGGATAGGACGCTAGCTTGCGGAGCTGGTAATGTAGGTTCGATTCCTACCGAGAGCACCATATGAAAAAACGCCCACACGGGCGTTTTTTCATATGGTGCTCTCGGAGAGAAGCGCCTTCGCGCTTCTCGTTAGGAATCGAAAGCCGGAACATGTCTGAGTCCTCGAGGACAGTGAGGCGGGGTCGCGGACACTTGAGAGCGAAGCGAACTAGTGAACCGTGACCGAACGTGTAATCACGGTTCCTACCCGAAACGCGTCAAACAAAAAACCGCCCTCTCAGGCGGTTTTTGCTATTTTGCTGCTCGAGCGATTGATGCTGCTAGGCGTGATTTCTTGCGGGAAGCTGTGTTTTTCTTAATAACACCCTTCTTTGCCGCCTTATCAATTGCCTTGTATGCAGCTGAAAGTGAGGTTTCTGCCCCCTTGAGATCCTTTTCAAGGACGAGCTTATTCACCTCTTTCGTGGTTTTTGTAAGGGCACGCTTCCTACGCACGTTAAATACGTGTTTCTTGAGAGAAGCTCGGTGCGCCTTTTTTGCAGACTTCGTAATGGCCATGTGCGAAATCCTACCTTTTAATAGGATAAAACACAAGTAGGCCAAGGATTTTCAGCCTACTTCGTCACCACAATGCTACTATGAAGCCATGATTCGGCAGATTTCGGGAGTATTTCTTGGCGAGGAAGCAGGTGGTGTACTTGTTGATGTCTCTGGTTGGGGTGCCCTGGTGCGCATGAGCACTCCTGCCACTTTCGTGCTTGGTCAGAAAGTCACTATTTTTACCTACCTCGTTGTTAAACAAGACGGATTCGATCTCTATGGTTTTGAGAGCAAGGAAGACCGCGCTTTTTTTGAGTTAATCCTTCTCGTTCCAGGCATTGGACCTAAGACTGCCCTCTCCCTACTCCAAAAAGCAAGCAGAGAGAGTCTTGAACGGGCTATATCTATTCGCGATCTTTCCTACCTCACTCGCGTTGTCGGTCTTGGAAAGAAGTCTGCGGAGAAAATACTTGTTGAGCTTTCTGAGAAAGTTACACCGAGCACTGACTCTCCAAAGGGTGACGATGCTGAAGTGTTCGATACATTAGTTGCCCTTGGCTACACTGAACGTGAGGCACGCAAAGCACTTGCGAACATTCCGCTAAGTATTGAGGGCCGCGACGCCCGACTTAAAGCTGCTCTTGGTGCAAAATAATCACTATGTTGAAACACGTACTCACAACACTTCTCCCTCGGCCACTCTATGTGAAGTTGCTGTCTCCATACCATCTTGCTTTCAATTTTGTTGTTGCATTTTTGTCTGGTTTCCCTGGAAGAAAACTTACCGTCATCGGTGTGACCGGCACCAAAGGTAAATCTTCTGTTTCCGAAATGCTCTTTCACGTACTTCGTGTTGCAGAAAAAAGTGCAGCCGTCTCCGGAACTATTCGCTTTGCTATTAATGACGAGGTGAAGCCGAATAAATTTAAGATGACTATGCCCGGCCATGGCTTTCTCCATGAATTTCTAAAGGAAGCGGTTTCAAAAGGTGCGAAGTACGCAGTCCTTGAACTTACTTCGGAAGGTGCGGTACAGCACCGCCATCGATTCCTCGCTCTAAACGCACTAATTTTTACCAATCAAGAAAAGGAACACATCGAATCACACGGTTCGATGGAGGCGTATATTCGCGCAAAATTTAAAATCGGAAAGGTTCTCGCACACTCAAACAAACGGCCGCGCGCAATTATTGCAAATAGAGACAATCCACTAAGCGCACCCTACCTCGCCCTTCCTGTTGAGGAGCGTATTGCGTTCTCTATTGAAGACGCTTCAGACATTGTCTTTCAAGACGGCACGTCTATGTTTACGTTTGAGCATATTCGCTTTACTCTTCCCCACCCTGGTAATTTTTCTATCATGAATGCGCTTGCAGTAATTAAGACTGCGCGGTTCCTTGGCATTCCACTTGAAACATCTCGCGACGCTCTTGCCTCCCTCGCACGTATTCCAGGAAGAGCCGAAAAAATAGATGAACAACAGCCGTTTACTGCAATCGTTGACTACGCACACACGCCCGACTCACTCAAGGCACTCTATGAAGCGTACCCTGGTCGAAAGATTTGTGTGCTTGGAAACACCGGTGGCGGACGAGATACGTGGAAGCGTCCATTAATGGGTGCACTTGCTGACGAATATTGTAGTGACGTTATCCTCACGGACGAAGATCCGTACGACGAAGATCCTTTGAGTATCGTGGAGAGCATGACCACTGACATGAAAAGAACACCGACAATAATCATGGAAAGAAAAGAAGCTATTAAAGAAGCGCTCCTTCGCGCACACCCTGGAGACACGGTGCTTATCACCGGAAAAGGGACTGACCCCTACATCATGAGAGCGAATGGCGAGAAAGAGGTGTGGAGCGATTCAGAAGTGGTGCGGGAATTACTCAAAGAAATGCAATAGAGACTGGTAGAATGTCTGTATGCGCGCAGATGTCTTTTTTGTAATCGCAGTTTTTGTTTTCATTTTTATCGCATGGACTGCGACGGGGGGACCTGAGCGACCCATTTCCTGGGCTGGACCGTTTATCACTCCAGTGAAGACTGTGGGCGACGAGCAAGAGGGTTATGGTTCCTTTATAAATTTTGGAAGTGTACTTGATGTCGGCGCTCCTTCATACAACGACAACGGTACGACAGAGAAGTCCTACCAATCTTCGCAGAGCACCAGTAGAGAACTCTGGAGTCTAGGGAGCACGCTTGCAAAACTACAGCGAGACGCACGCCAAACTAAACTATATGGAGACCCTTCTCCCTATTCTGGGAAAGTGACTATCCAGCACGGAACCTCAGGACTACGGGGTGACACGGTAGACACTGAGTATGTAACTATTGCACTCTCTTCAGGATCTGAACCGGTGACTATTTCTGGGTGGCGCATTGTGAGCGTGCGCACAAATGCATACGGTTATATTCCTGAAGGCACGGCAATTATGAAATCAGGGCGTGTAAACGAAACGGCACCCATAACTCTACAACCTGGTGAGCGGGCAATCATAGCTTCGGGTCGCTCCCCTGTTGGCGTCTCCTTTAGAGAAAATGCGTGTTCTGGATATCTGGCGTCATATCAGAATTTTGTACCGAGTCTAAGTTCTTCTTGCCCACGCGCACTTGATGATTATGAGCGCTTTTATAAAGGAAATGAGAAGAGTGAATTTACCTGCAAGGACCTTGTTGAGAACATTTCTCGTTGTGAAATTCCTGACACTCCAAGCAACCTCCCGAGCGCGTGTTACGCCTTTGTGGACACCTACCTAAACTACAATGGCTGTGTAGCAACACATGCAAACGATAGGAATTTCTGGGGTAAGACCTGGAGAATCTACCTCGGACATTATGAGAAAAATAAGAACGAACCACAGGACTTGTGGGAAGGAGAAAATGACACACTTAAACTTCTTGATGCTGAGGGCAAAACAGTAGATGTCTACACCTACTAGAAAAACCTCGTCTCAAGTGGTAGTTTAGGAACACGTGCGACACACCGCCCATAGCTCAGTCGGTAGAGCAGCTCCCTTTTAAGGAGACGGTCCTTGGTTCGAATCCAAGTGGGCGGACTATTTTGTAAGTGAGAGCGCAAAACGCTCAAGCGCATCCTGAAGCGGCAGTTCGCTTCTCCCCGCTTCACTTACAAGAAGTATGAGTGAGATTGAAAGTGCGCGCGCATCTCGGGCACTCCATACCCGACTCCCCTTCTCCATAAGATCTCGCGCCTTCCAATGAAGAAGTCCGTGCACGAGCTCAGCAGGGTCTCCGGCACTCGAGGCCTTCATAAGTTCCAACCACAATGCTTTTCCGTCCTTTGCACCTAGCGCATTAACAAGCCCACTATTAAATCCTCGCGCTTCGGCCTTTTCCTTTACGTCGTATACAAACACCTTGGTGGCCTTTGATTCAATTTTCTTTCTTCGTGCGGGAAGTAACTTTGGCGCAATAATAAATACTGGATTTTCTGATTTCTGGAGTAAGTCCAAGTGCTCAAGTAGAACATCTGATGATTCTGTAATTTGAAATGGGTCATCGAGGACAACGAGTGAACGGTCATAAAATAATCCTTGTGTGTGCAGTGCTCCTTCAAGCGACTCTGGTGACACCTCTTCTGGAGCCAAACGAATATACGGCGCCATAGGCGCTTTCTTTCGTGAAGCATCAACGAGTGCAAATGCTTGCTTACGCACCTTGTCACTATCAGTTCCTGTAAAAAGGTACATCATACGTATGACTCCATACTTCCCCAGTCTTTACCTATCTTTGCTTCAGCACGGATAGGTACTCCGTTTGACTCTTCTTCTGTAAGGACAGTTTCCATACAGCGCTGTATTTCGTGAGCAACTACAGCGAGAATTCGATCGTTCACCTCAAACACTAGTTCGTCATGAACCTGAAGAATAAGATGTACTTCTTCAGCAAGATTCTTCTCCTCAAGGTACGCATCAATAGCAACCATGGCCTTTTTGATAATGTCCGCTTGAGTGCCTTGAATTGGCGCGTTTATTGCCATGCGTTCTGCCTGAGCCCTCACATAGGGCAAACTTGATTTCATTTCCGGAAATTGACGCTGACGCCCGTACAGTGTTTCGGTGTAACCGTGCTTCCGTGCAAACCCCTTAGTAGTTTCCAGATACTCAGCGAGTGTATTAAACGTTCTAAAGTAGTCATCGTAGAAAGCGTGAGCTTCTGCTGTCGTTGTTCCAAGCTGTGTCTTAAGAGCATTAACTCCCATACCGTACAAGATGCCGAAGTTTATTATTTTTGCCCGCCTTCTCATCTCCCTATCAACAGCATCCGACGGCACATTAAACACCGCTGCGGCAACTTCCTGGTGTACATCTCGGCCACTCATAAATATTTCCTTGAGTTTTTCGTCTCCAGACAAAATGGCAGCGATGCGAAGTTCAACCTGCGAGTAATCAAGACCGAGGAGCGTGTACCCTTTGGGGGCCACAAAGGCATGACGAATGGCTCTACCCCGCTCAGTACGTATCGGAATATTCTGCAGGTTTGGGTTTTGGCTGGCCATTCTTCCCGTAGTCGTTCCTGTTGCAAGAAAATCTGCATGAAGCCTTGAGTGCTCATCCAGTAGTGGTGGCATGCTTTCGATATAGGTAGAAAGAAGTTTCTGAATCTGTCGGTACTCCAAAATAGCTTCTATCACTGGGTGTAAGTCGCGTATCTTTTCAAGCTCGCTTTCTCGAGTGGAAAGTTGTCCTCCCGCTGTCTTTTTTTGACCCTTGGCCATAAGGCCGAGTTCTTCAAACAGAACGGTGCCGAGCTGTTTGGGTGAGCTGATATTGAACTCGTGCCCTGCCGCCCTGTAGATAGTCTTCTCAACCCCTTCCAATTCTGCTCGATACTTCTCCTTGAGTCCTTCGAGTGTCTTAGTGTCAACGAGCACGCCATGTTGTTCCATCTTTAGTACGACAGGAATCAACGGTGCTTCGATTTCTTCGTAGACCCGTTTAAGTGATCCGGTAGAAGTAATGCTCTTGTAAAGAGTGTCGTGCGCCTCACTAAACGTTTTTGCTTTTGTGTAGGCCATGATGTCCTCAAGTTTTGGATTAGTGAACTCAGAAGAGAGCAACCACAGCATGGCTTGCGCTTCAGACATACGTTCCTTACTAATATCTTCTACAACATCAGGTTCAGCATCGAGCTGCTCTTCATCAACTTCCACTCCACCAAGAACCTGTCTTACGCGCGGACGAAGAGAACGGAATCCGAGCGTGTCGCACAAGGCAACAACCGTGTCAGCACGTACGTGTTCAAGGTACGTTGTTTCAGGCACTCGAAATGCTATTGGCGCATCGAGTCGAATTGTCGCAATCATCTTTGAAAACAGCGCGTCTTCTTCGTGTTCCTTAAGGAGATTAACGATGCGAGGTTTTATTCCCTTTTCAAGAAGTAGGTTTTCGTCCTTGTGGAGCGTTTTGAATAGCTTCTCCAACGAACCAAAATTAACGATGAGTTCAGTTGCAGTTTTCTCACCGATGCCAGGAACACCGATGATATTGTCTGACGGGTCTCCGCGAAGCCCCTTAAAATCAGGAATGAGCTCCGGATCAAAACCAAAACGCTCTTTAACGTCCTTTTCACTATATAAAATAGTGTCATTAATTCCCTTCTTGAGGGTGTATACCTTAACTCGCTCCCCTTCAACAAGTTGAAGGGTGTCCATATCGCCTGAAGCAATCACCACTTCTAGCTCAGGCATATCTTTCGTCATCTCAACAATGGTGCCAAGCAAGTCGTCCGCTTCAAATCCCTCACGTTCGTAAATAGGAATTGAAAACGCTTCAAAGACATCACGAGACGACTGTAGCTGTGTCTTCAAGGCGTCGTCAGTTTTGCTGCGAGTCCCTTTATAGTTTTCATAAGCCTCATGACGCACGGTCGGTTTAGGAAGGTCATAGCACGCAGCAATATAGTCTGGCTTAAGGTCAGTAATGATGCGCATCAACATTGAGGTGAGCCCGTACAAAGCTCCGGTGGGCTGTCCCTCTGGACCAGTGAAGTCAGGGAGGGCGTGATATGCGCGATGGATGATGGCATGAGCATCAAGAAGCACTATTCGCTTTTGATGTTTATTCTGCTTCATAGGAAATAGTACGTTCTCCGTCCTCTTGTGGAGTAACGCGAAGGGCTACATCTGCCTGAGGTAAGCCCGGAACACATTCCGGCCACTCGATGATTACGAGGTTGGTCGGTTCACTGAGTGTCTCCTTTATATGGATGTCTTCAAGATCCTTAAACGAAGTCAGTCGGTACGCGTCAATATGCACGAGGGTTTTAAAGTGATCATCATCAACTCGATATGACTTTTGGATTACAAAAGTTGGGCTTTGCACTGCTGTGTATACACCAAGTTGTTTTGCAATTTCTTGGGTAAGGGCAGTTTTACCTGCACCAAGTTCGCCAGAAAGCGTCACAAGTGTTGCTCGTTTCTGTACAGGAGTAAGTTCTTTCAAAATAGTTCCTGCCACCACAAAGAGTTCGTCGCGAGTGTGCGCTGTATATTCCATTTACCTCATTGTACCAAGGTTCCTTTGCCCCTGCGATTAGCGTTTTCATGCGTTATGATAGAGAACATGCAACACGGTTTTGATACTGACGCTGAAGATAAGAAGCTTGCTGATATACACGAGCGAGAAGAAGAAGACGTTACACGAATCCTTTCCGAAAAATATGGTATTCACTACACCGATCTCACGGTTGTGCCTATTGATATGGAGGCTCTGCGTCTTATTACTGAAACAGATGCCGAACAAAGTGAGGCAATTGCCTTTGAAAAGAATGGAAAGCACCTTTCTCTAGCACTTAGAAACCCAGTTAACGAAAATGTGACTCGTGTACTTCACGATCTTGAGACACAAGGGTTCTTGATTGAGCAATACCTCATGTCACACCGTTCCCTTGCCAAAGGTCTAGCTCAATACAAGGAACTTTCTTTTGCGAGCAAATCTTCCGAAGGTGTGTTTGCAATTGATCCTGAACGTTTTAAAACACTCACCCAAGACCTTGGAACAGTCTCCTCGTTGAGAGAATTTTTAGTCACTAGACTACAAGGAAAGGAGCGTGCTCAAATTTCACTCGTCCTTGAGGGAATTCTCGCGAGTGCCTTTGCCTTGCGGGCATCTGATATTCACTTTGAGCCAGAGGAGGAGAACGTGCGCCTTCGCCTACGTCTTGATGGAGTCTTGACTGACATTTTCTTTCTTGACCCACACTCACACCAACTCATTAACTCCCGCATAAAGCTTCTATCGGGATTGAAGTTAAACGTAGCCAACAGAGCGCAAGATGGGCGCTTTAGCGTACAACTTTCAGGTAAGGAAATTGAAATAAGAACATCCATTATTCCAGGAAACTATGGTGAGTCTGCAGTGCTCCGTATTCTTGACCCGTCAGGTATCGAACGTGGACTCTCTGAAATGGGAATTCACCCTAAGCTTCTTGAACGTTTGCTTTTGGAGATTCGTCGCCCTAACGGCCTTCTACTCACGACAGGACCTACTGGTTCTGGTAAGACCACTACGCTCTACGCCTTCCTTCGAGAGATTCACACACCAGACATTAAGATTGTGACAATTGAAGACCCGGTCGAATATCATCTTCCAGGAATTGTGCAGACACAAATTGATGGTCACGAATATACATTTGCCTCTGGCCTCCGTTCAGTACTTCGCCAAGACCCTGACGTCATCATGGTGGGTGAGATTCGAGATATGGAAGTTGCCGAGACTGCAATTCAGGCCGCGCTCACGGGACACTTCGTATTTTCTACACTACACACCAACAACGCTGCCGGGGCCTTCCCTCGCCTTATGGATCTTGGTATTGACCCTAAAACCATTCCTTCCGCGGTAACGGTTGCTATGGCACAGCGACTTGTGCGCACGCTTAATCCTGAGACAAAAATTAAGAGACCATCAACACCAGACGAAAAACGCATGATGGAGAAGGCATTTGAAACACTTACTGACTCCTCCCTTCGTCCTGTGTCGTTTGATGAGGTTTGGGTGCCAGGCAATGAGGAAGATGGGTACAAGGGTCGAGTAGGTTTGTACGAAGCCATTTTCATGGACCAGCAACTTGCTGACCTTCTTCGCATGGGACCTTCCTCTGCAGAGATTGAGAAAGATACACGACGACAAGGACAACTCACCATGGCGCAAGACGGTATCATCAAAGCGCTTGCCGGACTCACCTCGCTCGAAGAAGTGTTTAGTGTCGTTGATGTTCCTCTAACGTAAAAACACCCGAGACTCAGTCTCGGGTGTTTTTACGGTTCCTGCACAAAACCCTCCAGGCACTCCCATCAGAAATATGATGGGTGAACGAAACGCCTGAGGAGTACTTCCAGCGCTCCACGTCAAAGCGTGGTACCAGATGAATCCTTGGGGAGACGCCCTAAGCCGTCAAGCCTTGCCTAGAGGGTTCTATGCGGGAATTATGTAAAAGAAAAAGGGCCTTCTGAAGGTCCTCACCTGGCCGTTCCAGGTATGATATAATCCTAGCACACCCTGATTTTATGTCAAGTACCCCCAAGACACTCTATGATGGCGAGCGCATGCTTGACGCAACCCTGCGTCCTTCTGTGTGGGAGCACTATGTGGGCCAAGGACACGTTAAAGCAAATATTGAAGTGGTTTTGGAGGCCGCAAAAAAGCGTGGCGCGATGCCTGAGCACATTCTTTTTTACGGCCCGCCTGGTGTCGGTAAGACTACGCTCGCCCACCTAATTGCAAAATCACTAGACGCTCCCTTCAAATCAACATCGGGAGTTGCCATTGAGCGGGCTGGAGATTTGGCAGCGATTCTTACGAATCTTGAACCAGGCTCAGTATTGTTCATTGATGAGATACACCAACTCTCAAGCAAGATTGAGGAGCTCCTCTACCCCGCCCTTGAATCAGGCACCCTCGACATCATTCTCGGGAAGGGACCTTCAGCACGCACAGTTGAGCTTGCTCTTCCTCCGTTTGTTCTTGTAGGAGCCACCACAAAAGTATCCCAGCTTTCAAGTCCGCTACGTTCCCGTTTTGGTGGTGGTGTGTACCAGCTTGATTTTTATAATGACGAAGACCTGCGTCGTATTATCGCGCGTTCAGCAGAGCTTCTTTCGCTTTCACCCGATAGCGAGGTAATAGAAAAGGTTGCCTCTCGTAGCCGTGCCACACCTCGCGTTGCCAATGCCCTTCTCAAACGTGTTCGTGATTATTCTGAGGTACATGAGAAGCCTTTGTCTGGTGCGGTGTGTGACGAGGCATGTAAACTTTTTGGTATTGATGAACTTGGACTCACTAAGGACGACATGCGGTATCTGACGACACTCCGAGATGGATTTAAGGGAGGGCCTGCGGGTATTCGTGCGCTCGCCTCAGCACTACACGAGGATCCAGATACGGTTGAAGATATATATGAACCTTACCTGCTTCGCCTTGGATTTATAGAACGCTCTCCTCGCGGTCGCTTGCTTACACAAAAAGGAAGAGAGTATATTGCATAACATATGGCAGGACATAGTAAGTGGGCACAAATTAAACGAGCAAAGGCGGTAACTGATGGGGCGCGGAGTCGTACCTTCTCAAAATTTGCACGTCTCATTACAATTGAATCGAAAAAGGCACAAGGTAACCTCTCCTCTCCAGGACTTATGAGTGTTATCGAACGCGCAAAGGCAGTGAATATGCCGAAAGATAATATTGAACGCGCTGTTCAAAAGGGCACTTCAAAAGAAGCTGGTGAGCTAGAGCAGGTAGCGTATGAATTTTATGGTCCAGGTGGTGTTGCCCTCATCGTTCTTGCACTCACTGATAGCAAAAACAGAACCACTGCTGAAATTAAGCACCTCATCTCGAAGAACGGTTACGAGCTTGGAACCCCTGGTTCTGCCTCATGGGCCTTCACTAAATTTCCTGATGGTCGATTCTCTCCAAACGAACCTTTGATGGATATTGCTGAAGAAGACGAAACCTCTCTTAACACACTCCTTGATATTTTTGATGAGCATGATGATGTGCAGGAGGTGTTCACAAATGCGAGAGGTTATGAGAATACTGGCGATTGATCCGGGATTTGATCGTATGGGTCTTGCCGTACTTGAAGGCGACCCTAGTAAACCAGTGTTAGTGTGGAGTGAGTGTATACAGCCCCAAAAAGGCGCACCTTCTGTTCGACTACACACAATCCAAAAGGCAGTAAGAGACGCGATTGAAACATACGCCCCAGAGAAAATGTCTATTGAGTCGCTGTTCTTTAGTGTAAATAAGAAAACCGCTCTTGGAGTCGCTGAGGCACGAGGAGCCATACTTGCTGAAGCAGGCGCTCATGCACTTCCTGTTAAGGAATATTCACCACAACAGGTGAAACTCGCCGTTACAGGATATGGTGGCGCTGACAAGAATGCAGTTATCGCCATGATTCCTCGGCTCCTTGCCCTCCCCACTAAAAAGCGTCTTGATGACGAGATGGATGCCATCGCTGTTGGTATTTGCGGACTTGCTGACCGCTATCCACAGAGTGTGTAGTCTAGACTTGTAATACTTTCAAAGTCTGATGAAATAGAGGGGCTTACGGTTTTTGCCGTATGCATGATTAACCTAGTTTTCGTAGCCATGATCATGGACGATGAAATGATGGGCGGTGCAATGGGAGATGATGAACTCGACGAAGAAGAGATGGACGAGGACATGGAAGAAGAGGAAGAAGAGTCCGCAGACGAGGAAGCAATGTAGTTAAGAAAGGCCCTACGGGGCCTTTCTTGTGTTAGGATTTTCTACATACATCTCCATGAGCCGTAAACATAAAAAAGGCGCTATTAAGTCAACGCTCAAGGACCCTCATCCTCTGCTTAAGCTTGTGTATATCATGGGTGGCGGTGCTCTTGTCTTTGCAGGCCTCACCCTTTTATGGATTGCTCTTTCCCCCGCCCCTGACTTTCAATCATTTCTAAACAGGAAAATTGCTGTTTCAACGAAGATCTATGATCGTACTGGAGAGACAGTGCTCTATGATTTAAATACTGACGTTCGTAGGCTTGAAGTGCCACTAGAATCCATTTCTCCTTACGTACAAAAAGCTGCAATTGCAATTGAAGATGACCAGTTTTACTCACACAGTGGTGTGCGTCCAATATCGTTTTTGCGTGCCCTTATAGCCAACATACAATCTGGATCTTACAGCCAGGGAGGGTCCACAATTACGCAACAAGTGGTAAAACTTACGGTGCTCACAGGGGAAAAGAGTATTCCCCGTAAAATTCATGAGTGGTTTCTTGCGTGGAAACTTGAAAGTGCCTATTCAAAGGATGAGATTTTGGAAATGTATCTGAACGATGCGCCGTATGGAGGTAGTTTGTACGGTGTTGAGGCGGCAGCGCGTGCCTTTTTTGGAGTAAGCGCAAAGGATGTCTCGCTTGCTGAAGCAGCCTACCTTGCAGGTCTTCCGCAAGCACCAACATTCTATTCCCCATACGGTAACAATAGAGAGGAGTTAGATGCCCGCAAAAATCGAGTACTTGGGCGCATGCTTGAGCTTGGATACATCACAAAGGAACAGTATGAGGACGCAAAGAATGAGAAGGTAGTATTTAATGCTCAACAAAACAGCTCTATTATTGCCCCCCACTTTGTCTTTTATATTAGACAGTACCTTGAAGACACGTACGGCGCTGATGTCGCAACACAGGGACTTTCTATCACCACGACACTAGATGCAGACCTTCAAAACACTGCTGAAAACCTGGTTAAAGAGTACGCCCTCAGGAATCAAGCAGCGTATAACGCGTCTAATGCATCACTTGTGGCCATTGACCCGAAGACAGGGCAAATTCTCGCCATGGTTGGTTCTCGAGACTATTTTGATACAACCATAGACGGAAACTACAATATTGCTCTTGCATCTCGTCAGCCTGGTTCTTCTTTCAAACCGTTTGTATACGCGGCAGCTTTGGAGAAAGGGTACACTCCACAAACCATTATTTTTGATTTGCCTACACAGTTTTCAACCTCCTGTTCACCAAGCGACAACTACAACAGCACATATCCTTGCTATGCTCCGGGAAACTATGACGATAAGTTTAGAGGTCCTATGACCTTTACTACGGCACTCGCACAGTCTATTAACGTTCCTGCAGTTAAGACTATGTACCTTGCAGGAATTGACCGTGTGATTGATTTGGCTAGTCGTGCGGGTATCACTACACTAGGCAAGGCAAAAGACTACGGACTTTCTCTTGCTCTTGGTGCAGGAGAGGTAAAACTCTTGGAAATCACTAATGCATACGCAACGTTTGCAAACAACGGCGTGTACAACAAACCAGTGGGCATCCTTTCAATTAAGGACAAAAGCGGTAAGACTCTTGAGGAATTTAAAGCTGAACCAAAAGACGCGATTGACCCTGGTGTAACCCACGATGTTTCATACATGCTCTCTAATAACGAGGCGCGGGAGAATCCAAATAACCCATTCTACTTCCCTGGATTTGATGTTGCGGCAAAGACAGGTACCACAAACGAATATCGAGACGTGTGGACTATCGGATACACACCAACCATCGCTGTTGGGGTTTGGGCCGGAAACAATGACAACACCCCCATGCTTCACAAGACCGCTGGATACGTCATTGCACCAATGTGGGGCGCCTTCATGAAGGAGGCTCTCCAGAAGTATCCCAAAGAATTGTTTGAGGCACCAAGAGCGATCCCTGACACAGCTCCTGCCGCTCTTCGTGGTGTGTATCAGGGCAACGATGGCGTGCACGACATTTTGTACTGGGTACAAAAGGACAATCCGCTTGGCGGCGGATCCTCAAGAGGAGACGCTCAGTCAACATATTGGGAATACCCTCTTTCCTCTTGGGGTGGCGGAGGTGTGACTCCCGATCAGCACGAGATACTTAACGAGATAATCCCTCCTGAGATATTGCGCACGCTTCCTGGTTTTGAAAACACAGGAGGTACTGAGGAGTAGTTATACGACACGTGCCACGTCTATACCTTTTTTAATAAGTGCACTTGTAAATTGTGTGTGTTTTAACAGCAGGGCAGACTTTGCAACTGGCGGAAGAGCTATATATATAGCGCTGTGTTTGACTTGAATTTGTTTCGGTACACACGAAATACCAAGAGTCTCACTTACCACAAACGCTATCTCTTCTCTAACATACGCCTCTTTTAAACCGGGGATAGGGTGATTAAGGAGGAGTTCAGCAATTGATTTCATGAACCTTATTGATTCATCGGCATTACTAAATATAGAAATGAAGCATCACCTTGTCCTCGAATAAGCATTGGGCGCCCAATACCACTTGCTTGTAGCACGATATTCTCACCAGAAACCATAGAAAGTGGAGCACTTACGTACCGATGATTAAATGAAAGTTCCACTGTCTCTCCAGTAACAGCGCTTGGTATGGTTTCAACTGACTCACCCACATCGTTATTTTTTGCTGATAGCCTCACAACACTTTCATTGGGTTGAATGGTAAGTTTTATCTTTTGAAATGAGTCAGAAAATATTGAAGAGCGTTTTAAACTAGCGTCCAAGTCTTTTTTAAGAAGCGTCGCTTCCGCAATAAAACTCTTTGGAATTATCTGTGCGTAGTCTGGGTATGGAAGTGTTACAAGACGGGTTGAAAGCACGCCTTGTGCCCAAGAAAAAGCACACTGGTGTTCATCAACACGTATCTCAATCTCTGTATCAGGTATAGTCTGCACTATTTCAACTGCGTTTTTGGCTGGAATTAGTATAGAAAACTCAGGAAGTGATTCTGAGAGTGCCACCCTCTTTTCTGCCAACCTAAAGGAATCTGTGGCGACGGAAACTAATTCACTTCCCTTTGAAGTAAGTAATACACTGCCAAGTTCGGGACGAACGGTTGAAGGAGACGCACAAGAGACAACTGTTGAAATAAGATTTGAAATAATAGCGCCCGGAAGGGTGATTGTTGCGACCTTCCCTTCTGGCACTGGAACAGAAGGAAAATCATCAGCGGACAATGTCTTGATAGTGCTTTTTCCTGCCGAAGAAGTTAGCGTGAGAATATCTCCAGAATGTTCGATAGTAAGGAGTCCTGTTCCAATCTGAGATGCGGTTATTTCGCGTAAAACGGACGCTGGCACGACGGCAATACCAGGAGCCTTCACTTCACCCGTAACTCGTATATCTACCCCTGTTTCGAGGTTTGTGGCGCGTAGAGCAATAGTGCTGTCTGTTGCAATAAGTGCTACACCAGACAACGCAGGAAGAGAGCCCGCGGATTTCTGAGAGAAGCGAGAAGCATTGTGAACTCCTTCTTTAAATTCTTGTTTATCTACAGTAAAAATCATATACCTAGCCCTATTACCCCTGTGTATTGTGTGGAAAACCTTTCACACCCTAAGTATACGCCGTTTTTTGATAATTGCTCGGTGCGCAGGAGTCTAAGAAACAATGTGGATAAGGAGGATGGGAGAGAGAAAAAGATCACCACATTAATAACCTGTGTATAAACTAAGTAAATTTTCTCAAGTTATACAGCAGTTTACCCACACTATTCCCCAACTTATCCACACCTATACCAACAATGAGCGAATCTCTTGGATTTCTTTGGAGAGTTCAGTATCGGTTTGAACCTCTCGTTTAACCTTCTCACAAGAGTGAATTACTGTGGTATGGTCTCTCCCTCCTAGTTTTGTGCCTATTGTTGGGTACGAAACACTAAAGTCTTCTCGAAGAATATACATAATGACCTGACGCGGGCGCACCACCTCCCTCCTACGAGTCTTTTCATAGATGCTTTCCTCATCAATTCCGTAGTATTCAGCGATTTTACTCACCACGTGTTTAACAGACACAGTTTTTGTTGGTCTAGAGAAGGAACGAAGAGATTGGCGCACCTCAGCAATGTCTGGCGGAACCCCTTTTACTTGTGTATGGCACACAATTGAGTTGATAACGCCCTCAAGTTCTCTAATTGAGCCAGTGACATTCGTCGCCACGAATTCAGCAACATCATCGGAGAGTGTTACTCCATGACTTGCAGCCTTTTTGCGTACAATTGCTATACGGGATTCGGTATCAGGTTCTCCGATATCAATAGTCATACCGCTCGCAAATCTACCCCGCAACCTATCAGCAATGTCAGGTATTGAGCTTGGAGAACGATCAGATGAGAAGATAATTTGCTTATTATTGTCGTACAGCGCGTTAAAAAGATGGAATAGTTCTTCCTGAGTTTTCTCCTTTTTAGAGAAAAACTGAATATCATCCATGATTACAAGATCGTATTGACGGTATTTCTCCTTAAAACGGTTTGTAGAGCCATTTTGAATAGAATTTGTGTAGTCCTGAGCAAATGTTTCAGCAGTTAGGTAATACACCTTTCTGGTTGGATAGAGTTTCTTAAAGTGATTTCCAATAGCTTGGATAAGGTGTGTCTTCCCTCTTCCTGTGTCTCCGTAGATAAAGAGAGGATTGTACATAATTCCCGGCCTCTTGAGCGCTGCTTGAGCTGCGGTGTGGGCAAGTTCATTAAAGGAACCAACCACAAAGGTATCGAACGTATAGCGAGGATTCAAGCCATCACTCTTATTTACATAGAAATCATCAAGGGGCATCTCCACGGTTGGCTGAACCTTGTGGCGGGTATCTTTTGGTTTACGCGCAATATCTTTAACTATTTGGTACTCAATGTTTCTATACTCATACGAAACACCTCGGATTATCTTAAGGAGAAGAGTGTGGAATTTCTTCAGGTACCAATCTCGGAAGAATTGGCTCGGCACACCAATGTATACGATACCGTCTTCAATTTTGACTATCTGACTATCCCTAAACCACGTATTAAAGTTTGCGGGAGAAATAGAAAGCTCGACCTGCGTTAGCACGTACTCCCAAAGTTCATGCGGATCTAAGCGATTCATGTCTCGCTATTTTATACGCCAGAAGGCATTTAGGGAAACCCTTGGATTTCCTTGCCTTTTGTCCCCTACCCTGATACTATCCTCTCTACAAATGCCTAAGCGCACCTACCAACCAAAAAAGCGAAAGCGCGCGAAGACTCACGGTTTTCGTGCTCGTACCGCGACCTCTTCAGGAAAGAGAGTCCTTGCTCGTCGTAGACGAAAAGGGCGTGCAAAGCTTTCAACCTCGGTGTAAGCCATGATTCCCCGTCACCTCAGGCTCTCTAGAAGCGATTTTGAGAACTTGGCGGACAAGAGAAACTTAAAGCGGATTTCAAGTCCGCATTTTTCTCTTACCTTCGGTCAAACACCAGGCTCTGGCGGGTGTGCCGTCGTAGTTTCTAAGAAAGTGGAAAAAAGTTCAGTAGGCAGACATCTTCTCAAACGAAGAGTCCGTACCGTGCTTAAAGAGTTTTGCGCCGAGGACAAAACACTCATTGTGTATGCAGGACAACACTCCCCCACTCTTTCTTATGAAGAATTATCTATGGAATTAAAATCACTTATTACCCAAACAGGCCTTTTCTCTGGTAAGGTATAAGACATGCTCGCCTTCTTTCACGAATATCTATACGTTCCGATTTACAATTTTCTCATTTATTTAGTGGGCGTACTTCCGGGCGCTGATGTAGGTCTTGCAGTTATTATGGTTACCCTTGTGGTAAAGGTAGTAACTATGCCTCTTTCATTTTCTGCACTCAAAACACAGCGCGCGATGAAGGAAATAGAACCTCTCCTCAAAGAGTTGAAGGAGAAGTACAAAGATGATAAGGAAAAACAAGCCAAGGAAATGTTCGCTCTATATAAAGAGTACGGAATTAAGCCGTTTTCGAGCATTTTAATGATGTTCATACAAATTCCTATTGTCATCTCCCTCTTCCTTGTATTTCAAAAGGAACCCCTCGATAAGGTAAACCCAGAGATTTTGTATTCATTTATTCAGGACCCGGGCACGTTTTCACCACTATTGTTCGGTATATTTTTAATTTCAGGGCATCATCTAGTACTTGCCTTACTTGCGGGCGTAACGCAACTTATACAGGCTCATTACGCCATTCCCGTTCCTCCTAAAAGTGAAAAGACCGCAAGTACACCAGAATCAATGCAGGCAGAGTTTGGTAGAGCGCTCGCAATTCAGGCTCGGTACATCCTCCCTGTTGTGATTGCTGTTGTCGCTTATGCTTCAGGCGCAATTGCTCTTTATCTTATAACCAGCAACCTTGTTGGTATCCTTCAAGAATTTATCGTTAGAAAAAAGAACCTGCGCGGAACGCCAGTAAAAGTTTAAATATCGTACGCCCAGAGGGAGCCGTCCTGCTTGTTTTTGAAGAAGAGGAAGTCAGAAGACTTATCAATAGACACACTTACCATATCAATAGCCACACCCTCTGCTTTTGAAGGGTCTAGGAGTAGTGTCGCGACACGATCAGAGAGGTCAATTTTCCAAATCCTATCGGTAAAGAAACGCGCACCTTGATACCATTCGTCGGGAAGATTCCCTTTCGCGCTTTGAGGAACTCCGCAATAGATTGATTTCTCGTCTCCAGACCATGTGCACTTCTCAGCAAGTGTAGAAAGCGGAAGGGCGGTCACATCGCCTGAATTTCGGTTGAGTAACGCCATACGCATGGACCCTTCCGACTGGTATGAATACAGCACAAGCGTACCATCAGCGTTCGGTAGGATGGACAAGCCTTTATGTGGGCCAAGTATTCTTGAGAGCGCTCCTGTTGTGCTAATAGAAAACGCGTACCCATCAAGCGATGACGACGCTTTCGTCTGTGCTGTATACCCCTTTGAGGTAGCAAAAACACGAAGTGAAGAGAGTGTTGAAGTAAACGCAGTTCTCACCACTTCGCCTTTACTATTCGCTACAGTGCCTGTTGAGCCAAATGAGCTTGTCTTGAGAGTAAAGAGTGTTGAAGAACCAACGCCAAGCACTTGCGAAAGCCCTCGCTCAAGGAAGAAGCCACCCTCCCCTGTTGCAGGTAGTACATACGTTTCGACTGCTTCGGTATTCGTGGAACTATCTGTTGAAAGAAAGCGAACAAGAGCGGTCTCGCCATTTGGAAGCCATGATACCTCCTGTATTCCTGGAACGGTCCTATTTGAGGTGCGCGTTAAAGTTCGCTCGTACGCTCTATATGCATAGATATTTCCACTTGTTCTGTCAACGTAGCGAACCTCAACATCTCCTCGATTTACGCCGGTACTTGATGCGGTGAGCGTTGGAGGGATGGAAAGAGCAACAATGCCAGATGATATAGGTTTATCAGTAATCTTGAAAAGTTGAGGTAACACCTCTTCACCAGCTCCAACCAATAGAGGTCCAGTATCGTCTTCTTCAGTCGTTGTGGTGGTGTCTCCAGAAGTTCCGAACGTATTTCCTGTATCAACAGAGAGTGTTGCTTTGTCTTGGAAAAAAAAGAAGTACACACCAATACCAATACCGGCGACGAAAATAATACTTGCTACGATAAGGAATATTCTTTGCATAGGTTAGTCGTCATCCTTACAGGTTGCCTCTACAAGAACGCAGTCATAATTTTTTCCTTCAGGTACAACAATTGTTGAGGGGCAGACCCTAAATTTGTCTCCAAATCCTTCCCACACATCCTTGTAATCCATCCTCCCGCCATATTGAGTACACTTCCCTACAAATGCATCTACAGTTGCCTTCTCAGGGGGGACAGAACCAATTCTATTACGTGCGCCGTTTGTATTCTCGTACGCATCATGGAACGTAATTGTCTTTTCGTTTATCGCACACCCGCAATAGTCCACCGTATTACCTTGGCGAGTTTGAGCTTGCGCACTACAGGTAACCATGTCATTTGTCTGATTCGCGCAGCATTGCTGTTTCTGGTACAGGTCAGGCTCTGTCAAAATTTGATTGTCTGCAATTACAGGGCAGCCTGTGTTTGTGGCTCCTGTCGCTGGAATGATTGAAGGGGGTGGAACCACTGCCCCATCATTAGTGCCTGTGCCAGGAGCGGTTGGCGCTGTCCCTGTTCCAGAAACACCACCAGTAAAGTTTGTCTTAAGTTGATCAACACCAAAATTCAACTCAAGAATCTTAGGATTAATGATACTAAAAATGATTACTGGCGAAAGTACCAAAATAAGCCCTAAAATCGACATCTGTACTAACTGCTTAGCTTCTTGATTCTCAGAAATACTGCCCTTGTTGAACATGAACAGCACACCCGCACGCATAATTTGAAAGACTGCGATAACCGCAGCAGCACCAATACATATGCGGTAGATATTGTTAAGGATTGAGGTCAGGTCGGGAGACCCGGAAACACCACTAATTCCAGGAAGGTTAGTTAATGGAACAAAGGTGGTGTCTTGTGCAAAGACCAGTGCCGGAGTTAGTAGTGCGAGACTTCCAATAAAGAAAAGTGTTCGTTTCATAGCTATAGTCCAAATATACCAAGACCAGACTGTTCACCAAATGATACGCTCAATGAAGTCTTCGCGTTTTGGAATGTTTCGGCGAGCTTGGCAGAAGCTTCTATAACCGCAGACCCTTTTCCATTCCCTGTTGCTCGCACTGTGACATCTCTCTCTACTCCTCCTGTACTCCCGTTCACGTTCCATGACATGCTTGGTGTCGTGGCAAAGAAATACGGAACCATTCTGAAGGTTTGCTCAGTCGTTTCCATGGTGAGTGAGTTTGGAAGTGCATGATCAAAAAGAGGGCCTAGGAGAGGATCATTCGCGT
Source organism: Minisyncoccota bacterium (assembly GCA_017991635.1). Lineage (GTDB taxonomy): Bacteria > Patescibacteriota > Minisyncoccia > Phycocordibacterales > Phycocordibacteraceae > C7867-001. Next base: position 145,954 of record JAGOQE010000001.1, on the reverse strand, counting down.
ACACCTTTATTAATGGATCGGTAGGAGCGATGCTTGTTGAAGCATAGGCCACCATGGTGTTTTCTGAATTTGTCACCGTAACTGACAGTGTTGCATCTCTGTAACGAACTGGAGCTGTTGCTGTGACTGAACTCTTTCCAATTCCAGAAACAGTTTGTAAGACCTGTTGGCCTAATCTCCACGTATAGGTGAGCTGCTCGTTCTTTATGGAAACACCAGGCGTACTTTGGAAATCGGGAATAGCAACAAGACGAACCGGCCCTTCAGATGCCACCAGGCTTCCACCAAGGTAAAAGGGATGTGTTGTTGATGTTGGTTCTACGACGAGCGCCACACTTGCTGGCCGAATTACTACCGTTTTTGTGTACGTAGTTCCTCCCGATACAACTGAAACAGTAATGGTGGTTTTTTCTCCTGGAGCGCCTGCTCGAACATACCCAGTAACCAAACCGCTCCCCTGCTCAACCTTTTGCCCGTTTGCTGAAATCGTTATCGTACTTGATATAAGGTCAAGGAGTGAACTCCTTGGGGTAACAGAAACAGTCTCATAAGGTTTTGGGTGTTCCGGAACAATACTTACCGAAAGAGAATCCTGAGGGTTATAGCCCTGCGCAAAAGTAGTCAGCGGAACGAAAAACAATGCGACAAAAAACAACGTATAAAAACCTCGTATCATGCATTTAGTATACGCCCTTCTCGCCACATTTTTATTGAAATCCAGAGGTTAACTTATCGCCAGCGATTAGCCTCTGATACTAGCGGTGAGGGTTTTCCACCACTTACCAAAGGAGTCTGTTTTGAGGTTGTGGGCTCCTTATTAATAGTTGGACCGGCATATCCTTTGGCTCTTCTTACTCCATCTTGTGGTAGAGGTTTCCCAACGGCCTTTCGGTCTCCTCCTACTCTGTTTGCCATAAAACTTCCAACACCTCCACCACCCTTTTTCTCTCTTTCTTTAGATTTGGCGCTCACCACTGCCTCAGCAGTACCAAGTACTGGATTCTTTGCGATATTTAAACCGGTTTTAATCAGGTCACTGACCGAAAGACCCATGTCCTCGGCACGAGATATGAGAATAACCGCAACCACGCCCGCTGTAATTTCAGGCAACATATCAAGGAAAGGGATAACTGTCGCAATCGACATCCCTGCCATAGCAAGCTGATTTTTAAATGCCTTTGCTCCAGACATAAGGCTTGGGTCAATCAACATAAACCAAATCCAAAAAACGATTGATGCCGTTATTCCCACAATAGGAAGAAGCACAATATCAAGAAATGGTATTAGACCAACAAGAAATTGTCCGCCATCAAAAATTAAAGCTACAAGCACAAGAGCAAGTGCAGTCAATAACCCTATACGTGGTTTCTTTTCAGGTGTCTCTTGAGGAGGCATTGGTACTATAGTACCTCATTCTTCTACGCGCCTTCGCTATTGAGGCGCAAGCGCTCTTGTTGAATGGCAAGAAGTTGAGAAGGGTCAGAGGTAATAATTTGATCCTCAGTGTAGGAGGCCACAATTTTAATTGCTACGTGCTTTAGGCCCGCGAAAAAGAGCCCCTCCCCTACTCCAGACTCAAGCAAGAGATATTTTTCCTCATCAGTGAGGTTGAACGTTTGTTGCAGTGTGTCGATAGTTGTTGGCGACTGTTTAAGAAGCAGTTGCATTGATGAGTTTGTGAGAATTGGACGGCCATACGGAGAGCGCAAGAAATCTTCCACGTCCTGCGTAATGGTGGAGACGCCTAAGTAGTATTTACGTCCACGCTTTGCGAGAGAGTAGAGGAATGAAGCAGTATCTTCAGACTTCATCATCCACCACGCCTCATCAATAATAAGAAGACGCTTACGGAGCTCTTTTCGAACCGCATTCCATATGTAATGCGTGACGATGTACATAGCAACAGGTTTAAGCTCGTCCTCCATGTCTCGCACTGAAAACACAATGAACTGTTTATTAATATCGATATTGGTTGGCTGATTGATGAATCCTGACCAGGTGCCGTGCGTGTACTTGGAAAGACGTTGTACGAGCGACTCACTTCCCTCCATACCAGAAAGTACACTCTCAAAATCAGAAAGAAGAGGCGGTTCCATTCCGGTAAAGTCCCGGTCGCCAGTGATGTCCTTGAGGGCGTAAGTCTCGGTAATTGCGCGATCAACAATTGCGTCCTCTTCAGGCGTAAGCCCTCCGAGCATGATACGGAAGAGACCAACAAGTGTAATGATGTTATTTCGAAGAATGTCTGAAGGGTCCTCGTCATCTTTGACTACTGGCAAATCAAAGGGGTTAATGTGGTGCTCAGAAGAAAGTGAGATGTTAAAGAGTCTACCCCCAGTTGCTTGAGCAAGGTATTCGTACTCCCGTTCAGGGTCAATAACAATGACGTCAGTATCAAACATCAATGAGCGTAGAATCTCGAGTTTAATCGCATATGATTTTCCGGAGCCTGATTTTGCGAATACTACAGAGTTGTAGTTTTCTAGAGAGAATCTATCAAAAAGAATGAGTGAGGCGTTGTGACGATTGATGCCATACAGAATCCCTCTATCACTGGTGAGGTCGAAAGAGACAAACGGAAAGAGTGAAGAGAGAGGAGAAGAATTTAGTTTAGTGTGGTCATTCAATTCATCAAGGGCGAGCGGTAGTGTAGAGCGAAAACCTTGCTCCTGTCGGTAAAGCGCTGGTTTTGAATACACAAGCTTTGCATCAAGAATGCCACGTATCTTTGATTCAGCCTTATCGAGTTCGTCCTTAGTGTTTCCATAAATAGTCGTGTATAGTCCAACTTCAAAAAGATGTTCTTGCGCCTGTTGTAATTGATCACGGAGGTCCTCAAGGTCACGGTATGCCGTATCAAGCATTGGGTCACGGACAAACCCCTTCTCTTCTCGCTCAGCAATTTGGCTTTGTACTTCAGCAACCTTTTTCTGAAAACCTTTAAGAGCCGCCCCTGTTTCAAGCGGGTGGATGAAAAGGCCGATATCAAACTGTTTATCCAAATTAATAATCGGAGAGAACCAACTATCAACAAGGAAGCGAGGATATGAAATTGTGTAGAGCGTACGAGCAAAGCGCTCACCAATTTCAATGTCTTTTGAATTAACCTTGAGTGCAGCAGGTGCAATAGTATCTGCAAGATCAAGTTCACCAGCTGCGTAAATGTCTTTAGGTAAGACAGGAGTCACCTCAGGAGCGTCATTCTTTTTTCCGAAAAAGTCGAGTAGTGCCATAGTAAATTATGAAAGTCGGATAGGGTTCTCGTTCTCTCCTGGATTAAATGAACGATACAAAAGTTCAATAATCTCTTCAGTTCCAAGAGGCACCGCCCGCACTCCAGAAGAAGCGAGTGACGAACCAACAAGGGCCATGCGTTGCTCAAGTTGAATTCGAAACTCTGTAAACAATTTGTCCTCATCGGACTCCCCTGCTTCAGCGATGGTCGTGTCTTTTTTCTGAAGGAACGGTAGGGCGCCGGAAACAGTGCTTACAGGAGCTGGTGCAAACGGCACCACGACATAGAATGTCTTTGTCATAATATCCGTTCCCTCAACAAAACTTTTAATGAAGCCAATGTATTCACGCAACTGAATTCGCATCAGCTCGCTTGTCTGTGCCTGCATACGCTCTTCAAGGAGCGCTAGGTAGGGTCGAATATCCATCTTTCGTGACTGGATGACAATCTCTACAGAGAAATCAAGTGTATTGAGAAAATTCTGAAATCCTCCAATGATTCCCCGCTGTTCATCCTCTGACTTAAGTGAGAAATTTACCGAAGAACACATAAGTATTCCACGATAGCCACCATCTTTAAGGATAATTACCCCGTTTCGGATTTCTTTTACTGGTACAAACGATTGTGTCGCCTTAGGTATCGCCATATGTTATTTCGAAGAAGTGTCCTTTATGTCGAGTGACCACGCCAAGTCATGTAATTTGCCTCGCGTAAGACCCATTTGCTCACGTTCAGTTGGAGTAGGTGCAACAGCCTTAGGTTTCTCAGGACTTGCTATATGGTCTTCTTTTTTCCACAAATAGAGTCTTCCGCCTAGAAAGAATGTAAATGCAGACTCAAGTATATCAACCAAAGGCTTGTTATTGATTCTGTAAAACGCTAGACCTGCAGCAAATAAGCCGACAGGTATGGCTAAGATAATTCCAACCTTAGGTACGTACAGCGCGAGCACAACACAAAGGCCTGCTCCTCCAGCCAAGTAAATGAACTGTTTAATTGAAAGCGGTCCAAAGACCTTGTCTTCAACTTCTATAAATTGAGGAACTTGATACTCCATTACTTAGTAGTATAGCAACGAACAACAATAAACGAGTACAAAAAACGTTTAAAAGCTATAACGGAACTTCTCTATATGGGTCGCCGTTGTATTCCCTCTTGATGGGTGGCGGAGGTGTTTGGGTGACTGGAGACTCGGGGCGAGAGGAAGCGTCTTGCATAGGTTCTAATGTTTGAGGTTGGCTAGGTTCAGTATATCGCATTGCCTCTGGTTGAGGTGTTGCGGGAAATAGAGGAGGTGGTGCTTGCATCTCTTGAGCGGGTGCCTGCGGTGCTTGCGTATAAGGAGTCCCGCCATACTGAGGAAATGGACTCATGGGGTGTTGAATAGGTGAAATGGAGACAGGAATCCAGTATGTCTGTGCCTGTCCACCGTAGAACGGCTGTTGAAACTGAGGAGATGTTGGATATTGCTGAGGGCTCCATGCTGGCGTCTGTTCTGGCATTAAAGTGGTTGCCCTATCTGGTTGTGGTGGTGTCGCGATCACCGGTGCTGTGTAGGCAGGAGTTGTCTCTTCTTTGAGTTTTGGTGCGGACTCCGTATCGGTGAGTGCGCGCTCTTCTTCGCGAAGAGGTATAAATATTTTCTCGTTAACTTCGCGGGTAAGCCCTTGCGCCACCTGCTCTGGAATGCCCGCTGCCTTAAGATTTGTAAGGAACTCTTCAGGAGAATAAATACCAAGGAGCATAAAGAGCGCAGCGCGCTCAAAGTCCCCTGCCTGGTCTGTGTGTAGACGGTACTTCTGGCTTATTTCATATATAACCTGATTCCTGCGCTCGCTTGTGAGAAAGTTCTGTACAGGGACAGGAAGTCTCTCCATGAGCACTTCAACAGCATCCTCTAAGGGCATTTGCTCAGTCTCATCATCCATGAATACAGTGTACTACTAATGATGGTCACCGCCGCCACCACCATGTGAATCACCACCACCAGAACCCGCACTCTTAACTGAGGTGTCGAGTTTTTCCGTCTTCTTTGCGAGCGCGTCAATCGTGTCCTTTAGGCGGTCATTGTCGCTCTTGTTAGCCTCCTTTTTAATGGCTTCTGACGCATTGTGGAAAACATGCTCCCCGAGCGTGACACCAACACCTCTCCCTGTGCTTGGTCTGCCTCCTGGGTAGCGAACGACACCACCAGGAAGAGCCCCTGTTGCTTTGTCGTGAAGCATGTCCGCGTACTTTTCCTGTTGTTGCTTTGCTGTGATCCTTCCTTTTGTTGCCTCAGTTTCGGCCTTCCTTGCCTCAGTGAGAGCGGTTGTTGCGTCAGAAAGTCCCTTTTGTGCTTTAACATTCTCAGCTTGTCTTTGAGTCAGTTCTTGCTCCACTTGAATAAGTTTATTCTGAAGAACTGGATTATTGGGTGTTCGTGCAACTTGAGATCTAAGGTCAGCAAGTTCTTGCTGCTTTGTTTCAACATCACGCTCAGCATTAGCGGCAAACTCCTGAGCGGGAATGAGCGCCTCCTCTGCTTTGTCAGCGGTTTCCTTCAAGCTGTTCTTGCGAGTTTCAAACTCTTCTTGAGTCTCAGTCCTTCCTTTTAGAGTTTTTGCGTAATCGGTTCTCACCTTAACTCCAGCCTCTTCTATACCGTGATACCCATGAGAACCGCCCTTGCTTACGGCACCAAAATCAAGGTTCCCTGCCTTGGCTGCTGATTTGACCATATTAGAACCGCGTAAATCGAAGCTTGCTGTAGCTCCTTTGTTAAGGACACTCGCTGTTCTTCTACCCCACTCTGTATCTGAGAATTGTGAGTCTCGAACCTTACGTTCGGCCCAATTCGCAGCTCTACCAACAGTTCTCCTCGCCACAAATCCGCCAGCTCCAAGAGTCATTGCTCCAGTCATTTTTCCTGCTGTGTTTGTTGCAAAATCAGCTCCGAACGCGCCCATACTCTTCGCGGCAATAAGTGAAAAGATAATAAAGCCAATCATTAATCCAAAAAGAATTAAAATTCCACCCATATTTACTCCGGGTGACATTACTGCGGCAGCAAATGAAACCCCTTGTCCAAAAGTAGCCTTAGCGCCCTCCATTATTTTTAGTGAAATAAACAAAAGAAGAAATAGTACTGGAGCAAAGAAAGCGTTAGATATAAGCATCTTCCACCACTTTTGTGCCTGTTCTTCAAACTGCGGCACTGCCATCCCAACAAAACCTAAAGGCGAAAGCACTAGTACAAAAATGAGCACAATGGAACGAATAAGTAACATAATGGAGGCCGCAAGAAAAACAGTTACCAGTACAATCATGAATATTAGAGAGAGGAACCCTGCCAAGATTGCCTGTCCTGGGTCAGTGCTGCTGTTCCAGATCTCTTTATATGCGTCAAAAGCGCCAGGCTCAAAGAGACTTCCAAATCCAATTGCGCCAATAACGTTTCCAGAAATACCTATATTTACGCAATCAACCTGATTAACTGCCTGCTTGCAGTCGATGCTTCCAGCCTGTTCATACATGACCGCCGTGAATACATTCGCAACATCAACAATTGCTTCAGATATAAAAAGACTAAAGTTGATAAGAATTGCAAAGATAAGAAGTCGAGGAAGCGCCTTTCCTACACTAAAGTGGTGTCCGACATTGAGTATCGTTTGCAAACCAATCCATACAAAACCAAAAAGAAGAATAATGTTTGCGAGGTCACGAAGCGTTGTCCATGCCAGAAGCATGCCTGAAGAATTTCCAAAGTACGTTGAAAACTGAAAAACAGTTACTAAAACCACCCAGTTAAGTCCCATGCCAACGACAAAAAGGAGTCCGGCCATAAGTTGAACAAGCACAAACAAAAAGGACGCAAACAGCTTCCCTGCCCCCTCAGCAAACTCCTTAGCGACTCCTGACAAAATGGCGCCAGGCCAGGTCAGAGGATTCCATGTCGCAGCAGCATGAACCTCATGAGGAACTGCTAGACCAAAAAGAACAAAGAGTAAAAGCAGGGTCGGGGCAAAGGAAGCACTGCGTATAGCAACTCGGGAAACAAGCGAAGCTTGCCCCTGAGTGCTGTTGAAAACTCTTTTAAAGAATAGACTCATGCGCTAAAAACCTCTCACGAGGCAAGAATTTTTCGCTTCTTTCATTTGTGACACCATAGAATCTCCACCACTATTATCCATTGCGTTTAGGCGTGCTTCAGCGATTTCCTCTGGAGAAGGAAGTGTTCCTGATTTCTGAAGAGCATCAAACTCTCCTGCCAGACTGGTAAGATCAGATGATGACGTTGAGCTCGTCTTGGCTTTAAGTTTATCGAGCTCGGCGAGCGCTTCAACTGCACGTGCAATTTCTTGTGTAGACTGTTGGATAATCGCATCAGCATCAGTATTTCTGCTACCGCAAGCCGCCTTTGTTTCAAGTGCTGCTTTATTAATTGCTTCCCAGTCTTCCTTGTATCCTTCAACTTGCTTCTTCTGATTATCAATTGTTTTAGCAAAACTAGTGCCAAGACTTGAACCTGATAGCTGGCCTGGGTCAGTTGCGTCTCCAAGCGTACTTCTACCACTTGAAGAAGGCTTGCTTACATTTGAAAGACCCTCATCCATAACGCTACTAATGAGAGAAGAAAAGAGCGAACCGACAATTTCATTAAACTCGTCAGCACTTACGAGCTGGTCAATCCCGCTTCCAAGTGCCTTGTCGACACTTGCCTTAATGGTGGCTCCTTGAGTTTGAATGGTGCTGTTCAAGAGACAGTCATAATTTCCGGAAAGAGAAACCGCATTGCCACTACCAGAAGAATCCGACGGTCCTAATGCAGCAAGGTTTTCAAAAGCATTTCGTGCAGCTTCTTCATTTGGGTACTGGTCCCCAAGTGCTGCGTAGAAGTCAGCAAAGGTCTTCTTTTCAGGTGCTGAAGCTGTGCCACCTGTGCCTGACGAGTTACAGTTTCCTCGATATGCAAGAAAGCCACTTCCCCAATCAAGCTCTTCAGAGCGATTGTTTTGAGCGTTCTGTACTGAAGAATCAAGGGCACCTTGCGCCGTTATATACGCTCCTCTCGGATTGTTTTGAGGGTTAGAGTTAATAGCCCACCATGCTGTCCATCCACCCTTCGTAAAATCTCCACTTGTGAAAGCTGCAGGATCTTCTGAGTATTGGTCCAAGTCATATTTGTTTGAGTTAAAAAACGCACCTGGTCCAGTTGAGCGGTAGTAATCACTTCTAATTGAGCTTGCAATACTGTCGCGGTATGGGGAATTTACAGCATTATTCTCCATGTACTGCTTTAGAAAATCTTCAGCTACAGTGTCTCCGACACGAAGCATATTTGAATTGAGATCGGTGACGAATGAAGGTTCTCCATCAAAACCATTTCCAGCCCACGTAATAACACTTTTGACGACTGATTGTGCGGCCTGTTTTCCAACCACCCACGCAAGTGGATCGAGGACAAACTCTTTGTATATACCCTCCCCTTCTTGATATACATTGATAATTGTCTGAACTAGGTTTGCAGGGTCGAGTACGATGTCACCAAATCCAAGAAATGCCTCTGCTTTCTGTGGAGTTCCTGCAGACACAACGAGCATTGCTCCAAAGACGAGTGAGGCAAGGATTTTTTTTGTAGTCATAGGCATAGTGTTATCGAAGCTCTACCTTAGAGGCTGAATCAGCCGCGCGAACTATATAGTAGCCAGATTCTTCAGGCGCAAAAGAAATGCCTTGCGCAACAAATAAGCTGTTAAGACCGGCCATTGCCGAGACAATTTCACGCGATGCGTCTTCGTGCTCAGCAACACCAAGCATTGCGCGAAGAGGGTCGGTTTGAAGAGAGGCAAGGTGTTCAGACACGAGGCCCATGCGGTGAAGGGCGTTTACTAGGCGCAGGTGAGCTGCCTTCCCCTCAGGCGGAACTGCAACCTTTGTAAGTGCTTTTGCAGTGTTGGTGTATCCAACAGCAATTTCGCTCACCTTTTTGAGAGCTGTTGCATCATCTTTATTTGCGCCATCTGCAAAATACTCGATGTTACTCTTCTCAATCTTTACGGCATTTTTAGCCATCGCGATATCTACTCCAGAAGCATATGCTCTAAAACCTTCATATCCAGAAGTCCCTGTTACTAGGTCTTTTTCGGTGTACGCGGTCATTTTTGCCTCACGTTCTGCAAGAGCCGTCACCGCGTTTTGCGTAAAGGTGGCGATTTCTTCAGGGGTGGGCTGTGTAGCACCACGGTTCTTAAGATAGGTGCCAAAGAGTGCACGAGCAAATTCGTCAGTAATAGTTTTTGGTCCTGCAGTAGTTCCGGGTACCGTGCTCTCACCAACAGTAACCTCTGATTCAAAGCGAGGCTTCACGAGACCTTCTGAAACTGCCTGAAGATCAGTCATTCCGGCCTTCACAGAGTTTGGGTTTTGCGGGTCTGTACCGTAAAGAGATTCTTGCCAGTCAGGCAGGCCGTCGCCGTCCGCATCTTTCTTAGCGAGTGAGGTAAGGAGCTCTTCAGTGCCCCCAGCATTTGCGGTGAAAAGTTTGAAGGGATTTGGACCAGAAAGCACATACGCACTTCCTATAAGCACCAATGCAAGAAACGTTGAGCCAATAATACTTAGAGAGCGCATAGACGGAGGGACAATAGCCATCATATATAGATGATAGTAGCACGCAAAAATGCGCAACTACTCTCATACACACAGTAAAAACCTAGGAAAGTTTCTTAAAGAGTTTCACCCAATCTGAAAGACTCAGTTCCTCTGGTCGAACTTGCGGTGAGAGATTTTCTGAAGTAAATGCATCAAGAATCAGCTCTCGTTTATACAGGCTTTCCAGGTTAGAACGAAGCATTTTTCGCTTATGCGCAAATCCAGCACGGAGAAGCTCAAAGAAGAGCGCTTCCTCTTCCCTATTTTCAAATGGATTGCTGATATCTGTAATAGACAGTACTGCTGAATCAACCTTAGGGCGTGGAATAAAGGCACCTGAAGGAACGGTAAAGCGATAGTGTGGAGTTCCAAATATTTTTACGGAAAGTGAAAGCAGGCTCTCCTTTTCACTTCGAGCAATACGGACAGCTACCTCCTTCTGCACGAGCAGAGTCATGCTTTTGGGTGGGTTTGGAGCGGTTAGAAACATGCGAATAATTTCGCCAGTTATGTAATATGGAATATTTGCGACCAAGACATACTCTTTTGGGAGAGTCTCCGTATCAAATGAACGTATGTCTTGAAAGAAAAGGGAAAGTCTTTCAGAGGTAATATCTTCAGCGAAAGTTTCTTCAAGTTTTTCGCGTAGAGAAAAATCAGCCTCAACAGCTATTACTTTCCCGGCAGACTTTAAAAGTTCGCGAGTAAGCATTCCTGTCCCTGGACCAATTTCTAGTACCGTTGTCTCACTTGAAATTTCTGCAACATGAACAATACGAGACGCCGTCTGTGCGTGCATTAAAAAGTTTTGACCCAATGATTTCTTTGGCTTCAACCCGTTAGAGAACATATTCTGTAAATATTTTTTACTTTGCATTTTAGAGTAATTTGTAGAACACACGGTTCTCTAACGGGTCGAGTATCATGCTTCAATTATGAATCCTGCGTACGGATCATGCTCGGCATAGGTAAGAAGACTCGCATCAATGTCTTGTAGAAATGACGAAGGTTCTTGTAGATAGTCAGTACCAAAAATTCTACGCACGCGCGCAAGAGAAAGAACTAACTTCTTCTTCGCTCGTGTGACTGCAACATAAAATAGACGACGCTCCTCTTCTTCGTCTCGTTCTTCCCCACCCATACCCTCATGTGGGAATAGTCCTTCTTCAAGTCCGGTGATGCACACCATGTCAAACTCAAGTCCTTTTGATGCGTGCACCGTCATCAACGTTACGCCTTGTTGTCCACGATCAAGTTCGTCCTGATCACTTGCAAGAGATGCGTCAGCAAGCAAGAGTGATATACCTTCTTCACCAGTCAAGTGGTCGTAGCGTGTCGCTAGTGTTGCAAGCTCCTTAATGTTTTCCAAGCGTTCGTGGTCGTCTTCCCCACCCTTCATGAGGGTGGTCTCAAGTCCGCTTTCCTTCACTACTTTCTGAACAAACACTGACGGTAAACAGCCTGGAAGAAAGGCATTAAGTGCATGCACCGTGTCTTCAAAAGCCTGTACTTTCTTCACTTCTCCCGGACGAAGGTCTTCCCGCTTCCCTGCCGTAAGTTTTCCTAGAGTAACTTTTCCGATGCCTCGGGGTGGCGCCTGCACCGCACGCACGCGGTCAACTTCGCGGGTGGGATCAAGGGCAAGACGAATCCATGCGAGAACATCTTTCACTTCCTTGCGGTCAAAGAATCGAGTACCTAAGAGTTTGTAAGGCACACCTGCGTGCAAGAACGCCTCCTCTAAAACACGTGATTGAAAGTTTGTACGAAAGAGCACTGCAATTTCTTCCGGTGAAGTTCCACCCCGTAGTGCTTGTTTTATTTCTTTCGCAATAAGACGTGCCTCGCCTTCAGCATTCTGTGCCATTAACACAAGAATCTCTTCCCCATCAGCATTGTCTGTTGTTGCCACCTTTTCTTTTCGGTTGCTGTTCTTCTCAATAATTTGGTTTGAAGCGGTGACGATAGTTTTAGTTGAGCGGTAGTTGTGTCCGAGCACAATAGTCTTTGCATCAGGGTAGGTTTTTTCAAAAGAGAGCAAGTTATCAATAGTTGCTCCACGCCAGGTATAAATAGTTTGATCTATATCCCCCACTACAAAAAGGTTTCTCTTGCTTCCAGAAAGTAGTGATGCAAGTTCTCCTTGTAGTTCGTTCGTGTCTTGAAACTCGTCAATATGAATGTAGTGAAAACGTTCTTGTACTGCATTTCTAATGTCGGCATGTTCACGAAGCATTTTCACCGGCAACATAATCAAGTCATCAAAATCAAGTGACTTTTCCTTCTTAAGTAAATTCTCGTAGTGTCCCCACGCTTCGCTCGTAATTCTGTTTCTAAAACTTTTATGTGCGTGCTGTTGCTTGTACTCTCCTCGAGTCATGCCAGCACCTTTGGCCTTACTGATTTGGGAAAGAATACCTCGAGGCGGAACTTCCTTCGGGTCAACATCCAAGGTCTTCAAAGCTTCTTTAACTGCGCGCTCGCTATCGTCGCGGTCCCAGATGGTGAAATAGCGAGGCACATCAAGTACACGACCATGTTCCTCAAGCAGTTCACGACCAAGACCATGAAAGGTTGCTACAAAAGGAAGCGGTCCTTCGTCTCCAAGACGTGTCCGCAAGCGTTCCCGCATTTCTCGTGCGGCCTTGTTAGTAAAGGTAACTGCCAGAATGTTCTGGGGAAGTACACCCTCACGAATGAGGTGGTAGATACGAGATGTTAGCACCTTGGTCTTGCCCGAGCCTGCTCCCGCAAGTACAGAAACTGGGCCGAGTGTTGTAAGGACCGCTTCTTTTTGGGCCGGGTTGAGTTCATCAAGGTAATGCACGACCCTTACTATACCGCTTTGGGTACTATCCCCATATATATAAGGTATGTGCACATCAAAAAACCCATATATTAGGTTTTCAACAGGTGCCTTTGTCAAGCGTTGACCGCTTCTTTTCGAGAGGTATACTCTCTCTGTTACCTCGATACGAATGAATGAAAGAAATGGCGTATTTTAGCCATTTTTGTACACGACCGACACGCTGACCTTCCTTTACAACACTATTTTGGACCACCCAAACAACGCTTCTGGAATGTTAGTTTCTCGCCAGAAGAGCACATACAAGACACTTACCACGATTACGTGTACCGCTACGCTTACCCTGGGCGTATTTTTCTTACTTTCTCCGGAAAAAGTAAAGGGTTTTTGGCCGTTCACATTCGCCTTTGCTGCTGAAGAACCTCAGACCGCTGTGGTGCACGACCCAAGCATTGACCTATTGGAGCCAGCACTTCACTCTGACCCAAACCCAAATAAAGGAACTATTGCTATCGCTATTACTGAGGGCAGTGCTCTTATCGCAAACGGTGGTCCTGAAGGTACCCTTGCTGATATAGAAAGCCGACCAGCCAAGGGAACTATTACTACCTACACGGTTGAGGAGGGTGACTCCCTATCAGAAATTGCTTCCACCTTCGGTGTTTCTACAAACACTATTTTGTGGGCAAATGATATTAAGGACGCAAAGACCATAAAGCCAGGCATGACGCTCCTCATCCTCCCTGTTTCTGGCGTACAACACAAGATTCAGAAAGGTGAAACGTTGGCTTCAGTAGCCAAGAAGTACGGCGGTGATGCGGAAGATATTGCTATTTACAATGGCATCGATGCTGGAGCTGGACTTACTCAGGGCGAGACACTTATTATCCCCGGCGGTGAAGTACCAAAAACCGCAGTGGCCTCAACTAAGAAGACGGCCAAGAAAGCAGTCGCTTCTAAGGTCCTCCCTGCAATTTCAGGATTCTTCGGGAATCCTCTTCCTGGAGGACGACTCACACAAGGTCTCCATGGTTACAATGGTGTAGATATTGGTGCTCCATCCGGAACTCCTATCTATGCTGCTGCAGGCGGAACCGTTATCATTGCAAAGAGTTCAGGATATAACGGCGGGTACGGAAGCTACGTGGTAATTGATCATGGCAACGGAACACAGACACTCTATGCCCACATGTCGAGCGTCGCCGCTTCTCTTGGCGGAGTTGATAAGGGTCAACTTATTGGCTATGTAGGCTCAACAGGACGTTCAACCGGAAATCACTTGCATTTTGAGGTGCGTGGAGCAAGGAATCCTTTTGCAAAATAGTGAGAACGGCAGAAGTCCCGGCGAGCACGTGCTCGCCGGGACTTTCTTCTTTACCGTTCAATCAATGAATGATAGTCAATCAGGCTATGGTCGTTTGGGTTACCGCAACCCGCACGTGCTACCGGACGACGTTGCTCTTCTTTGAGGGCTTCCTCGGAAGGGGTGAATTTCCCAGAAAGCATCCTTGTCTTGCTTGATGTCGACACTGCCACAGTTTGAGTGTGGTCAGTACAGTCACTTACAAGACCAGCATGAAGTCTTCCCTCCGTCAGGCAGTGCGGACACAACCTTCTAGGACAGCCAACACACACTTGTACATTTTGCTGATATGAACGATTACGAGAACTACACTGATCTTTAGTAATAAGTCCGCCACGAATGGCGAGGCACGGAATATCTTCTGACACCGCATCTTTACTTACACGAAGCTCTTCGGCTCTTTTTGAAAAGGCCATTATATCCTCCCTCAGTGTTCCTGAATTAGTATGAACCTGAGTTTACGTTATGCCAAGAATTCCCTTGGGACGATACTGAAGTGCCTCAAGAACATGAGATACGGCCACCTCTTCTTGCCCTTCAAGGTCGGCGATAGTTCTTGCAACACGCATAGTGCGATGGAATGCGCGTGGTGAAAGATCCAACCGCTTACTCGCAGACGTCAGAGCATCCTTTGATTCTGTTGAAAATTGAGCAAGTGTATCAAGCTCCTTCCCAGTAAGGTGTGCATTTGTGCGCACGTCACTATTAAGTCGTACGTGAGCCTGTTCTCGCGCACGCATCACACGCTCACGCACAGCTGAACTTGTTTCTCCATCATGCAGATCTCGAAGTATGTGCGGAGGCACAAGAGGCACCTCAATCCAGACGTCGAGCCTATCTATAATTGGACGTGAAATTTTACCTTCTTGTCTTCGTTTTGCACGAAGTGTTGCGTCTGAATCGTGACTTAGTGTGTCTGCTGGATTCATTGCTGCGACAAGCATGCAGTCTGCGGGAAAGGTAATTGAGGCACGGGCTCTTGAAATAGTAACTACCCTATCCTCAAGAGGTTGTCGGAGTGCTTCAAGCGCGCGCGCTTCAAATTCAGGAAATTCGTCAAGAAACAGTATGCCCTTGTGAGCAAGAGTCACTTCACCTGCTTTAGGGTATGCGCCACCTCCGACAAGTGCGGTGTGAGACGTTGTGTGATGAGGTGCGCGAAAAGGAGCTTCAAAGCAAGGGCGGCCAGCCACCAGTGTTCCTGCAGTTGAGTGAATTGCAGTTACCTCAAGCATCTCTTCATGAGTGAGTGGTGGAAGAATACTGGTGAGCGCTCGAGCGAGCATGGTCTTCCCTGTTCCTGGGGGTCCGTAGAGAACAATATTGTGCCGACCCGCGGCAGCAATTTCAAGAGCACGCTTTGCACTTTCTTGTCCCTTAATCTCACTCATATCAACCGTCTTTTGAGTATTAGGGTGCGGCGTGTCATCTCGTACATATGGTGCGAGCGCAACCTTTCCTGTCTCATGAAGTACTAAATCAGATAGTGTCTTTGGAGTAAGTATCTCTAACCCCCTGACGAGACTCGCCTCGAGAGCGTTCTCAAGAGGAACTACAACTGTGGTGATTCCAGCGTGTTTTGCAGCAATAACTTGTGGTAACACTCCCCGAACCTTGCGTAGTGTCCCCTCAAGCCCAAGCTCACCAATATAAAGTGTGTGTTCGTCTGCAGGGTTTGGAAGATCGCCAACGGCTTTCAAGTAACACACGGCAAGCGCAACATCAAAATGCGACCCTTCTTTCTTTAAGTCAGCAGGAGAAAGTGAAAGAATAATTTTTTTATTTGTAGATTTTGGAGATTTAAATCCACTGTGCCGAATTGCCCCGCTCAAGCGGTCACGCGCCTCTTCAACTGCTTTATCAGGCAGTCCAACAATTGAAAAGGAGTGAAGGCCTCGAGTGATGTCTGCTTCAACAGTTACTATTTCAGCAGTGCTTCCAAATGGCTGTGCTGAAAGTGCTTTTGCATACCCGCCAAGTGCTGTCTCGGGAGAAGCTTCTTCCATATCTATATTGATACTACGCTTCTTGCGTGCACAGAGAGTTTTCCTCACCTAAAGAAAAACACCTGCGAGCTTGCTCGCAGGTGTTTTTCTTCCTTTGACTATTGCATGTGACCCATGCACGTACGTGCGGCAGGATCGGCGGTTAGACGTTCCACCTCAATCTCCTCTCCAGAGATTTCACAGGTTCCGTATGTTCCTTCAGTAATACGAACAAGCGCTGCCAAGACATCGTTGTATCTTGTTTCCAAGTCTTTCAAAATTGCAGTGTTCTCCTCGTACCCTTCAATAAGATCAGCAGCATCATTTGGATCAGATTCCTGACCAACACTTTGCGGTAGAGCTTCCCAATCGTTTGGATTAGAAGGATTACGGCGACCAAGGGTAGATAGTTCAGCCTCAAGGCGAACTTTCTCTTCTTCAAGACGAGCTTTGTATGGTGTGGTGTCAATCATGGTCACTACTGTAGCACATGAAAAAACTCGTCGCACCTACTTACTTTTTGGCATTGAGTCGTGTCACGATATCAATAAATGCTGTTTCGTCACGTGCAATGATAAGTGTTTCTTTGTCCTTGTAGCCGTACAAGAGAATGCTTCGTCCTTGACTGTCTCGAAGAATACGGACGTCGTAATTACGAACAACGGCATCAACAAAACCAGTAGGTTCAAGGAGTATAGAGAATGAAGGCGATTGTACGGCCGGAGTGGATGTCCCAACTGTTCCAGTTTCTACCTCAACCTTGGCATAGGGCGGATACAAACGTCCAAGTGCTTGGCGCATAGAAGGCTCGTATGAAAGCATACCTCTGAAGGTTCGTTCATATGAAGCAACCTTCAGTACAAAGAATGGTCGCGTCTCACTACCTGATTGAATTATGCCCACCACGCTTGTCTTCTCAATATTTCGCATGAGAATATCAGGCGCAAGTAGTGGTAGCGCTTTGATGAGGTCTCCGCCAGGTGCTGGAGTGCTAAATGGCAGACCTTTCGTCGTCGTGCTTGCAGTACTTATATAAGCGACCAGTACATTTCCTGAAACAAGAGGTTCAGAAGACAGGTCAGCAAGTTCAGTCATGAGCTCCTGACCAGTGCGCCCAGTGAGTTCTTTTTTCTCGTCGTAGCTTATGAGTGATGTAACGCTTACCACTGGCGTAATGTCAGGAGTGCTGTTGGTGAAGTACATCCATGCACCAAACACACCTCCAGCACCGAGAACAACAAGAAGGACAGAGACTACAATGACAGAAAGTTGACTCTGAGAGCTACGGCGTGATGCGATGCGCGTAACAGGTTTCCTTCCGCTATCAGCTTCTGCAGCAAGAACTGAAAAGGTGGAAGCTTTTTTGGTATCAAACTGTCCTGCAAAATCAGTGGTGTAGCTGTGGAATCTCTCAGGAACTTCATTTGCCGGGACTTGTGGTAGCGTTGGCGGAGCCATTTGGGGAGCAGGAGTGGGAGGAGTTGCGGGTATTTCAGGAAGAGGTTCGCGGTAATTAATACGCGGAGCTGTAAATGTGTCAGCAAAAGTTTTTCTTGGTTCTGGTAGTGGAATGTTTGCGGGCGCTGTAGGTATAAGACTTTCCGTAGGAGGAGGTGGAACCTCTTGTGGTAGAGAAGGTGTTACGACTAGTTGAGATGGCACACCACTGGCACGCGCTTTAAGTCGTGCAAGAACCGCTTCCCGATCACTTGATAGGTTTGGAGCAAGAGAGACTTGTTGTGGTTGTGGTGGCGAAACAGGAACCTGTTGTTCAAATACGGAAACAGAATCGCCTTCACTTGGTGTATCTAGATTAAGTGGTTGCTCGCTCTTGTTAAAACTGTCTTGCGTGATAAGTGACTCATCAACTTCGGCAGTGGTTACGCCGTCATTTGTTTCAGTTTTCGGTTGTGTCGCTTTTGGTGTGGGGGGTGTAGGAATTGGTGCTGGTGTACTCGCCTTTCCTGAGACTTTCGCCATATCAGACGCAAAGGTGCGGATGTAGCGTGATGAGTCTGCAAGTTCCTCAGTTGCGTCTGTAGGGAGCGGTGCCATAGGTCATATAATTATAACCGCATATACGAAGAAGCGCGCGCACCTTCGTGCGCGCGCTTCGTGTAAAACGCACTACCCTCTTCCGCTAATCAAAAACTTCTTAGGATCATCACACATGTCAGTGAAGGCATGAGCAGCTTCTTTCAGTTTTTGTGAAGAAGATTTTCCAAATGAAATCACTTCCACCTGGCAACCCTCATTCATATCTAAGTATTCAATGAGTGGCACAAAGTCCCCGTCCCCTGTCGCGAGGATGACGGTATCAAGTTTTGGTGCGAGCTTCACAGCATCAATAGCAATACCGACATCCCAGTCAGCTTTTTTGGCACCGTCTGAGAAGATTTGGAGACCTTTAACCTTAGTCTCAATTCCAATCTTTGTAAGTGCTTCAAAGAAGTTGCTCTCGTCTCCGCTATCGGTTGAGATAACGTATGCGATAGCGCGAACGAGGATACGTCCTCCCACGGCCTCTTCGAGGACCTTGGCGAAGTTAACGCGCGTCTTATAAAGGTGTTTGGCGCTGTGGTAGAGGTTTTGTGTGTCTATAAAGACTCCCACTCGTTGCGCCGGATGTTTAATCACAGCCATAAAGTATTCAATTAGAAACGTATGTAAAATTTCGTCACAAGGACGAACTGCTTAATAGTAGCACCTAGAAAGCACCCAAAAGGAAAAAGCAGTCGAGTGACTGCTTTACCTTACTTCTTGAGTCCAACCTTCTTGAGGACTGCGCTGTAGCGACGCTTGTCGTTTCGCTCTAGGTAGCGAAGGTGCGCGCGACGGTCAGCAACCATTTGAAGGAGACCACGTCGTGAGTGGAAATCCTTAGGATTCTTCTTAAGGTGGCGAGTAAGCTCGTCAATTTTTCGGGATAGGACCGCAACCTGCACATCGGCAGAACCGGTGTCAGTGTCGTGGCGGGCCACCTCTTTGATGACGGCCGTTTTTACTCGTTTTGTAAGCATTAGATGCATCCTACCACACCTTGATTATTTTTGCAAGGGTGGTGTAGTCTGCTCTACTCCCCTACGGCTTAGGAGAAAAGCCCTCAAATGCCTTCAAAAGCTCCATCGGAACAGTAAATATAATGGTATTTGACTGGTCTGAGGACACGTCATTGATGGCTTGGAGGGTGCGAAGATGGAGCGCTCCAGGCACTGCAGCAAGCATTTGAGCCGCCTGGGCCATGTTTTGTGAGGCGGCGAGCTCTCCTTCTGAGGTAATGATGACGGCACGCTTCTCACGCTCAGCCTCAGCCTGCTTGGCGATGGTTCGCTCCATGTTTTCAGGCAAGCTCACGTCTTTAAGCTCCACATTTTGAACTTTTAGGCCCCAGGCGTCCGTCTCCTGGTCAACAATTTCACGAATTCTGTCGGCAATACGGTCTCGGCTTGAAAGGAGCTCGTCGAGAGTCACCTCACCCACAATGTTTCTCATCGTGGTTTGTGCATATTGTGAAATGGCATGGCGGAAGTCTTCAACGCCAATAATGGCTTTTTCGGCATCTGACACGTGGTAGTAGATAACAGCATTCACGCGAACAGGCACATTGTCTTTAGTAATGGCGTTTTGATCAGGCACATCAACGGCCTTAGTACGCACGTCAACTTTTTGATATGACTGGAACACAGGAATGATAATTCTCCATCCAGGCTCCATAATTCCTGAGAAACGACCCGTCGTGAAACGCACTCCCCTCTCGTATTGGTTAATCTGTTTAATAATTGAGATCAAGAAGACAACGCAAAACGGAAGAAGAAACGGCATGAGTACAAAAAGTATTTCCATATATCCGCATTGTAACAGTTCCCTACTCAAGTAAATATCGTCTTCATATATTGTGCGACGCCAGTGCTACACTATTTGTATGAAGGTTGAAGATGCTAAGCGTCAATTTCTCGAGCATACTGAAATTGAACGAGGCCGTGCGGTTAAAACTATTGAGAACTACGACCGGTACCTCACACGTTTTTTTCAATGGGCCGCGATAGCTGACACAAATCAAATTACCGAAGAGAAAATTCGCGAATTTCGTCTATGGCTTAACCGTCAGCCAGGAACAGGAAAAGATACGCTCAAACGTCGCACACAAAACTATTACTTGATTGCAATGCGTGCCTTTCTTAAGTTCCTAAGGAAGCGCGACATTCCGGGACTCTCTCCTGAAAAGATTGAACTTGCAAAAGTGCCTGAGCGCTCTCTTGATCTTATTAATGATGCAGAACTCGACAGGCTCATGAAGGCTGCAGATGGTGCAAGCGAAAAGGCGTTGCGAGACAGAGCCATTCTGGAATTATTATTCTCCACAGGTCTGCGTGTTTCAGAATTGTGTGGACTTGATAGTGATATAGACCTCTCCCGAGACGAGCTTTCTGTGCGCGGTAAGGGTGACAAAGTACGTGTGGTGTTTATTTCAGACGCCGCAAAGGATGCTGTGCGAGCGTATCTCAAGGCGCGCAAGGATATGCACGAGGCACTGTTCGTGAATCATGCGCAAGGGAAAAAGAAGAACGAGCGCATCACTCCCCGCTCAGTGGAGCGCATGATTAAAATCTACTCAGCAAAAGCTGGCATAACCAAAAAAGTCACACCGCACGTACTTCGGCACTCATTTGCGACTGACCTACTTTCAAATGGCGCAGATATTCGCTCTGTGCAAGCTCTTTTAGGGCACGCTTCTATTAATACAACTCAGATTTATACGCATGTTACTGACTCACATTTACGTGAGGTGCACAAAAAATTTCACTCAAAGCGAACTTAGTTTCCTCCGACACAGTTCAAAGCACCGTTCCATGTGTTCCAGTTAGCTCCTGTGCCTGTATAGGTCTGAGTGCAGTATCGAGGGAGTGAACCAACTTCGTATAAAGTCGGAAAATATCCCCCGTCATTAATACTGGCATTACTTTGTTGCTCCAAAGTCACGCTAAGAGCATACATTGAATACGGGCTGTTCGATTTGTATAAAAAGCGACCCTCCATTGCAGGTCCTCCGAGGTTATCTCTTGGAATGGAGCGAATGTATGGTGCGAGGGCTGTCTCTAAGTTACACCAGTTATTCTGGTACCCACACTCCCCTCCGTTTGGGGTGTCTATTGTTTTTGCATAGCTTCCGAGAGTTGCGCCAGGATACCTGCCGTTATCAAGGTAGTAGTTTTCAAGTGCCTTTTGCATTTCTTGAATAGAGGCAACTCTGCTTGCGTCGCGCGCTTTGGCGCGCGCAGAGTTAAGCGAACTCATCACTACGGAAGAGAGTATGCCAATTATTGCGATTACAATCAGAAGTTCTACCAAGGTAAAGCCTCTTCGGTACATATGAAAATAGTATACCTCTCTATATAAGATGATTTTTGTATTTCTCTAGGAAGTAGGGAAACTGCGAGTGAAGTGGTTGTGGAAAACTACTGAGTACAAACCACCCAATCTCATCAAGTTTGTGAGGTTCACCATTTTGCACCTGTTCCCTATCAATAAGGACTTTGAAATCAAGTGCAATCCAGTGCGTAGACTTCCCTTCGTGCGTGCGATGTACATCACGAAAGCCCATAAACTCAAACGAACGTACGTCAGTACAGTATTCTTCGCGAATTTCCTTTCGAAGCGTTTCCTCTACCGTGTCACCAAATTCAAGTCCTCCCCCGCCTGGGTCCCATGTGCCGTGTTCATCCCTGCACGCATTTCCTCGTTTTGCGAGCAGATAGTTCCCTTCTCCGTCGTGACACATGAACACAACGGTAACACCAGTGAAGTCACTTCCCTTTTTGAGTGAGGCATTCATTGTTCATACAGTAGTCTCCTTTAGTAAAAAACAAAAGTTCCACGTAGAATAAAGATATGAAAATCGTGTCGTGGAACACCAATGGTTTGCGCGCCACTGCAAAGAACGGCTACTGGAAAGAGTTTCTCCTTGGCGTAAAGCCTGACATATTTGGGCTTCAGGAAATTAAGGCAGAGCCCGACCAGCTTCCCGAAGATGTGGTGAATGTTCCGGGATACAGTGCCTTTTTTAATCCCTGCAAAATAAAGAAAGGATACAGCGGTGTCGCTCTCTACTCAAAGATTGAACCGCTAAAGGTTATATACGGTATTGGTATACCCGAATTTGACGATGAAGGGCGCATAATTGGCGCAGAATATGAGGATTTTTGGCTTTTGAACGTGTACTTCCCTAACGGTGGCCAAGGTCCGCACCGGCTTGATTACAAGATGCGTTTCTATGATGCCTTTCTTGAGTATTGTGAAAAGCTAAGGAAAACAAAGCCCGTAATCTTCATGGGTGATGTAAACACGGCACATGAAGAAATAGATTTGGCACGACCAAAAGAGAATGAGAAAACAACAGGATTCCTGCCTGAGGAGCGTGCTTGGCTCGATGAAGTGGTGGCCCAAGGCTACGTGGATACGTGGCGTAACGCCTACCCTCTAAGAAAAGACGCCTATACTTACTGGGATTTGTTCACTAAGGCGCGTGACCGTAACGTGGGATGGCGTATTGACTACGTTTTTGTGTCTCAGGATCTTGCAAAGAAAGTTAAGAAGGTAGATATCCACAGCGACATTTTTGGCTCCGACCACTGCCCCATTTCCATAACGCTTTAGAATAAAAGGCTTAGAATATATAGGACAAGCGTAAAGGACACTTATCCACATAGTGTCCTTTACGCTTGTCCTAGAGGGAGTACTATACGTAGAGACCAGGGAGAAGTACTCGGGAGAGGGTCTCCACTGGAGTTCGAAAACGAAGCTCTTTCTTGCTCTTTCACATCATTCGCGTCTAGCATTCCTTACTATCCCGCCCTACGAAATCGGGGCGTATCCCCAACAAACATACGAGGGGTCGGAATAGTTTCATGCGAAACGCCACATAAAAACCGCCAGGACGAAATTTCTCCTGGAAAGCACCAACATTTGCCCTCGCTCCCTTTTCCGCTTTCCAAAATACCCGTCTAGGCGGTTTTTTAATACTTTTCACGTGAAACTCATATTATAGGCCGTATTTATTGTTTCATGTGGAACAACAAATACCTGATCGTTTCATGTGAAACATCTATAAGTAAGCAAATAAGCCATTTTAGGCGTGTTTCACGTGAAAAGCCCCTTTTGGGGCCTTTCTTATACAACGTTGTGTTTACTAAGTATCTTCTTTATTTCCGCCTCTTCCGCCTCTTCCTTCTTTTTTCTTCCAGAATCTCCAAGTTCCTTAAGTTCCTCATCCGAAAGTTCAAGAAGCTCCTTGGTTCGTTCGTCCAGCCAGTCAATAGTGTTCTTTCTGGGGTCCTCTAGAACTTCTTCCAAGAGGGCGTTGAGAGTCCAGCCCAATCGAGGTCCTGGTTTCACATGAAACTGCTCCATGATGCGTGAGCCATCGGTATTGAGCATTTGTACGGAAATAGGGTCTCTAAGCGCTTGTTCCACCATTGCTTTGTACTTTCTAAAGCGAAACGGCTGTTCCTTTGGACGTCCTGTGCCAATTCGGTCACAAATACGGAGGTTTAGAAGGTCCCAAATGTTTTCCTCGCCAACATTTTGAATCATCCTACGCACCGCTGAAAGGGTGATTTGGTCTGGATCAGAGAAAAACATGTGCCAGCGCACTAGTTTGCTCACTCTCTCAATAGTTTCACGTGAAAACTTAAGGTCCTCTAGAGCTTTGCGGGTCACTCTAGCTCCAACTACTTCGTGGCCATGAAATGTCCAGTCATTCTTCTCTGGCGCCCATCTACGTGTTTCAGGCTTAGAAATGTCGTGAAATAGAGCGGCAAGGCGAATTTCAAAAGGCCAATCCTTATCCGCAGCGTGCTGAAGAGAACGCATGAGGTGCCCAAATACGTCAAAGCTGTGAGCCTGGTTTTGCTCAATTCCGATACCACGAGGAAGTTCAGGAGATATGTAGACCAAGAGTCCCAACTGCTGAGCTAGGGTGAGGGAAGCCATTGGCTCCTTGGAGTTCAAGATACGCACCAGCTCGTCACGAACTCTTTCACGTGAAACATGGCTCAAGTTAGATGCTTTCTCTTGAATCCCCGCTGCAGTCTCAGCATCAAGGGCAAAACTAAGTTCAGCAACAAGACGCACTGCGCGCATGAGTCGAAGCGCGTCCTCCTCAAAGCGTAGGGTAGGGGAACCTACAGTTCTCAACACTTTGTGCTCAATGTCCTTTTGTCCTTTATAAGGGTCTACTAATTGTCCTTTAGACTCATCGTAGGCAATGGCGTTAATAGTGAAGTCTCTTCGGGCAAGATCTTCTTCAAGGGATTCTCCAAAGGAAACACTATCCGGCCTGCGCTTGTCTGAGTACCCAGTTTCAGTTCGGTAGGGTGTTACCTCAACTATGGCAAGTTTCGCGTCTTCTGAGCCAGTTTTGACGCCTACAGTGCCAAAATCATTCTCATAGAAGGAATCAGGGAAGATTCTCTGAATATCTTCTGGCTTGGCGTTTGTGGTCACATCCCAATCCTTGGGAGCTCTTCCGATAAGGAGGTCGCGCACACAGCCCCCAACTAGATAGGCGTCAAAGCCTTCACGGCGGAGTGCTTCAGACACTGTTTTAACTTCGATAGGCACCTCAAATTTCATATTGAAATACTAGTATGAGGGTGGTCATTCTCCTAGTGACGTAGTATTCTCGTAATGTATTGGTGCGCAGATGCCCCTTTGGTGAAATGGATATCACTACTGTCTTCGGAACAGTCATTCTAGGTTCGAGTCCTGGGAGGGGCACATTAAAAGCGGAGCGCATTAATGTGCTCCTCAGCACGCTCGGGGAGCGTGCGTACAGGACTCGAAAACCTTACGAGCGCAGGATGAAGCGAAGCGAGTACTGCCCGTAAGGTGTACTGGTCATGTAATGACCGAGAAGCGTAATCGCGGTCCTGGGAGGGGCACAATTCACTGGAAAGATTATAATGGTTTGTGCTATGATGCCTCGGTTAGCGGATATGGTTTAGTGGTAAAACGGGTCCTTGCCAAGGACCAGTCGGGAGTTCGATTCTCCCTATCCGCACACGATTCAGCAAAAGAGCGCGAAAGCGCTCTTTTGCGTTAAAAATCGTGTGCGGATAGAGGACAGTGCCTGCGCACTGTCCGTGGAGAATGATGCATCGGAATACCCGGAGGGGTGCGAAAGGGAAACGGCTGTTTTGCTAGCAAGCAAAACCGTTTCCCGGCGTCGAGCGGTTTGTGAGTGACGACGAACAAATCGGGTGACCGATGCGTGACCTAGATTTGTTACGAGCGTAGCGAGTTAGAAATCGGGAACTTCTCCCTATCCTCTCCTGCCTGTCCGCCAATCCTCCCAAAAACTCCTCTCGGTCAACGTGTGAATAACTGTGGACAACCCTGGGGGTAGTGGGGATAAAGGACGTGTCTTTATGGGTAGTACACACCTTCTGTCTGTAAAATACCTAGTAAATACGCCACAATAGTAAAAGCCGTGGAACCTGTCGATTATTCACGTAAAGACATTGGAAATAGGGGAGAAGCGCTTGCTTCTGACTGGCTTCGTGCGCACGGATACACCATTGTTGCGCGAAACGTAGCTCGAAAAACGGGTGAACTAGATATTGTGGCCAAGAAGCAGGGAGTTCTTATCGCTGTTGAAGTAAAGACGATCCTTGTGAACGAACTGCCAAGAGAGGGGGAGGTAAAGGACAGGTATGATCCGTCAGCAAACCTGCATGAGGCAAAGATTAGAAGGGTGGGGAGGACGCTTGAGTGGTATTCGGCCTCAATAGATTTTGAAGGTGATATTCAGGTAGATGCTGTTTTGGTCTGGCTCCGAAAGCGGGATTTTGAGTCCTTGGTTGTACATCTCCCACAAATTCTATAAATCTGGTAGTATGCCTGAACCGGGGTGTCGTATACCGGTAGTACGCATCCTTTGGGAGGATGATGACAGAGTTCAATTCTCTGCACCCCGACTACCTAAATGTGAGAGATTGAAAAAGACTAGGGAAACCTAGTCTTTTTCAATTACCTGGATAATGACATTAGCGAGCTCTTTAGCGTCCTCAGCAAAAGCACTCGCAAGGGATGCAGGGGATGCGCTTGTGATGTAGCTATCCAAATTCTTTCCGGTCTCTTGAGTGAAAATTCTCCTAATGTAGTTTGGTGTGATTCCGCTCACGTTTCTTGTGGCAAAGTCGCCTTTAATAGTGCTTGTGGTGATGATAGCAATAACCTCACCTGAGAGATTCACGACACCACCTCCAGACGAGCCACTCTGCGCAGCTTCGTTCCCACCAAAAGAAATGAGGTCGTAGGTGTGATCGCCAAAGGTGAAGAGCTTCTTAACGGTTGTTCCCACCATAATTTCATTTAGAGAGTCACGCACTTCTTTTGAAGAAAGTGTCTGCGCGCCATATGCTCCAATAATCGCTGACTCTTCTTTCTTCGGGTCTTTGTGTGTGAGGGGTACGGCAGGGAAGGATTTTGGCAGGGGAGTGCTGGTGAGTGAGCCGGTAATCACAAGCAGTGCAACATCGTATTCTCCGGTGCCTGAAGGGTTAGTGACAGTGAGCGTGTTTGGATTATTTTTTACCCAGTTTTGAGAAATATATATGAGCTTTGCTGAATAAGCATTTTTGGCAGGACTTCCTGTGCGAATGGCGCAAGTGACATTGTCTTCCTTGGGATAATCTTCAAGCAAAAAAAGCTGAGCAATGTGTGCAACAGTAATGATGACACCGCTTGAGTCAATGATTACACCGCTTCCTGAAACAGATGGCAGGGATTTGTCCTTTGCAGAGCAGAGAATGTTTACACTCGCGTCTTGCACTGAGAGCGCCGCAACAGGTTCTTCCTCCTCAGGTTCTGGAGTTTTTGGTGTTGCTACTGGGACAACTTCTTCTTTAATGACTTCAGCTCTCGGTGTTGTGACAGTAGGTGGGGTAAGTACAGGTGCTGTCGCTTCAGGGGCTGTCTTGGCCTCAGGCTTTGCTGGGGAGGGCTTTTTGCCTGGATTAACGATAGGTTCAACAAACAGTTCTTCAAATGATGTTGAAGATGCTGTGAATGACTCAGGAATGAGTCCTTCCAATTGGTCAGAAAAGTTCTTCGGAGTTGAAACGGTTTCCAGGGTGGCAACTTCAATAGGTCCGATAGGCTCAGGCTTTGCCGGGGAAAAGAATATAACCACAATAAGCGCGACTGCAACGAGAGCAGCACCCATACCTGCGTAGGCAGAGAATCGTTCATTCATAGGGGAATGGTACGTGAGAGTGGGGAAAAAGTCAGTAGAGGACCCTTAGACGAAATGGGGTGAAGTATGGTATTCTCCGAAACACGCGGGATTAGTTTAATGGTAGAACAACAGTTTTCCAAACTGTGAGCAGGAGTTCGATTCTCCTATCCCGCACACGAAACAAAGGCCCCACAAGGGGCTTTTGTTGTTTGCGGGATAAGGACAGTGCCTGTGCACTGTCCGTGGAGAATCGCACCACAAGGGTGTTTCCATTTTCATAGTCGTTTCACTCCTTGGAAATTGGTCAAAGCCGGAACCGGCACCAATTCCACTTGTGTCGTCACGAGTTAGAGAAGCGGAACTTCTCCTATCCCGCACTAAACTCCGTACTCCCTACAAAACACTTCAGCTGGTGCAGATACTCTCAAAGGAGGGGTGAGTGGGTCAGTGAGTAGACTAAACAAAAACGCATCTTTAGGAAGTGTCTTTGCGCGTGAGAGCAACACATCAGCAAGCTCCGTTTTCACCGTTCCTTCACTAGTTAAAAATTGTCCCCACATACGCGTGCCTTGTTGCCACACCACCTTACGCAGGTCGGGCGTTAGCGTTCTTGTGTACTCTTCAGGATAGATTCTTCTATAGGCTTCAAGGCTGTAGAGCCAAGAATTTCCATTAATGGTCTCCACGTCGGGGTACCGTTCTTTCAAGCTACGCACTACATCAGCGACTTCCTGTCTTCGTAATGAAATTTTTGAACGGTCTAGAGGGCCTGTTTCATCGTATTCAGCATTTACAAAATGAACCCATGCAGCTTTCTTGTCTTCATCGTAGGTGTAGCTTGAGCACCCGAAACGCGTTCCTTCGTTGTAGGGAACTGGCTCCGTATCTACTTTCTTCAGATAGTTCTCGTACGCAGTATCAAGAGCGCTATCAAGACTGACTCCAGGGAGCTTCTTCCATGTGCCTGCATCAGTGTCGAGTGTAAACAGGTTCTTAAACACAAACGGAGCAAATCTCTTGAGCGACCGTGCTTTTGAAATGCCATCTTGGCTTGCAAGAGTGAGTGCAAAATCATGCTGCAACCTAAAGAAGTCTTTACTGATAGGTTTCTCAGTGCGTTCTACCCACGTTTCACTTCTTGAAACCATTTTTTCTTTGCGGGGAAGTCCTTCCATCTTCGACAGTATAAAGCAAAACGACCCCGCGTGAGCTATGGGTCGTTCGATGTAATTAATCATGCTTTCGTATTTGTGTCATAGGGATCAACACCAACACTTGTCCATAGTATTTCAAAAACAGCACGAAACGTTGCAGTGATTGCAGTGTTCTCAATGATTGTGGTCATGTGTGTTTCCTGGTATGCGGTAATTCCTGTTTTATCACCATACATAATAATTTGAGCAGGAAGTGTGAAACGCTCTCTATCTATGGTCTTTCGCGCAGTTAAACGTTCCTTGTCTCTCTCGTAAAGTGCAGGAAGCGATATGTCAGTTGGAAGTGGACTCAAAATTCTTGCTGTAATGCCGCGTTTGACTTGCTTTTTTATTTGTTCAAGAACAAGTTCAAGAAGTTCTGGTGTGTCGTCGTCTCGTACTGAGCGAAGTAAAGAAACAGGTTTCCCTTCCTGGAGGATGTCTTGATAGAGCTCTTGTATACCCTCAATTCCTGGAATAATGCGTACGCCGGGAGTTCGCGAGGAGGTCGAGTAGTCAGAGATGAGAGAACTCATTACCGCTTTAATGGTCTGGTCAGTGACGGAAAGCTCAGATTGCCGCTTGCGAATAAGCTCTTGAATAGCGAAAGGGTGAGCTGGAACAAACTGAGCCGGCTTGCCAGGAGGTTCTTCCTTGGTGACAAGCCCCAATCCTTCAAGCTCAGACAGCAATTTATATACATAAGGTCTTGAGAGTCCGAGCGTACGGGGAAGCTGTCCTGCCTGGCGAGGACCACGTTTCAAAAGAAGCTCGTATACGTGTGCCTGTTCTTGCGTTAGGCCAGCTCCTGTAAGTGCGTGTGCGTGTAAGCTGTCAAAATTTGGTGTCATGAAGTTGTTTACAAAATGGAGAGGCAAGCAGAAATACTTTTAAAATATAGCACACATGACATAAAAAGTAACTCAAACAGTGTCAGATTACAATTACAGTGATTGACACAGTCCTGAATTGTGCTATTATATACATAGGAAGTCAACGCCAAAGAGGCATAAGACATGAACATTCTCAACCTGACGCAGCATGCTGCCACGGCCGATCAAATCGCCGCCGGCGTGTTTGAGCCTGCGGACAAGTCGGACGTTCAGCGCCTGCTGACGTTCGACACCCTGCCCACCCGTGAGGAGGTTTTCGCGAGGGCTCGTGCTCTTGCGGAAGTCGCCAAGCGGCATGGCGCATCTCGCGCCATGATCGGGGGAGCTCCGTTCTTCATGAGTCCACTCGAGAGAGTGCTCATGAGGTCGGAAGTCCAACCGGACCACGCATTCGCCCAACGGGTGAGTGTCGAGGAACCGGACGGGCAGGGAGGTGTGAGGAAGACGCAAATCTTCCGCCATCTCGGCTTCATCGGCGCGTTTGAATAGGATTCGGGGTTGGTGAACCTGGCAACAGAAATCACCAAGGAGGACACTGGCAATGTCCTCCTCTCTATTCAGTCCGGAAAGCAATTTGCGGACTGACAGAGCTTACTAGCAAGATCCGTGCTAGGCAGTGAGTAGGATGTGGAGTCATGATCCACCTCTCAAATCTGCAAAAGAACGTTACGTGTGGATTAGTGCCCACACGTAACGTTCAGGACTCTCTTCTGTTGCGTAGAGTCGTCTTTGTGATGTGGCCTGACAGAGGTCAAAGAAAGAAACGATTTCAAGGTGCAACAGGAGAAACACCATGCATATTATAAAAAATCCTACGGGCCGAGTCGTAGGTGTCCATTCGTGGACCGAGGGTTTCAAACCCCTCACCCCGCCCCGGCCGGCCGGACGCCTCTCCGATAAAGAGGCTCTCGCACACGCGCTTTACCTCGCGCGCAATGTCTCCCCGGAGGCGGCCGACGAGTTTCTCGATCGGTGGTGCGGAGGGTAAGTCACAAGCTTACCCACTCTATTCAGCCCGTGAAATGGTTCGTGGGCTGATAGGGAAGCTACTCATGCTGTATGAAGATACACCGTTTCAAACAACCTTCGCTGTGTTCCGAGACCTCGAGAGACTCGCAGAGCTAGCAAATATGCTCGTGATTCCAGCGCTTTACGCGCCAGACTCTACGAGACCAATTTCGGATGCCTGCAAGCTTCAAAAGCTTGAGGCAGATCTTCGAGAGTCGGCTGAGCGTCTGAAGAAATACACCACTTCCTCAAGGTACGTGTATTTCTGCAAGGTTCCAAAGGGTGTCCGCGCTGCAGTAAATACCGCACGTCTTGCCTTTAGGGATTTCCTTGAAGACGTTAAAGCCGGCAGGATTCCCGTCTCCTCAAGAAAGGAAAAGTCATGAAGAATAGAAATCCGATTGCGAAAGCGCTTCGGTCGCCGTCGCTTCACCAGCGAGTAGTCGCAGACAAAAAGAAACTGCACACTCGCAAATGCGTGAAGGCGAAACTCAAACAGGGTAAGTACGATCACGAACGACACGACTTACCCCTCTTATTGAGACTCGGGACAATCACGTCGTGAGCTCACAAGGGACGCTCTTTCATGGATAAACTCAATCGGATTGGCCTCTTTCTACTCGGCTCGTTTCTGACCTTTATGGGGGCGTCCGGCATGTTCCGAGCGTACTTCCTCATGGAGGCAGGGAAGAGATACCCTGAAGGGATGTGGGAGGGGGGCACTATCGCTCTCTTCGTTGGCGCTGCCGCGATTTGGATTTCAATTAGGAGGGAGACGTAACGAAAGTTACGTCTTTTATCATATATAAAGCAAAACGACCCCGCGTGAGCTATGGGTCGTTCGATGCAATTGGCCTTGGCCGCGCATGTTGTTTGAGGTGTTCTTTCGCCTCCTTGATGATGAGAAGACCTTCTTCAGTCCGTTTGCGAATTTCAGCGATGAGCCGTTTCGCTTCGAGACAGAGTTCGGTGCCCCTTCGTTTCATGGTGTTCTCCCGATTTCGAGCGCCCGAGGAGAGAGTTCACTCTCCTCGGGCGACATCGCGCTCTAGTAGCCGAGCTTGTCGAGGGCCTTCGCCGTATCACCCTTGGCCCAGAGCTTGCCAGCAGCCGTTTCGGCAGCGGTGGGCTTGGGAGCTTCAGGCTTGGGCGGGAGCGCCAGCTTGGCGGCTTCCTTCGCGGCAGCACGGCGCTTCTTCTCTTCGGCCCACTCATCGTGGAAATCGTTGAGATAGACGCGAAGGCGAGCCGAGATGGCCTGCTCGTCGGGCGAGAGCTTCTTCAGCATGGGCGGGAGAGGCTTGATCGTGACGCCGCCCTTGAAGGGGCGGAGCTCAATCAGTTTCTCGGCGGCGAGCATCTGCATGTAGTCGACAGGGTTCGTTCCCTCGAAGACACGCTTGAAAGCGGTGTTGAAACCGCTCCAAACAGCGTGAAGAAAGGGATATTGTCCACCCTTGCCGTCACCACGAAGAATCTCGTAGCTGAGGACGACAAAGATGTCGGCCTCAGGGTTGCGGTCGGGAGCCGGAGCTTCAACCTTCTTTTTCTTGCTCTGCTTGCTAACCATTGTAGGCGTAACCTTCCTAAGTTCAGGATTTTTGGGTTGTACGCTTGCACTAGGAGCCTCACCGAGGCGCAATATTGGGACCTTTTGTTCCAGTGGGACTATACGCATTATTATGTTAAATGTCAACCCGCTGGCTGGTTCTACACAAAGCAAAATGCCCTGCAGATGCAGGGCATTTTGCGCACGAACAGAAAACTACTTAACAGCGTCCTTCAAGGCCTTAGCTGCGCGGAACTTAGGAGTTCGAGTAGCTGCAATCTTGATGGTCTCTCCGGTGCGAGGGTTGCGACCGGTGCGCGCAGGACGAGCCTTTGCGCTAAAGATGCCGAGTCCTGCAATTGATACTTCATCGCCTGACTTAAGACCTGAAGTAACACAATCAATTACACACTCTACGGCGCGCTCTGCGTCAGCCTTTGTGCTTCCGAGAACGTCCTGCACCTTTGAAACGATGTCTGATTTATTCATAGGGGACGATTAGGGCTAATGAACACCCTACAGGAGGGTACGTCAGAAAGTATAGAAAATGAGCCATATTTAGCAATACCCTTTAACATATGTCGGGGATAAGCCAAAAACCGCGCAAGGCTATTGCCTTGCGCGGTTTTTGTGTTCTGGTGGTGCTTGATTAGCGAGCGAACTCAACTACACGATTCTCACGAATCACATTCACCTTAATTTCTCCTGGATATTTAAGTTCTTCCTGCACTCGCTCGGCGATATCACGCGCGAGTTTGTGTACGGCAAGATCATTTACCTTCCCTGGATTCACAAAGATGCGAATTTCACGACCTGCAGAGATGGCGTATACCTTCTCAACGCCCGGAAATGAGCTTGCAAGGCGCTCCAAATCCGACAAGCGCTCAAGATAACGTTCAATCGTGTCACGACGTGCTCCAGGTCGTCCTGCAGAGATTGCGTCCACGGTCTGAACGATGACTGATTCAGGTGTTTCATACGGATACTCTTCGTGGTGTGACTGCATTGCTTGAATGACTGGTGTTTCAACACCAAACTTTTCAAGGATGCGACGGCCAATCTCAACGTGAGTTCCTGACACTTCATGGTCAACTGCCTTACCAATGTCGTGAAGGAGGGCACCCTTCTTCGCAACTTCAGGATTTGCACCAAGCTCTTCAGCAAGCATCCCCGCAAGGTGTGCCATTTCAACTGAGTGTTGTAGCACGCTCTGGCCGTAGCTTGTGCGGAAGTGCAGGCGACCAAGTAAGGCAATCAGCTTTGGATCAAGGTCCACAATACCAACTTCATACGCTGCTTCCTCGCCCTTCTGTTTGATAAGTGCTTGCACTTCTTCCTTAGTTTTTTCAACGGTCTCTTCAATCTTTGCAGGTTGAATACGTCCGTCAGCAATCAACTTATCAAGAGCAATCTTTGCGATGTGACGACGAAGCGGATCAAAGGAAGAAAGAGTAATGCGGTCAGGAATGTCATCAATCAAAACATCAACACCCGTAGCACGTTCAAACGCTTTAATGTTTCGTCCGTCTTTTCCAATAACCTTTCCTTTTATCTCTTCGCTTGGAATCTGTACGGTGAGCGTCATTACTTCAGCGTTTACCGCACCTGCCATGCGGTGAATTACCGAAAGCAAAACACTTTTAGCTTTAGCCTCAAGTTGTTTCTTTCCATGAGTTTCAAGCTTTTGCATGCGAGAGAGGAACGACGTTTCATATGCCTTCTCAATTTCCTTGAGAAGCATTCCTCGTGCCTCGTCTTCACTTAAGTGCGCAATATCGGAAAGCTTTTCTCTGCGTTCACGAAGCACCGCTTCCGCTTCTTTGCGAATGTTCGCAACTTCGTTTTCACGATTTTTAACTTCATCACTCTCATTGGTGAGTGAGCGCTCACGGTCATCAAGAAATTCTTCACGCTTGAGGAGACGGTCCTCCATCTTTTCAAGACGTTCTTCACGTTCGCGAAGCGGGTCAAGCTTCTCGTCTTGAATTTCGATAGCTTCTGCTCGCGCCTCTTCCAAGATGCGATCAGCTTTTTCTTTTGCATCAAGGAGACGTTTCTTTACTTCAAGCTCAATAGAGCCTCGCTGACCGAGAGCAATTAAGAGACGAAGGACGTATCCAAGAGCAATACCGGCCATGCCGGAAAATGCGAGTAATACCAACACTAGTTTTATAGACATACACGTTTTTGAAAGCCTAAGCGCGCAAAATGCGCCCAAAGGTAATAAGTAAGGGAACGGGGTCATTAGACCATATTTGGCCTGTTAGGTACACAAAAGCCCCGAAAGCCGTAGGCTTTCGGGGCTTTTGAGAGGTTTCACTATTTAACCTTGTATACCTGGTCGATGATGCCGTACTTCTTTGCTTCTTCTGCAGAAAGATAGAAGTCACGATCAACATCAAGGGCAACTTTCTCAAGCTTTTGCCCTGACTGCTTTGCGAGAATCTTATTCAAGCGCTCACGAAGGGAGAGAATACGACGTGCGCTGATTTCAATGTCTGTTGCCTGTCCTTCAGCACCACCATGAGGCTGGTGAATCATGATATCTGCGTTTGGAAGAGCAAAGCGCTTTCCTTTAGCTCCTGAGGCAAGAATGATAGAGCCCATAGATGCGGCCATACCAACAGCAACGGTCGCCACGTCAGGCTTCACGTGATTCATTGCGTCCACAATGGCAAGTCCTGAGTGAACGTGTCCGCCAGGACTGTTTACGTATAGGTAAATATCCTTTTTGGGGTCTTCAGCCTCAAGAAAGAGAAGTTGAGAGATGATGAGGTTAGCAACATCGTCATCAATAGGGCCTCCAAGAAACACAATGCGTTCCTTCAAAAGGCGTGAGTAAATATCGTAGGCACGCTCTCCAAACTGGGTCTTTTCAACCACCATAGGGACGAGCATCGATGACTTCGCGGATAGTTTTTTGTACTCCATAGTCTAGCTATCCTATCAGAAACTAGTTCAAACGAAAGTTTGAACTAGTAGCGCTGACTTTCGTACTCCGCCTGTAGCGCTTTCTCTTCCGCAATGCGCTTTCCCCAAGAATAGAGTGCTGCCGTTACAATCATCGTGAGAATAACAACAATGACAATCATGGTGCCCCAAGAAGCGTTTCGCGCCGCGTCTGCATCAAGTGGCTGGCCTCCACTAAAAGGTTTTGTATCTTCCATATAGGTAAAGTATACCTAAGTGCCTGTAGTACATACAAAAAACCGGAGGACAGCGCCTCCGGTTTTTTATATGTGCAAATGTTTACGCACCTTTGTTTGTGTAGAGTTCGCGAGAGCGAGTGAATGCTGCTTCTGCATCAGCGCGTCCGCCCCATTCTCCAAGTGACACTTCTTTGTTTTGAATTTGCTTGTAGGTCAAGAAAAAGTGAGCGATTTCCTTAAGCGTGTGCTTGTTTACGTCAGAAAGATCCTTGATGTCAGCGAAACGAGGGTCATCTGTAGGAACAGCAAGCACCTTGGCGTCAGACTCACCACCATCAACCATAGGCAAGATAGCCACAGGACGAACGCGCACGAGAATGCCTGGCATGAGCGGGTAGGTGGTAAGTACCACCACATCAAGGGCGTCACCATCATCCCAAAGTGTCTGTGGAACAAATCCGTAGTCAAACGGATAGTCCTGAGCTGAGTGAAGTACACGGTCTAGAGCAATGATGCCGGTCTCCTTATCAATCTCGTACTTGTTCTTTGAGCCTTTTGGAATCTCAATGATGACGTTCATCTTTTCCGCACTTCCTGATTCAATATCGTGAAGTAAGTTCATGATTGTACGTAGTTACGGTGGTTACACGGTATCGCGAGCGTCCTTTGCCTCACCTTCTGAAACACCTTCATCAGTGAGTGTGGTCTCGTCTTCAACAGAGAGTGCGCCAGATTCTGCGTCGTCAGTAACGACAATAGAGTCAGATGCGCCTTCATCAAGTCCCATCTCGTGAGCTGGATTGGTCTCCTCTGCCTCTTCAGCCGCTTCAAGCGCCTCCTCGGCCTCAGCTACGTGGACTTCAGAAGCTTTTGGCTCGTCTGAAGCCACTTCCTCTTCTTTTGATTCACCTTCAGCAACACTCTCGCCACCCACAGAAAGAATATCGATATTCCATCCGGTGAGTTTTGCAGCCAGGCGTACGTTTTGTCCGCCGCGGCCAATTGCAAGTGACTGTTGGTCAGCTGACACCGTCACGGTTGCACGGTGATCTGCTTCCTTGAGCTCAACCTCAAGCACGGTTGCTGGTGAAAGGCTCTCTTTAATATAGTTTTCTTGGTTGTCTGACCACTCGATAATATCGATGCGCTCACCTCCAAGAGCACCCATAACGGTAGATACACGAACACCGCGCTGGCCCACAAGGGCACCAACTGGGTCTACATGAGGGTCCGTTGAAGCAATGGCAATCTTTGTGCGTGAACCTGCTTCGCGAGCAATCCCTTTAATTTCGATAGCGCCTGATGTAAGTTCAGGTACTTCAGCTTCAAAGAGTTTCACGACAAAGCGAGGGTGGCTTCGTGAAAGGCGTAGGTAGACGCCACGGAATCCTTCATCTACAGCGTAGAGGTAGGCTGAAATGCGCTCTCCCATACGGTAACGCTCACCAGGAATCTGCTCCTCGTAAGGAATGATGCCGGTTGCACGTCCAAGGTCAACAAAAATAGACCCACGCTCAACGCGCTGTACGACACCAGAAACAACTTCACCCTTCTTATGGTCAAATTCAGCAAGAAGTGAAAGCTTTTCGGCCTCACGAATCTTCTGGATAACTACCTGCTTAGCAGTTTGTGCTGCAATACGACCAAAGTCGTCCTGTGGCTCAAGAGGGAAGATAATTTCTTCTCCAAGCTCAACACCACGCTTAATGCGCTTGGCGTCCTCCAAAAGCATGTGCTTTTCAGCATCGTAACGAGGCAATTCGCCCTCAGGCAATTCCTCGTGGTGCTCGTGGTGATGTGCCTGCTCAGGAAGGGCATTGTCTGCCTCTTCCTCTTCTTTTGTAGGAAAACGTACCATCGTCTCGTCAACGACAGTCTTTACCTGTTCGAAGGAAACGGTGCCTGAATTCATATCAACCATCGCACGGACGACCTGTCCGCGCTTTCCGTATTCTTTCTTGTAGGCAGTAGCCATGGCCTGCTCGATAGCATCGAGCATAGTCTCCTTGGTAATACCCCGGTCTTCAAATTCTCCCAAAACTGAATTGATGGTTTTCAGGTCCAGCATACCTTCTGTATTTAGTTGTGCGCACGTTTTTTAAAAAGAAAGGCCCGCGGGTGCGGACATTTCAGGTATATATAAGGTACGACAGGGAGAGCGTTCTGTCAATATGGTGTGGGGACAGTGGACTACACCGGCGAACGCATGGGTTTGAACTTTCCGTCACGCATATGTCTGGCGAATTTGCTCGCAATAGTGCTGTATGCCTGTGTTTTGCCTCTCAAGAAAGGAGTGTTTGCTTTGCCAGTAAGTAATGTCTCAAGGTCCTTACTGCTCGTGTACCTACTTTGTACAAGGTTGGTGTTTGGGCCAATCTGCACCCTAAAGACAATCTCTTCTTCCTTGGTGCGAAGTGATTCTGGGAGTGCCTGCTCTTTAAGCATTTCCTCAAGAAGGGCAAGTTGCTGGTGGGGCATGAAAAACTCACTGTCTTGTCCAAGACGCTCTGTTCGGTAGCGCAAACATACTGCCTCAAGAGGTCCGTCCTCGTTCGGTATGGTAAGGGCAAGGAGGTTTGCAATCTTAGGACGAATATCACCCATGCGAGGAAGCACCCCTTCGCGCTTACCTTTACCCATGGTGTGTTCCGCATCTACATATAAGAGCGTCACACCCGCCTCATCTTTTTTGATGATGTAGTCGTGAGCGTGCAGAGTTCCTTCCTTTTTGCTTCCTGCAATAAGGTGCGCAAGGTGATAACCCTCTGGCAGTGATTCAGTTGACGCACGTGTTTCAGATTGAAGTTCGGGTGAGAAAAAACTGTGAGCAAGCGCATTGTCACTTGCTGATTCACGCGCACGTTCAATCTTTGCAGGAGGACGTGTTGAAGGAACGTTATCAAGAATATCGGTTGCGCCGTTACGAAGTCTTCGGTGTAGTCGTTCCATGTCCATGTTGTAAGTATACGTCAATTCTTTTCCCCTGTTTGTGTGCGTGCATGAACGTACATTTATAACGCACGCACGATATACTAAAGGAAGCATGCAAGTGACAGAACGTGATCTTAAAGAGTTCATCATTGACTCCGGCCTTGTCGCACGCAAGGACGTTGATCTTGCTGAAATAGAAGCAAAAAAGCGAAAGCAATCTATCGGTGACATTCTCATTTCGCAAGGACAGATGACTGAAGACGCACTGCGTCGTATTAAGGCATACGTGCTTGGTATTCCGTTTGTAAATCTCAAAGATAAAAAGATTCCGTTTGAAGTGCTCTCACTGATTCCTGAACCGATTGCGCGCACACACAACATCATTGCCTTTAGAAAGGGAGACACTGAACTTGAAGTGGCGATGCTTGATACGGAAGACCTTCCCGCAATTGATTCAATGAAGAAGAAGACGGGACTTAAAATTCTTCCGCGTTTGACTGACGAAGATTCTATTCGCCACGTACTACTTCAGTATCAAAAATCACTCAAGGAAGAGTTTGGTGATTTGATTTCGACGGAAGCGGGACGGCTCACCCTTGTTAAGGATGGTCTTCTGGAAGAGGCGAGTGGTGAAGATTTGAAAAAGATGGCAGAAGATTTGCCGATTGTGCGTATCGTCGACACGCTTCTTCGTCACGCCATCATTCAAGACGCTTCTGACATTCATATTGAACCTATGGAAGCAGAGGTAGTGGTGCGGTATCGCATCGACGGTATCTTGCATGACGCTATGACGCTCCCCAAGGCCGCAGGCTCAGGTATCACTGCGCGTATTAAAGTGCTTTCAAATCTAAAGCTTGATGAAAAGCGTCTTCCGCAAGATGGACGATTTAAGATGGAGACTGATAGCGATAAGGTGTCGTTCCGTGTCTCACTTCTCCCAACGTACTACGGTGAAAAAATTGTTATGCGTCTTCTTCGCGAGAGTGGAGACGGCTTCACACTCGATGTCCTTGGTTTCCATGGTGAGAACTTAGAGCGCATTCATCATGCAGTAAAGCAAACGACAGGAATCATTCTTGTTTCTGGTCCGACTGGTTCAGGAAAGACGACAACGCTCTACACGATTCTCGATATGTTGAATACGCCCGACGTAAACATTTCAACGATTGAAGACCCAATCGAGTACCAGATGAAGCGTGTGAATCAAACGCAAGTTAATCCTGGTATTGGATTAACGTTTGCTGCGGGACTCCGTGCCCTCTTGCGTCAGGATCCAAACATCATCATGGTCGGTGAGATTCGAGATGAAGAAACAGCATCACTTGCGATTAATGCTGCGCTTACGGGACACATTGTGCTTTCAACGATTCACACGAACTCAGCCGTGGGCGCTATTCCACGTTTGATTGATATGGGAGTTGAACCGTTTCTTTTGGCGTCAACGCTCCGTGTTGTTGTGGGTCAGCGACTTGTGCGAAGACTCTGTGATGAAAAAGAGCAGTATCAACTCGATAAAAAAGCACGCACAGGCGTCGCTCTTGAGGAGCATTTCAACGTGGCACTTAAGGCACTAACGGATGAGAAGATGGTGAAGCCAGGTACCAAGCTTGATGAATTGCCGTTCTATAAACCAAAGCCATCCACACAGTGTGAAGATGGATATAAGAGTCGTATTGGTATTCACGAAGTGCTCACGCTTACCTCAACACTTCGCGATCTTATTTTGCATAATGCGTCAGGAGACAAGATTGAAGAGCTCGCAAGACAAGAGGGCATGCTCACTATGCTTGAAGATGGGCTCTACAAAGCCTCTCGCGGAATCACTTCAGTTGAAGAGGTGTTGCGTGCCGTTTCAGAATAGTCACACGTGCTAGAGTACATACAGCATGAAATATCGCGTCGTCATTAAAAAAGAAGACGGAACTGAAGAGAAGCGAGTTATTGACGCGCCAACACGTTTTGCAGTGTACTCCGCTGTTGAAAAGGAGGGTGCGACGGTCATGTCCCTTGAAGAAGGTGGGGGAGGCGGTGTGCCCAAGTGGGCAAATATTCGTATTGGTAGTGGCATAAATATTGAACAGAGAATCACCTTTACGAAGAATCTTGCTGCCATGCTTTCAGCAGGTCTGACGCTCTCGAGAGCGCTGTCTGTGATTGAACGTCAGACTAAGAATAAATATCTTAAAGAGACCGTTGTTGATCTCGAGACGCGTATTAAACAAGGCGGGTCTTTTCACGAAGCGCTTGCAACTCACCCGCAAGTATTTTCAACACTCTTTATTGCGATGACGAAGGCGGGCGAGGAGTCAGGTAAGCTTTCAGAAACCTTGGCAGCAGTGGCACATCAGATGGACCGTTCCTTCACGCTTCAAAAGAAGGTTAAGGGCGCTATGATTTACCCAAGCATTATTTTGGGAGCTATCGTGGTCATTGCTATTTTGATGATGATGTTTGTGGTGCCTACGCTCTCAAGCACCTTTGCCTCACTTGGTGTTGATTTGCCTATGGCGACAAAGGTCATTGTCGGCATCTCCGATTTTATGGTGAATAACATGATTGCAACACTGTCTATCATTGCCGTAATTGTAATTAGTGGCGCTGTATTTATTCGCTCAAAATTTGGTGCAGGAGTAATTTTGAGAACCTCACTCATGCTTCCTGCTATTGGGGACCTGGTACGAGAGACGATGAGCGCGCGTGCCTGTCGCTCACTCTCCTCGCTACTTTCTTCAGGTGTTGAAATGCTTACCGCAATTTCAATTACACGCGAGGTGGTGGGCGCGCCATTGTTTGCAAACGTTTTAAAAGAAGCTGAAGAGCGCGTGCGTGCAGGTGAAGCGCTTTCAGCAGCATTTAATGATTATCCAAAGCTCTATCCAATTTTTGTAACTGACATGATTTCAGTTGGAGAGGAGACAGGAAAAGTTTCAGACATGCTCGGGCAAGTCGCAACGTATTACGAAACCGATGTTGAAGACAGAACAAAAGACCTCTCTACTATTATTGAGCCAGTACTCATGCTCTTTATCGGATTGTTCGTTGGTATTTTTGCAATGGCAATGATTGCACCTATCTACTCGCTCTCTTCAAAGATTTAAGACAAGCACGCTATCATATAAGGAATGCAGAAACCCCTACGCGGCGTTTCATTTATCGATGTCATTGTGGGCACGGCGCTCATACTGATTATTTTTCTTGCACTCTTCGGCGTCCTTCGCGTCACGCTTCAAGTATCGGCTCTCGCAAAAGCTGAAGCTGCAGCAACGTCCCTTGCGCAGAGTAAGGTTGAGTTCATTCGTTCACTTGATTACGATGCTGTGGGTACCTTAGGCGGAATTCCTCCTGGAACTATTGCGCAAACAGCAACGAGTACACTCGATGGTATTGCATTTACTACACGCACCTACATTCAGTACGAGGATGACGCAAAAGATGGAGTGGGTCTTGCTGATAGTAATGGCATCACTACTGACTATAAGCGAGTAAAGATTTCGGTCTCCTATAGTGTGGGCGGTAAGGATAAGGAGGTGTCTCTGGTTACTAACGTGGTGCCGCCGGGCTTGGAGACTACAACAGGAGGCGGAACATTACGTATCAATGTGATTGACGCAGGAGGCCTTCCTGTTTCAGGCGCAAGTGTGCGTATCGTTAACGCGAGCACTGCGCCGACAGTAGACGTAACTACTTTTTCAAGTGACATCGGCGTTGTGTATTTGCCGGGAGCAGCCACCTCATCGGAGTATCAGGTGTATGTAAGTAAATCGGGCTACTCAAGTGCACAAACATACACGCGCGATGCAACTAACCAGAATCCAAACCCCGGCTATCTCACGGTCGCTAAAGATCAAACCACGACAGGAACATTTTCTATAGACGTGCTCTCCGCAGTGACCATGCGCACGTACAGTCCTATACAGACAGCAACAACTACTGACACGTTTGCATCATCTGCATCACTTACGAACATGGCGCAATCAGCTGTCACGGGCGGTGCTCTTACTCTAAGCGGCGCTTCTGGCACGTACCCAAGTTCTGGAAGCGCGCGTCAGGTAGTGGTAAGTCCTTCGTACCTTTACTCTTGGAAATCAGTGACCGCAACGCGTCAGACGACAGCAAGCACTACTGCAAAGATAAGGGTTCTTGATAGTTCTGGTACACGTCTTCCAGACGCAGTGCTTTCTGGAAACAGTGCAGGATTTACCGCGTTTCCAGTTTCACTGTCTGGCGTTTCGACAACCACGTACTCTTCGCTCATGCTTGAAGCCGATCTTGGTAGTGTCGACGCGATGTACACGCCACAAGTGCTCGATTGGAGTTTGTCGTATGAAACAGGACCGACTCCACTTCCAAACATTCCATTCACGCTCACGGGTGCAAAAACTAAAGGAACTACTGGAGCGGGTGCGCCTATCATAAAAAACACCATTGCAACTACAACTGACAGTACAGGTGTACGTGCACTCTCTCTTGAGTGGGATATCTACACATTAACTATTAGCGGATACGATGTTACTGACTCGTGCTCGCCGCCTCCATATACTATTGCGCCGGGCATTACGGATACGTATTCCTTATATATGGTCCCAAGTGGCGTGGTGGGGCAGGTCCTGGTCTCTGTTAAGGACGCGACTGGTGCCGTTGTGAGTGGTGCCACGGTACAACTCACGAAGTCAGGATACTCAAGCACTGTAACGACCAATACGTGTGGAACAGGACACTTTGGAAATCTAAGTAGTGGAACGTACACCATTACTATTTCAAAGACAGGCTACACTACAGCGGTATACACTGGTGTTTCAGTCACTACAGGAACGACAACTTTTTATGCAACCTCTTTCGAGTAAACGCGGATTTACCTTAGTAGAGACCTTGGTGGTTATTTCTATTGTGGGTGTGGTTGGCGTTGTGCTCTCAAGTACGATTCTGTACTTCTATCGCGCAAATACCTACGTGCTTCAAGGAAGTCAGGCTGTTGCTGAGGCGCGGCGTAGTGTTTCGTACATTTCCTCAAACTTCCGAGAGGCGCTCTACGCTGATGATGGCGCATACCCTATAGCTCTGGCAGGCACTTCAACACTTACGTTTTATGCAGACGTGGACAAAGACGGCGGTGTAGAGAAGGTACGGATTTATCGAGTGGGCACGAACTTGTATCGTGGTGTCGTGAATGCTGTTGGAAGTCCTGCTAGCTACACGGGACAGTCAGAGGCAACTACCACACTTGCCATTAATCTTAGAAATGGAACATCCACGCCTCTCTTCAAATACTTTAATAGTGCAGGCACTGAACTGACGGGTACGGTAAACGTCGCAGATATTCGTTCCATGCAAATGACGCTCATGATTGACTTGAATCCAAGTAGAGCACCCGATATCTACACACTTACCGGTACAGCAACGCTACGAAACAGTCAGACAGAGTAAGATAGAGCTATGCGCCCCACCTCTCTTCCTCATCGAGGCTACCTCATGCTCCTTGCTCTTGTGTTCGGCGCAATCTTTTTCACCGTTCTCGCCGCGCTCGCTGGTTTCATTTTGTCTCAAAACCATCTACAGCGACGTTCCACAGGAGAGTCAAAAGCGTTTGCACTTGCTGAGGCGGGACTTGAATACTACAAATGGTTTCTCGCCCACAATCCAGGTAACATCACCCACGGTACCGGTGTTGCTGGGCCCTACGTAATTCCGTACTCGGACCCAGAAGGTGGAGTAATTGGTGATGTGTCACTTGAAATTACGGGAAACACTTCGTGCGGACAAACGACATCAATTGATATTGAGTCCACAGGTATTCCAAATGATGGTTCAGGTGGAAGAAAAACGGTGGTGGGTAGGTATGCGCAACCAACCGTGGCAATTTTTTCATACATTCTAAATGACAGTGTATGGGCGGGAGATGATCGCATCATAAATGGTCCCTATCACTCTAATGGGGGTATCCGTATGGACGGTACGGCAAACGCACCAGTGACGAGCTCGCTCACGTCGTGGCAATGTACGTCATCGTTCGGGTGTTCACCAAACAGTACAAAAAACGGAGTGTTCGGCGCGGGTCCTAATCAAAGCTTGTGGAGCTTCCCAGAACCTCAAGTTGATTTTGCTGGAATCGCGGCAGACTTTACAACGTTGAAGGGCGTCGCTCAGTCAAGTGGTCTCTATCTTCCACGCTACAGTTCGGGAAATAGTAATGGTGCTGCGTACTGGAAGGGATACCACCTTATTTTCAATGCAAACGGAACAGTCACGGTGCGTCGCGTAACTTCAACAACTCAACTTTCAGTGTCACCTGTGAATAGTAGTGACGGCAACACTGACAGAGCACTTATTCAAAACGAAACAAACTACAGCACCTACACAATTCCTGCGACGTGCGGTCTCATATTTGTT
Source organism: Minisyncoccota bacterium (assembly GCA_017991635.1). Classification (GTDB taxonomy): domain Bacteria; phylum Patescibacteriota; class Minisyncoccia; order Phycocordibacterales; family Phycocordibacteraceae; genus C7867-001. Next base: position 101,583 of record JAGOQE010000001.1, on the reverse strand, counting down.
GAAGACAACGTATGGGTTGAGGGAGTTGTGCCCACAAAGGTGACCTTAGTTGCTGCAAACATTACCACCACAGGAGTCGCACCAAACGCGTACCTTAAAAATAATATTACGTATGGTGCAAGCGACGGCACTGACGGTCTTACCTTGATTGCGGAGAACAATATTTTGATTACGCCGGATTCACCGCAAACCATGACTTTAAACGGAGTCTTCATTGCTCAAGGCGGAGCGTTCGGAAGAAATCTGTATTCCTGCCCAGGAACGTATGAACCGAGAACATCACTCACTATTCTCGGAACTACCGTTTCCAACAAGCGAACAGGTACAAAGTGGGTTAATGGATGCGGGTGGAGTGATGCTGGGTACCAGACTCGAGTGGATGCCTTTGATAGAAAACTCGCAACAGACCCACCTCCATTTACACCCACGGTCTCATCAGATTACGAGTTTGTTGATTGGCGAGAAGAATAGTGTTGACCGTGTGCTGATTTAGCGGTACTACTTCTCACTAGAGTGCACACAAAGGGGTAATAGGCATGCTGTCAGGACTAGCGAAGACCGCACGTTTTCTAGAAGCTGAAGAGCTCGGACTTTGGCTCGAGCGCATATTCCATACGGCGGGAGCATTTCGTCATTTGAAGCCGAAGGCTCCTCGTCCTGTGCAGGTCGCGCAGTATCCGGAAGTTCGAAGTGATCTCACGGATGCCTGCTGTGACATCGTGAATACGCGCGAGCGTGTCAGAACTATGGCGTCAATAATCTTCTCTGGTGAACGTGTGCTCATTATTGACCGCGATGCCAATCGCGCATTCGATATTCCCCGCGGGAAGAACCACGATGAATGTAAAGCGCGCGTTTATGGCGAAGTGGCGAGAATCCTTGGTTTTGATCCTGTGCACCCTGTGGTGCAGTAGGGTAATACCGTTCGTGTTGGGCGGCCTCATGCGAGGTCGCCCTTTTCGTTACACAGTAAAGGGGATGGCGAAGTCCGTATCTCTTGTATGATAGAGCTATGCTTATCGTTTCAAATTGGAAGGCCTACGTTGAGAGTCCTGAGGAAGCCAAAAAGCTTTACGCGCTCTCGCTCAAGCTTTCACGTAAGGGACATGACCTAGTCATTGTGCCTTCCGCGCCTCATGTAGGACTTCTCTCTACGGCCACAAAAAAGAGTGACGTGCATTTGGGAGCACAGGATGTCTCATTGGAGACCGCCGGCGCGCATACAGGGGAAATAACTGCAGGAACATTGCATAACCTTGGTGTTGCATATGTGCTCGTAGGGCACTCAGAGCGTCGCGCTCTCGGCGAGACTGATGAAGTGGTGCTCGAGAAAGTTCGCCGTGTACTTGCTCTCGGTATGACACCTATCGTGTGCATTGGAGAAAGTGTTCGTGACGAACAGGGTATGTATCTTGGTGTGGTTCGCAGAATGATTGAGTTAGTGCTTGCACCTTTAAGTCCAAAAGAGAGGACACAACTTATATTTGCGTACGAGCCAGTGTGGGCGATTGGTAAAAGCGGAGCTGATGCAATTCAGGAAGAGGATTTAACTGAAATGGTTCTCTATATACGGAAGGTGTTGAGTGAATTTCTTCCAGGCAAAGCTTCTGAAAAGACCCGTGTTTTGTATGGTGGTTCAGTGGAAGCCAGCATTATCCGAAGTCTTGCTGGAGGTACAGGAGTCGACGGATTTCTAATTGGGCACGCGAGTGCTGAGGTCGCATCATATAAGGCGCTCGTTGAGGCACTGCTCTAACTATGAAGACAGTACGTAGTTTACGAAATTTAGAGAATGTCCCTGTTCTTGTGCGTGCAGCACTGAATGTTCCTGTTGAGGGTGGGAAGGTTGCGAACACCTTTAGACTTCGTCGGGCACTTCCTACTATTCACTACTTACAAAAGCGTGACGCAAGAGTCATTTTAATTGGTCACTTGGGCGACTCAGGAACAGAGTCACTGTTACCTGTGGTGGAAGCGCTCCGAGAGTGGATTCCTGATATCCAGTATGTCCCCGTCTCAACTGGTGCTGAAGTGCACCGTGCCGTCGGGGAACTGCTCCCAGGAAAAGTACTCGTGCTCGAGAATCTCCGTCGGCACAAGGGAGAAAAGGAGAATGATAGTTCGTTTGCTAAGTCACTCGCTTCTCTTGCCACCTATTTTGTACAGGACTCTTTTGATGTGTGTCATCGCGAACACGCTTCAGTTGTGGGTGTTCCAAAGTTTCTTCCTTCGGTTGCTGGATTTTTAGTGGAAGAAGAAGTGAAGGCACTTACTAAGGCACTTCGTCCTAAGAAGCCATCGCTCGCTATTATTGGTGGTGCAAAGTTTTCAACTAAGGAGCCTGTAGTTAAGACGCTTCTCAAGCGGTATGACAAGGTATTTGTGGGCGGCGCCCTTGGCAATGATTTTATTGGAGCTCTTGGTTTTGGCGTGGGGAAGTCACTCGTGTCGCATGCAGAACCTATAGCAATTCAGAAGTTACTCAAAAACAAGCATCTTTCCGCACCACTTGATGTTATTACTGCTGTTCCTGGGACAAAGACAGGTATAGGTACTTCCCGTGAACTTTCAGACATTCCGCTAGACGAAGCGATTCTAGACGATGGACCAAAGACGGTAACCTTCCTAACACGGACAATCGGCAAGGCGGGTACCGTGCTTTGGAACGGTCCTCTTGGTAACTACGAAAACGGATTTACTGAATCCACAAAGAAACTGGCAAAAGCAATTGCACAGTCAAAAGCAATTTCTATTGTTGGCGGAGGTGATACGGTTGCTGCTATTGAGGAGCTACATCTAGAGAAGGGTATTTCCTTTATTTCTACAGGAGGAGGGGCCATGCTTGATTTCCTTGCACACGGAACGCTTCCTGGTCTTCAAGCGCTCGGACACAAGAAAGCCCGTCGCCTCTGGTAAGTTAGGAAATTGTTTCGCGAATCCGTGTCGCAATATCTGCTCCACCGAATTCCTCGAGCGTGTACTTTGGCCAGCAAAACTCAAATTCCTCACGACTCACGCGAGGGATAATGTGAAAGTGTAAGTGAAAGACCTCTTGGCCACCTTCATGCTCGTGGTTTGAGTTTATGTGCACGCCCTTAGCACCAACGGCGTCACGGACCACAGGAGCTATTTTTCGTACGGTATGCATCACGTGAGCAAGTGTCTCGTCATCAATGTCAAAGATGTTTCTAAAGTGTTTCTTTGGAATAACGAGCACGTGCCCAGGTGTGTTTGGGGCTATGTCGAGAAAAGCGAGAGTCTTCTCGTCTTCGTACACAATCTCGGCGGGAATTTCTCTGGAAATAATCTTTGAAAATACGGTGTCGGTCATATGACCTAGAGTAGCGTATCTTTGCTACAATCGACAAACATGACCGCTCTTCATAAACCCATTTCAGACGACCACCGCGAAGAGCTCAAACATCTTGATGATCTTACTTCAGCACTCTTGATTCGAAGAGGTATTTCAACAAAGGAAGAGGCTGAGGCATTTCTAGCTCCTTCGTATGACCTCCATCTAGGCAATCCACTCCAGATTACTGATATGGAGAAGGCCGTGGAAAGAATCGTAGAAGCGATTGAGAGTAAGGAGCGCATCTGTGTGTGGAGTGATTATGACTGTGATGGTATTCCAGGCGGAACTATTCTTCATGACTTTTTTAAAAAAGTTGGTGCAAACTTTACCAACTACATTCCACACCGACACGAAGAAGGTTTTGGTATGAATGAGGGCGGTATCGATGCACTCAAGCGCGACGATGTCTCGCTCATCATCACGGTTGATTGTGGTATTGCAGATGTGGCCATGGCCACGTACGTGAAGTCACTCGATATTGATTTAATTGTTACCGACCACCACCTTCCAGTACAAGGAGTCAGAAGTGATGGAAGTGTGGGAGACATACTTCCAGAAGCTGTTGCGGTAGTTGATCCAAAGAGAAGTGATGAGACATATCCATACCGAGATTTTTGTGGAGCTGGACTCGCGTGGAAATTGGTGTGCGCACTTTTGAGTCACGGTTTCAAAGGAAGAGAAGAAATTCCTGTTGGGTGGGAGAAGTGGCTTCTCGATATGGCAGGGCTCGCCACGATTGCTGACATGGTTCCCTTAACAGGCGAGAACAGAGTTATCGCGCGTTACGGACTTATGGTCATGCGTAAGTCGCGCAGGCTCGGGCTTCAAGCGCTCTGTCGCGTTGGTCGTGTTGAGCAGAGACTCATCACCGAGGATGATGTCGGTTTCACCATCGGGCCTCGTGTGAATGCTGCGTCGCGAATGAGTGATCCTCGAATTGCTTTTGAACTTTTCACCACAGACGATCCGGTGCGCGCAGAAGCGCTTGCAAAAGAATTAGAAAAAATTAACCGCTCAAGACGTGCCAGTAGTGGTGCAGTGACAAAGGCCGTGCGCGAGCGGCTTCAAGAATTTAACGGAATAATTCCGAACGTGATTGTCATGGGAGATCCTGAGTGGCGTCCAGGACTCTTGGGACTCGTCGCGAACACTATTGCGGAAGAGCATCAGCGCCCGGTGTATTTATGGGGACGTGAAGGTAGTCGCGAAGCAAAAGGCTCATGCAGAGCTGGAAGGAAAGAACTCGATGTCGTGGAGATTATGAGTCTGTGCGACGTGGGAACCTTCATCGAGTTTGGTGGACATCGTGCGTCTGGAGGTTTCTCAGTGAAGGGTGAGTCTGTCTTTGATCTACCAAAACGCCTTAATGATGCGTACGCAAAACTTCCTCCACGAGAAGCGGTTTCACTTTCAGTTCTTGCTGATTCAGAAATTAAAGCTGAAGAGATTTCGTACGCACTCCTTAATTCTCTTGAGCGCATGACTCCGTTTGGTATGGGAAATCCAAAGCCACTATTTGTACTTCGTGATGTTGTTGTTCGCGAAGTGAGTTGGTTTGGAAAAGAGGGCGAACACTTGCGTATGAGTATTGAGAGTAATCAGCGACGCGAGCCAGTGCTCGAGGCGATTGCGTTCTTTGCCAAGGGAACGTTTCATAATTCTGCAACGCGAGCAAAAGAGGAGGGGCGCGCAACACTCGCAGTTCATGTTGAAAAAGATCAGTTTACTCGAAGGCAAAAAGTCCGACTTCGGGTGGTCTCAATTACTTGAGTTGTTCTCAGGTATACTAGAAAAAATGGATTATACACTTTATGCCGACGGTGGTGCTCGCGGAAACCCAGGACCTGCTGGTGCGGGCGCGGTCGTTTTTGATGCCCTCGGAAAGCGCGTTGTTGAGGTGGACGATTACCTCGGTGTTGCCACAAATAACATCGCTGAGTACGAGGCCGTGATTCGTGGACTTACAAAGCTTGCCGAAGTGTTTCCCGAAGAGCATCTGAAAATGTCAGTGCTCACTATTCGTATGGACAGTAAGCTTGTTATTGAGCAATTGAAGGGCGCGTATAAGGTGCGTCATCCAAACCTTGTTCCACGCTACTTGGCCTTGGTGAACCTTATCAGTCGGCACTATGGCAAGGTTATCTTCGAACATGTTCCACGGGAGAAGAATAAAGATGCAGACGCCCTTGCTAACCGAGCGATGGACAGAGGAAGCTAGCGTATGAAGCACGCACTCATCATCCTCGTCTGTGGGGCGGTGGTGGGAGTGGGTGCGGGCTCGGTGTTTGGTTTCTCGTGGTATGTAGTCGTCTTTGGTTTGTTTCTCGCCTCCTTGCTTGGGGGCAGTTTTTATTTCACTAAAGATCGCCGGTATGTGCTTTTTGCTTTCGCCCTCGTATTCCTTTCGCTTGGGTATCTGCGTGTGCATGTTGTTCCACACGTACTGTCTGAAGAGAGTCAGAGAGAAATTGGTAATGAGATAACAATAGAAGGAGTGGTGGTGGACGAGCCAGATGTGCGCGAAACACATCAGCGTGTGTTAGTGAAAGACGGTAAAGAAGAAAGAACGCTTGCTGTGCTTCCTCGATATCCAGAACTCTCATATGGTGAGCGTGTGCTGGTGTCTGGAACACGAACACGTCCTGAAGCATTTGAAACGGAGAGTGGTCGAGTATTTCGATACGATGAATATCTACGGGCACGCGGTATAGGAAGCCTGCTTTCGTATGCTTCGGTGGAAGAAGTACATCCACGCGAAGGTTGGTACCGTCTGCGCGGAGTACTTTCGGATATTCGCAACATGCTTGAAGACGGAATTGCGCTTGCCGTCCCCGAGCCTGAAGCGTCACTTGCGCTCGGCATGCTTCTTGGTGGGAAGCAGGGACTAGGGAGTGAACTTCTTAATGCCTTCACCGCTGTCGGTCTTCTTCACATCGTGGTGCTGTCTGGATACAACGTTATGGTCGTTGCAGAGACAGTGCTTCGCGCACTGAAGCGCTTTGGTAAACGTACTGCACTTGTAATCTCAGGAGTTGTACTCGTCCTGTTTGTAGTGATGGCAGGCGGAGGGTCTGCAGCACTGCGCGCACTGTTGATGGCACTCATCGCGCTTGTTGCGCGGTACACCGGAAAAACATACGGGGCACTACGCGCGCTTGCAGTTGTGGTGTTTCTTATGTTGCTTGTAAATCCACTTCTCCTCGTACATGATCCGGGATTTGGTCTGTCTGTTATGGCAACACTCGGACTCATACTTGGAGTTCCGTTTATTGAAAAAAGGTTACTGTTTGTGAAATGGAAAACTCTTCGCGAAGTATTGAGCACTACACTTAGCGCACAGCTCTTTGTGCTACCACTACTGTTGTACGAAACAGGAAACTTATCTCTCATCACACTTCCTGTAAGCGTGCTCGTTCTTCCGGTGATACCACTTGCAATGATGTTGTCATTTTTTTCGGGAGTTGTTGGAATGCTCATCCCGCCACTCGCCGCACTTTTAGGATTTCCGGCGTACGCAGTGCTTGCGTACATTACGAGTGTGGCTACGTATGGAAGCATGATTCCATTTGCACAAGTGACACTCGGCACGTTTCCGTTTTGGATGGTTATCTTCGCGTACCTCCTACTGTTTCTTTTTGTATACAAACAATCACGCGCGAGTGCGAGCACTCGCGCGTGATTGTTTGATGAAATTTGTAATTACGAAAGACGAGACTCTACAACTTCCCAATTGAGGTTTTTGAAAAATGCCTCAACGTAGAGATTCTTTTGAGAAGGAACATAGTCAACCATGTAGGCGTGCTCCCACAAATCAATTGCAAGAATAATAGGAAGCCCAGCAAGTTGTCCAAGTTCGTGGTCCATCACGAAGGTCGTGTGAAGGGTGTTTGCCTTAGGGTCGAGATAGACGACGGTCCATCCAATTCCGCGTGTGCCAGAAACTTCCGTTGCGTGCTTGATGAGTCCGTCCACACTTCCGTACTTTTCTGTAGCGAGTTTTTCAAGTATGGTGCCAGAACTTGAGGTAGTTGCTCCTCCTTCAAATTGTTCAAAGTAGTACTCATGCATGCGCATGCCATCAAACTCAAAGGCAAAACGTCTACGAAGCTCGTTAATGACATACGCTTCCTCTCCGCGCTCCGTGAGGTCCTTAATTTTCGAGCGGATAAGATTTACGTGCTTCACGTAGCCTTGGTATAGGCCGAGGTGCACATCAATCTGTTCTTGTGACAATCCTTCTAGCTCCGGAAGGGCGAACGTTTTTGGGGTGTATTCCATATATCGGCATGATACCACTCGCCGTTGATGCGCTCTTGCGGATTATCCTTCTGGTGAGACAATATTTGCATATTACTAAGACGTACAATCTATGTTTGGAAACTTTAACCGAGCCCCAAAACCAGCACCCTCTAATGAGAAGTCTCATCCAGGGAAGACTGACGAGGATGCTCTCGAGCTTCTTCGAGAGAAGGTAGACGCTGTTGTTGCGCAAGATCCGTCTTTCAGTGCCCTAACTGAAGAGGATGTAAACATGGTAGTAAACGCTCTAGCAGTTATGCAGGAGAAGACGGGCGAGCCATACACAATTCAGTCACTTACTGATTTTGATGAGGGACTTCCCGAGGAAATTGGCGCCACCATCATTGAACGTCTCTCTGCTAAAGGGGGAGCACCTGCAACCGTTACTGATTCTCAGGGAGTAGTGCACCGCGTAGAAGGTACAGCTGACGCTCAGCATTTTGTTGAAGATCAGCGAAATCTGGAGTCATAGTCGTTAAGTATAGAAAAAGGATTAGGGCGCTTGCGAACTGATGTTCGCAAGCGCCCTTTTCGTCGCGCTTAGGCGACCTTTTTCGTGCGCGGGCCTTGGCCCGCGAAGTGGATGATGAGTTTCCTCATGGCGAGCTCGCGCCCGATAGGAAGCTCACGATTCCTGATCTGGTCTTCGACGTCATCGCCGAGGAAGTTATCTCGCCTGATGCTTTCAAGCTCGACAACTTCACACGCGACCGTCTTTCTGACTTCATCCTTGTCCCTTCTCGCTCGCATCGCGCGAGCAATCGGAATAGCTCGTCCCCGTTTGTGCATGAGAAACACCACCACACTTTTGTTTTTGTACTAGTTTCGCACCGAAGCGCGTACTATATATAATACCACAAATACACATAAAATGCAAGATGTGCCCGCATGGGTGCTATGCTTGGTGGCATATGGAAGCTTCCTTTTCACACGAGTCTGGTGCTCCAAAATCAAACTTAGAATCATTCAAATTACCCGTAGACGACGCGCGCGTGCAGGCCATACTGGCCCTTATGTGGTATGGAAAACAGAACAATCTTACCGTTGACTTCCTCCACCCAGAGCAAGTGAGTCGTGAGACCAAGAATCTCGCCATGGAAGCGTGGGTGGGGGATATGAGCAATCGTTCTCTCTCGGCTGATTATCGTGCCTATGTAGGAGCTCATGGAGAAGACATCATTGATACAAGTGATGAGGAACTCCTCGCAAAACTCCTTGAAGATGTGCTCAAGGGAGAGGAAGAAACAACACATTAGCCATGTCTCAAGGCCGTGCTGTATTGTGGGGTGCGCTTGCTCTACTAATTCCACTCACGGCGTTTACGTTATTTTTTGTATTCAAAGAGAGACCGTACGTGCTCACGGTTTCGTTTCTCGATGTGGGGCAGGGCGACGCAATTTATATAGAAGGTCCAACAGGAATAGATGTGTTGGTAGACGGTGGACGCGGAAGAGCTGTGTTGCGCACCCTTCCTAAAGAAATGGGTTTCTTTGATAGGTCTCTAGATATGGTGGTGGCAACACATCCAGACGCTGATCATATTGAAGGCTTGGTTGATGTCTTTAAGCGCTATCGCGTTTTGCGTTACATGGAGCCTGGCGTCGAAAACGATACGGGAGTCACTCACGCTCTCCTTGAGGCTGTGGGAAAGGAGAAGGACGTTGAGCATACGCTCGCTCGAAGAGGTCAGCGCATTCTCCTTGGTGCTGGAGCATATGCGGACGTACTCTATCCAGATAGAGAGGTAACACATAGTGAAACTAATGATGCGTCGGTAGTGCTTCATGTAGTGTATGGCGAGACAGAATTTTTCCTCTCAGGAGACGCGCCCGTAAGTGTCGAGAAGTATGTTGTGTACCTTGAGGGAGAGAGGTTGGAGAGTGATGTCTTGAAAGCGGGGCATCATGGTTCGCACACTTCTACAAGTGACGAACTTCTCGCCGTAGCTAAGCCAAAGATGGTTGTGATTTCTGCAGGAAAGGATAACTCGTACGGACATCCCCATAAGGAGGTTGTTGAGAAGATACAGAATACTGGCGCGACCATGCTTGAAACCTCAAAGGAAGGGACGATTACACTAGTGAGTGATGGAAAGACGGTAGTCGAAAAGTAAAAACCCGCGAGCCTAAGGCTCGCGGGTTTTTAGTAGTAAGACTACTTGGTCTTAATGACGCCAGCCTTTGTAAGGGTGGCAAACGCGCCGTTCTTCTTGATGTGACGCATTCCCTTAGTGGAGATGTCCACAAGAATGCTCTTTCCAAGCTCAGCTACGAAAATACGACGCTTCTGGAGGTTTGCGTGACGGCGAACCTTTCCAGTTGGGTTAAATTGCGTAGCACGCGTACGGTTTGAGTACCGTCCGCCTACTTGAGTTGTCTTTCCTGTTACTGCACACATTCTTGGCATAGTTAGAGCATGCTAGCATAGCTAGGTACATATATGCAACTAGACCCCTTCTCAGTCTTCACGATTATCGCCCTTATCTTCTCAATTATTGTTCACGAGGTCGCCCACGGCTATGCGGCCTTTTATCTAGGCGATAGAACAGCAAAGGACGCTGGTAGGCTCACCCTAAACCCACTTCCGCACATTGATTTGTTCGGATCCGTCATTATTCCAGGTATTTTGGTCCTCACGAATGCCGGAATTATGTTCGGCTGGGCAAAGCCAGTGCCCTACAATCCCTATAATCTGAAGAATCAACGATGGGGCGAGTCGATTGTCTCTTCGGCGGGCGTTCTAGTGAACCTGTTTCTTGCAGTGGTGTTTGCGCTTGTGGCACGTTACACGTTTGATTCGGTGCCAGATTTCGCAGAACTTGCGGCTGCTATTTCACTCACCAACCTCTTCCTGGGTATGTTTAACCTCATCCCAATACCTCCACTCGATGGTTTCGGTATCCTTCGAGGGCTTATTCCTCCCAAGTACACACTTACCATTCGAGCTATAGAAGAGAAGATTCAGCAAAACAGCATCATCTTCCTTATCATCTTCCTCTTTGTCTTCACGCAGTTCCTCTCCGCACCGTTCTCAAACTTCGTCATCTCCATCTTCATGTTCCTGTTGGGGCAGTAGTTTTGACAAAAGGTTGTTTTTGTTTTAAATTCCGAACAGAGGTTTTTTAAAGGGAGGTCCATATGGACGCCAAGACGATTAACATTCTGCTCGTCTCATTGCTTGCCCTTGTCGGCATCGGTTTCTTTGTCCTTCGTTCGCTTCGTAAGCGCTCGAATGACACGTATCAGGATTCGCGTGGATATGGTGAAGTGTTCTCACCGGTGCATGCACCGGTGGTTGAAACTGCCCCACCTGTTTTCGTGCCGCAAAAGACGGAAGCCGAGCTTCTTCAGGAGCGTCGCGACGAACTTGAGTCGGCCGAAAGTCCCGAGGAGTGCTACGACGTTTTCAGTTCCGTGGATGCTGGAAGCCCAGTCGAGGTCGAGGCCTATGAAAAGGCTGTGACGCTTCTGCGTGCTGAGCTCACCACGGCTGATGACATCGATCGGTGTTGGGAGCTCGTTGACGTGATGCGTAACTTCGATTCTGAAGAAAGTATCAAGGTCGCGGACGAAGCGATTGAGAAAATCTTTACGCTCACGACCACGACTGATGATGCGCTCTCAATTATCGACGAGCTCGCGCGCCGCTGGAACGATGGCATTGAAGACGAGACTGAGCGCGCGCTCAAACTCGCTCTCACGCTTACCACTGATTACGACGAGGCTCTAGCCGTCTTCGAAAAGTGCGACAGTGAATCTGATCTGGAGCTTCTGGCGTTCATGAGGATGCTTACCTTTGTTGAAGATGTTGAGTCGTGTCAGTCCCTTTGGGATGAATATGACGTTGATTCCGAGCTCGGCGAGCTTGCCATCCTTCGTGCTGGTGAAATCATCAAGGCGAACAAAGCTTCGGCGACGTAGCAACTCGCCAGTATTGTAATTCGTGAGACAACCCCGCTTAGACCTGTGGTCTAAGCGGGGTTTCACTATAGTGTTGACTTTGTGACAATAAAATGTTGTTATGCTCCGGATGCACGGGAATTCGTCCCGTTGCTCGTTACAGAAAGGCTACAATCCCATGGAAGGAATCCTTGGATTTCTCGGTGGCTTGATCGCGTCGCCGGTGCTCGGGAGCCTCATTGTGCTCATCGTGCTCGGCTTCACGGCCAAGTGGTGGTTCCGTCTCTTCGGCATCTGGTTTATCCCCGAAGACTCCATTGGTCTCGTCGAGAAGAAGTTCGTCCTGTTCGGTAAGAACAAGACCTTGCCCGACGGCCGTATCGTCGCCCTCCAGGGCGAAGCTGGTCTGCAGGCTGACGCGCTCGCGCCCGGCCTGCATTTCTGGAAATGGCCGTGGCAGTACACGGTCACCATCACGAAATTCACCACCATCCCGCAAGGGCAGGTGGGCATCGTCGAGGCTCAGGACGGTAACGCCATTCCGGCTGGTCGTATTCTCGCGCAAAGCGTTAACTGCGACTCCTTCCAGGATGCGCGTGCCTTCCTCACCAACGGTGGTGAGCGCGGTTCGCAAATCGCCATCATCCCGCCGGGTGTGTACCGTATCAACACCAAGTTGTTTGCTGTCAGGCTTGAAAAAGCCATTTCGATTCCCGACAACACGGTCGGCGTCGTTACCACGAAGGAAGGCCAAGCGCTTCTTGCCGGCGAGATCGCCGGCAAGAAAATCGATGGTCACAACTCCTTCCAGGACGGCGACGCCTTCGTGCGCGGTGGCGGTTTCAAAGGTCAGCAGGAAGAGGTCATTCTGGCCGGCACCTACTACCTGAATCCGCTCTTCGTCGCTGTTGAATCGGTGCCGATGACTGCCGTACCCATCGGCTCGGTCGGTGTTGTGGTGTCCTATGTCGGTGAAAATGTCACCGGCACCGGAGAAGCGTTCAAGCACGGCAAACTCGTTGATCGTGGTCAAAAGGGTGTGTGGAAGGATCCTCTGGATCCGGGCATGTACCCCATCAACCCGTTGACGACGAAGGTCGAGCTCGTTCCGACGACGAACATTGTGCTGAACTGGGCGAATGGTAAGACGGCGTCTCACGACCTCGACTCGCACCTCTCGACCATTACGGCCCGTTCGTCCGACGGCTTCACCTATAACCTCGACGTGAGTCAGATCATCCACGTCTCGCGCGACAAGGCTTCGGCCGTCATCGCACGCTTCGGTTCGATGCTCAATCTGGTCAGTCAGGTTCTGGAACCCCTCATCGGGAACTACTTCCGGAACTCCGCGCAAGCGCATGACGCCATCGAGTTCCTGTCGAAACGCGCTGAACGCCAGAAGGACGCGAAGACGCACATCGAAGAAGGTCTTCAGGGCAACTACGATGTGCAAGCCGTCGACACCCTCATCGGTGACATCGTGCCTCCGCCTGAACTGATGGCCACGCTCTCGGAGAAGAAACTCGCCGAGCGCATGATGGATACGTACAGGGCTCAGAAGAGCGCAGAAGACGCTCGTAAAGACCTGGAGAACGCCCGGGCTACTGCCGATACGCAGGCCCAGGTGGTCGCGGCGGAACGTCAGGTCGAGATCCAGACCTTCGAGGCCAACGCCGCCGTCGCCAACGCGAAGGGTGTCGCTCAGTCGAAGGAAATCAACGCTACGGCCGACGCCATGGTCCTCAAGACCGTGGGTGAAGCTCAAGCGGCCAATACGCTCGCTGTCGGTGGCGCTGAAGCCAACGTCATCAAGCAGAAGGTCGAAAGCGTCGGCGCCGAAGGCTATGCGATGATGACGATCGCCGACCACCTGTCGAAGAACGGCATCAAGATTGTGCCCGACATCCTCGTCACCGGCGCCGCAAATGGCAACGGTTCGGGCGGTGGCGGCATGGTCGACGCCTTCCTCGGCAACATGATGGCTGGCGACCGCAAGGGCAAACAGGGTGATGGCACTTCGGCTTCGGCCACGCCTGAAACCCCGAAGGCCGCGGAACCCGCTTCGGTCGCGTCCGAACCCGCCGTCACTCCGGAAACGGATGATGGTGGTGACGACGCGGCTGACGCTCCGCGCTCGCGCCGGCGTACGTCGGGGGAGTAATCCTCGGCATGTAGCTTTTTAAGTAACGCGTAGTACCTTCTGGGCGCCCCTGATTCATTTCAGCGGGCGCCCTTTTTCTTTACTTGGGTGCGCTACTATATAAGGTATGAAAGTCATTTCACTCAATACGTGGGGCGGAGAAGCAGGACTTCCCAAACTCCTCTCATTTTTTAGACAACACGATGATGTAGATATTTTTTGTCTTCAGGAAATTTGGAATGGAGGTGAACATATGAAAACTGAAAAGGCTGGTGGCTCGTGGCTTGAAAATCGTGTCACGGATTTATTTCCGCAGTTGTGCGAAGCATTGCCTGACCATGACTCCTACTTCCGTCCGCACTTCTTTGATTTCTATGGACTCGCGATGTTTGTGAAGAAAGGAATTACCGTACATGAAGAGGGTGAGTTGTTTATTTATGGTGAGCGAGGATTTGTTTCGCCTGATGAGATGGGAAATCACTCACGCAATTTGCAGTATGTCGTTGTTGAAACTGAACGTGGAAAGAAACTCGTTGTTAATTTGCACGGACTTTGGAATGGGCGAGGGAAGACTGATACCGAGGAACGACTTTTGCAGTCAGAAAAGATTATTGAACTCGTGAATCAGCACGCACTCCCGTCAGTTATCCTGGGTGATTTCAACTTACTTCCTACAACGATGAGTGTGCAGAAGCTTGAAGACGCAGGCCTTCGCAACATGATTAAGGAATGTGGCATCACCTCAACGCGCACGAGTTACTACACCAAGCCAGAGAAATTCGCCGACTACGCTTTCGTGAGTGATGGTGTTGAAGTGAGTGAGTTTAAAGTTCTCGACGACGAAGTCTCAGACCACTCACCACTATTTATTGAATTTGCGTAGCTTTCGCTTTCGTCCACGCACGAGCTGAAGCTCCACAATACCGAGACTAAGTACTACAAAAGAAATGGCGGTGAGCCAGAGAATGCCGTCTTGCTCAAAGTGGTATACGCCGGTCTGTCCGTAGTGAGGTGTGAGGAGGTATGAAATAAAAATTGCAGGAATTGCCCATTTCGCAAAGCGAATCCAGGTTTTCATAATGTGGTCACCTGAAATCTGCGCGATAAGTGCAGAAAGGAGAATAGAGAATCCATAGATAATCATCGGCTCGGCAGGAAAGGGCGTACCTATATTGAGTTCTTTCAATATGATTCCTGTGATGATAGTAAGCGCAATTGTGAGCCAGAGTGTTCGGTGCATGCTTTCCTTAGTATACAAGAACTCATGAGGGCTTCGGTCTAATTATTAGAACTAGTTCAGCCTTCTCGCCTTGAGGCCAATAAAGTCATAGGCATCTTCTCCAACAAGGACTGGGAAGAAGCCTTCTGTGTGTTCTGCAAAGTTTTCGTATGTGCCCGGCTTAGTTATTTTTTCGTACACTTCATAAACCTCAAGCTGATTTCTCGTTCCGTTGCGGACAGATTCCAGAACTGCCAATGTTGTAAGAACACTTTCTTCAGAATCGTATCCCGACATTTCGATAGAAATTCCGTCTCTCATATTAATGAGCGCGTGACCTTCCTTTATATTGTGACTCATTAAAACTGCGTGCTTAAGTCCTGTAGTTTCGGCAAAGGGAAGCATGCGTATGTCTGTAAGTATGACAAACGGGGGACCTTTTGCAGATGTGGTATGAAAATCAACAACAAGTCCCTCAACAGGTATCTTGTTCAGAATCTCGCGAGCAAGCTCTCCCTCACGTGTTGAATGCTCTATGCCAAATGAGGCGTTAAGGTCTGACTCAGTAAAGCGTAGATTCTGAGAATGAGCCTCAGGGTTGCCGAGAACAAAATCAACAGAGGCTGACGTGAGTGCGCGCACAGGAGCTCTTTCATTTCCGTGTAGACCGGCGATTAGATAGATGTCTCTTTCTTCAAACTTCATGCATGTAGCATACTCGAAATCTGAGGAGGTAGTAAAACAGAAAACCCACCAGTGCGGGGGCTTTCCGCTGGTGGGTACGTGCGCTATGCGCCGAACAAATTATTTCAAAGGAAGCTTTTCACCACCTGCGACCATTACCTTCTCGAAGGTTTGAGACATCGATGTAGGTATGCATGCCGGTGGTGCCGAAAAGTTCGCGCGATGCTTCATCCTTGATTTTGGACTTAGCACCCTGCTCGCTTGAAGCAGTCACTGTTTTTGTGCCTGTCGAGTTATGCAAGTGGTGCATGACGTTACGGAACGTCCAGCTTCCAGTCCAGGTGCCCATAACTTTTCCTAGCCTTCTTTACGGATGTTCGTGACGTGCACGAACGAAACAAAGGACGTGGTGCCGATGATGTCGCGAGACACTGCTCGCTTAATTTCATCCTCAGCGTCATTGCTCGAGGTCGCATTAACGGTGAGTGTGCCACGCTTTCCACTGAATCTGGGGTCGGTGTGATTCCGGTATTCCCAGTCTCCAGTCCATTTTGCAAACTTGCGCATTGCAAGCCTCCCTCTGTTGGTCTGCCCTCGAGACTACTACGAGAAAGAATGTTTGCAACTATTTCTTAGCGAAGAATGATTTTTTAGCGACTACAACAAGCCCCACAAGCGTTAACAATGTTCCTCCCAGTAGAGCGACTTCAGACTTTCCGTAACTAAATAGTGGTGAAGCTCCCATAGAACTATCAGAGACAAAAACAATTAAGATGAGGATGATCGGGAAAAATATAAGCATTGCTTTCGTCCACATCTTAAAGGCCTCCTTAGAAACTACTGGAAGAAAAACTGTGGAGACAATAAGAGGAAGACATAAGGCGCCAATAATCCTGACAAGGTCAAGGTAGATTCCGTTTCTCATAAGTGCACCAAGCGAGCAGGCGTTCTTTACACATTCAAATGAAAAATACCAAAGCAAAATACCTGCAAATGAAATGATTAGCGGGATTGACTGTGTAATGAGTTTTTTCATATTAAGTTTTGATTCCAAAGAGTTCTAGGAAAAAATTCAGAAAGTTACTTAGTAAATTGTATATGAGAGTCAACAGAGGGTCTTTCTCTAGCTGTTGAGACTGCTCGGATACTTCAGGATGTGCGGTGACTTCAGTGCCTGAGTAGAGAGTTACCGGTTCGGTGAGTACCGAAGTTGCTTTAGTGACTAGAGGGGGTGAAATAATTGCCTCAGGAACAGCCTCAGTGGAAGTCCCAAACACAATGCCTGTTCCTTCATTGTTTGAGCGTCCGCCACCACCAAAGTTTTCAATTGTTTGGGGTACTTCGTAGAAGTAGACATCACCGGCGCTTACGGGAATCTGCGTGTCTTGAGTCCCGTCCCCGTCCTCATCAATATTCAGTGTCGTTTCCGTGTACTCTCTGTTGGATATCTGCATAGTGACTTGTGTGTCAGCAGTTGTTGGAATACCCACGAAGGTCGTTGATGCGGTAACTTCTTCACCAACGATATCCTCTATCTCGAGAGTGAATGTCCCGTCATCAAGTCCGTCGAGAGCCAGTGTATAGTTTTCATCACCAGAGACCGTAAGATACTGAGTTTCACCGAATGTTCCGTAATCCACTCCATCAACCTCAAATGAAACAGAGCCGTCTTCATTTTGCCCTGTGTAGTTTTCGTTCTCATCATAGACTCCAAGTGTAAGTGGTGAGTGCAAGTAGAAACGTAACTTCTTTTCAGCTGAGCGACTGGCGGGCTGAGTTGAGTTCAATATCGTACCTGTTCGTATTTCGGTTCCACCTATAATGCTGACTAGTGCGTTTTTTACCTCAGTAATTTCAAATAAATTTCCATGATTTGGTTTAAATGGGCCGGGGAGGATGCTTAAATCAATCCAGTATCTGTTCACTGTAGCTTCATCACTTGATGTGTGGAGAGCGCTTGGAGCAGGGACCACCTTGTCGCCATCTTCAACCAGAATAGGTTTGTATGTTTGCGTGCATCCAACAAGCTGGTTGCACCAGCCATTAAATTCAACACCGGCGACGGTGTCCGCGCCCCAGCCTGCAAACTGGTAGAGAGTCACACCAGAAGGCGGGACCCAGCTGTCTAATGTTTCATGAGTGTCTTTTGCGTATGTGATGAGCGTTGAATTGAGAATATTCGCAATATCAATCTCTTCAGGCGGAGGCTTCGTTCTTCCACCATCTTTCGCGAGAAGAAAGTTATAAAGCTCATCAGAGTTTCCAATCAGCTTTCCATGCGCGGATATTTCACTCGCGTACATTTCTTCATTGGCAAACTTTCCTACAGGATGAGCGCCGTCTTGTGTTGTTTCAAAATAGGTTTGAGAGGGAAGAAGGTGATACGCCATTGGTGTATTCTCAGCGAGTTGCCTCGCTTTTTTCTGGTCCACTAATAGTCCACCCGTAAACTTTGTCGGAAGAGCTTCGCGGTCTCCGTACAAAAGCGCACCAAGCGCTTGAGGTGCTCCGAGTTGCGGGACACCTACGAAAATAACATCATCAACAAGTTTGACTGTCTCAGTTTCACCGAGTTTTTGCATTAAGGCTTTTGCAACTAGTCCACCATTTGAGTGGGCAACTATAGTTACCTTGCCTGATTTAGACGTGCGGGCTAGTTCGCGGAGTGTCTGTTCAATATATGGTGTTGAACTGGCCTGTCCGTAGAAAATACGACCATTGTCCTCAACGCCATTAGAAAGTAGGTCGGGGAGTGAGAGGCGCCAATCATAGGGTACTGCTTCCCAGTCGTTGATCGTGCTATCTGTAACAAGAGCGTCCATATCTTCCACAAACGAGGCATAGAATTTCATTCCAAACGCACTTTCCAATACACCGTCAGAGCCTTTCTTTACATACACTTCATTAATACTTTTTCCGTCACTATCTAAGAAAAGTTCCGTCACTTGCTCAAAGAGAGAGGGAAGCCAAAGTGTATCTTCGCACTCAAGCGAAAACAGTACACAATCCTCACGCTCCTTATAGAGATAGCTTCCTTTAATTCCAGGCAAGAACAATACGTTTGACGGACCTGTCTCTACTGGAGGAGGTGTAAGGAAAGGGTCCTCTGTAAGCCACGGCACAACATCTGCGCTGTCAGGCACTACATGACCCAGACCTGTTTGATTTAGGGAATATGAAGGACCGCTTGCGTCGTTCCACCAATTATTTAGTGCTGAAATGGTCCATGGGTGAGGACCAAAGAATTCAAATGGCGTGTAAGAAACGTTCCTAAAGGCCGAGTTCGTAACGTTGAGTGAGCCACCTGAGAAATAGGCAATGGTTCGTTGTCCTTGAAAGTCCGCATGGTCAACAGTGATGTCGTTCCCGTTGCAGAGTCGCAGTTGATCACCAGAAATTGCTTCGAACACAGTATTAGAAATCGAAACCGTTCCGGCACAGGCGACTACTGTCGCTTCACTCCCGCCGTGTCGGAAGCGTGCATTATTAAAAGTTCCGGACCCACCATTCCAGCTGAAATTAATACGCATCCATCGATAATCCTCAGGATTTGCAACAACGCCATCAGAGTCACCGCCATACGAATCATCTGCAATTGAGGTAAAGATTACATCTTCGCTACCACTCGCACCGACTTGAAGCGTGCCCGCAACACCTATATCTCCATCTTTTCTGATTTTAACTACCGTTCCTGGCTCAATAATAAGTGTGCCACCACCATATATATAAGTATTGGTTACCAGATATGGTCCACCAGCCTTGATCCATGTAACAGTCTCACCTCCATTAATTGTTTCTGGCGCCTCAACGCCCGTCGTCATAGAAACTTCGGTAGATTCTATGTCTGCAGTCTTAAACAAGGTTTCCTCAGTACTCGTCCCAGTCTCTTCCTCAGGTATAAGAACAGTTTCAATAGTTGTCGTGGCTTCAGTCTGCTCAGGTGTCGTCTCCACTATCACTTCCTCTGGGGCGGGAGTTTCAACAGGAAGGATCTCTGGTTCAGACGGCTCTGCAACTTCATCAGCAAGCACCAAGAAAGGAAGTCCTGCAGTAAGCAAGATGAGAAGTGCGGAGAATTGCCACACCACCCTCGACATAGAAAAATCGTAGCACAATTCCCCAACTCAAAACGCAAATAAGTGCAGTTTTAGCGACAGTGCGTGCGATACTGCATATATATGGAGCGAGCATTTCGCCCGAAGGCGCCTAAAGAGGGAGTGAATGACCGCGCCGAAGGCGCGGTGGAGAGTCCGCTCAAAAGCGTGGAGCAAGACCGCGCTGAGGTGAATGGGTTTAAATTCGTTTTTGGGAAAGCGTCAACGGGTATTTTAGAAGAACGAGTAATCAATGCACTCGCAAATCCAAATCTGAAAATAGATGAAGGCAATGGCATCTATAGGTTGAATGGCTACGCCATCAAATATGGACCACGCGAGGAGGTTCTAACTACAAGAGTGACCGGCGGAGGTGTTCTCACGAAAGAGAACGCAAGGATACTTGCCCGCCTCTCTGTTGACGCCACAAGAGAGAATCTAAAGAAGAGTAGTTCAGACAATGAAACTGTTGGCTTTCAGAGCGTTTTTAATAAAGCCGTTACTGGAGATTTTGATGAAAAAGTAATCAACGCACTTGCTAACCCAAACATAACTACAGAAGGGGATAATGGCATCTATAGGTTGAATGGCTACGCCATCAAATATGGACCACGCGAGGAGGTTCTAACTACAAGAGTGACCGGCGGTGGGGTCATAACGAAGGAGCAATCTTTACTGCTTCGTGAGATTGCAAAGTCCAAGGCACTATTGGAAGGTGGCAAAGCGAATGCGGAGTCACAAATTGCAGGAATTAATTTCGTTACAAAAGGCATTCTTTCTGGAGATTTGGATGAGAGAGTTGTGAATGCATTCACAAATCCGAACTTAACCATTGACGAAAGCAGTGGTATCTACAGATTAAATGGTTACGCTATAAAATTTGGGTTACGACAAGAAATACTAACCAAAAGAGTTACAGAAGGAGGAACTCTCTCATCAGCGCAAGGGACAATAATCAAAAGAATCACAAAGATACTGGATAATCCTAAGGTTCCAGACGAAGTTAAAACAAGTATCAGGGGAGCGCTCACCCAAAATTCGGGGATGGTTGAGCGCATGGAAGCAGTGATGGCGATGTCTTCTTCAGAAGAACTGCGAACAGAAGTTGTCTCTCTCCTGAAAGAACTTGATGCAGAAAAGCGAAGCGCAAACTTGCGAAAGGAGATATACGGAGGACTTGCAGAAGGCAGAAAACCTGAAGAGCTTGCACCACTTCTCGCTACATTCGAGCAAGGAAATCTTGAAGGTCTTGAAGTTGTTGGTGAACTTCAAGATGTGCTTCGCGCAAAACGCCGTGAAAATATTGTGCGAGAGGCAGTAAAGAGTCTCCCGCCACAAAGCAGAAATATTGAAGCAGTCCTTGCAAGTGCTGGCGAGCTTCTTCGCTCGGGAGATGATAAGGACAGACAGGCCGGCGCTGTCTTGGTGAACACTGCATACAAGGCCGAGCTCGCTGACTTTAGTAAGGGTGCACAAGATTTGGTGAAGCTCGACGCAACTGAAGATGACCTGCGTCTTTATTTAGATACTATTCCACTTCGTCCTTCGTTTGGAGAGTTTGATTATGTGAATGCGGTGAATGAAATTCGTGAGCGCGTATCACAAGATATCCAAGACATTCAAAATTTCAGACGTATTGAACGTGCGACTGTACTCCGAGAAAGTTTCGCAACTGGCTCACCCGACACAATACTCGCGGAGATTGATAATTTCCCAGGAGAGACTGCAGAGGACCAAGCGATACGACGAGAACTCTTCACTCTGTACCGAAGTTATGTGGCGGGTAATCGTCCTGAAATATTTGATGAGCGTTTTGCAGGAGAGATTCGTGAGCGAGAAATTCAAGGACTCAAAGAGCGTTTCGCGTGTCCTGAGTTAGGAAGGAATAAACGAGCATTTAATTATATGCGCGAGCGATTTATTGAAACGGTATTTCCGCTTGTGGAATCACTTCGTGCTGATGGTACTACTGCAGACGATGTCGCATCTGTACTTGATAGGCCAACAAAGATGAATGGAGAGGTGGTGAGTCCTCGAAGAAAATTTGAACAGCGCGTGAGTGCATTTGAAGAACAGCGTCCACTCACTGATACCGAACGCGCGTACTTGGAGTCCGTTGAACTTCTCTCAGTCTTTAATCCATACCTTATTGCGGCAATTACTGCTGACCCAGGAACAACGAATGAATTTCTCCGTCATCACTTTGATACACTTTCAGAAAACACCCTTGCGAATCTTCGTGACGGCGACTACATCCCCCTTCTTCAAATTGGTACTGGACCAAACGGCATCGCTGCCTTTGGTGAACTTGTGCGAAATAATCCGGCGCTTGCAGAGAATGCTCTTGTAGTTGACGCAGGTGAACAACCTGGTGGACCATTCGCAATTCCAAAAGGCGCTGCGTGGGAATTGAATAGTGCAAACAAGCGCGGAAACGGAGCACCCACTCTTCCCGACCAACCCAATGGAGATGAAATTAAAACGGTACGTGCATACGGTAGTCCGCTTCGCTGGTACCCGGGAGAGCGAAAAGATAACGGCGACATTCGTCAGGGAAGTATCAATACGACCGTAGATTATCTGCCAACACCTGATGATCTTTCTAGTGCGCGGTATCCAACAAATGAAGAATTGCAATCAGTACTTTCACTACAAACTGCAATGCTTGTAAAAAATCTGGCTCTAGAGACGCGTGTTGTTTCTGTTGACCCGAATCCAAACGAAGAAGATGCAGGAGACAAAATCGTAACACTTCAGGTGGGTGGAAAAGAGGGGTATCAACTGAAAATAAAAACTGATGCAATCTTCGCGTCCACTGGACTTGGTGAGCCAGGCTTTGGTTTCAAACTTGAAGGCTCTAAAGCAGAACAAATTATTCGCGACACAAAAGATTCAGAGGGCTTTCCAAAGATTAGTCAGACGCTTGAAGCGTTTGAAGCGCTCGCAAACAGAAGTGGCGAAGATCTTTCACCTGGAGAGACACTCGTAATTTACGGAAAGGGAAACTCTGCTGACACTCTGATTGAATACATTGGAAGCGTGTTTCAAGGAGACAACCCACGCGTGCGTGATGTTACAAAAATCTATGTCATTGCTGAGGGTGAACTTTCTGCTCGTCCTCGCTACGCACAAATTAACGACCTTCGTCCACGAAACGGTCGCGGAAACTTGATTGAACAAATCCCTGGTCGTGTGGCTGATGTCGGGTATGCAACGTTAGAGTCGGCACCTGAGGACCGTCAGCTTGTTGTTCTTGATACCGCTGGGCAACCTATAAGGGATAGGGAAGGAAAACCAATTCTCGCAAACAGTGTTATCGCGGCGACTGGGTTCCGCTCAGAACTCGATACAATTCTTGATGCGTATGCCATGAAGAAGGCAGAAACTGCACCAACGCTACGAACGCCACTCAATCTTCCAACGAACAAAGCTGTGCCTGTTGCTGATACGCTCTCCACTGACCCTAATGTCCTCATACTAGGAACGGCGTCTCGTCCTCAGTTCGATCAGCTTGCAAAACTCTCCCAACTTCCTAAAGAACCTCGTGATGCCTTGCTTCGAAACGGAGCGGAAAACGCTGTTGCTATTGGTTTTAGAGCTCCGGACACTCAGGCAGCGGTGAACATCTGGCTCAACTCAAAGGAAGTACTTCTTCCAGAGGGGGAAATGACTGCTCGAAGGGAGGTGCCACTAACGGTTGGTCTTGGTGAAGGTATTAAGGAGGGTGAGACAAAGTGGCTTACGAGAACCGTAAATCCTGAGAATATAGCCATTCCAAACAACATTACAAACGAAATTCGCCTTCTTTCACCTCTTTTGGCCTATGAAGTGGGTAATAAAATAGAGGTCTTCGGAAGAAACGGGCGCCCATTTACGGGTGAGCTCTCTTTTGAACTAACGAGCAATCCTGACCAAATGCTTGGCATTACCCTAACTGGAGGTCAGGAAGAGGTCTCTGGGGAGGCGTACCAAACCATCAAATCAGCCTGTGAAAACAAGGATTTCCAGAAATATGCCTTTGTGGCACTTCAAAAGAAGCGTAGAAATCAGAAGCTCGAAATGGTGATAGGCTTCAAAAATGGTAAGGTGGACCCACGAAACACCTTCGTTCAGAGCTAATAGGAGACACCGGTAGTTGCATTTTTTGACTACATTCTATATAGTTCACGGAGCTTCCCTCGGGGGAGTTTTCATTTCAAATGCCAACAATCAGCCAATTGACCAAGACGTCACGAAAGAACAAGACCCGCAAATCAAAAGTGGTGGCTCTTTCTCGTGGATTCAATACGCTTAAGAACCGCCCCGAGTTCTACCCATCTCCATTCAAGCGCGGTGTTTGTGTAAAGGTAACTACCAAGACTCCCCGCAAGCCTAACTCAGCTATCCGTAAGATTGCCCGTGTTCGCCTTACTAACGGTATGGAAGTTACTGCCTACATCCCAGGTGAAGGACACAACCTCCAGGAGCACTCAGTGGTACTTCTACGCGGTGGTCGCGTGAAGGACATCGGTGTGCAGTACACTATCGTGCGCGGTAAGCTCGATACTGCAGGACTCGACAAGCGTCGTCGTGGACGTTCTCGCTACGGAGCTAAGAAGCCTAAGGCATAATTTCATTAATCTACTATGCGCCGACCAATCAAAAATAAGCCCGTTCGCCGTCCTGACTCTGTATACAATTCAGACGCTATTTCTCGATTCATCAACACGGTTATGTGGGATGGAAAGAAGGACACTGCTCGCAAGGTAGTGTACGCAGCTCTTGAGAAGATTAAGGCTGAGGGAATGGACCCACTTGAGACCTTTGATACTGCAATTCGAAACGTTGCTCCTCTCATGGAAGTTCGTTCACGTCGTGTCGGTGGTGCAAACTACCAGGTGCCTCGTGAAGTTCCTCAACAGCGCCGTGTTTCTCTCGCGTACCGTTGGATTATCAACGCTGCACGTTCAGGTAAGGGAAAGCCTATGGCCGACAAGCTTGCTGCTGAGATTCTCCTTGCGGTGAAGAACGAAGGAGTTGCAATCAAGAAGAAGGACGACATGCACCGCATGGCAGAAAGCAACAAGGCTTTTGCTCACTTCGCTTGGTAAGATTTGTTTACAAATCTTTCTCCCTGCGTTCGCTCGGAAATTAAGAAATCAGAATTTCTTCTTTCCTCACTCACTTGGTAGTAGTCCTCGTTACAACTGAATCAAAGAAAAACCGCCCTTCTGGGCGGTTTTTCTTTGACGTGAAATAAAAAAAGCGTAAGGTACGAATTAGACTGTTGTTTACGGAGAACGTCTCATGAAAAAGCTTTCGCACTATCTCTACCACGGTTTCGCTATGCTGGTCGGGGGTTACGTCGTCTTTGACGGTTATCTGAGGTTTACCTCGACGGTCGTCACCGACAAGACCATGCCCGGAAGTGTGGCTGTTTCGGCCGGCGAAGCCCTGCTTGGTCTTACTGTCATTGCCGTTGCTCTCAAGCGAATCTTTGAAACTCCTGAAGGAGGTAAGTGATGTTGAAGGAACGAACACGCGACAGGCGTCTATCGCCTGCGCTCTTTGGCGCAGATCCCAAGGTGTTTGATGAACAGGTGATTACCAGGGCTTCGGTCCCGGTTCTCCATGACCCTGCAAGCTCCGCTCCGGTCGAGACGTACTTTCTCTACGGAGAGAACGTCAAAACCTTCGGAAGCCTGATTCAGGCTGGTACGGTCCTTGCTCAATCTGAGCGAGACGGGTATGTGGGATATATCGACATGCGCGCCCTTGCGTCACGTGGATACCCACCCACACATCGAGTGATTAATCCGCGTACGATTGTCTATCGTCGCGCTGATATCAAGTCGGGCATGGTCACTCAGCTTGGCTTTAATGCCCTTGTGTCGTCTGACGGTGTGCAGGGCGACTTTGCGCGCATTCCTTTGCTTGGGTTTGTGCACATAGAGTGCCTGTGGAGTTTGAGTCGGCTTGCAGATGACCCCGTTGTGGTCGCTGAGACACTCCTCGATACGCCCTACTATTGGGCGGGTCGAGACACCACGGTCGGCGTTGATTGTTCGGCCTATGTTCAGCACGCGCTTGATGTGTGCGGAATCAGGTGCCCTCGCGATAGTGACCAAATTGCTCAAGCCTTTCCGGAGTTCACCGTCTCGAAAGACGAACGACCAAGGAGGGGAGACATCATTAACTTCCGTGGTCACGTGGGCATCATGTCAGATTCGGCAACGATTCTGCATGCGTCTGAGTACCATCGGAAGGCGAGTGACGAATTGCTTGAAAACTTGGTGGAACGTCGCCTTGCAAAGGCAGAGGGCGGAATCACTAGTATCATTCGCCTGCCTCTCATGGGGTAGGCAAGAGGGCGCGAATCAGCTAGCTGATTCGCGCCCTCACTGCTTCTCCGTGCTACTATTTTCCGTATGAAACGCATTCCAACATGGTTTGGTCTCGCTCTTATTCTCATTGAAATTAGTGTTTTTGCCCTCTCGCTTAACATTTTCAAATTAGTCGCCGTCTTTGCTGAATCAATGAGTCAATTTTCATAAACGGTGCACAAAAGCCCTGTTTGCTTTTTGTCCCCTTATTTCGTATCTTGTACATAACGCCTCGGCGGCTTTTTATTTATTTACCTTATATATGCAACGCGACTATCCCCTAGAAAAAGTGCGCAACTTCGGCATCGTGGCTCACGTGGACGCTGGTAAGACAACGACCTCAGAGCGCGTGCTTTATTACACTGGTTCTCAACACAAAATTGGTGAGGTTCACGAAGGTGAGACCACTACTGACTGGATGGAGCAGGAGCGCGAACGCGGTATCACCATTACTGCGGCGGCTATTACCTGTTTCTGGACTCGCACTAATGAGCCAGACAAGAAGGATCCTTCCAAGAAGTACCGTTTCAACGTTATCGACACTCCAGGACACATTGACTTCACAGCCGAGGTGAAGCGCTCAATGCGTGTCTTGGACGGCGCTGTTGTGGTGTTTGATGGTGTTGCTGGTGTGGAGCCTCAGTCAGAGACTAACTGGCGCTACGCTGACGAGGCGAACGTACCTCGCGTATGTTTCATCAACAAGCTCGACCGAACAGGTGCTTCATTTGAGAACTCATACAAGTCAATTCTTGATCGTCTTTCAAAGAAGGCCGTTCGCATGCAACTTCCTATTGGCGCAGAAGGTGACTTTGAGGGTGTTGTAGACCTACTCACCATGAAGGCATACACCTTCTCAGGAAAGATGGGAGACGAGGTACATGAAGGAGACATTCCAGCAAACATGCTCGAGGATGCAAAACTCTACCGTGGCGAGCTTCTTGAGCGTATTGTGGAGCACGATGATGCGATGATGACTGCCTTCTTTGAAGGAAATGAGCCTTCACTTGAAGAGCTGAAAGCAACACTTCGCAAGGCCGTTATTGCAAACGAAATCTTCCCTGTGTACACCGGTTCAGCTCTTAAGAACAAGGGCGTTCAGCTCGTACTTGATGCTGTGGTGGACTACCTTCCATCTCCACTCGATATTCCTGAAGTGAAGGGAATCAATCCAAAGACTGGTGAAGAGGTTACTCGACAGGGACTTGATAGCGAGCCATTTACTGCGCTAGCTTTCAAACTTCAGACCGACCCATTCGTGGGAGCGCTTACCTTCTTCCGTGTATACGCTGGTTCTGTAACTGCAGGTTCATACGTATACAACGCAAACACTGGCACGAAGGAGCGTGTTGGACGTATCGTTCGTCTTCAGGCTGATAAGCGCGAAGAGGTGGAGCAGGTGTTCACAGGAGAAATCGCTGCGATGGTGGGACTCAAGGACACCAAGACTGCTCACACGCTTTGTGACGAAGCTAATCCAATTATTCTTGAGTCTATTAAGTTCCCTGAGCCAGTGGTATCGCTTCGCATTGAGCCAGCTACTAAGGCTGACCAGGAGAAGATGGGTATCGCTCTTAAGAAACTTTCAGATGAGGATCCAACCTTCCGTGTGACCACGGACGACGAGACCATGGAGACTATCATCTCTGGTATGGGTGAACTTCACCTTGAGATTCTTGTGGACCGTATGAAGCGCGAGTTTAACGTGACGGCAAACGTTGGTAAGCCACAGGTGGCATACCGCGAGACCATTCTTGGCTCATCTGACGCTGAAGGTAAGTACATCAAGCAGTCAGGAGGTAAGGGTCAGTACGGACACGTGAAGATTAAGATGAAGCGTCTTGAGGAAATTGACCCAGAGGCAAAACTTCCAAAGAACGTTACCCGCGAAGCGCACTTCGAGTTCATCAACAACATCAAGGGAGGTGCCATTCCAGGTGAGTACATCAATCCTATTGAAAAGGGATTCCGCGAGTCTATGGCACGCGGTACGTTGGCCGGCTTCCCAATGGTGGACGTGTCTATCGATCTCTACGATGGTTCCTTCCACGATGTGGACTCATCAGAAATCGCCTTTAAGATCGCTGCGTCTATGGCATTCGTTGAGGCCGCCAAGAAAGCTAAGCCAGCCATTCTTGAGCCAATCATGAGCGTTGAGGTCGTTGTTCCAGAGCAGTTCATGGGAGACATCAATGGTTCTCTCGCTGGAAAGCGCGGTTCTATTGAGGGTATGGAAGAGCGTGGAATGAACAAGGCAATTCACGCTAAGGTGCCTCTCTCAGAAATGTTTGGTTACACCACAACCCTTCGTTCTATGACAGAGGGACGCGGTTCTATGACTATGGAGTTTGACCACTACGAAGTGGTTCCTACAAACGTAGCAAATGACATTATTGCATCACGCAAATAGACAGGGGGTGAGTGCACATACCACAAAACCCGCGTCCTAGGACGCGGGTTTTGTGGTATTCTAGCCTTCATGACCACAAAGCAAAAAGCACTTATCGGCGGAATCGTTGGGGCGATTATTCTTATTGCCGGCTTCCTCTCATATTGGTTCTTTGTACGTGTGGACGTCTCCGAGACTCTTTCTAACCTTGAGAGTGAAGGGGAGGCACTTCTTGAAGGCGAGACTACTACGGAAGGTACACAAAAGCCTACCGTGCCTGAGATGGCCGTAACTCCAGAAACTGGACAGGAAATCGATGCCTACTCATATACTGACAATGACGCTGTCTATTTTAAGTCGGTAACGAGCACCTCGACACTGGCTATTCCAGGCGCTAACGCTAAGACGTTCCACAGAATTACTGATTTCATGACCTATCCTGACCAGGATGTGGTTGATCGCTGTGGAGGAAAGGGTGAATACGCCTACTATGCAGACAAAAATAGGGTGTATTTCTATCAGTTCTGGAAAACTCCTAAGTTCCGCTCAAGTAAGGTTGAAGTTGTTATCGATGAAAAGGAAGAAAGCTTCAAGGTGCTGAGCCCAGTGAACGCTCAAGGCGCTTCAATGAAGTATGTTGTTGGCTATCAGGTCGCAACGTCGACCTGCCAGTACGTTCTTCAGGGAGCTTAGTCCTTACTACCGCTTGACCTTTGATTCAGGAGACGGTACCTTACCTATAACGCGAAACGGCGCTCTTTTTAACTGTTCCCCTATAAGGAACTGGTAGAAGGCGCTGCGCGGGTACCCGCTTAGACCTTGGTCGCCAGTTTCCTAAACAGTCGCTGGCAGGAATAAGCACATTAAACAGTTATTGCTTAACTACCAGTAATTTAAAAACGTATGGCAGATGCATTTGATCGCAGCAAGCCGCACATGAACGTAGGCACCATTGGCCACGTTGACCACGGCAAGACGACCCTCACGGCGTCTATTTTGAACGTTCTTAGCCTTAACTCAGGCGCAGGCTACAAGGCTCGTGTTGAGAAGGTTGAAAACATTGACAACGCTCCTGAAGAGAAGGCGCGCGGTATTACTATTGCGCTCCACCACTCAGAGTACGAGAGTCCAAACCGACACTACGCTCACATCGACGCTCCAGGTCACGCCGACTACATTAAGAACATGATTACGGGAGCTGCCCAAATGGACGGCGCCGTACTCGTAGTTGCCGCGACCGACGGCGCTATGCCTCAGACCCGCGAGCACATTCTTCTTGCAAAGCAGGTTGGTGTGCCTCGTCTTATCGTCTTCCTAAACAAGGTAGACATGGTAGACGATGCAGACATGGTTGACCTCGTTGAAGAGGAAATCCGTGAACTTCTCACCAAGCAGGGCTTTGACGGAGCAAATACTCCAGTTATCAAGGGTTCAGGTTTGAAGGCGCTTGAAGCAACTTCAGCTGATGACCAGTGGGCACTTAAGGTGAAGGAGCTCGTCGACACGATGGACTCATACTTCCCACAGCCAGAGCGTGATGTTGAGAAGCCTTTCCTCATGCCTATTGAGGACATCTTCTCAATTGAAGGTCGCGGTACGGTAGTAACCGGTCGTATTGAGCGCGGTATCCTAAAGGTAGGTGACGAAGTTGAAATCGTCGGTATCAAGGACACAGCAAAGACGACTGTTACCGGTATTGAGATGTTCAACAAGCAACTCTCAGAGGGACAGGCTGGCGACAACGCAGGTATTCTTCTCCGTGGTACGAAGAAGGAAGACGTGCACCGTGGTCAGGTTCTCGCAAAGATGGGTTCTGTGAAGCCTCACAC
Organism: Minisyncoccota bacterium; assembly: GCA_017991635.1. Taxonomy (GTDB): domain Bacteria; phylum Patescibacteriota; class Minisyncoccia; order Phycocordibacterales; family Phycocordibacteraceae; genus C7867-001. The sequence continues at coordinate 71,313 of JAGOQE010000001.1, read as the reverse complement.
TGACTTCGAAGCAGAGGTATACATCCTCTCTAAGGACGAGGGTGGACGTCACACCCCATTCTTCACTGGTTACAAGCCTCAGTTCTACGTTCGTACAACTGACGTTACTGGAGAAGTAACCCTTCCAGAAGGAAAGGAAATGGTTATGCCAGGTGATACTGTTACCTTCAAGGTAAAGCTCACCGCTCCTGTAGCTATGGAAGACCAGATGCGTTTTGCTATCCGCGAGGGTGGTAAGACTGTGGGTGCCGGCGTGGTAACTAAGATTGTTGCGTAAGCAATCTCCTAACTCTTACTCGTATGGCAACTCAAACGAAAGCGAAGAAAGGAGCTCAGGCAGACGGGGCGGCGGAGCCAAAGCTTCGTATCCGTGTACGCGCCTACGAGCACAAGATTCTTGATGTCTCAGTAAAGCAGATTATGGATACTGCAGCTCGCTTCGATGCGAAAGTAGTAGGCCCTGTTCCGCTTCCAACTGAAATCAAGCGTTGGACCGTGAACCGCTCAACGTTCGTTCACAAGGACGCACGTGAGCAGTTCGAAATGCGTATCCATAAGCGCTTGATTGATATCCTCTCTCCAAATCCGAAAGTGATTGAGGCTCTTACGAACCTCTCACTTCCATCTGGAGTGACGATTGACGTGAAGATGATCTAGTTCGCAAGAACTTGAAAAGCAAAACCGCCCGCAAGGGCGGTTTTGCTTTTGTGTATCCTAGTGTAGGATTCACAGTCGGCTCTTTGGGAGGTTCACATGAGAGAAATAAAGTTCGTTCCTGACGCCATAAAGAAGAAGCGTAAGGTGCAGGGTCTCATTGTTGAGGCTACTGGTGGTCAAGAAGCGTATGAGAGAAGTCTTAAGCGTCCGTTTCATACAAAAGGAAAGAATGATCACATCGATAGGTATGGCTACTGGAGAAATAGAGTGACAGGTCAGTTTTGTAAGATTCCGACCTATGGGTAGTTCGTGGTAACCACGCGTCGTTTCGGTGCGTGGTTACATTGCTTTTTAGTGATTAAGGCGTAGTGTCTAGAGCGGAACAATAAAATAGGGAGGGCACCATGCGTGTCATTTCGCTTGATCGGTGGTTCTTCCACTCCTTCATTCCGCTTTCGTGGCGAAGTGAAGAGTCGCTTCAAAAGGAAGACCGCGCGCTTCGCGCAAAGCTGGTAATCGTTGGGCGGGGAATCCTGCGTATCAAACGTGACCTCATTAAAAGCGACAAGCTTTTGGGTGAGTATACGGCAGGCAACACGTCCATGACTATTGCTGAAATTCAGCATGAGGCTGAAAAAGCGCAGTACTGCGTTTTCAGGGCTCAAATTCTTGGAAGACAGCGTGAAGCAGTATGGTTTCGTAGGCGCGAACTCGCGCCGTACATTGGCAAGACAGGCAAGGGGCAAACATATGAACAGTAGTTCTCTTGAAGTGTCGAAATTGCATGCCAAACTTCCGCAAGTGGTGTTGCAGGCAGTCGAGGCGTTCAAAGTGCATCCGAAGGTGGTCAGTGCTCTGTATGGGCAACCGCTCTATGGCACGGTTATTGTCTCGGACTCTTTTGGTGCTGTGCAGCGTTCTCACGAATTTGGAGATTCGGCCACGAACACCAATTCCGTATACGGAAGAGGTTTGGAGCGTATCTACCGCCTTACCTATAACAAGGACCTTGTCCTTGCCAGGGAAGGTGAAGATGCGGACAAATTCGCGGCAGGGGTCAGGCTCGGTGAGTTTTTGCTTGCGGTCTCTGGTCCTTCGGCGCACATCTGCGAGATGCTGTGCCTTAGAATTGCCGTTGCTCTTGGTCTCGCCTCGCGTGAAGAGGTGTACGAGCTTCTCCAGAGGTTCCCGAACCCCTTCGTCACACTCTCGAAAAAGCCTGACTCAAGAGATCTTGTCCTTTTCGTCGATTAGTCCCTGTTTCGGTAGGGAAAGGGCCTGGAATCGCACCGCGATTCCAGGCCCTTCTTGCATTTTAGATGGCTATACGGTAGAGTCTCCCTATCGCTACGTACCTACCAGATGTTCTGGAGTTCTAGGTACCAATGGCCGAAATCCATGTTTGGTGGATCTCGCGCTGTTGCAATCAGCGCTTTTACTTTTTCTATGAAATTCATTCTTGCTCGCAAAGACCGCATGACCCAGATTTGGGGTGAGGACGGTGTTGTTGCTGTTGGAACGGTCCTTAAGACCAGTCCGCTTGTCGTTACTCAGGTAAAAACCCCTGAGAGTAAGGACGGATACAGTGCCGTGCAGGTTGGATTTGAAGAGCAGAAGCCTTCTCGTATTAGTAAGTCAGTTCTTGGACACACCAAGGGGCGTGGCTTCAAGGTAATTAAGGAATTTCGTGTTGATGACTCAAGCACCTACGCACTCGGAGGTGAAATTGGTATCGACACCTTCACTGTAGGTGACGACATCGAGGTTGTGGGAACCACAAAGGGTAAGGGATTTGCTGGCGTGGTTAAGCGTCACGGTTTCCATGGAGGACGCCGTTCACACGGTCAGAAGCACTCTGAGCGTGAGGCTGGTTCTATCGGTGGTGGAGGCCGCGCAGGAGGCCGTGTTGCGAAGGGTCTTCGCATGGCTGGACGTATGGGTGGAGATCGCGTGACCGTAAAAGGTCTCAAGGTGCTTCACGTGGACGCTTCTCGCGGCGAAATCATCGTTTCAGGAGCTGTTCCTGGCGCACGCGGTGGACTTATTGAAGTAGTAGCCACCAAGTAATTTATTTTTGTATGGCAACCGCAACTAAAAAAGTAGTAAAGAAGACCACCAAGGACGGACTTTCCGCACCGGTTTTCACTATGGATGGCAAGGAATCAGGCTCAATCGCCCTTCCTTCAGAAGTCTTCGGTGCTACTTGGAAGGCAGATTTGGTACATCAGGTAGTTGTAGGTATGCAGGCAAATGCCCGCACTTCTACAGCACACACAAAGTTCCGTAGCGAAGTTGCTGGAGGTGGTAAGAAGCCTTGGAAGCAAAAGGGAACAGGACGCGCTCGTCACGGTTCTAACCGCTCACCAATTTGGAAGGGTGGAGGTGTAACTCACGGTCCACGCACCGAGAAGGTATACGCTGTTAAAATCAACCGTAAGCAACGTGCTGCTGCACTCGCATCAGTACTTTCAAAGAAGTTTGCACACGGAGAAATCATCTTTGTTGACTCTCTATCATTTAAGGAGCCAAAGACAGCGCTTGCAAAGACTGTTCTTCTTGCAATCGCAAAGGGTTCAGGAAATGACACACTTGCAACTAAGCGCAAGAACGCAGCTATCGTACTTCTTTCAAAGAAGGACATGAACACTGAGAAGTCACTCCGTAACATTGGAAGCCTCATGATTGAGGAGACTCGAAACCTCAATCCTGTGGATTTGCTTGCTAAGAAGTACCTCATCATTGAGAATCCAACCGATTCACTTAAGGTGTTGAGTGCCCGCGTAACTACTCCGGCTAAAGCCGCATAACCCTGACGCATATGGCTATCTTCACCAAACACAAGAAAACAAAGCTAACGGTCGCAACCAAGACCGTTGAAAAGAACAGCGTTGCGCATGTTCTTAAGCACCCATGGCTCTCTGAGAAGGCACTTCTTGGAACTGAGAATGGTGTCTACGTATTTGCTGTACCACCAGAGGTTACTAAGTTCCAGGTCAAGGACGCAGTACAGGCTTTCTACGGAGTTACTCCTAAGAAAGTAAACGTGGTGAATCTTCCTGCAAAGAAGGTTGCACTTAAGACTCGTCGCGGTGTGGGAACTCGTGCCCGCCGACACAAGGCATATGTTTTCCTTAAGAAGGGTGACACCATTGCCTTTGCCTAAGCCCTACGTATATGAAGACCTACAAACCAACAACAAAGAGCCGACGCCACATGACGACGCTTCCATACAAGGAGCTTCTTTCTGGCGACAAGCCAATGAAGTCTCTCTTGAAGAGCAAGAAGCGTCAGGCTGGACGTAACAATGCAGGACGCATTACCGTTCGTCACCAGGGTGGTGGCCACAAGCGCCGACTTCGTAACGTTGACTTCACCTACAACAAGAAGGACATTCCTGCACGTGTTGAAACTATTGAGTACGATCCATACCGAACAGGATTTATTGCTCGTGTGGTGTATGCCGATGGTGAGCGCCGATACGTGCTCGCTCCAAAGGATGTGAAGGTGGGAGATACCTTCCTCGTAGGAGACAATGCTCCAGTAAAGCCTGGAAACCGTCTTCCTCTCGGCAAGATTCCTTCAGGAACCTTCGTGTACAACGTTGAGCTTAAGGTCGGAGCTGGTGCTCGTCTCGCTCGTTCTGCAGGTAACTACGCAGAAATCGTAGCGCATGACGCAGGCTACGCTCAGCTTAAACTTCCTTCAACTGAAATTCGCAAGGTGTCTGATCTCTGTTTCGCATCTATTGGTGCAGTTGGAAACGAGAACAGCCGTCTCGTAAACATTGGTAAGGCAGGACGTTCACGTTGGATGGGCAAGCGCCCAACAGTTCGTGGTACTGCCATGAACCCTGTTGATCACCCACACGGTGGTGGTGAAGGTAAGCAGGGACGCGGTCTCCGCCGTGCTAAGAGCATGTGGGGTAAGCCAACTGGAAAGGGACAGAAGACCCGTACTCCAAAGAAGTACTCAAACGTCTTCATTGTTTCTCGCCGAAAGGTTGGAAAGAAGCGTTAAGAATTTTTACAAAGAAAAACCGCCCGAAAGGGCGGTTTTTCGTTTGCGCTAACTAGCGATACTCAGGCTTAAGTATATCGGAGAGGGTAGAGAGGGGTGCTTGAATCTCAGGCATGCCAAGGACATACGGCCCAACCTGGTACTGTCCGAAGATAATCGTGAGATTGTCGCCATCGACAAGGAAGCTCTGAAAATTCTTCTCCGTTGGGGTGGTTCCCTCCGTAATCCATTTCTCATCTTTGTATTCACCAAGTGTTGCAAGCAAGCGCGCTTTTGCGTGCGCACTTATTCGCTCAAGATACGGACTTCCTGAAACGAATAGGTCGGCGAGTTGAACACGCTTCCCGGTTTTCTTATCAAACGTGTACGTCTCCGCTACGGTTCCTCCATGTGCGCCACCAGCGAACTGGTATATCTGGAAATCATAGGAGATAAGGTGAGAGTTCTCCGTTATTGAGTAATTCGCATCAAATTCAAGGGGATAGCTTTCGCTCTCGGGACGGTCTGTAAGCCAAGAAATATCCTGTTTTTTGAATTCTGCTACTTGGGCCTCAATAGAGGTTTCCATAAGCGCCACGGCCTTATTTGAGGCTTCAGTGCCTGCTGTAGAAGCAAGCGTGGACTCTACAGGGACTCTCGCTTTAATTTTAAAATACTGACCTGCTTCAGAAATGGTCCTTGAGTCATCTTTTGCGCCTGGTACCAGAACCGTGTCGACAGGAGCTTCAACTGCAGGAGCCTTTGTTTTGTACCAATACACTAATCCGCCAACAGCACCGACGAGAATGCCAACTGCGAGAATATAGAGGGGTGCTTTGTTCATGCTTCTAGTATAGCGCTAAAACAGCGGGCCCTACGTTTCCGTAGGGCCCGACTTCACGCCGACCAGCGCACTTTCACACCGTCAGCATCCAAAGATTTGTTCGGTGGAAAAACAAATATCCACGCATGTCTGGCATTGTTCAGGGCCTCAAGCGTCTCGTGAATTTCATTCTTAGCGATGGGACGAAAGTCCCGCTCAGGGCGAGTTTCAATCATGATTTCGCTTCGAGCAACAATAGCCTGTATGAAACCTTGGCGCGCCACCTTGGCGCGCTGCTCCTCCAGAGTATTGTGCTCACGAGTAATTTTCCGAGAACGCCACAAGTGGTAGCTCCTCAGAATTCCACGAGAGGATGCGAACTGTTTGGTATTTTCGTCCGAAGCCTCAGCCAGAAGAGATAACTTTCTCGTAAATCGAGTAACGGAGCCACTGACATCCCTAAAACGCACAACAATAATGGCCGGAACGCCATCAATCGTCCGCTCAAAGACTTCTTTGACTACGTCACTCAACTCATCGCTTTTGGTCAGGAAAAACTCAGCTTGGACGATGTTTTGTTCATTCTGGTTCATTGGAACCTCCCAAATGACCATGACTCATTCCGAAATGACCCTACCACGACCTCAAAGATTTGACACGGAGCCTACTTTCCTATAGATTCTACCTAACCGCTTCTGGCGGGCTTTTAATTCTCATGTCTCGATCACTTAAGAAAGGTCCCTACGTGGACGTCAAGCTTCTCAAGAAACTTGAGGGCAAGCGACCAGCTGAAGCTGGGGTTATTAAGACGTGGGCACGTGCCTGCCACATTGCACCTGAATTCGTAGGTTTTACCTTCGGTGTTCATAATGGAAAGTCTCATGTAGACGTTCTTGTTACCGAGGAAATGGTGGGACACCGCCTTGGTGAATTCTCACCAACTAAGAAATTCGTTCGCCACGGAGGTAAGATGCAGAAAGAGCTCGAACAGAAGAAGAAGGAGTCTGAAATTGCTGCTGCAAAGGCTGCTAAGACTGCTCCAGCTGCCGCTAAGAAGAAATAACCATGAAAGCTGAACTCACAAGCCACAACCAGCCTCCACGAAAAGTACGACTCGTCACTGACCTCGTAAAGGGTAAGTCTGTAGTTGATGCTGTGAACACACTTTCATTCCTTCCAAAGCGTGCCGCACTTCCTATCAAGAAACTCATTGAGTCAGCGGTAGCAAATGCGAAGAACGCAGGAGAGCCTGTAGAGAACCTTCATGTGAAGAACATTGAGGTAAACAGTGCAGGAATGCTCGTAAAGTACATGCCTCGCGCTATGGGACGCGCTGCGCCTATTCGCCACCGCAAGAGCCGTGTTCTCGTTACCCTCACCAAGAAAGACGCCTAAATTTTTATGACACACACGGTACATCCATACGCACACCGACTCGGCATTATTCGCGACTGGCGAAGCCGTTGGTTCGCACTTGATAAGAAGACTTTCCGCGAGCACATCGTCGTAGACGCTGCTATCCGTACCTTCCTTAAGAAGCGTCTTAAGGGTATGCATGTTTCTGAAGTTGAGATTGAGCGAAACGCCACTGAAGTGCGCGTTATCGTACACACTGCACGTCCAGGACTCGTTATTGGTCGCTCAGGTGAGAACGCCACTAAGCTTCGTGCAGAGCTTACGAAAATCGTAAAGCAGAAGGCTCCTCTTCAGGGTCGCGCAATTAAGCTCGACATTATGGAGATCCGCCAGCCTGAGACTTCAGCTGCGGTTGTTGCGCAGATGGTTGCCGAAGGACTTGAGAAGCGCATGCCATTCCGTCGCGTGATGAAGCAGACTATTGAGAAGGTGATGGCGGTTCGCGAAGTAGTGGGTTGCCGAATCATTCTCTCAGGTCGTCTTGGCGGTGCTGACATGTCTCGTCGCGAACAGCTTAAGAAGGGTCGTATTCCACTTCAGACCTTCCGTGCAAACATTGATTACGCTCACTTTGAGGCTAATCTTCCGTACGGTGTTATCGGCATCAAGGTATGGATTTACCTCGGTGATCAGTTCAAGGCCGATGATTTTTCTCAGACATCTCGTGGTGGAGCTCAAACACAGCGCGCACGCACTGCTAAATAATATTCCTACGTATGTTGTTTCCTAAAAAAGTAAAGCACCGAAAGTGGCAGACAGGACGAAAGAGTCCTGAGCGCTTGATGCGTCCAGATACGCGTGGTACTACTGTTGCCTTTGGTTCATACGGACTTAAGGCCACGACTCCTTCACGTATCACTTCAAATCAGATTGAAGCCGCTCGTAAGGTGCTTACTCGCGTAACTGGAAAGGGAGGTAAGCTTTGGATCCGTATTTTCCCAGACCGACCAGTAACTCAGAAGCCAGCTGAAGTGGGCATGGGTAAGGGTAAGGGAGATCCTAAGTACTTTGTATTTGAGGCTCGTCCAGGACGTGTATTGTTTGAGCTCGATGGTGTTGATGATGCTAAGGCACGTGATGCACTTCGTCGCGCTGGAGCAAAGCTTCCTTTGAAGACGACTATCGTAACTCGTTCATAGTATGAAAAAGAACCCAACACTCAATCTCAAAGAGAAGACTGCCGAGGAGCTCACCGCCCTTCGTGCTGACGCTCTTAAGGCGCTTAAGGAGAGTCGTGTCGCTCTTCATGACGCACGTTTTGCAGGATTTGGTGCACGCACCAAGGACTCAAATATTGCACGGAAGACTCGTCGAGACATTGCTCGCGCGATGACACTCAAGACTCAAGTTGAGACCGCACAGACTAAGCTTGCGAACTCATAATTTTTACTATGGAAAACACCACCACCAGACCCCAGACCTTCAAAGGCGTTGTCGTAAAGACTGCGATGAAGGACACTGCAACCGTAGCGGTTTCTCGTTACGTCATGCACCCTAAGTACAAGAAGTACCAGGTACGTACTAAGAAGTATCTCGTACATGATCCTGAGAATACTGTTTCTGTCGGAGATAAGGTAACCATCGTTGGATGCCGTCCTATCTCAAAGATGAAGCGATTCATGATCGCCAAATAGCCTATGATTCAACCTCAAACTATCGTTAAAGTAGCAGACAACTCAGGCGCAACCGTTGCGCGCGTCTTCAAAGTACTTGGAGGTTCAAAGCGTCGCTACGCTGAGCTTGGGGATGTGGTCGTGGTTTCAGTGCAGACCGCACAGCCTCGTAAGTCAGTAAAGAAGAAGGATGTCTGTCGTGCTGTGGTGGTACGCCAGAAGAAGGCCTTTCGTCGTGCTAACGGTTCATACATTCGCTTTGATGATAATGCCGTAGTGCTTATCGAGAAGCAGGGTAAGGAAATGGGTCCAAAGGGAAACCGTGTATTTGGTCCAGTGCCTCGTGACCTTGTAGAGCGCGGATGGGGAAACATCGCGTCTATCGCGCCTGAAGTCGTATAGCAATTTTGTATATGAAAATGAAACTTAAAAAAGGCGACCAGGTAGTAGTAACAACCGGAAAGGACAAGGGAAAGAAGGGTCCTATTCTCTCGGTTATGCCAAAGACAGGCATGATTGTGGTTGAGGGTGTTGCACTCGTGAAGCGTCACTTGAAGTCAACTGGCCGTGGTCAGTCAGGTTCAATCGTTGAGCGTCCTCGCGCTATTGATGCGTCAAACGTAATGCTTCTTGATCCAGAAGAGAAGAAGGGAACACGTGTTGGACGTGTGGTAGAGGAAGGTAAGAAGGGTAAGACCCTTGTTCGTGTTGCAAAGAAAAGCGGTAAGAAAATTGGCTAACCGAAATTACCATGCGAACAAAACTAAAAGAACAATCAGCGTTTGATACCTTCAAGGGAGAGTTTGGGTACACCAACAAGATGGCGTCTCCACACCTCGTAAAGGTGGTGGTTTCTTCAGGTGTTGGTAAGGCAAAAGACAAGAACCGTAATGCTCTTGTTGACAGTCGCCTCGCTAAAATCACTGGTCAGAAGCCTTCAGTACGTCGCGCACGTCAGTCAATCGCTTCATTTAAGCTCCGTGAAGGTGATATCGTGGGCTACCAGGTAACCCTTCGTGGTGCCCGTATGTATGACTTCCTCGATAAGGTAATTCATATCGCTCTTCCTCGTACTCGCGACTTCCGCGGTATTGCAAAGACTGCAATCGATGACATGGGTAACATGACCATCGGACTTAAGGAAAACACCATTTTCCCTGAGACTGCAGAGGAGGACCTCAAGGATGTTTTTGGACTGGCTATCACTATCGTGACTACAGCAAAGAACAAGAAGGAAGCGGAGGCATTTTTCCGTCATCTCGGTGTTCCACTTCGTCCATAGGACGCAGAGGAAACAAAAAAGACCCACATTTGGGTCTTTTTTGTTTTTGTGTTATAATCGAAAAAGACAGTTCCATAAGAGGCCTAAGCCTCTTGTTTCATTTCTAGCAAAAGAGGGAATATTCAGATGACCGCATCTGTCACTACTGACGTCGTGCCTTCGGCACAACTCGCATCAAGTTTCGGTATGATCGGGATGAACCCCGAAGCAAGCTTCTACCCCGGAAGACAGATCGTCGCCAAGGCGGGCGGGCTCTTTTCCGAGGTCGACCCGAAGTTCCGTGAAATCTATATCAACCAGGTTTCTGGAAGGATTCCCGGTACCAGATTTGGACTGCACCACCTGATGGTGGACGCGAGTCCGGCCGAGGTCATCGAAATCCTCAGGGAGCTTGGTGGCGCCGTTTCGCCCTATCACTTCTATGAGTTGCTTCGGCACACGCCGGAGGCCCTGTTGCCCCTTCTGATGCCTCAGAAGTCCCTTCTGGTGCGCCTCACGACCAATACGGTCCATGATGTACTGACGGAAGTCGTGGTGAATAGGGGGCTTGGTCACAAGCTCCGGATGCACAAGGACGATGACGTCATTATCCCGAGAGATTCGCTCCTTTTCGTGTCTCTGGGTGAGCTCTAGAGCGTTCACCTGAAACAAAAACCAGCACCCCCGGAAAGCCTTAGGCTTTCCGGGGGTCTACACGTTTGACAGCTGAATTGCTTACTGATACATTACTTGAACGCTCTCCGGAGCTATTTTTCGTATGGCTAAAACCTCACAACTCGCACGTAACCTAAAACGCATGAAGCTCGTCGCCAAGTACGCTACCAAGCGTGCCCAGATGAAGGCGGAAGGCGATTTTGCTGGTCTACAGTCCCTACCAAAAAACAGCTCCCCAGTCCGAGTGAAGAACCGCTGTGCCATCACTGGCCGTAGCCGCGGATACCTTCGCTCATTTGGACTTTCTCGTATTCAGTTCCGCGAACTTGCTCGTGAGGGTAAGATTCCGGGTGTAAAGAAATCATCATGGTAACAGACCGCGTAGGAGACTTTATTGTTCGTCTTAAGAATGCTGGTGCAATCAGCTCTAAGACCGTAACCCTTCCACACTCAAATCATATTGAGGCTATCGCCTTTAAGCTTAAGGAGCTCGGATTCCTTTCTTCTGTGGAGGTTTCTAAAACAACTCCAAAGACCCTTACGGTAGGACTTGTATACGATGCTCGTGGCAATCACCGCATCAATGGTGTGAAGCGTATTTCTAAGCCAGGTCGTCGTCTATACGTCGGTACCACCGAGGCACACGGAGTAAAGAACGGAATGGGTGCTCGAATCATTTCAACACCAAAGGGAATCCTTTCTGATCGTGAGGCACGCAAGGTTCGTGTTGGAGGTGAGAATCTTTTTGAAATCTGGTAATTGACTCATCTATGTCACGTCTCGCAAAAAAGCCAATCCAAGTCCCTGCAAAAGTAAGCGTTACTATCGCTGACGACACACTTACCGTAAAGGGTCCTAAGGAAGAGCTCGCTCGTCCAATTCACCCTGCAGTATCTATTGAGGTAACTCCTGAGGGAGTGTTGGTGCGTCCAAACAACAACACCAAGCTTGCAAGTGCTCTTACTGGAACATTCGCTGCTCACCTACGCGCAATGATGAGCGGAGTGGAAACTCCTTTCAAGAAGGTGCTTCAGCTTAACGGTGTCGGATACAAGGTTGAACTTCGAGGGGACGAGCTCGTACTCAACGTAGGTTTTTCACACCAGGTCTTCATCAAGGTTCCTGCTGGTTTGACCGCAACGGTACTTAAAAACACCATCACCATTGAAGGTGCTGACAAGCAGGCCGTTGGACAGTTCGCTGCAAACGTACGCGCAATCAAGAAGCCTGAGCCATACCTTGGAAAGGGTATTAAGTACGATGATGAAGTAATCCGCCGTAAGCAAGGCAAGAAGGCCGTATAACGCATATGCCACAACTACCTAAAATCAAGAACAGCACCAAAGAGGCACTTCGTGTCCGCCGTCACACTCGTGTCCGCGCGAAAATCTCAGGTACCGCTCTGCGCCCTCGTCTTGCTGTATACAAGTCAAACCGTTTTATTTCTGTACAGCTTATTGATGATGTTGCTGGAACCACCATTGCAGCCGCACATGGTCGCGAGTTCTCAGGTTCACTCGGCAAGCAGGCACATGAGGTTGGCGTAACTATCGCTAAGCGTGCGGCAGAGAAGGGAGTAAACACGGTTGTGTTTGATCGTGGAGGCTACAATTACGCAGCGCAAATTAAGGCACTTGCTGACGCAGCTCGTGCGGGAGGACTAACTTTTTAATAGCGTATGACTGAAACGATGACCGAACCAAAGATTGAGACCGCACCTGTAGCACCTGCTACTGATGCTCCTCGTGATGCTCGTCGCGGACGTGGAGGTGATTCACGCCGTCCTGGAGGTCGCCCTAACCGTGAGCGTGCTCCTCGTGAGCGAAGCGAATTCGATCAAGCAACACTTGAAGTACGTCGCGTGGCTCGTGTTATGGCCGGAGGTCGTCGTTTCTCTTTCTCAGTAACCGTTGTTATTGGAGACAAGAAGGGACGTGTTGGTGTAGGTATTGGAAAGGGAACAGACACCGCGCTTGCTATCGATAAGGCAGTGCGTTCTGCAAAGAAGAACCTCATCACAGTGCCTCTCACCAAGGACCGCTCAATTCGAACCGATGTATCTGCAAAGTACAGCTCATCAACCGTATCAATCGTCCCTTCACCAGGTCGTGGACTCGTTGCAGGTTCTGCAATGCGTACCGTACTTGAGTACGCGGGTGTGACCAACGTGGTCGCAAAGATTCAGACTCGCACCAAGAATAAGCTCACGATTGCACGCGCAACCGTAGAGGCACTCAAGAGCCTAAAGACCACTTCATAATTTTTGTATGCAGCTCAACCAACTACAACCTAAGAACCCTCGCATCAAGACGCCTCGTGTAGGACGTGGCGGTACTCGTGGAAAGACTTCAGGTCGCGGAACAAAGGGACAGAACGCACGTGCAGGACACAAGAAGCGTCCTGAAATGCGTGACATCTTGAAGAAGATTCCAAAGCGCCGTGGTTACGGTAAGAATCGTAGCCGTACGGTTCGCGTTGTCGAATTCACTCCAGTTCCTGTAAACCTAAAGCTTCTTGAGGCTACATTTGAGGCAGGTGCCCTCGTAACTCCAAAGACGCTCTACACCGCAGGACTTCTCCCAAGTCGCGGTGGACGCCTACTTCCTGTTAAGATTCTAGGAACCGGCACCCTCACGAAGAAACTCGAAGTATCTTCATGTGCTGTTTCAGAAAGCGCAAAGCGCGCCATTGAAGCAGTAGGGGGTTCGGTTCTCTAAACCGAAACCATGCTTTCTCGCTTCATTCACAAAACAAAACTAATATTCGGAGACAAGGCGCTTAGAAATCGCATTCTCTTTCTTATTGGTGCAATCGCTGTATTTCGCTTTCTTGCAGCGATTCCAATTCCTGGCGTAGACCATGTTCGTCTTGAACAATTTTTCCAGAACAACCAGTTCTTGGGTCTTTTGTCTGTATTCTCAGGAGGAGGCTTTTCACAGATTTCTATCGTGATGCTCGGTGTTGGGCCATACATTACTGCCTCAATCATCATGCAGTTGGGTACGGTTATTTCTCCAAAGATTAAACGTATGTACACCGAAGAGGGTGAGGCCGGCCGTACGCAATTCATTACGTGGAGCCGAATGATTACGATTCCTATCGCAATCCTTCAAGGTGTTGCCTTCCTTTCTCTTCTTGAGTCTCAGGGCATCCTCTCATCACTCTCACCATTCATGTTTGCAGTGCATGTGTTCCTTGTCGCAGCAGGCTCAATCTTCCTTATGTGGATTGGAGAACTTATCTCAGAGTTCGGTATTGGAAACGGTGTATCGCTCCTGATTTTCTCAGGTATTGTGGCAAGTATTCCAGGAGCAGTGTCACAGCTTCTCTTTACTGCGACTGTTGCAAACATTCCTGCATACATTGGATTCGCACTCATTGCACTCTTCGTTATCTACGCCATCGTCATGGTGTCTGAAGCAGAGCGCTCAATCCCTATTGCCTACGCACGTGCTTCTCGAGGAAACACCGGAGCTAAGGGCGCACAGACCTATCTTCCAATTCGTATTCTTCAGGCTGGTGTGATTCCAATCATCTTCGCTCTCTCACTTCTCCTTCTTCCGCAGATGATTCTTACAGGACTTACAGCTATAGGGTTTGGCGGTGTGTCTTCCGCAATGGCTTGGTACACAGCCTTCTCAAACAATCCGTTTGCTCATGGTGCCGTATACTTCGCTCTTGTCGTGATGTTCACCTACTTCTACACCTCAATTACGTTTGAGCCACATCGTGTAGCGGAGAATCTTCAGAAGTCAGGAGCCTTTGTCCCGGGTGTTCGTCCAGGAAAAGAGACAGAGAGCTATATTGGAAAGATCGTGACTCGTATCACACTTCCAGGTGCTCTCTTCCTCGGTCTCGTTGCCGTCATTCCGTTTATTGTGCAGGGAATTACTGGTATTACTGCCATCTTGGTTGGAGGTACAGCGCTCTTGATTGCGGTACAGGTACTCGTTGATCTTATTCGTAAGATTGATGCTCAAGTCTCAGTTCGCGAGTACTAAGATAACCTTCTGACCCAATCCGCTTTGTTGCGGGTCCCAGAAATTTCTTCCGCCGTATGCCACATACGTCTACAGAAATTTCTTTCCCGCGCCTCGCGTCTAAGGCCACAAGCTTCTCTTAATTTAGTGCTATAAATAAAATACATAGACGTCATGGAGATGAATACAATTCTTTTTATCGGGAAGCCAGGAAGCGGGAAGGGTACACAGTCGGCTCTCTTGTCTGAGAAGACAGGATTTAAAGCAATTGCCTCAGGCGACCTCTTTCGTGCACTCATTAAGGAAGATACGCACGTAGCAGAGTTGATGCGCGAGGAGCACGAGAAAGGACTTCTTGCTCCCGACTGGTTTGCCACCTACCTCTTTCAGAAATCTATTCTCAACATTCTTCCCGAGGAAGGAATTATCTTTGACGGCTTTGGACGAAAGGTCACAGAAGCCAGAACAGTTATTGATGTTCTCACCTGGCTCAAGCGTCCTTTCACCGCTGTTCACATTAAGGTTTCAGACGAGGAAATCGTAGAGCGCCTACAGAAGCGAAGTCTTGTATCAGGGCGCGCCGATGATTTGAACGTGGAGAAGCGCCTTGAGGAATTTCGAACACACACCGAGCCTTCTGTAGAGGTGTTCCGTGAGGCTGGTAGACTCGTTGAAATTGATGGTATGGGTACACCAGAGGAAATCACTCTAGCCATTCAAAAGGCGCTTAATCTTCAGTAATTCTATGATTGTAAAAACACTTGAAGAACGTGCTGGCATTATTGAAGCGGGACGCCGACTTGGTGTCGTGCTTTTCGAGACAGCTAAACACGTTGCTCCAGGTGTTACTACAGAGGAACTAAACCGTATCGCAACAGATCTCATTCGTGAGGGAGGGGACGAGCCTGCCTTTGAGGGCTATACGCCAGAGGGCGCGAAGCGTCCGTACCCTGCAGCACTTTGTATTTCAGTGAATGATGAAGTGGTGCACGGTATTCCAAACGAGAAGCCTCGCACTCTCAAAGAGGGCGACATTGTGGCTCTTGATTTAGGACTCATTCACAAGGGATTCTTTACTGATTCCGCACTCACTGTGCCTGTCGGAAAGATTGACCCTAAGGTGGCGAAGCTTCTTTCTGTAACACAAGAGTGTCTTGAAAGCGCCATCAAGGCAGCGCGTCCTGGAAACAGAATTGGCGACATCTCACACGCAACAGAGCTTCCCGTGAAGGGTTCAGGGTTTTCTATGGTGAAGGTGCTTGGAGGGCACGGCGTGGGGCGTGCGGTCCATGAGGAGCCGTATATAAGCAATGTGGGGCACCCAGGCACAGGCCCGGAGATTAAGGAGGGAATGGTCCTCGCGATTGAGCCTATCGTGAACATGGGTAAGGCCTCAGTTATTCTTTCAGGAGACGGGTACACGTACCGCACCCAAGACGGCTCTGTCTCAGCCCACTTTGAGCACACCATCCTCGTTGAAAAAGACGAGACAATCGTCATTACTCGCCGTCCGGGTGAGTAGCAAGGAGTCTCTATGTGCGCTATAGTTCCCTCATACAAGCGCCCTAGGCGATTTTTTAGTACTAAGTAAACACTCATGTCTAACCCACATCCAAAGAAAGAGAGGACCTTCGTGATTGTGAAGCCTGATGGCGTACAGCGCGGACTCGTTGGTGAAATTATCAAGCGTTTTGAGCGAACTGGCCTCAAGGTTGTTGGTCTTAAAATGTCAGTCCTTCCTGAGGAACTTCTCTGGAAGCACTACGACAAGGACGACGCATGGTTTCTTAAAAAGGGTACGGGTATCGTTGAAAGTCTCACCGCCGCAGGTCTTCCTGTAGAGAAGGAGGCTATTGAGTACGGTAAGGATATTATCCGCGCTCTCGTGAAGTACATGACCGTGAGCCCAGTCGTCTCTATGGTTATTGAAGGAAATCAGGCTGTTGCAGTTGTTAAAAAGCTTGTGGGTGAGACTGAGCCTGCAACTTCAGACGTCGGTACTATCCGCGGAGACTTCACCACCGATTCATACGCAATTTGCGCGGTCGATGACCGGGCTGTTCGAAACCTCATTCACTGTTCAGACGAGGTGGACAATGCAAACAAGGAAATCGCGATGTGGTTTAAGTCAGAGGAGCTATACAGCTATCGTCACGTGCAGGAGGAGATTCTGTACGATGTGAACCTCGACGGCATCATGGAGTAGGGCAAAACTGCCACGAAATTCATCTACTGCGTTACGGGTCCCAAAGATTTCTTCCGCCGTATGTCACATACGTCTCCAGAAATCTTATGCCCGTGCCTTGTAGCTGAACTCCGTGACAGTTTTGCTAAGAAAAGACCAGCGCTCTAGCTGGTCTTTTTGTTTGAATGTATACTAGTGCCGAAGCCGTCCCATAAACGCAACTTGCTCATTTTTCGGGAGTCTTATATCCACGTTGGTTTGCAAAGCATTCGCTTTCAATAATTAACGGTGCGGACACCCACGTGGCTACAAACAGTTGCCACACCGGGACGGTTTCGCAAAATGCCTGAGTCTCTGACTCAGGCATTTTGCGTATGCGATACTAGTTTAATAATGTCGAAGTACATACGTCTGCTAAAGAATCCTGCAGTTGTGGCACTCATCCTCGCAAACTCAGTGCCGTTTTTTGGCGTGCTTTTCTTTGAATGGACCGTTCCAGAAGTTTTGGTGACCTACTGGTGTGAGTCAGTAGCAATAGGACTGTTTACTCTACTTGAAATGAGTATCCGTGCCTTGTATCAGGCCGTCCAACCTAAAGGAAATAAGGCTAAAGCTTCAAACGAATCTGGCGGTACAGAAATTTTTGGATTTGTTTTTATGTATGGAGGTGGCCTCGTCATCATGCTCTTCTTCTTGGCTCTCCTGGCTCACGGCAATGAGACCGCTGGCACACTAGCGGAGTGGTTTTCTGAAGTGTCACTGCTTGTCGTGCTTGGGCTCTTGGTAAGTCACGCAATTTCCTTTGTTAAGGACTTTCTAGGGAAGAGAGCATACGTCCAGGCCATTAAAGTCTTTGAAGCAAGCGCTCGTCATGAACGAATCATCTTCATGCTCGGCTTCTTCTTCCTTGCGGGACTATTAACGCGGACATTCAATCTACCTGTAGTGTTCATGGCAGTTTTTGTCTTGGTAAAGATATTGGTAGACATACATATATACCAGAAGGGGCGGGGACGCGTGCTACAGTAAATACATACCCTTTATGCGTATCTATTGGCTTCTTGCTTCAGCAGTCCTTTCCGCAGTGGTGTTTGGATTACAGTATTACGCACTTGAAACCTATCTCTATTGGCGGTACGTGTGGTTTGACGTCCCTATGCATTTCCTGGGAGGTATTGCTATCGCATCGTTTCTGGTTGGTTTCTGGTGGCGATTTAGACCGGTAGCGTATGCGCTTTCGTTCGGTCTCATTATTGTTTCTTGGGAGGTGTTTGAGTTTTTGGCAGGCATGCCCCGCGAGGCAAATTATGCTTTTGACACTGCACTTGATTTGCTTATTGGCTCATCGGCAGCAATTATTACGTATGGTATAGCGCGATTTACACTATGGCGATCCGTCTAACGTTTCATGGAGGTGCTGAGAGTGTCACGGGTTCAAACTTCCTCATTGAGTCAGAAGAGGGCGGGAAACTACTTGTGGACTGTGGACTTGAGCAGGGAGCAGATTTTTGTGAGTCCTGCATGTACGAGCCCTTTCCGTATGATGCGAGCACAATCCATGCGCTTGTTATTACCCATGCCCACCTCGACCACGTTGGACGGGTACCTAAACTTTTTAAGGAAGGATTTACGGGGAAGGTGTATATGACGGAAGCTACTCGAGACCTCGCTGAACTTATCATGCGTGACTCTGTGGGTATTTTAGGGCAAGAAGCAGCCTCAAGAGGTGTCGCGCCGCTCTATGAAGAGAGTCACGTAGATATGGCGCTAGAGCACTACGAAGCCCTTCCATATCACAGCGAAAAGGAAGTTGCTCCTGGTCTTTCAGTATATTTGCGAAATACGGGTCACATCTTGGGCTCTGCCTCTGTGCGTATTAAAGCTACAGATGGCACTGCTCTTGCTATCACCTCTGACCTCGGGAACTCTCCCTCACCGCTTCTCCCTGACGCAGAACCTGTCACTGACGCAGATGTGGTGGTGCTTGAAAGTGTGTATGGAGACAGGGCTCATGATCCTCAAGATCGTGTGAAGCAACTAAAAGAATCACTCACAAGAGCAATAGAGCGCGGTGGGGCAATTCTCATCCCAGCGTTTTCAATAGAGCGTACACAACTCATGCTTTATGAGATTTCAAATATGATGGAGAGTTGCGAACTACCAAAAATTCCCGTCTTCCTTGATTCACCGCTAGCGATAAAGGTGACTGACGTTTACGAGGCGCGTGATACTGAATACTTTAAAAAGGATGTACAGGAGGAGCTTCGAAGGGAAGGAAGCCTGTTTTCTTTCCAAATGCTTACAAAGACTGAAAGCAGAGAAGATTCAGAAAATATAGATAACGTGCCAAACCCAAAAATTATTATTGCAGGAGCTGGCATGAGTCATGGTGGGCGAATCGGAAAGCATGAAATGAAGTACCTACCAGACCCTACAACAACACTCTTTATTGTGGGGTACCAAGCACCAGGAAGCCCTGGACGTATGCTTCAAGATGGAGCTCCTAAGGTAAAGATAAATAAGCAGGATGTGAAGGTACGCGCAAAGGTTGAGACTTTTGGTGGGTGGTCGGCACACGCAGACCGCGACGGGCTCGTCGAGTTTGCACAGGAATCAGCTAAGCGCGCTCATACATTTTTGATTGCCCTGGGTGAGCCGTCTTCTGCACGCTTCCTCGCGCAACGCATTCACGATTTCGTTGGAAAGAAGGCAGTTGTCCCAACAAAAGGGGAAGTGTGGGAAATCACGAAAACAGGAGTCAAAAAGTCCTAAACAAAAACCGCCCTTATGGGCGGTTTTTGTTTAGGAGACGTGCTTTACGATTCGTTCAAATGATTCAGGGTGTTTCTGAGCAATCTCAGAGAGTACCTTTCTATCAAGTCCAACTTCCTTCTTCTTAAGTGCGTTGATGAAGGTGCTGTATGACTTGAATCCGAGCTCACGAAGTGCTGCGTTTAGACGAACAATCCATAGCTGGCGGAAATCATTCTTCTTGTCCTTGCGGTGCGCAAAGGCATTCTTTCCAGCGTGCACAAGTGACTCCTTGGCGAGCTTCTTTTTGGTTCCGCGACCGTGGCGGTATCCCTTTGCACGAGCAAGGATATTGCGACGACGCTTAGCTGAAATGAGACCTCCTTTTACTCTTGGCATACGAAATTAATTAAAAACTATTTACCGACAATCTTGCCTGATAGGAAGCGACGGCGAATAAGGTTAGGAACCTGAATAGTCTGGTTTCCAGCCTTAGCTTGCTTGGTGCGATTGCTCTCCTTGGCATTGAAATGGTCCTGACCAGGCTTGCGTGTAATAAGCTTGCCCGTCTTGGTGACGCGAATTCGCTTTGTGTATGACTTATTGGTTTTCATGGTCGGTTTTTGTTGTTGGTGCACTCGCTTTTGCCGTAGCAGCCTTTGGATCTCGCTCAATAATGCCAGCAAATCCTTTCGGAGCGCGGGTAATTGGTTCAGCAAGACGGTAGCTGTACGGTATAAGGAGCAGGAACTTCTCGAGTCGGCTCTTCAAGAATGCCTCTTCCATGCCTTTGTATCGGCCTTTGAGGAAGAGCTCAATGCGTACTCGGTGACCTTCGGCGAGCCATTCAGCTGCTTTTTTGGCCTTCAAACGCATGTCATTCTCTCCAGTACCCACCTTTATCTGGACTTCCTTAGTCTCAGAGACCTTGGCTTTCGCCCGGGCGGCACTTTCTCGTTTCTTCAGCTCGTACTGAAATTTACCATAATCCATGACTTTCGCAACAGGAGGAACGGCATTTGGAGAGATTTCGATGAGGTCGAGCCCTGCTTCCTCGGCATTACGAAGAGCGTCCTCTAAACTAAGGACTCCTAGGTTTTCTCCCTCTTTTCCGATAACGCGAAGCTCTTTTGCTCGAATCTCTCGGTTTATGCGTATTTTTTCAGTGCTCAAGGTGTTGTTAGGTATATGATACCACGAAAAACCTAGCTATTCAATAGATATCCAGGGTGTGTTACGCTCATCCTGGAACGTGCCTACCGGGAGACGGTTTAATGGAAGACGGCGACATCTATCCTGCAAACATGTACGAGCATGAAGAGATTGAGGGCTTTGACTTTCCGTTTCCGCCCCACGGTCTCATTTTCATGCTCCTGATGCTTGCTCTTTTGGCACTCACGAGTGCTACGCCAATTTAGGTCAATCCGAAATGGCAAAAGGCCCGGGAATCCGTAGGATTCCCGGGCCTTTTGAAATAATTACTGGCCTGTTTGAGGAACAGGCACTGCTTCAGGAGTGATGGTGTAGGTTGCCTGCGGAGTGTTGCCGGCGTTCTTCTTTGCCTGCTTCATATCCTTTTGAAGGTCAATCAACATGTTTGAAAGCTGGTCGAGTTCACGCTTACATTCTGCCTGGCTTGCGGTCTCTTGGTTAAGGCAGAATTCTCGCACTTGGTCCTTCTGAGTGCTTATGTTGCCTTTCTTAATCTCTGTTTCTGCTGACATCCAGAAGAATGTTGTGGCGATTGCTACGATAACGGCAATAATGGCAATGAACCAGGGAAGTGAGCGGAGCATCTGTGCGCGTGAGTTTTTCATAGTGGGTAAACAGTACCTTTTTTGGCAGGGTGGGGCAACCCTATACGTTTTTACCCCGCCAAGGACATGGTCCTTGGCGGGGCTGTTTCAGACGAGCGCACGAAGGCGTGCACCCTTGCTGTTCATGGTCTTGACCCAGTCTTCGTAGTTTATGAAACCGTCTTCGGGCAGATCGCGGACGGTCTGCTGAATCATGGCCCAGCTGGCCGACGGATCAAGATTGAAGGCTTCAGCCTGGTATCGACGTTCATCTTCAAGCGAGCGGGGCGTAGTAGTGGTCAGTTCGACGGCAGTCGTCATGGCGGTACTCCATTGGCTATTCCGTTTGGTACTGTATCACCCCAGGTTACCCGTTCAAAGTTTTGAACGTCTTCATGACCTCTATAACGTGACGGGATGGTACGCTTATCTTTAATGAAAGAACTACTTGCTGCCATTAGCACAAAGATTCGTGTACGACTCTCATGGAGAAAGGTGATTTGGGCAGTAGTGGCCCTTGTTTTGGCTCTCGGTATTGTGGTTGCTCCACTCTATATCTTCTTTTTCGGAGTTCCTGATTTTGTCCCAGAGAGTGTGGAGAGAGTTCTAACAGAAGGACCACCACTCTCATGGACTCCAGGAGTATTTACCTTCGCTCCTGGAAATTTCTCATTGCATATTCCAAGTGACTGGACGTTTGTGGATAGTAAAGACATCAATGCGCCAAAAGACCTGGGCGAGATTCAGTTTGCTCTCCAGAAGAATGGTAGTCAGTGTGTGCTTGTCTACATGAAGATTAATACTGACTGGCATGAGCATAGACAGCAAAGTTCTTTTGCAGACAGAGTATTTGTTGGTCAGAGCCAAATTGACTCATCATGGTACGTAAGAAAAGATTCTCTTCCCGATGGCTTTGAATTTTTGTGGAATGGGCATCAGAGTCTTCCTGGTGAAGTACGTGTCGATTTTGTCTCTGACCTCTTTGAGACAGGACACAAAGATGAACGAATAAGTGGGTTCGCGCTTTTTGCGCGTGATGGAGGAACGGTTCCAGATCAGTGTTCTTACGAAACATCTCGTATTTTAGAAACTCTAATGAGTTCATATCAAAAAACCACATTAAGTAATGAATCAGAAGGATACTTCATTGCCCGCATAGATGACTCAACGGGCGATACCTATGCAGGAAGGGAGCATAAAGCCGGCTTCCAATCAGACGCGGATCATATGCTGTATGAAGTGTTTGTGGGTGGAGTGGCAGATGGGCGGCATGCAACGCTCTACAATAATTTTCTCTACTACACCAAGGACGCGAATCTGTATGTTCAAGATGTCTTTTCAAGGGCTGAGTCTCGGATTGTTGGTTCATTCACCATGAATGAAGACGTTATAAACGATTTTGTTATTTCACAGGGAACCATCTACTACTTGCTTGGTTCCGAGTGCGAATATATGAATTGC
The DNA here is from genome assembly GCA_017991635.1 of Minisyncoccota bacterium. Classification (GTDB taxonomy): domain Bacteria; phylum Patescibacteriota; class Minisyncoccia; order Phycocordibacterales; family Phycocordibacteraceae; genus C7867-001. The sequence goes on along the minus strand of JAGOQE010000001.1, from coordinate 48,699 downwards.
GATGAACCGAAGAAACTTTACCGGGTGCCAATAGTTGGTGGCGTAAGTGACTTGCTTTACGAATCGTTTGTCGGAGGGAACATTCTTGGTGTAGACGAGAATACTCGGACACTGTATGTAGAACATGGTTGGGGAGATGCAGGCTGTTTCAGTGCCGACATAACAGCATTTGATCTTGATACGAAAGAGGTGAAGGAAACCATATCAGGAGGTGGGTGTGCTGATGCTCTTGATAATTCTGCATATTATGCAGAACAGGCACGTTTAAAGGCGTTTTACGCAGGAACTCCTGAATACGAGTACATTCCTCTTTTGAAGGTTTCAAACGGAAAGCTCCTCATCCCAAGTTCAGACGATCCAATGCTTAGTTACTTCTCCCCGTACGAAGGTTTTCGGGTCATGCGCTAGTGCTACACTTTTGATATGAAACACCTGAAGAAATATTTGCGTTACTTTAGACTGGGATTTGAGGCACTTGCAACGTTGTGTATTGTAGGCGTCCTCCTCTCACTCTCATCGGGACAGTCACTCTTTATTATGTATGGACTCGTGTTCTTCTCCATCATGACCACTGCAGCCGTCCTGTTTAGAGCGCTCGAGCTCACCTATCTTTCATCAAAGAACATAAAAGAGAAGAAAACTCCTTTGATTTGGATAGGGGACATGCTCATCATTGTGTACCTCTTTATAATGCTTTGGCTCTACGCAACGGGACTGTTGCCGTATCTCGTCGATGTCATCTTCATGTAGGTGATAGCGTACATAGTAAAACGCCTCCTTCTGGAGGCGTTTTACTATTCGCGGTAAGATAGGAGAAACATGGAACTCCTCGACACGCTCCTTATTGCGTTCACGCTCTCACTCGATGTTGCTGTCGTATCGGTGGGCGCGAGCGTGCTTGGAAAAATAAAGATGAAGCGCGCTCTTTACATGGCGTTTGTATTTGGTGCCTTTCACGCTCTCATGCCTCTTCTAGGGTTTTGGCTCGGTTCAAGTTTCAAAGAGCACTTTCTTGAATACGGACGTATCGTTGCTTTCGTCTTGTTGATGGTTGTTGGAGTGAAGATGCTTGTGGAGTCCTTTAACAAAGAAGACAAAGAGAACGAAAAGGATATTCGTCACGACACAGCGCTCTACCTTCTCGCCCTCGCTACAAGTATTGATGCTTTTGTTATTGGTATTACGTTCACCGTTATTCCAGTCCGTGTGACGACCACCATCATCACTATCGGTCTTGTGACCTTCCTCATGTCTCTTCTTGGTGTGCTTGCAGGAATGAGAGGGAAGCACCTAATCGGAACGAAGATTGAATTTCTTGGTGCGGCAGTGCTTATTCTTCTCGCATTCAAAACACTGCTCTTTTAAAACAAGAAAAGCCTCGCACCAAAGCGCGAAGCTTTTCTGTGCGAGACCGTGAGTCTCTAACTGAGGCGACCGCCCATGTAGTCGTGACGCCCATGCTTCATGAAAGGGTTTTTGTTTTGCCGTTGAACAATTTCTTCTGTACCCCGAAACCAATCAAAGGAGCTGTGCTCAGATGGAGTGTTGAGGTACACCAAGCCATCCTCGTACTCAAAGAAACGGGGACCACGACCACCCAAGAATTCACTGCGCACGACATACATCTCATTGAGCGCATGTTTAAGAGCATGGATTGCGACAGGCGGGTAGTGGCCGTAGTAGCTCATGAACCAGACTGGCACACCTTTGTGCCAGATAATGGTTTCACCTGACGAACGGATACTCCCAGGGATACTGAGCCACCGGTCGCGAAGCTTGAAGTCACCTCGCTCATACACGAACTCTTTCGAGTAGGTATCGTTTGCTGATTGCGAGGGCGGATTACCAGAGGCGTAGCCGTGTTGCATGGCCTCAAAGAAGAATCGCAGTATGGTTTCAGATGCTACGCGCATGCGTGCCTCCTTGGCGTGTTTGATGCTCTGGTGTGAATGTACTGTATTTTTGACTAAAGTCCAGATGAGAGAATAAGTGCTCGAAGTTTGGTACTAAACGTAGTGTGCAGTGATGTTGAGAATGAAACTACTTCGTCACGATGTGGGGTGAGATCAGCTCGCGCTTGAGTTTCCTCTGGTGTTCCTGTTTGTGCAATAAGTCCCTCCTTAAATAAGTAGAGGTCGGCATATCCAGTAAAGTTCCACGACAAATCGTAGGGAAGCGTGCCTGGGTAGTGCTTGTTTACAATCTTCGCCAAGATGTTGGTACAGTTGGCCGTCAGAGTGTTGTAGAAGCGCGGGTGTTCCGCAAGCACGTTGGTTTCCTCCGTAAGCGAGAGAAAGAGCGCCCTTGAGTCCTCCTTCGAAAGAGTCATGGGGTAGAGCCTGAGAGGATGGTTGAGGTAGATAAGGCGACGCGTTACAAAATCGCGTTCGGTACCCCACTGGTAGGAGAGTTCATACTCACGCACGAGACCTTTTGTGGCCTTGTACTCTTCGCCTTGTTCACGACGCGCCTCAACAGAAAATGAAATTACTTCACCACTCACAAGTTGAAAGGAGAGGAAGGTATGGCCAACTGCTTTCCAGTCAGCAAACGGCTCAATGATAAACCAGGTGCGCTCAATGTCGTCTGGGTTAATGGTCTTGCTCGTCCAGGTAGTTTCAAGAGGCCTTTCTGCGTCATAGGTCCAATCACGCAGATTGTGAATGGTGACCATGTCGCCCTCGCGCGTGACCGTCGCTGTCTCTGCTTGCTCAGGAAGCCACGTTCGGTCAGTTTCGGGAGTTTTAGAGAGTAGATAGAACCCAAAAAATGCCAGAAGAAATAGAAGTGCGACTACAAGTTTTTTTAAAAGACGTTTTACCATGTTCCTAGTATATACGGCTCACGCCCGGTTACTATTTAGGAAACACCCAATCATGATTATCGAAACTGCAGAATATATATCGAATGTGGTTACCGCACTCCTCCCGATTGGTGCCCTCGTTATTGCTCTTGTCGTCGGTTACTCCGCAGCAAAAATCAATCGAAAGAATAAAATGGTGGATGTCGCTATGCACTGCATTACGCGGTACGACGTCATCGCCCATGACCGCGCACTGATTACGAATAGGGAACAGGCACTCGGCTACTATCGCCGATTCTTCGGGCTTAAAAGCGACCAGTTCGACTACTGGCTCTCGGGACTCATTGATGCAGAAAATATGGCCAGCTGGACGTACGCTACGTTAAATGGTTTTGAGCAGGATAAGAAGGTGTGCTATCTCTCAGACGGCGTAGAAGAGTGTGTCTCGCTCGCAGAGGGATTTGCTGAAAGTTTGAGTGTGCACGATGCACCGAATGCCACATTTGTGCGCTTCATAGAGAAGATTCAAGCACTTGCGAAAGAGAGCCTAACTCCTAAAGAAAAATACTACGAGCTTATTCGTCTCCTTGAGCGAACTGAAGACGCGGAGCGAGATTTCATACGATTTGCTGACGTGAACTTTGCCTTCATGCGTTTGCGTGGTGGTGATATGAAAGCTTTCAGGAAGATGGAAGGACGGCACCATAAACGCGTAGAGTCGCTAAACCATATAGGGTAAGAGTTTTGCTGAGAACAGTTTTCGTAAACGCGAGCGCAGACTTGCATACCCCAGGGGGGTATATGGTATACTTTTGGTGTATGAAAAAGACTACTGACACTACCCGCGAGCTGGTACAAAGATTGAACCGAGTAGAAGGACAAATTAATGCGCTTAAACGTTCTCTTGAGGAAGGGAATACTGATGACTGTACTCAGACGCTCTATCAGCTTAAGGCGGCAACCAATGGATTAAAGCGTTTTGGAGAAGCGTTCGCGCGCGCATACGCAAAGCAGTGCATTCGCGAGGGGAAGGGTGCTACACAGCTAACTGCGCGTGTGGACCAGATTATTAGCACGGCGTTTACGCTCGCGTAGTACTCTGCTGTATGTTTGGATTCTCACCCTCGCCCCACACCATATCGGTACATGACGCACACACGCGCATTGAAGAGAACGGACACTGTTTGCTTGATGTGCGCACGATAGAGGAAGTTTCGGAAACAGGCATTCCCGGCTCACTCAATATTCCCCTTGATCGCTTAGGGTCTGAAGCACATCGCTTGAGCACATACACGTCAATTCACGTGATATGTCGCTCAGGTGGCAGAAGTGCAATGGCGACAAACATATTACACAGTCTCGGTATGACTCATGCGAAAAATGTCGATGGCGGTATTATCGCGTGGTCAAACGCTAATCTACCTCTCGTATGATGAACTACTATCCTTTCCATTCAGCACGTGGATGCCTTTCCTATATCGTGATTGAGCCAGTCTCTCGAGAAGCGGTCTTGATTGATCCTTCAGACGAAATTGCGGACGATGTGTACCGTAGTCATCTTGAGGAACATAACGCAACACTCCGTTATATTATCGAAACCCATACGCACGCAGACCATGTTTCCTCAGCAAAACGTTTGCGGGAAGCAACAGGAGCCATCTTAGTGCGTCATGCTCTCGCACCCTCATTACTTAAGGACCAGGCTGTGCGTGGTGGGGAATCGCTCTCTCTTGGAGGAGAAACGCTTACAGTGAGCGCAACTCCGGGACATACTAATGAAAGTATTTCCGTACACACATCAGACGCTGTGTTCACTGGAGACGCACTACTGATTGGCGGAACGGGAAGGACCGATTTCCAATTAGGCGATAGCGACGCACTCTATACGTCACTTCACGATGTGTTTGGAGCACTTCCTGATTCAACGGTAGTGTATCCTGCCCACGACTATAAAGGACGCACACATTCAACAATTGGAGACGAGCGATTGCATAATCCACGTTTCCTTTTGCCAAAGGAAGAATTTGTTGAGGCAATGGATGCTCATCATCCGCCACTTCCTGAACTGTTTGAAGTTTCAATTGCTCGTAACAGCCAATAGAAAAAACCTCTTTTTTGCTCGCACAGATAAGAAAACGTATACTCTAGGCATTACTCCCTAGTCTTTGTATTTCTATGGCAACGTACGTTGATGGTTTTGTGTTCTCAATTCCAAAAGATAAAAGAGCGGTCTATAAGAAGATTGCAAAAGAAGCAGCGGGCGTGTGGAAGAAGTTTGGCGCCCTAGACTACAAAGAGTGTCGGGGAACTGACATGACGCCCGAGCATGTCACTTTTACGTTTCCCAAAATGGCAAAGGTAAAGGAAGACGAGGAGGTGTGGTTTTCTTTCATCGTGTACAAGTCAAAGGCTGACCGTAACATCGTTAACAAAAAAGCGATGGCGTATTTTGATGAGAAGTATGCAGGAAAGGAAATGCCCATGCCTTTTGACATGAAGCGCTTCGCGCATGGCGGATTTACAACGGAGGTTGAGATTTAAGTTTGTACTATAGACAATAAGGAAAAGTAAAACCGCCCTTACGGGCGGATACTTTTTGTGGAGGTGGGGGAAATTGAATCCCCGTCCGAATCGAGCTTTGAAAGCGAGTCTACGACGCGTAGTCTTTTTTCGGGTGTCGACAGTGAGTAGGAATGAAGACTAAGCCTCATCTGTCCGAGCCTCTTAATTTAGATACGCAGTCAAGGCGAGCTGATATCGATTCTGTAGAAGATTCCGCCCCATCATCCCGCTACAGAAACCGGAGATGGTGAGACGTCGACTACACTGGGGCGTTTAAGCGCGAGCGTAGGCGAACGCAAAGTCCTTCATCTGAAAAGGTGAGAGGATGCTCTTTGCGCGTGCAACAGTAGTGTTTGCACGTATTGGTGCTTGTGTTTTTAGATGGTCAGCAAGCTTCCATCGCGTCGCACGTCTTTCAAAGTACAAGACCGTCAAAACCGGTCACCCCCAGAATACGTTCAAGTGTCTTAAACACATTCTGCGAACTTCCGTCTAGCACTTAGTCTACTACACGCGACCTTTTGTCTTAAGTGCGCGGTCGATGTCGCGTGCGGCGTCTGCCTTCTTGAGATCTTCACGCTTATCTACCTTGCTTTTACCTTTTACAATGGCGATGCGGAGCTTTACGTACCTATTATTATACACCTCAAGTGGCACTATTGTCAAGCCCTTCTTGGATTCTGCGTCTGCTAACTCTGCTATTTCTTTCTTAGAGAGCAATATTCTTCGTGTACGCTCAGGGTCATAATTTTCAGGAGTGTTCTTGATTTGGTAGGGAGGAATCGTGGCCCCTATAAGGTATGCCTCACCCGCACGCACAATGATGCGCGCGCCGTCTAATGAGCCGTGGTGAGCTCGTAGCGATTTCACCTCTCCCCCTAAAAGCTCCATTCCAGCGGAGTACGTTTCAAGTACGGAGTAGCGAAGTCGCACCTTTTTGTTCTCGAGGAGAATCATGCTGTAAATAATGCCCGTATTTCCTCTGCTTTGGCAAGCAGGTCCTCTCGTCCCATATAAAATGCCTCCTTAATCTTTCGCGGCTCGCGTGAGTAGAGAACGGCAGGAAGGGTAGAGCTTGGAGAGAGACATACATACTGCACGCCCTCTGGAATGTGAATGGCCTGATCATCAGCGAGGTCGTCCATAAGTGCTTTGCGCAGTCCTGGCTTCAACAGACGACCATATGCACGAAGAATTGATTTTCGTGTTTCAGAGGGTGAGTCAGTATTTGAAATACACAAAATACGAGTAGCGCCTTCAGCAATCGCTTTTTGTACAAGAGCATTCGTACTTGTAGAGAAATCGCCATCAAGGTAATTGCGCCCGCCAAGCCATACGTTCTTGTTGTAGAAAATAGGTATCGCTGTTGCCGCACGGACCATCTCGTAAGGGTTAAACCATAAACCCTTATTCAAGAATCGTGTCTCACCACTCTCACTGTCGGTCACGGGCATGAAAAACTTTGTCGGTGAATACTCCACTTTCTCCACATCAAGAGGCAGATATTTTTTTGCGACGGTATCAATCAAATAATTAATACGAAGGGCGGGGAATGGGGCGTAGCGAATGAAGTGTGGGGAAGGAAGGTAGCGGGTCCAGATTTTCTCTATGTCGTCATACTGCTGAGCGAGGTAGTAGAACATGGTCCCCGTAGAGCCTGAGGCACTCACGTAGATGTCAGGGCGCGTGATATCAAGCTCTGTTGCAAGAGCATGTATGGCGCCCGCACTATAGGCACATTTCATACCTCCTCCTGAGGTGATGATGGCGAGATTGTCAGAAATTTTCATGAAGCGTACGCCTATTGTATAGTGTCTTTATTATGGCTCCTACCCCAAAAAAGAAAGTACCTATTAAAAAGAACGAAAAAGGGAAGAAAAACCCGATGAACCTTCCGCACATGCACCTGCCAAAGAATGGCGGGTTCTTTACGAGTCTCATTACGACCCTTGCTATCTTCTTTGTATTGATGAGTGTGTACACGCTCATCGTGGGAAATGTTACGAAGAAGGAAGAAATTGGTCTCTCGCAGATTGCGACAGACGTGAAGGCAGGGGACGTCACCACGATTGTCGTGTCTGGAAGCGACCTTACCCTTACCTATAAGGATGGCGTAGAGAAGACTGCTAAGAAAGACCCTGACTCATCACTTCCAGAAACACTTCAAAGCTACGGCGCAACTCCAGAACAAATTTCAGCGGTAGCGCTCACCATTAAGAGTGAGTCAGGATGGCGCTTTTGGTTTCTGACCTTTGGCCCTCTCCTCATTCCTGTTCTCTTCCTTATCTTCATCTTCTGGTTCCTCGCACGTCAGGTGAAGGGTGCAGGTGTACAGGCACTCACGTTTGGACAGTCTAAGGCCCGAATGATTGACCCGGCTGATACGACTCAGCGCGTTACGTTTGCGGACGTTGCTGGTGCCAAAGAGGCAAAGGAAGAGCTATTAGAAATTGTAGACTTCCTCAAAAACCCAAAGAAGTTTCTTGATATTGGAGCCCGTATTCCAAAGGGAATTCTCTTGATGGGAGCTCCAGGTACTGGAAAGACCTTGCTTGCGCGCGCAGTTGCTGGCGAAGCTGGTGTTCCATTCTTCTCCATATCAGGTTCGGAGTTTGTGGAGATGTTTGTTGGCGTGGGCGCTTCTCGTGTACGCGACTTGTTCCAGCTTGCTAAGAAGATGTCACCGGCAATTATCTTCGTGGATGAGATTGATGCTGTTGGACGTGTGCGTGGTGCTGGTGTGGGTGGCGGAAACGATGAACGCGAGCAGACACTCAACCAAATTCTCGTTGAGATGGATGGCTTTGACCCCGCTGAAAAGGTAATTGTGATGGCGGCAACCAACCGTCCTGACGTGCTTGACCCAGCACTTCTTCGTCCAGGACGTTTTGACAGACGTGTCATGATTGATCTTCCTGACCGTAAGGACCGTCTAGAGATTCTCAAGGTGCACGCACGCAAGAAGCCATTTGGTCCTGACGTTAATCTGGAAGTCATTTCAGAACGTACTCCAGGGTTCTCAGGAGCTGAGCTCTACTCACTTATGAATGAGGGGGCGATTCTTGCAGCACGCGAGGAGCGCAAAGAGATTACACAGTTTGACCTCATCCGTTCTATTGAAAAGGTGATGCTTGGTCCTGAGAGAAAGAGCCATCTTCTTTCAAAGAAGGAGAAGCGATTGACTGCATACCACGAAGCAGGACATGCGCTTGTTTCAACTATCATTCCTGAAGCTGATCCAGTACATAAAATCTCAATCATCAGTAGAGGACGGGCAGGAGGGTACACGCTCAAACTCCCATTTGAAGATAAGAAGATGCAGTCTCGCAAGGAGTTTATCGCAGACATCGCAGTCTCTCTTGGAGGGTATGTTGCTGAGGAAATGATTTTTGGAGACCTCACCACTGGTCCTTCAAATGATTTGGCGGTAGCAACATCACTCGCGCGCGACATGGTGTCTAAGTGGGGTATGTCAGGAAAGGTGGGACCTGTAGCATTCTCTGCTGATCGTGGCGGATACGGTAACGAGCCATACTCACAAGACGTTTCAGCAAAGATTGACGCTGAAGTAACGCGCCTACTTGAAGAAGGACGAGAGAAAGCGCTTGCAGTTATTACCGAGCACCGAAGCGTGCTTGATGCAATCGCACTTAAACTTATTGACGTAGAGACACTTGAACGCGAAGAGTTTGAAAAGATTCTTATTGTGAACGGTATTACTCCAAAAGTAAGCGAAGATGAAGACACCTTCCTCATAAACGAAACTGTGCAAAAGTCGTAAGTGTAGGGAAAGTCAAAACGGCGATGTTCCTTTGGAACATCGCCGTTTTGCGTAATCATTTACGCAAATCCGCTGTCATACTCTGATTCAAGACGCTCGCTTTTATCAGCGGATGACTCGTACGTGAGCACCATGATACCAATGAGACCTGCGGCTACGGCGCATACACCGCCGTAGAGGCCAAAGAAGCATAAGGCCCAAATCCAATCCCCAGCCACAAAGCCCATGAAGAGTGCGATTAGACTGAGGTTTGTGACCAGGCAACCGAAGATGGTAATGCCAGCATCTTGTGCGCTCGTCGCTGAGTCCGCAGTGCTTCTTAGTGGCGCAATCAGCATCACTGCCGCGAACATAACAGGGAATAGTGCGAGAATCGCGCCCCCAAACAGAGCACACAGTAGGACGAAGAATATTTTGCTAAGACCAGTGATCCAGTAATAGCCGAAGTTTTTTTGGTACGTAAGCCTACCCTGGGTTTCCATGGTTTTCTCCCGTGTTTTGTAGTGCTGTTCTAGTAGCACACTACGTCAGATTTGAGAGTCGTCAATACTCTGCAGACTCCTGTATTTTGGTGTAAAGTGTGTGGGCGTCCATAGCTCAGTTGGTTAGAGCACCGAGCTTATACCTCGGCGGTCCTTGGTTCGAGTCCAAGTGGACGCACTTTTTGTGAGATATACTTTTCGTATGTCTATTGAGTCAGGAGGTGGAAATGGAGGACAAGAAAAACCAAAACAGGAATCTGTGCACGTTAACCATTTGCGTCCAAAGGAAGCTTCTCCAGAACTTCCTGCGCAACACGATATTGATTTGGAGGTTAATGGTGAGTCTGTTGGATATGCAAAGCTCGTATATTTCTCAAAACCAGTACCCGGCTACGAACTTGGCATGCTCTACATAAATGAAGACAAACGAGGAATGGGGTATGGTAGTGCGCTTATGGATAAGGTTGAGTCAATGCTTAAACAGAAGGGGAAGACAGGGGTGTTGCGTGAGGGCATTGCTGAACTTGACCCGAATTCGCCTGCAATAGGCATGTATGAACGTCGAGGTTGGGTTCCTGTACCAGGCACTGAAAACGAATTTGTGTTTAATCTACCTAAGACCGTTCAGCCAGGTGTATTTTCAAATTTTGGATTTCGCCATCATACTCCACCGCGGATGGAGAGACTCACCCGAAGGTACAGCGCTCTTGAAGAAAGAGGTGAAGGTGACGTTACGGGCGAGGGAGAACGTCAATAAGAAGATCGCTCTTATAGAAGTCTGAAGCAATACCACCAAAGCTGTACTCTTTGCCAGCGATTGTAAGTCCCGCACCGCCTACTTGGGGATTTGCATTTGGGTTTGAATACTTAAAACCGATATTGTAGAGCGTCGAGAGAATCTCAGGACGGTCATTAATAGGGAATCCTGCCTTTTCCCATTGCGCCATGATTTGTTTAAGAAAAAGTCCCGCATAGAGATAACTCCAGTAGTGGTCGTGCTGGTCAGTCATGCGTGTAAAGCGCTCGGTCTCAACATCTGCTGTTTTGAAATCAAGCAAATGTTCAAACTCACTACCAAGGTAATACGGAGAGGTGGAGTCTTTCAGATTCTTCTCAACCTCAATCGCAGTCTCCTCTTTCATGCCCATCACACCCCATGAGAACTGCGATTGAGGTCCGAGAATCTTGAGTGGATAAAACCATTTTTTGTATGCTTCGCGCTCAGTAAAGAAAAGGCGTAGTTGCTCTGCTACGAGACTTGAAACTATAAGTCGGGGCGAGACCTGCGCATCAGCTGCCGCACGATTCAGTACAGTGATATCGCGACGTACTGCGCTATCAATAACTGCCCACTCCTCTGAGTTCTCCCAGTCCTGCACAGGCACTGAATCTTTGAGGTTCACTTCACCAAGAAATGCTTCACGTTGACTGTCGATGATTCCTTCCTCATTAGTGAGACCAAAGGTAACGGCGAAATACCCTGCGACAAGGACGAAACCAATAAGTGCAAATAAACAGACAATCCCAATAGCAATTTTCTTCAACATTACGTTGAGAATACGTGACGAATCAGGGTCTGTAAATAAACTATTCAAAATGAATACCTTCGGCGTGACGGAGACGGTCGTGAAGGGACGGAGGAATGGTCACTAGATTCGGGTCTCGCTCAAGTAGTGCGCCAGCTTCTTTCCTCGCCGCTTCAACCATTTTGATATTTCTGAGTGCTTCCATAGCAATATCTGAGACACCCCACTGCCGAGCACCCGTGAGTTCTCCGGCACCGCGAAGCGAAAGGTCGTATTCTGCAAGTTCAAAACCATTCTTTGCCGTCGTGAGTGCCTTCATGCGGTTTTTGGTTGCTTCACCGTAACTTTCCGGAAGAGCAAAGCAGTACGCTTGATGGCTTGAACGAATGACACGTCCTCGCAATTGGTGAAGTTGAGAAAGTCCAAATCGTTCAGCACCCTCAATTAAAATGACCGTTGCATTCGGTACGTTCACACCCACTTCAACAACTGATGTTGCTACGAGTATTTTTGTTTCACCGCGATTAAAGAGTTCCATGGCGCGTTCTTTCTCAATCGGTGTCATCTTGCTGTGCAGTATGCCAATAGGAATAGTTGGAAATATTTCTTCCTGTAGGCGGACGGCCTCTGCTTTCACTGACTTTGCTTGAAGCGCCATTTCCTTAGTCGGGTCTGGTTCGTCAATGCGAGGGCAAATTACATAGGCCTGGCGACCAAGGGCGAGTTCTTGGCGAACTCGTTCATAGGCAACATTTCGCTTTTCTGGCGCAAGTACTTCTGTGATGACTGGCTTTCGTCCAAGGGGAAGCTGGTCGAGAACGGTGAGATCGAGGTCGCCGTAAATAGTAAGCGCAAGAGTGCGCGGAATGGGCGTTGCGGTCATTGAAAGTAGGTGTGGTGACACGCCACCCTTTTGCGTCAGTTTCTGGCGATGCATCGTACCGAAGCGGTGCTGTTCATCAATAATCGTGTAGGCGAGGTGTTTGAAGGCAAGTGATTTATACACGAGAGCATGTGTGCCAATGACAATAGGAATTTCTCCATTTGCAACCCATTTAGAAAACTGCGCACGAGAAATTTTTGTGGATTCCTCTTTCTTAATTTTTGATGGGAACTTCCTACACTCACTTCCTGTGATAAGGCCAATAGGAATTGGGTGGTCCTTGAAGTGTGAGACAAAGGTAGAGAAGTGTTGTTTCGCAAGAATTTCAGTAGGACAGAGATACGCAACTTGTAGCGTGCCTGCAACTCGTCCTTTCGGACGAGAAGTGGCAACGGTATAGGCTGTGGCTGCTGCTACGGCGGTCTTTCCACTACCCACGTCTCCCTCCAAGAGTCGTCGCATAGGGTGACCCTTAGAAAAACTTTCCATAATGTCCTCAATGGCACGGTTCTGTGCATCGGTTGCCGGGAACGGGAATGATTTCACAAAGGCGTCCAAACGCTCTCGGTCTACATCAATAGGAAGCGCCTCTTCCTTGAGTGCTGATTGCTTCAGGCGACCAACAGAAAGTTGGATACAAAATACTTCCTGAAAGGCAAACCGTTTACGCGCTGCCTCAGCATCTTTGATGCTTCTTGGTGTGTGCATAAAGATGATTGCACTTCTAAGTGGCGGAAGGTTGTAGCGCTCACGGATATCTTCTGGGATAGGGTCCTCAAGCGAATCCTCAGCAAGTTTCGGAAAGACTTTCTTTACCGCATGTGAAAACCACAAAGAAGAAATACCTTTGCTCTCAGGATAGACCGCGTAGAGTGTGTCCACGGTCTCACCCGAAGCGTCCGTAAAAAGTGATTCGTGCACGGCTTCAGGAGAAACTTCAGCACGCTCAACGGTGGGGTTTGCAAGATAGAGTTTCTCACCTGTGCCGGTGGCTTTGCCGTGCACCTTCACGACCATACCCTCGTGAAGTGTTTTGGCGATATAGGGCTGGGAAAACCAGCGAAGCTTAATGCGTCCCGAAGCGTCCTCAAGCCACGCTTCAGCTACAGGTAGACGTCCCTTCCAAGTCTTTCTGGTCTCAGGTTTTCTAATAGTTCCAAATAGTGTGGCTTCCGTGCCGGCTTGAAGTGAGGCAATGGTTCCTGTAGGGCCAGCGTTCTCGTAACGCGCTGGGAAGTGATACAGGAGGTCGGCAATAGTTACAATGCCTAATTTCTGAAGCGCTTTCTTCTGATCAGGCTTAAGCCGGGTGAAATGCTTTTCTATAAGGTCGCCTGGCTCCATGTCCTAAATAGTATACGTGAAGACACGAGTTGTCGGTGCAGGGGATTCAATCTGACAGAATTCCTTGTGATTGGTACACTTTGGGGACATAACCTATTTACTATGTCCAATCTTCGCTTACTCGTTGCTACAGTGCTTGTTTTGGGTGCGACCGTTCCTTTTGGTGTGCACGCGTCATCTGCGCCTTCTGTAAGTATTCAAGCCAAGACAACAAGCATTGTCCCAAATGGAGGCACTGTACGTGTTGAGTGGGAAGGGTCTGATGTAAAAGAGTGCTCTCTGTATTATCCAGGAAAGAAAGCTGGGGTGATGGTCTCTGTAAAAGCTCGTGGTGAGAAAAAGCTTAGAGTATACCCAAGCACGTTTGTGGCTCCGTATGTTGGCATCAATTGTTTAAGTAAATATACAAATGAGTCAGTAAGCGCGTCACTTCCAATTGCACTTCCAACAGCTTCAAATGAAGTCACGCTGAAGCTTCTTGTTCCAAAGGAAGTTGTAGTTGGGCAAGAGTATACGATTCGTTGGGGAAATAATCCCGATAAAGGCTCTCTCGAAGAGCGTCTAAAATCGTTTCCAAATCTTGAAGGAGAGCTCGCTGTGTATGCAAAAAGTAACTCTGGATTTACTGTTCAAACAATTAAGGAGCATATGACGGTGAAAGAAATTAAAAAGAAGAAAGGGAAATGGACTGTAGGCAGTCTCGGTAATGATGGAAGTACGCTTTCTGCTGGCACGTACTACATGGTGCTCGTGCTTCAGACACCATTTAACGAAAATGGAGAAAGCACAGCTCTCGCGCAGGGAGTAAGTAAGGATTTTTCCGTTACGTACTAACGTTAGTAGCAAAAAGAAATAGGCCTCTTTCGTTTCCGAAAGAGGCCCGTTTCTACATTCCCCGAAGGGTAGTAGTGGAAAGATCAGCCCTTGCCGCCGCTTTCGTCGTAGCTGTCGCCACCGTTGATGTCGACATCCGATTCGTTCGACGGCTCGACCGTGCAGAGCAGACCGCCAGAGCACTGGCCTTGCTGAGCGTTCGCGTTGGCGCCCGAGGCCGAACTGCTGTCGCTGTAGGACGAGACGTAGGTCTCGCTCGTCGAGGGACGGAGCGAGCGCCCGAACTCACGCATGCCGACCGCGCGGACGACGTCGCCGGGCAGGCCGGCGAAGATGCCGTCCTGGCTGAAGGCGTCCGAGCCCAGGATGACGCAGGGTCCCTGCACGGGGCAGAGGAAGCGCGTCACGGTCGAGGAGCTCGGGGCGGCGAGACCGCCTTGCTTGGTCGTGATGACGATCAGCGTGGAGCCGTCGGGGAGCCGGGTGCTCTCCCGATTCAGGTCGCCGGCGAAGGCCATGGCGGGGGCGGCGGAAAAGACACAGGCCGCAACGGCGGCGAGCAGAATCTTCTTCATGGGCTTAGTCCTTTGGAACATTGAACCCCAGCGGTTCAAACCATATATAGTATAACATTATATAACATATTTGTCAATATTAAAAAAGGTGCCCGTAGCGTTTGTGCACAGGCTCTTTGTGAGAGCTCGCGTATACTCATAGCTATGACAAAGAAGGAACAAGAGGCAATTCTCGACGCACATAGGAAGGTAGGAGGAAAAATAGAGACAAAGGCGAAGGTCTCTCTCAAGAAGAAGCAGGACTTTTCACTTTTTTACACTCCTGGCGTGGGAACTGTTTCCACTCATCTCGCAAAGCATCCTGAAGAAGCGCGCGTGTACTCAGTAAAGAAAAACAGTGTTGCGGTTGTGTCTGATGGCTCAGCGGTGCTCGGTCTTGGAAATATTGGTCCGTATGGTGCGCTTCCAGTGATGGAAGGGAAGGCGCTTATTTTTAAAGAGAAGGCAGGAATTGACGCGTGGCCTCTTGTTCTTGATTTGCCTTCACGAAAAGATATCTCAACGGAAGAACGCGCAGAGGAAATCATCCGTGTTGTAAAAGCCATCGCGCCATCCTTCGGTGGAATCAATCTTGAGGACATTAAAGCTCCTGAGTGTTTTCTTGTTGAAGAGCGTCTAAAGAAAGAGCTTTCTATTCCTGTTATGCATGACGATCAGCACGGAACGGCAATTGTCGTGCTTGCGGGACTCATGAACGCCTCAAAGGTGGTTAAGAAAAATATGAAAAAACTTCGCGTCGCTGTTATTGGTGCGGGCGCTGCTGGAACGGCTACGGCAAAACTCCTGCTTCTTGCTGGTATTGAAGATGTTACGGTTCTTGATAGACAAGGAATTATTTTCAAAAAGCGCAAGGACCTTTCTCCTGAAAAGAAATCCCTTGCTTCAATCACGAATCCAAGAAACATTGAGGGCTCACTTAGAGATGCGCTCACAAATGCAGATGTAGTTGTGGGAGTTTCTGGTCCAAATCTTATTACTAAAGAAGATGTGGAGGTGATGGCTCCAAGAGCAATCGTCTTCGCGCTTTCAAATCCTGTCCCGGAGATTTTGCCCGAGGAGGCGCTTTCAGGGGGTGCCTTTGTGGTTGCTACCGGTCGTTCTGATTTTCCTAATCAGATTAATAATGCACTCGTGTTTCCGGGAGTATTTAAGGGAGCGCTTTCAAAGGGAGTGCGACAAATCACCGATGAATCAAAATTACGCGCAGCAAAGGCGCTTGCTTCACTCGTGAAAAACCCAACAGCAAAAGAAATCATTCCTGATGTATTACATAAGGGAGTTGTTGATGTTGTGGCAAAAGCTATTAGGTAGAGGTCGTATACTAGGAGAATGAAAAAGAAGCGGAAGCTCACATGGTATGAGACCTTGGTTGAAATACCTGATTTCCTCTATCCATTTTCCTATAAGTCTCGCGGTAGGAAGATTCGAGGATTGCGCGCATACAACCACGAACTTCACCTCGCTCTTAAGAAGTATGGTAAAGGACATTTCGGGTACAAGCTCGTCGCTTACCGTGAGACATTCCACTTCATAGGTTCCGTATTTTTTATTGTTTTTTCTGCCGTGCTGTCTGAGCGTTTGTTCGGAAGCGAGGTGGCATTGTATGTTCTTTTAGTTTCTGCAGTGCTTGCAGTGACGTATCAAGAGTTTTACGTGCATCCAAGGAAATACGGACAGCTACTTAAGAAAGGGTTTATTGACTGGTTCGCATGGGTTTTGCCAATCGGTATTTTTCTCTTCATGCACACGCAAGTCCTCTAGTCGCGCTGGATGCCTTCTTGAATTCTTCGAAATACGCTCATAAACCAAACCTTATCTTTTGCGTCCTCAAGTAATTCAGCTACATCCATATACGGCGCAAGACGCGCTTCAGCAATTTCATGTGATGCAGTAGGTGTCTCTGACTCGTCCATACTGAAGAGAAACATGTGTATCTCCTTCATCTCGCTCAGGTCATACGTTCCGTCTTTGTGAATGCGTGGACGAGCATAAGTGCCAAGGTCACCAATGTACTCAAGGTTAGTGAGTCCTACTTCCTCCTCAATTTCTCTGCGCGCAGCAGTCTCATCGTCTTCGCCCGCATCAATTCCGCCTTTAGGGAAAAACCACTTGGTACTCGTTTGGTTGCGTACGAGAACGATGGTCCCCCCGCGCCCCAGCACAATGCCTCCTGCTGATTTACGTACCATGGTGTTTCTTTGGGCGATGCAGGTATATAAGGGCAAGGGCAATACCTACAAGGGACACGTCACGGAACAGAATATCAAACTGGCTTGGATTCATTATCACGATGGCAACAAGGAATGCACCGGCGACAACACTTGGAGCAAAGATTCTCTTTCCAAACATAATCCAAACTGCGAGTGCAATCTCAATAAGACCAATGCCGTGCAAGAACAGTATCGTGTGTGGTGCAACGATGTCTTGTAGTGCTGTTGGGATGTAGCCGACCCAGTCATAGGGCTTTATGAACGCCGCAATGGGTGGATAAATAAAGGAGAAGGCGAGAGACGCACGAAGCACAAGTTCAGGCACTGATACGCGAGGCACTATCATACTTACTCAACCACAACGGTACCGTGGGCACCTCCGGCTACGTGATTGTGGAAGTCAAAACTGCCGACCTTGGTAAAGGTGAATGACCAGCTTCCGCCATTTTGAACTGCGATGCATTGGTCAAAGACTGTTGCATCTACAGGACCTGTCTTTCCGCAGTGCTGGCTTGTTGATGAGCCGTCATAGCTTGTGTGTGTTGGATGCTCGTCAGCACCAACCCACATGCCTCGTGTTGATTGATTAACAAAGGTAACGGTTTCGCCTGCCTTTACCGTAAGCGTGGTGGGAGAGAATCCTTGGCCATCATAGATAATGGTGTGCGAAATAGGGGAACCAGGAGACTTCTGTTCGGAAGCGCTCGGTGTCTCTGTGGTTATTGTAGCTTCCGGGGCACGAACCTCCTGTGTTTGTACGTAGACAACGCCAGCACCAGCAATCAAAACAACAATCAAGATAGCAATGAGCTTTTTCATGGGTACGTTGATAGAGGGGTAATAGGGATAGTGTAGCAGAAGGAAGTGGAGGGTTTTGAGAGATAAAAAGAAACGGCGCGACCTAGGGGTCGCGCCGTTGTCGCATACTTTTTCGCACCAGTAGAGACTTGTCTTTCGATTTCATGCGCATTGACGTATACCCCCTGGGGGGTATACCATACAGATATGAAATACATGGAGGACGAGCGCAAGAAAAAAATTGTACAAAGACTAAAGCGTATTGAAGGTCAGATCCGGGGTCTGCAAAAATTGGTTGAGAACGACACCTACTGCATTGATGTGATTACGCAAACATCCGCTGTTAAACAGGGGCTCTCTAATGTTGAAGATATTTTGCTTGAAAACCATCTCGGTGGGTGCATTCTGAATCAAGTAAAAGCTGGGAAAACTGAAAAAGCGAAGCAGGAAATTTTAAAAGTGTACAAACTTAAACGAAAATAAGGTATGCACACGCAAACATACGCAGTAAAGGGAATGCATTGTGCCTCATGCTCTTCAGTTATTGAAAAGACTCTTAAGAAGGTTGAAGGGGTACACCTAGCTGAAGTGAACTACGGTACTGAGAAAGCAAAAATTTCTTTTGATTCCTCAAAAACCAAT
Source organism: Minisyncoccota bacterium (assembly GCA_017991635.1). GTDB lineage: Bacteria > Patescibacteriota > Minisyncoccia > Phycocordibacterales > Phycocordibacteraceae > C7867-001. The sequence goes on along the minus strand of JAGOQE010000001.1, from coordinate 30,259 downwards.
CCTCACGATCTCTCCAAACATATTGAACCGCTCGGATACTCGCTTGATGTTCCTGCTTCGGCCGAAGAAATGGGCATGTCAGCAGACGAGCACAGAGCTCACTTGGGATTGAATCAATCAAAAAAGGAAAAGCTTGCTGAAGTTGAGGACATGAGAAAAAGGGTGCTCTCTGCCATTCCTCTTGCAGTTTTTGCTGCCGTGATTATGGGCTTCGACATTTTGGCTGAGTACAGCATTGTTTCCCCCATGAGCTACACCCTCAAGGAGTTTTTCCATCATCTTCTTCCGATATTTGCGACGTATATTTTGTTTGTCGTAGGGAAGCCCTATCTTCTGGGCTTTTACAGATTTCTTCGCTATGGCAAGGCGAACATGGATACGCTTATTGGTATCGGCACCGTCGCTGCTTTCTTATATAGTTTCACCGTCAGCGCTTTTGAGGATGTTCTCAGTCCGTTTATTAATGTTGAGTATCAGTACTACGATGTGACGATAGTAGTCATTACCTTTATCGCTCTTGGTAAGTACTTGGAAGCTCGCTCAAAAATAAGGACAGGAGATGCAATTGAGAAACTTCTTACGCTCCAGGCAAAAACGGCCCTGGTGGTTCGTGACGGAAAGGAAATTGAGATTGATGTGGCCGATGTAAAACACGGTGACTTACTTACGGTGAAGCCGGGTGCGAAAATTCCCGTTGATGGTGTTATCACCGAGGGGTCTTCTTTTGTTGATGAGTCCATGGTTACCGGAGAGCCGATGCCAGCAGAAAAAATGATTGGTGACAGCGTGGTATCTGGAACGATAAATACGAACGGGTCATTTATATTTAGAGCTACCAGAGTTGGAAGAGAGACCTTGCTCGCTCAGATCATTGCAATGGTTGAGGACGCTCAAGGCAGTAAGGCACCAATACAAGCACTGGCAGATAAAATATCAGCAATCTTTGTACCTATTGTGCTCATCATTGCCTTTCTCTCCCTTGGCACATGGCTCATTGTAGGGTCGCCGTATATAGGTTTTTCTCAGGCGCTTTCATTTGGCCTTGTGTCATTTGTGGGTGTTCTCGTTATTGCCTGTCCGTGCGCGCTCGGTCTTGCTACTCCAACTGCAATAATTGTCGGAGTTGGTAAGGGTGCAAAAGAGGGAATACTCATCAAGGATGCTGCCACTCTCGAGAAACTCCACAAGGTCGATACTGTTGTTGTTGATAAAACAGGCACAATTACAAAAGGCAAACCGACACTCATTGATATACAAAACCTGTCAGATCTCAAACCTGAGAAGCTCGTATCAATTCTTGCTTCGCTTGAAAAGAAGTCCGAGCACCCAATTGCGCACGCAATCGTAAACTATGCACAAGAGAAGCATATTCCTGTATCGGATGTCTCGCATTTTGAAAGTGTGCAGGGTAAGGGACTCAAGGGGTCAATCAGTGGTATTGAATATTTTGCTGGGAACGCAACGCTTATTAAGGATCTTGGTATTTCCTTTGATTCCACAAGGCTTGACGAGTTTACTTCACAAGGAAAGACACCGGTGGTTCTTGCAACACAGGAAAAGGTTCTTGGTTTTGTAATGGTGGCAGATGAAATAAAGCCGGAATCAGAAGAGGCAATTAAAAACTTGCACGCCCTTGGAATCAAAGTGGTTATGCTCACTGGTGACGATGAGAAGACAGCAAAACACATCGGAGCTCTCGTCGGCATTGATGACGTTGTTGCCCATGTACTACCACAAGATAAGCTAAAGAAAATACAGGAACTTCAGGCAGAGGGTCGCGTTGTTGCTATGGCGGGTGATGGTGTGAACGACGCACCTGCGCTCGCTCAGGCTGATGTAGGTATTGCAATGAGTACGGGCACTGATGTTGCGATTGAGTCTGCGGGCATAACACTTCTTGGCGGTGACATGTCAAAGCTCGTTAAAGCAATCAAGCTTTCAAAAATCACCATGCGAGGAATCAAGCAGAATCTGTTCTTTGCATTTATTTACAATATCGTCGGCATCCCGCTTGCCGCGGGAGTGTTTTATCCCGTTTTTGGGTGGCTCTTGAATCCTGTGTTTGCAGGTTTTGCCATGGCGATGTCCAGTGTGTCAGTCGTGTCAAATTCATTACGAATTAAAAGTAAGAAACTATAGGTATGAAGACATATATTTTTCACGTGTCAGGAACACACTGTGCCTCGTGCAAAATCTTGATTGAGGACACCTTGAATGAACAAGACCAGATACATAACGTTCGAGTTGACTTGAAGAAAGAGACTGTAGAAATAGAAACTGAGAGCAGACAATCTCCTTTGGAGTTAGCGCGCACACTCACCGATGCAATTAAATCAAACGGATACACGCTTACCGTTGAGAAAACAGTTAAAGAGGCGCAAAAGGATAGTGTTATGTGGAGAGCGCTTCCAATCGGCCTTGGCATCCTTGTGCTTTTCTTCTGGTTGCAGAAATCAGGGATTCTTGACCTTGGAATCGGAGGGCAAATTACTCCTGCCACGAGTTTTATCATAGGTCTTATTGCTTCTGTTTCGAGCTGTCTCGCTATTGTGGGAGGGCTCGTTTTGTCTCTCTCTGCAAAAATATCTCAGGATAACGTAAGTGACACAAAAACGTTCCTACTCTTTCATGCGGGAAGAATTGTAAGCTTTGCTGTGTTGGGAGGCATACTCGGAGCTGTAGGGGGTGCTGTGGGTATTAGTTTTACCTTCACCACAATCTTGGGACTTGTGGCGTCTCTCGTGATGCTGGTGTTAGGTTTGAATTTAATTGGCGTGTTTAAAAAGAATAAAATTGCTCTGCCATTAGGTGTGTTCAACTTCTTTAGACGTATTGAACACAAAACACTCACGCCACTCACGCTTGGTTTCGCTACCTTTTTCCTGCCGTGTGGTTTTACGCAGTCAATGCAGGTGTCAGCGTTAGGAAGCGGGTCTTTTGTTTCGGGAATGCTCATCATGCTTGCTTTTGCCCTTGGCACACTGCCGATGCTTCTCTTTCTTTCATTTGGTTCAGCATCATTTGCTCATGGAAAGCACGCGCCTCTGTTTTTCAAAACTGCAGGAGTTGTGGTAATTGGTCTGGCACTCTTCGCACTTTTGGCTGGAATGGCAAGTGTTGGAATTATTAATCCACTATTCACTATATAATTTCATTATGAATAAAACTGCATTAAGCATCATCACCCTTAGTCTCATCCTGGCTGCGGGAATTGTGCTGTCTGGCACAACAAAGGGCGATTTGGGTTTAGTGGGAGATGAGTCAGTGCACAATGTGGAAATTAGAGAGGGAATTCAGTACGTAACTATAGAGGCTAGAGGAGGCTACGCTCCAAGAGTCTCTACCGCTAAGGCAGGGATTCCGACAAAACTAATTGTAAAAACAAATGGTACATATGACTGCTCCTCGTCTCTGGTAATTAGGTCAATTGGATATCAAAAAATTCTGCCACAGACCGGCGAAGAAGTTATTGACTTAGGCACGCCAGTTCAAGGTGCTCCACTTCAAGGAATGTGCAGTATGGGTATGTATAGCTTCTTGATTAACTTCAGCTAAAACACTGCCGTTTTCACCAATGAAAAGACTGCCTTACGGCGGTTTCATTGGCGGAGACGGAGGGACCGCGATTACGCTTTTCTTCCGCAACTCAAAACCTCGTCGTCACTCGGTTTTGGTCGTGTCCGCGACTCGCGACCCAGCCTGCTGGCTGTGTGCCCGCTCCGTCTCTTCGAATCCCTCCGTTTCTCTCGCAAAACACAATCGCCGAACACATTCGTGTCCGGCTCATTGTTTTGCGGAGACGGAGGGACCGCGATTACGCTTTTCGATCCTTACAGCAACGAGCGAGGAGAAGTAAGTAGTCTTCTAATTACTAATTCCGAGCGAGGTAGATGTATGAAATACAGGATCAGGCGGCTTCTTTCAGAACCGCACTTGGACTTTAATAGTCGCTTTACTCCTTTAAAGTCTCGGCGTGCACGTTGCGGATATTATAGTTCGCAAGCTCCTAGAATATGCTCGCAACATCTTCGAATCCCTCCCGTCCTGTTCCCAACAGGACTCGTCTCCGCAGTTTTACACTGCGTTTTAAACTGCGGAGACGGAGGGATTCGAACCCTCGGAACCCGTTAAGGCTCGCCTCGTTAGCAGTGAGGTACTTTCGACCACTCAGCCACGTCTCCGTATAAGAGCTAAACTACCATATATAAGGTGTCTTTTCTAATGTGCAAGAGAAAGGACTTGTATTTGCGTTGCTCCCGCTGTTTCGAGTGCTTTCCGTGCCTCCGTAAGTGTGGCGCCTGTAGTTGTTACATCATCAATAAGGAGTACTGACGTTCCGTAGAGTGATTCCTTGGTAGTAAATGCGCCTCGCACATTTTCTAGTCGTTCACTCTTGCGCAGTTGTGTTTGTGGCCTGGTGTCTCGTGTGCGAGTTAGTAGATAGGAAATACGGGCGTGAGGCTCAGTTACTTGAGAGAGGGCGACTCTGACAATTCGCTCAACTTGATTGTAACCACGTTCTCTCATGCGTCTTTTTGAAAGGGGAACAGGAACAATAGTGAGTGGCTCTTTATGAGTGAGCAGGTGTTCATAAAGCTCTTCTTCTAGATAGGACGCAAGCACGAGACTGAGAAGCAAAATAGCTTTTTCGTTTTCATGAAATTTTGCTTCAGTAATTAGTGCGCGCACCAGTGGCTTTCGATACGAAAGGAGCGCAGTCCCCGGTATGTTCAAGAGTGGGGAAGGTTGCAGTAGTTGAAACAGCTCCGCCTCGGTTGCCTTTGCGACAAGCGTCTCAGTTGCTCGTGTTTCAAATAGTATGTCGAGTAAACGTTGAATCACCCACATGCCTATCATGATACAATCGCTCTATGAGTTTCTTGTCAGACCTTTTTGGAAAAAAGAAAAACAAGAGTGTTGTGGGCCTTGATATTGGTTCTTCTTCACTTAAGGTTGTCCAACTTCGTCGTCAGGGCGAGACTGCCGTACTAGAGACCTATGGTGAGCTTGCCCTTGGACCCTATGCTGGTGTTGAGGTGGGGCAGGCAACCAATCTTGGGGCGCAAAAGATTGCCGAGACACTTCGCGACCTTATGAAGGAGGCGAACGTAACAACGCTTGATACTGGGGTTTCCATACCATTTTCGCGTTCTTTGCTGGCCTTGGTTGAACTTCCTCGAAAAGATAATCCTGATGAGCAGAGAACTATCGTTGAATTGGAAGCGAGAAAATATATTCCCGTTCCGGTATCCGAGGTACAGCTCGACTGGTTTGCTATTCCTGAACCGCTTAGAGAAGGTGCAGAGCCTCCAACAACTATAAAGGCATTGATTGTTGCTGTGCATAATGACCAGCTTGCTCTGTTGCAGGGAGTTATCGGAGGCGCTGGGCTCACGGCATCGTTTTATGAGATTGAAATCTTTAGCACGATACGCGCCTGTGTTGATGAGCCGGTGAAGCCTGTCCTGGTGCTTGATATTGGAGCGTCTGCCACAAAAACATACGTAGTTTCTCGTGGTGTGGTGGCTCGCTCGCACAACATTACGCAGGGCGGACAGGATGTCACACGTACTATTTCAAGTGCGCACGGGATGTCAGTATCTAAGGCTGAAGCGCTTAAAAAAGAGTTTGGATTCTTGGACAGTAAAGGCGCGTACGACAAGAAAACCATTGAACTTATATACGCACGCATTTTTGAAGAGGCAAAGCGTGTACAGACACAGTATGAGGAGGTAACTAAGGAGAATATAGAAACTGTTATTTTGACTGGAGGCGGGGGAGTAGCGAAAGGTCTCGGCCCATTTGCGAAAACCTTCTTTGATGCTGAGGTAAAGGTGGCCGACCCGTTTGCAAAAGCGCAGGCGCCTGAGTTTATGCGTCCTGTCCTACAAGAGATTGGTCCTGAGTTTAGTGTTGCGGTGGGGCTTGCACTGCGTAAGTTACAAGAAGTGTCATAGAGCCTGTGTATAAGCGTGTGAAAGTTCACACACATGCACGTATACTACTAGTGTGTCAGTAACTCCAACTATTCCAACGTCGTTTGTGCCCAAACAACCCCTTCCTGAAACACGCAGGAAGCCTTCTCCTGGTAGTAACATACTTCTCATTATCGCAATCGTGATTCTCGGCATATCAAGCCTGGGTGCACTCGCGGCATTTGGTTACGGCAGATACCTTGATAGCGCATTGCAGGTAAAGAAGACAACGCTTGATCAGGCGCTTGCCAAAACGGATCAAGATTCAATCAATGAACTCACACGCCTCAAGCGTCGCTTTGATTCGGGAAAGCAAATATTGAATTCACACACCGTACCCTCACAGTTCTTTGATGTGCTTGAAAAGATTACGCTTGAAAATGTGCGCTTTGACGCAATGAAACTAACCGTGTCAGACGACCGGTCTGCCAGGCTTGAAATGAGTGGTGTGGCAAGAAACTTTAATACACTCGCAGCTCAATCTAATGTATTTGCAGGCAATGCGGCAATTAGAAGAGCAATTTTTTCAAACTTCATTCCAAACAAAAACGGAACAGTATCGTTTTCAGTCACAGCTGATTTAGATTCAAAAATAATCCTTATGGCTCCGCCAACACTCGGTGGTGCACCAGCGCCTACGCCAGCGCCTCTTGAGTCAGTAGCACAGCCGGTAGCAACAACAACTGCTCCGGTTGTGGGAACATCCACACCTTCTGGAGTTGGGACCACCTCACCACCACTATGATAGATAAACTTCTTCCCATCGGTCTTATTGTCGTCGCAGTCGGTATCTTTTTTGGCTACACCAACAAGGAAATAAATGGCCCTGTTAAAGAAATGCAAGAGAAGGTTGCAAGCTACGACAAGGCACTCTTGGCGTCAGAGGCATTTGCAAGCAAGGAGGCTGAGCTTGTGCGACAACGTGATGCAATCCCTCCTGACAGCCTTGCACGGTTCAAAACATTTCTACCTGACAGTGTTAACAATGTGCAGTTGATTCTTGATCTCAACACACTTGCCAGTAAGTCAGGGCTCACCATTACCAATTTCGTGGTGAAGGACGCCGCTATTTCTTCTTCGCCTCAGAATGACTCACAGGCATCTCTTGCTCTTGAATCAACAGACCCTGTTGATTCGTTGGATATCTCTATCCAGGCAACAGGAACATACACATCATTTAGAACCTTCCTTGGCGCTGTTGAAAAGAGTCTTCGTCTTCTTGATGTCGTTGATATCGGTATTAGAAACTCACAAACAGGCGTATATACCTACGAGGTAACGTTCCGCCTCTACTGGCTCCGTTAAACACTATGAAATTCTCACGCACAAACATTCTCCTCATGATCCTTGGTGCAGTGGTCGTCTTGGCTGCTATCTACTATCTCGTGCCTAAAAATGATGCAAACGATGGTGTCGTCATTGCAACAAATGAGAACGGTGTTGCCGGAGACGCAGAAGCTGTCTTCATTAATCTCGGTTCACAAATTGAATCAATCGGATTCGATGTCGCGTTTTTCAATGACCCACGTTTCATGGCGCTCGTAGATATCAGTGTCGTCGTCGTTCCTGAACGTGAAGGACGAAAGGATCCGTTTGGTCCCCTTGGTTTTCTCCCCGTAGAACGTTAATTACGCGCTTCGTCGGAATTTCATATGCGATACTGTAGGGTATGTGGCCCTCTCTTCGATGCATTTGTATAAGTTGATAGACCTATGGACGTCATTGGCATACTTAAAGATAAGGGCGTAATCAAAACGGAAGATGTTTCTTCAGTACAGGAAGAAATTGCACGAGGAGCAAGTCTCGAGGCAGTACTTGATAGAATCGGCATTCCTAATGAAACGATAATTAAAACACTGGCAGAGCAGTACGGTATTCCGTACCGCACCCTTCCAGCCGTTGATCCTGTTGATAAAGAGGTGTTGAAATATATTCCAGAGGAATCTGCAAAGCATTACTCCTTTGTTCCTCTTGCGGTAAAGGAAGGCGCACTTGAGGTCGGAATTGTTGATCCTGACAATATTGAGGCACAAGACGCCCTGCAGTTTATTTCAGGTAGGGTGGGAATGCCGTACAAGATATTCCTTATTGGCAAACCAGACCTTAAACGCGTTCTTGATACGTATGAAAGTATTGCAGGAGTCGTTGACGAGGCGCTTGAGGAACTTGGCGATACTGCCGCTACTGAAGCAAAAGAGACTGAAGAAAAAGCAGATGTTGAGGTAGATAGCGCAACAACAATTCGAGCAGATGCTCCAGTGACAAAAATTGTTGCCACCGTGCTTCGCTATGCCGTAGAGGGAGGGGCATCAGATATTCACATTGAACCAACACCTGAGAAGACACGTGTGCGCTTTCGAATGGATGGTGAACTGCACACGTCTCTTGAACTTCCGCAAAAGGTGCATCAAGCAGTAGTGGCTCGTATTAAAATTTTGGCTCAAATTCGTCTTGATGAAAAGCGCAAACCTCAAGACGGACGTTTCTCCGCTACAGTTGAAGGTAAGCGTATAGACTTCCGTGTGTCTACGTTCCCAACGCACTACGGAGAAAAGGTAGTAATGCGTATTTTGGATAGATCAAAGGCACTTGCTGCGCTTGATACGGTCGGGTTCTCTGAAATGGATCTCGCGACAGTCAGGGACGTTATCAAACAGCCATACGGTATTGTTCTTATTTCTGGACCAACTGGTTCTGGTAAGTCCACTACATTGTTCTCAATGCTTTCGGAGCTTGATAGGGAAACTTCAAACGTGGTGTCTGTTGAAGACCCTGTTGAGTACGAGATTCCTGGTGTCGCGCAGTCGCAGGTGTTTCCTGAAATCGGATACACGTTTGCTTCCGGTCTCCGTTCTATTTTGCGTCAGGACCCCGACATTATCATGGTGGGAGAGATTCGCGATAAGGAAACTGCACAGCTTGCGATTCAGGCTGCCTTGACTGGTCACTTGGTATTTTCAACCATTCACACCAACACAGCGGCGGGTGTTATTCCGCGTCTTGTCGATATGGGTGTGGACCCGTACCTCATTGCACCAACCTTGATTGCGGCAATTGGTCAGCGATTGGTACGAAAGCTTTGTCCTGGAGCTGGAAAACCTGAACCTGTCTCCGAAAGTCTTCGCGTTCTTCTAAACAAGCAATTTGAGGACGTCCCATCTGAGTTTCGATCACGTATCCCTTCATTTGATACGGTATATCACGCCTCATCAACACCTGACTGTCCTAACGGCACAAGAGGACGACTCGCGGTGTTTGAGATTTTGCGTATGGATAAGGAGCTTGAACACGTGGTGCTCACGACACCGGTTGAAGAGAAGGTGTTTGCGGCAGCTCGCGCGAAGGGCATGTTTACCATGCGAGAGGATGCTATCATTAAAGCACTCGATGGACAGATTCCTTTTGAGGAGGTTGAAACCCTTGGTGGTGACCTTACAGAAGAAGAAGCGCCAAAAGAGCCTGAGAAAACTAATCTATAAGTATGGCAGTGTACAAAATATATCTTGTTGACGATGACCGATTTCTCCTCGATATGTATGCGGTAAAGTTCCGCGCGCAGGGACATGAGGTTACGGCGTTTTCAGGTGGTAAGGAGGTGCTTGAGGCTCTACGCACAAAGCCTGCGCCTGATGCCATACTCCTTGATATCGTTATGCCTGAAATAGATGGCTTTGAAGTGCTCGAAACGATTCGCTCAGAAAAACTGGTTCCCACTACAAAGATTATTATCTTGTCTAATCAAGGCCAAGAGTCAGATATTGAACGAGCAAAAACGTTGGGTGCTGCAGGATACATCATCAAGGCCTCAGCAATTCCTTCAGAAGTATTTTCTGAAACCATTACCATCATAGAGAAACAGGCATGAGTCAAAATCTATCAATTTCTCCACTCCTTGATACTGTTGTTGCCGAAAATGCATCTGACCTCCATCTTTCCGTAGGTTCGCACCCTATTCTTAGAGTGTCAGGTTCACTCGTGCCGCTACTACAACATCCAGTTCTCACAGAACAAGACACTGAACACATGCTTCGCGAGATGATGCCTAAGCATCGTGAGGGGGAGTATGTGAAGGATCAGTCAGTAGACTTTTCGCACGCGCACACTGATAAGGCACGTTTCCGTGTAAACGGTTTTGTGGTGCAGGGTGCAACGGCTATCGCCATGCGACTTATCCCACACGAGGTGCAGACATTTACATCACTTAACTTGCCACCAGTGCTTGAAGTATTTACCCAAAGAACACAAGGATTCTTCCTCGTGGTAGGTCCTGTGGGGCAGGGTAAATCAACAACACTCGCCGCGATGATTGAGCGTATTAATGAGACACGTGCTGAACACATCGTAACGATTGAGGACCCAGTTGAGTACTTGTTTGAGCCAAAGAAGTCTCTAATTCATCAACGAGAAGTGCGTATTGATACTCCAGACTTTCACATGGCGCTTCACTCCGCCTTTCGTGAAGACGTGAACGTCATCATGGTGGGTGAGATGCGTAACCTTGAGACCATTTCCTCAGCCGTTACCGCTGCTGAGACTGGACACTTGGTTCTTTCAACACTGCACACCAACAATGCTGCGCAGACCATCGATCGTATTATCGACATGTTCCCACCAAATCAACAGGATCAGGTGCGTGTACAGTTGGCGTCATCTCTTGCGGGTATTTTCTCACAGCGATTGGTGCCTCGTGTTTCAGGGGGACAGATTCCTGCGTACGAACTCCTTATTAACAATAGTGCAGTGGCAAACCTTATTCGAGAAGGTCGCACCCATGAAATCACTACGGTGATTCAAACATCGTCACAAGATGGCATGATTGATATGGACCGTTCGCTTGCTGAACTTGTACGAAAAGGAGAGGTTACTATCGATCACGCGTACGAACGCGCGCTCGACCCAAAGACGTTTGAGCGATATCTGTAGTCTATACAGGTCTGTCTGTAGACAGCTCACCTGAAACAGACTATCGTTAGTGTACGAAACATCTATGCTTTTCTCATACAAAGCTCTTGATACTACTGGGCAAGAAAAAATCGGTACCATCGACGCGCTTTCAATGGATGTGGCTGTCGGCACGCTACAGCGTCGAGGTCTCGTCGTTTCCTCAATTGAGCCAGCAAGTAAAAAGAGTGTTCTCGATATTGAATTTGGTTTTTTAAAGCGCGTCTCTAACAAGGATATTGTTATCCTTTCGCGTCAGATTGCTACGTTGTTTGAGGCGCAAGTGTCAGCACTTCGCATCTTCCGACTTCTCGCTTCGGAGATGGATAATAAATACCTGCAGGAAATCATGACGCAAGTCGCGGATGATTTGCAGGGTGGAAGTCCAATCAGTAACGCGCTCGGTAGACACCCGAAAGCATTCACACCTTTTTACGTAAACATGGTGCGCGCTGGTGAGGAGTCCGGTAAGCTCTCGGAAACTTTTGGATATTTGGCCGACTACCTTGATCGCACGTATGAAGTGATGAACAAAGCGCAGAACGCACTTATCTATCCTGCCTTTGTTATCGGTGTCTTTTTCATCGTGATGGGCCTCATGCTTACCATGGTGATTCCGAAAATTAGTGCCATTTTAGTTGAATCTGGTCAGGAAGTTCCTATTTATACAAAGGTAGTTATCGGACTCTCAGCATTTTTGGTCAATTACGGTTTCTTCATCGTTATTGCATTTATTGTGGGTGGTTTTGTGTTGTATCGCTATGGTCAAACAACAGGAGGTGGGTACGCTTTTGATAAGCTAAAGCTCGATGTTCCGTATATTGGTGACTTGTTTAGAAAACTTTACCTTTCTAGAATCGCGGACAACTTCTCAACCATGCTCAAGTCAGGCGTGCACGTTGTTGAGGCTGTTGATATTACTGCGGCGGTCGTCGGTAGCCCTGTTTTTGAAGAGGTGCTTAAAACAGCAAGTAATGATGTGAAAGGAGGGAGCAGTATCTCTGATGCGCTCGGTAAGCATCCAGAGATTCCAGGCATTATGACTGCCATGATTCGTGTGGGTGAGGAGTCTGGAGAGTTGTCTGAAATTCTTTCTACTCTTGCGAAGTTTTACCAGAGAGAGACCTCAACAGCCGTTGATACACTGGTTGATTTGATTGAACCGATGATGATTGTGATCTTGGGTCTGGGTGTGGGCTCACTCCTGGCTTCAGTGCTTGTGCCAATTTACAACCTTGCAGGAGCGGTAGGGTAGAGGGATGTTATCCACACAGCAGAAAACATAGGTCTTATAAGTCTCGTACAATAGCCAGTAGCGGAGATTATCCATAAAACCGCCGTTTAATTAGATATATACATTATGAATCTTGCACCAAAAAGCACTCAACGAGGTTTTACGCTCATCGAGCTTCTCGTCGTTATTGCTATTATCGGTATCCTTTCGGCCGTTGTTCTCGCGTCACTTAACACTGCGCGTAACAAGGGAACCGATGCAGCCATCAAGGCAAACCTTGCAACGGTACAGACACAGGCTGAGCTCTACTACGACACCAACAGTCAGTACGCGGGAGCAGCAGTTGCTGGAGCCGCTGGTTCTTGTGCCACTGCATCAACGATGTTCAGTGACACTACGATTGGTAATGCAATCAAGGCAGCAACATCAGCAATCACTGGTGCTACTGAAGCAACAAACTACCGTTGTACTGCGAGTGCTGGCGGTTCGGGCGCTTGGGCAATCTCATCTCGTCTCACGACCTCAGGTCAGTTCTGGTGTGTAGATAGCACCGGTGTTGGAAAGCAGACTACTGCACTTCAGGGAGCTTCAATCTACGCTTGTCCGTAAGATAGACTTTCTCTTGTCGTTTGAAAAGAACTCTTCGCAAGAAGAGTTCTTTTCTTTTATTCTTTTCCACACAGGAATGACCATCATGTGAGTGTTTAGGGGTATTATCAGTGACATGACCTCACCACACCGCGGTTTCACCCTCATCGAGCTTCTCGTCGTTATTGCTATTATCGGTATTCTTTCGGCCGTTGTTCTCGCGTCACTTAACACTGCGCGTAACAAGGGAACCGATGCAGCCATCAAGGCAAACTTGAAAACTGTGGCAACACAATCTGCGCTCTATTACGACGCCAATGGCCAATACATTGGTACCACAGGGTCTTCATGTTCAGCAGCTACAAGTATGTTTTCAGACACCACAATTGGAAACGCAATCGAAGCCGCCACGTCAGCCATTACAGGGTCAGCAGAAGGTACAAACTATCGCTGTACAGCAAGTTCAGGAGGAACGGGCGCTTGGGCAATCTCATCTCGTCTCACGACCTCAGGTCAGTTCTGGTGTGTAGATAGCACCGGTGTTGGAAAGCAGACTACTGCACTTCAGGGGGCAACGATATACGCCTGTCCGTAAGATAGACTTTGTCTTGTAGTTTGAAAAGAACTCTTCGCAAGAAGAGTTCTTTTCTTTTCCACACGCGTTCATTGTATCGTGTCAAATGCGCGGTACTATCAGATGTATGAAGTCATCACTCCGCGGTTTCACCCTCATCGAGCTTCTCGTCGTTATTGCTATTATCGGTATTCTTTCTGCTGTGGTGCTTTCCTCTCTTAATACGGCAAGAAGTAAAGGTACTGACTCAGCAATCAAGGCCAATCTAGGCACTGCGCAAACACAGGCCGCAATTTATTACGACTCTAACAATGGGTATGGTTCAAGTGGTGGTTCTTGTAGTGCTGCAAGTACTATATTTACGAACGGAACTATCAAGCAGGCGGTTTCAGCAGCGACCTCATCGATTACAGGCGCAACTGAAAATACTCACTACCGTTGTAATGCGAACGGCACTTCGTTTTTGATTGTGGCACGTTTGACTGGAACAAACACAAGCCAACGATGGTGGTGTGTTGATGCGGATGGTTCAAGAAAGGGATATTCAAATGCAACCATTCCAGTTACGACAAACATTTATACATGTCCGTAGTAACAGTAGTACGAACTAAGGGTACTAGAGGTTTCACCCTCATCGAGCTTCTCGTCGTTATTGCTATTATCGGTATTCTTTCTGCTGTTATTTTGCCTTCACTTAATGCTGCTCGAAGTAAGGGTGTCGATTCCTCTGTTCGTTCAAACCTCTCTATCATTAATGCTCAAGCCGCTTTGTATTTTGATGTAAATAGCAAATACGCAACAGCTGATATCAGCGGCACCGCAGGTTCCTGTGCGACAGCAAGTAGTATGTATGCAGATCAGCGTATCAGCGCTGCCATTGCTGGAGCAACTTCAGCAGTGACCGGTGCTATTGAAGGGACTCATTACCGTTGTACAGCGCTCTCAGGTGCTGATGGGAAATGGGCAATTTCGTCCCGCCTTACCACGGGAGCGTTTTGGTGCGTTGATAGTACTGGCATGGGAAAGCAGACTGCCTCATTGCAGGCACTTTCTACCTACGCTTGTTTATAGTCTATGTACGTCAGCATTTTGTTTGGTGTGCTCGGCACGATACTTGGTAGTTTTATCTGTGTGCTGGCTGAACGAATTCATACAGGGCAGTCTTTCATTAAAGGCAAGTCACGTTGTAACTCCTGCAACAAGGAACTTCGAAGTATTGATTTGGTACCTGTACTTACATGGATCGTTGCGCGGGGCAGGTGCCTTCGCTGTAAATCAAAAATCCCTTTTACCTATCTGTTAATTGAGCTTACGCTCGGTATCGCTTTTGCTCTCACGTATGTTCACCTTGGGCCGACGTTGCCATCCCTATTGTTTTTAATCGCGCTCTGTATCGCCACCTTTGTTGTGGTGTATGACCTACGACACACGGTAGTACCTGTCTATGCTTCGACGAGTCTAGCTCTCGTGTCACTACTTTTTTCGTGGCTAACTCTTGGCGCCGGCCCTCTTTTCGGTAGTGCACTTATTCTTGCCGGGTGCATCACTCTTTTCTTCACTGCGTTACACATAGGTTCAAAGGGAAGGGCTATGGGACTTGGGGACGCACCAATCGCGTTCTCACTCGCTCTGCTTACGTTTCCATATTCACTCACAGGGCTTGTGGTGTCGTTTTGGGTAGGGGCCTTATACGGCGTCACAGTGTTGTTGGTGAGGCGTAGAGGACCTACAATGGGTATAGAAGTCCCGTTTGTGCCATTTCTCGTCCTTGGGCACTTGCTCGCCTTCTTTTTCTCATGGAACCTTTTCTCAATCGTCTCATAGCCCGTATACGTTCATCGCGTGTCTTAAGAGGTTTTTCTCTCGCCGAGCTTATGGTGGTGCTCGCGATAATCATCATTATCACAACGATTACGATGGTTAGTCACACTAACTTTAATAAGACGCTCTTGCTTACTAACACTGCGTACACGGTTGCGCTTTCTGCACGCGAAGCGCAATCGTACGGTCTCTCTAGTAGACGTTTTTCAACCTCATACAATGCAGGATACGGTCTGTACTTCACCGGTTCAGCGGGTACGTATAAACTTTTTTCAGACGTACTCTCAACGGCGAGTAAACCAGGCTGGTGTCTAACAGGTACCGTGGGAACGCCAGACGCTAAACCAGGTAATTGTATTTACGACAGATCATCAGAAGACGTTAAGACGTACACCTTGAATCGTGGCTACACAATCTCTGATGTGTGTGGTACGGATACGGGCCTTACAAAGCGATGTATAAGTACTGGCTATCTCTCTTCAGTTTCCATTGTCTTCATGCGTCCGAATACGGATACAATAATTACAGGACGTACTTCAGCAGGTACTGCAGTCAAACTTTCATGCGCCACAATACGAGTAAAGGCACCGGGCTCAACTAATGAAAAGTGCGTTTTGATTTCAACGGTTGGTCAAATTTCAGTACCGCTTGCATGCCCTGCCACGGGTCTTCAAACTTGTCCATGATGCGCACATCACAACATCGAGGATATACGTTGCTTGAGATGATGATTTCACTCACCATCTTTAGTTTGGTAATGGTCCTTGCGACAGGGGCACTGTTTGCCTTTGTGTCAGGAGACAGAAAAAGTAGAAGTACGAATGATGTGACCAACAACCTCACGTTTGCAATGGAGAGCATGACCCGCTCCATAAGGACCGGCACTAACTTTCAGTGTGGAGGTCAGGGAGGTGCAAACTGTTGGCCAACAGGGCAGGGAACATTTACCTTTGTGGATCAAAATGGAAGTACGGTCACGTACCTTAAAAAGACTGATGGTTCTATCGGAAAATGTACAACGACACCGTGTACTGCCTCAAATGCGTTCGCGCTCACAGACCCAAGGATTACGATTCAGAACATGACTTTCTACGTACGTGGCGTAGGAGGTGTTGCGACTGCCGGAGCCGATGCGACACTGCAACCACAGGTGCTTATTACTGTGACTGGGTACATCGTTCCAGATCCAAAGACAGCGCCGGTGCAGTTTACGCTACAGACAATGGCAACGCAGAGACTTATTGACCTATGATGTACCACCAACCACAGCGCGGGTTCACCTTCATTGAGACCTTGGTCGCAATTACAATTTTAGTGTTCGCTATTGTTGCGCCATTTTATGCTGTTCGACAAGCCATGAAGGCAACCTTTATCGCGCGTGATGAGCTTATTGCGACATCGCTTGCTCAGGAGGCAGTAGAGTACGTGCGCGCCGCGCGTGATAGTAATTATTTATATAATTACAAAAACCCTTCAACTCCACGGACATGGATGTACGGTCTAGATGGTTCAGGAGGAACTCCTAATTGTTACACTACAAATAAATGTACGATTGATCCAAGTGCAAGTACTCCTGTGGTGCGATATACCTCAGCAGCAGTCGTGCCTGCGCTTTATGTGAGTTCTTCTAAACTGTACAATCAAGCATCAAATGGTACGGTCACACGGTTCAAACGAACAGTAACGCTTACTGCTATCAATGTAAACGAAACTCAAGTCACTGTAACGGTAACGTGGATAAATCATATTGCATACACGGTCACGGTCACAGACGTCATAACAAATTGGCTATGATTTTTACCCCTACTCACACACCTCAGAGAGGTTTTGCACTCTTGATCGCAGTTATTCTTTCAGCGGTGTCGCTCACGCTTGCCGTATCACTTCTTGATATCGCCTATAAGCAAGTGGTCTTAGCTGGAACTGCAAAGCAGTCACAAGAGGCATTTTACGTAAGTGACACTGCCATGGAGTGCGCACTTTATTACGACCAGCAACTTGATGCATTTAATTACACCACCCCACTCGCTAGTGGAAGTATTACGTGTCACGGACGAGCAATTTCAGGATATTCCTCTACGGTAGCGAGCGGAAGACGTACTACTTCTTTTTCAGTAACATGCCCTGGCTCGGGTACTGATTCATTAATTCAAGTATACAAACAGAGCACGGCGTCAACGACCATTTATGCCACAGGGTACAGTAGTTGTGACGCGAATGACCCAAGACGCATTGAGCGCGGATTTAAGGTATTCTACTAGGAATGGAGCCATCGCAAGAGATTCAAGAGCGAGCAAAAGCACTACGGGACGCAATCACTTCATATCGTAAGGCCTTTCATGGTGGTGAAGAGATTTCTATTACAGACGAGGCTCTAGACTCTTTAAAACATGAGCTGAAGCTTTTGGAGGAGGCGTACCCAAGCCTCATCACTCCAGATTCACCAACACAGATTGTTGTCGGCACGCTAACGCCTGGTCTCAAAAAGGTGACGCATGCCGTATCGCAGTGGTCGTTGGAGGATGCGTTTACTGAAGATGAAGTGCATCGTTTCGATGAACGAGTACGCAAGGTTCTCGCGAAGGAGCTTAGTTGCGAAGTTTCTCCACGATATTCAGCAGAGCTTAAAATTGACGGACTACATATAGTGCTCACGTATGTTCATGGGCGACTGGTAACTGCTGCAACTCGTGGTGATGGCCGTGTGGGGGAAGACGTGACTCATACCGTTCGAACGATTACAGGAATTCCCGAGATGCTTACCCGACCTCTCGACATCGTGGTTGAGGGAGAGGTGTATATGACTCGTTCCGGACTTGAGACTTTGAATGAAAAACGAAGAGCACGTGGCGAGCAGGAATTTGCTAATCCAAGAAATGTGGCTTCTGGTTCTCTACGACAGCTCGACGCGTCGGTAGCGCAAGAGCGACCGCTACGTATCTCACTTTATGATATTGACGTATTGAGTGAATCGCTTCCCCAAACACAGTCAGGGGAATTGGCCTTGCTTAAGGAATTAGGTTTTCCTGTAAATGAGCACGCGCTACGAGATGCCTCTATTGATGACATTTTTGAATTTTGGCAAACATGGCAAGGAAAGAAGCGTGAATCGGTAGACTATCAAATTGATGGTGTCGTAATCAAGGTAGAAGAACGGTCCTATCAAGAGATGCTTGGATATACGGGGAAAGGGCCTCGATTTTCAATAGCACTAAAATTTCCCGCAGAACAAGTGCACACCGTGATTGAAGACATTACCCTTCAAGTCGGACGGACAGGAGTGCTCACGCCAGTTGCGAAGCTTCGTCCAGTTGCTGTTGCAGGAACAGTCGTCGCACGCGCTACGCTCCATAACGAAGATTTTATAAAGGAGAAGGATATCCGTATCGGGGACACCGTTATCTTACAAAAGGCAGGTGATATTATTCCTGAAATTGTTTCCGTCCTTAAAGAGTTTCGCCCCGCAAAGACCACTGTCTGGAACTTTCCAAAGTTTTCACCGTTGTGTGGGGGTGATGGGGGTACGGAGCGAGTTCCTGGTCAGTCAGCATATCGCTGTCGTGTCGGAGGTTCGGTTCACGAACAGGTGCGGAAAATTGCACACTTCGCGGGGAAGCACGCACTTGATATCCCTGGTCTTGGCGGAAAGACCGTTGAGTTACTAATGGAGCACAAGCTCGTGTCTGACTTTGATGATTTGTTTACTTTGACGCGTGATGAGCTACTAGAGCTTCCGGGTTTCAAAGAGAAGTCCGCCGATAATTTGTTGCGTGCGCTCGAGCAAAGAAGACACGTTTCGCTTGATCGGTTGCTTGTTGGATTGTCAATTTTGCACGTTGGAGAAGAAATGGCACGATTGTTGGCTCGTGCTACAGGCGGTCTGGATGAACTCAAACACGCCTCTCTAGAGACACTTATTGCTATACCGCAAGTTGGAGAGGTGGTGGCTCGCTCTGTGTATGACTGGTTTAGGACTCCTGCTCATAAGGAATTACTGAAGAGACTCGAGACATATCTGACGGTCACCACTAGTGAAGACGTTTCAGGCGGCCCACTTCAAGGGCGTAAGGTGGTGGTTACTGGAACGTTACCTACGCTCTCACGCAGTGAGGCAGAAGAACGTATACGTACGGCCGGGGGAAGTGTGCAGTCTTCAGTCTCTTCAAAGACCAGTTTTGTCGTAGCGGGCACCGAGGCAGGCTCTAAGCTCTCTGAGGCTGAACGTCTCGGTATTCCGGTTATTGATGAGGAGGAATTCTTATTACGTCTCTCGATGTGATACAGTAGCGCCATGACCCGTAAGGAAGAAGTACTGAAGCTTGCCGCACTCGCTAGACTTCGCGTGCCGGAAGAGCGTCTTGATACACTTGTGTCTGAATTCGACCAGGTACTTGCCTATGTGGGGCAGATTGAAGCGCTGACGGCTCCAAAGGGAACACCTTTTCTCCCGTATACGAACGTCTTTCGTGATGATGTCGTAACGATTGCTCCAGAGACATATACTAAGGATATCGTCGCTGGTTTTCCAAAGAAGAAAGGAAATCAACTTTCAGTAAAGAAGATTATTTCTCATGACTAAACCTCTTTACGAGCTTTCTATAACGGATGCTGGTCGCGCCCTTCGAGCGGGCGAGTGCACTGTGTCGGAACTATATGATGCTGTAGTCGCTCACGCTAAAGAGCGTAATGGTGAAATTAATGCGTATCTAGAATTTTTTAATAGAGATGAAGAGGCTATTTCTACTGCACAGAAAAGAATAGATTCCGAGAAAGATAATGCGCCTGCGCTGTGCGGTATTCCGCTTGCAATGAAGGACAACATTTTAATTAAGGGACATATTGCGAGCGCGTCATCAAAAATGCTTGAGAACTATGAAGCGGTGTATGACGCAACCGTGACCAAGAAGCTTAAGGAGGCGGGAGCACTCTTTATTGGTCGCACCAATATGGATGAGTTTGCTATGGGCAGTTCTACTGAAAATTCTGCGTGTGGCACCACCAAGAATCCTCTTGATGTTTCAAGGGTGCCTGGTGGCTCCTCAGGTGGTTCAGCTGCAAGTGTCGCGGGTCATATGGCACTTGGCGCACTTGGTTCAGACACAGGCGGTTCCATCAGACAGCCCGCCGCACATACAGGGCTTGTGGGTCTCAAACCAACATATGGAAGAGTTTCCAGGTACGGACTAATTGCGCTTGGCTCTTCTCTTGATCAAATTGGTCCACTCACAAAGACGGTTGCTGATGCAAAGATTTTGTATGATGCGCTTAAGGGTCACGACACCAAGGACGCCACTTCAATTCCAGAGGATTTTGTATACCCGGTGCGCACTGTAGGAGAGAAGCTTACTATTGGTGTACCGTTCCACCTTCTTGAGAGCGGTGTCGATGAAGACGTTAAAATGCGTTTTGATGAATCGATCGCTTTACTTAAGGAGCAGGGTCATACCATTGTTGATGTTTCATTGCCTACAAGTAAGTTTGCACTCCCTGTGTACTACGTGATTCAGCCAGCAGAGGCCTCAGCTAATCTTGCTCGTTTTGATGGTGTTCGATACGGCCACCATGTAGAGAGTGACACGCTCCTTAATGACTACATTGAATCTCGTACAGAAGGGTTTGGCTCTGAAGTTACTAGACGTATTTTGCTTGGAACCTACGTACTCTCTTCTGGATATATTGACGCATACTATCGTAAAGCCGATCGTGCACGCGGAGTTCTCGTTAATGAGTATAATGCTGTTTTTGAAACAGTAGATGTCATTGCTTTTCCGACCACTCCATCTCCAGCGTTTAAGTTTGGTGAAAAATCAGACCCAGTTTCAATGTATCTTGAAGACGTCTTCACTGTGACCGCAAACTTAACAGGCATGCCTGCAATTTCAGTTCCTATGGGTAGTGTGGATAGAGAAGGTGTAACGCTCCCTGTGGGTATGCATTTCACTGCGCCGAGAGGTGGAGAAGAGACACTGTTTAAAGCAGGAGCGTGTATCACGGGAGAGGCGGTATACTAGGAAGTAATGGACGGTCCAGTTCACTTTCTCAACCTCGAATATTTTCTTCGACTTATCTACCTGTTAGTGTCAGGGAAGCCTTCGCTCACGTCCCTTGAAGTCCTGATGGCCAAGGCGTGGATTATGGTAAACGTGATTGGTTATGCTGTCGCGCTTCTAGCACTCTGGGTCTTGGTCTACAGTATTTTAAAAATGAAGCAGGTACAGTTGCAGGATGCAGAACGCTACACCACCATTGGCTTCCATGAAGCTGATCATCAAGTAGATGTCTCACGTCTTGCTCACGTAAAAGAGCTTATGTTGAGTACGAATGTGAACGATTGGCGACAAGCAATTATTGAGGCAGACATCATGCTTGCGGAAATTCTAGAAGAGCAGGGTTTTCAAGGGTTTACCATTGGTGACAAATTGAAAGGTGCAAACTCAGCTCGTTTCCACACACTTAATGAAGCATGGGAGGCACATAAAGTAAGAAATGAAATTGCTCACCAAGGTTCGCAGTTTGATTTGACGGAGCGGTTGGCGCATAGAACGATTAATCAATATCTCACTGTATTCGCTGAGTTCGGCCAGCACTAACCGCACTAAAGACCAACCTGCATTGTTGTGGGGCCCAGCTCATCGCTCCACCGTACTACAAGTACGTTTCCGCACCTCGCTTCCCACGCCTCGCATCTTGGCCTTTATAGCGCTTAGTGAATGAGCAAAGACTTGATTTGTGTATAAAATAGGCTATACTACTAATATAGCGGGGTAGAGGATTGAGGTCATGGCGGGAGTGTGGAAATCCAAGCTATATTGAGAGATGTGCGAAACGACCATAGCGGGGTAGAGGAGAGGTACCTCGGGAGGCTCATAACCTCCAGACGCCGGTTCAATTCCGGCCCCCGCAACAAGTAAATGAGAGACCGCCGAAAGGCGGTTTTCTCATACTTGTATGTGGGTCAGTAATGAAGGTTCGGCAGAGAGATTTCCTCGTACCCGTATCTGTT
Organism: Minisyncoccota bacterium; assembly: GCA_017991635.1. GTDB lineage: Bacteria > Patescibacteriota > Minisyncoccia > Phycocordibacterales > Phycocordibacteraceae > C7867-001. The sequence continues at coordinate 8,123 of JAGOQE010000001.1, read as the reverse complement.
TGGAATTACAACACAGTCGTCTGATATAATTTCAGCATGAGTTCGTGTAGGGTTATTAGGAGTTTCTTTTTTCTAACGCTTCTTTTGGTTGCGGTAGTTCCTCGTGCAGAAGCTGCCTTAACTCTTACTAGTGGCAGTAATGCGACAACCACTCCAAACGTCGCAACTTCTATAACAGGTTTTCAGGTTGTGGGGGATAACGCCTCCACCACTCCAGTAAAGCTCTACACCACAAATGGAACACTCTCCATGACCACGACGACTGGCCTCACGTTTGATGGCAGTTCTTCAGGCTCTGTTATTTACTTTAGTGGAACTGTAGCAAACATTAATAATGCGCTTTCAACACTTAAATATACTCGAGCCTCTACGGGCACCGACACACTTGAGGTGTCGCTCGTAAATAGAGGAGAGGTCTTTTACACAGAAAATAACCATTTGTATAAGTTTATTTCTAACTCATTGACTTGGACTGCTGCGAAAACTGCCGCGGAAGGACAGACAGCGTACGGGGTGAGTGGCTATCTCGCCACCATTGCTGATTCGGCCGAGAACGCCTTCGTTGCAGCACGTCTTACTGCGGATGGGTGGTTTGGCGCAAGCGATTCTGGAAGCGAAGGAGTGTGGAAATGGGTAACGGGACCGGAGAACGGAACCACGTTCTGGAATGGTGCGTCCGGTGGTAGTGTAGTTGTCGGCCAGTACGCTAACTGGAACTCAGGAGAGCCTAATGACTCGGGAAGTAATGAAGACTGTGCTCAATACTACTCCGCGTCAGGGAAGTGGAATGACTTGCCCTGTACAGGAATGACCCTTTCAGGATATGTGGTTGAGTATGGAACTGCTGGCAATTTGCCAACAGTTGTTGCTGCAAACATCTCAATTGTCACCGCCGACGTTCCTGCGGTCACTTCACTTTCTCCAACAAACGGTGCAACGAGTGTAAGTCCAAGCGCAAATCTTGTAGTTGGCTTTAGCAAAGCGGTATCAAAGAATACTGGCACTATTGAAATTCGAAAGTACGATGACGATAGTGTTATTGAAAGTATTGACGCATCAGGTTCTCAAGTGGCAGCAAGCGCAACAACAACGGTAACTATTGATCCAAGTGTAACTCTCCCAGAAGGTACGCAACTGTACGTAGTCGTCCCCTCAACGGCTTTTCGAGATGCCTCAGAAAATAACTTTGACGGTATTTCATCAAAAACCACATGGGCATTTACCGTGGCTGATATAACAGCACCAATAATAAGTTCAGTAGCTACATCTTCAATTGCGACCACGACAGCATCAGTTACCTGGACTACTGATGAAATTGCTTCTACAAAGATTGTGTACTCAGCAAATAATTCGTTTGCTTCAACCACATCTGAAACTGACACGAGTCCGCGAGTAACAAGTCACAGCAGAACATTGAGCAATTTGCTTGGATGTACTACATATAATTACAAGGTGGTTTCAGGTGATGCTTCATCAAACTACGCCACCTCTACAAGTGCCATGTTTACCACGCTTGGGTGTAATGGTGGAGCTGTGCCAACCTCAGCAACCACAACACCAATAACAGTCAGTGCTCAAGGTAGTACAACGCTCACTGATACTGGACGTACACTAGGTGTTACTACTCCAGCAAACTTTACGAATGCGAGTACGTCAGTAGTCATTCAAATTAGGGCTCAGAACGCCGAGACTGTTCTTGGCTCTATTGGAAAGCCTGCTTCGCTCACAAGCGCAGCAAGTGTTGTGTTTGATGTCACAGCGCTGATTGATAACATCACCACACTAGATTCATTTGATACTCCGGTCACGATTACCTATACCTATACCGACACTGACATTGTGGGTCTTGATGAAAGCACGCTCGTCATGCATCACTATCATGACGATGTATGGGAAGCACTTGATGACTGTTCGGTCAATGAATCTGAAAATACTATTTCTTGTACTACACCAAGTTTTTCGACGTTTGCTATTTTCGGTGAACCTGCTTCTCCGAGTGTTAATGGGCTAGGTTTCAGTACAGTGCAGAGTCAAGTAAGAACTCTTATAAGAATGGGCAAGGTTCGTGAGGCTCAAGCACTTATGGCTCGCTGGCCTAAATTATTTACAACGGCAACGCCGGTCATTTCGGGCACAATACAGGGAACACCTTCGTCAACTCATTCAGTGCGTGACCTTACACTTGGCATGAGTGGGGAAGATGTAAAATCACTTCAGAAACTTCTCAATACTCTTGGATTTACGCTTGCTGTGAGTGGTGCAGGTTCACCTGGTAATGAGACAGATTACTTTGGCGTGCTCACTAGAAATGCACTTGCAAAGTATCAGGCATCGAAAGAAGTTGCTCCATCTGTAGGCTATTTCGGCCCACTAACGCGTGCCTCTATGAAGCAGGAGTCTACTGACGGAGTCTGGTGGTAGGAGCTGATGTCATTTGTATGATGCTGGTGTGCTGGGGATATTAGGTTTCTTGGGCGTTTTACTCGGTATGCTTAAGGTACGGTACATCCGTCCTATTACTGCCTAGCGTATTTTTCATGAAACGAACCCTCATTATTCTTCCTATCCTTGCCTTGGTGGCTCTTGTACCTCAAGGAGTAAAGGCAAGTGAACTCCCTAAACTCGATTTGTTTACTGACGAAATTTATCTCAAAGAAGAGGTTTCAAAGTCACGTATTCCAAATATCCCCGCCGTTCTTGGTGCAAGTACTGACGATAGCGCTCCTGAAGTGGCAAAGAAGCTCGGCACAACCTACACGAGTTACTTTCGTGATGTGTCCTTTAAAGCTCCTGCGGACTGGTATGTCGCCGACGATTATGATGACACGAGCCTCTACACCTATGCAGTAAACGATGCGATGACTGCGCAAATCTCCATTGAACGATTCGACGCGGGAGACGCAACCGTTTCTGACCTAAGCGCGTATGTAGAAGTAGTTTGTTCAAAGTGTGGATACAAGGTCACAGGAAAGGGAACTGCAAAGGTCGGTAATAAAAGTGGCGCATATGTTGAAGCATCAAATGGTGTAACGCATCTAAAATACTTCATTACCGTAACGGACGAGGTGGGCTACGTTATCGAACTTCTCACCCCAGAGGAAGACTGGTCTTCACATAAGAAAATTATGGAGAAGAGCATTAAGTCGCTCAAGATAAAGACCCTTTCTTCATAGTTTGTATACATGAAGAAGGTGGCCACAATTCTTACTGTCATAGCGGTTGTAATTATTGTGATTTTCTTGGTCGCTTCGGGCATATTCATGTATGGTGCAGGACTCCCATTGAATCAAGTTGCCGGATTTAGGGTGACTGAAGAGGTGATTGACGGTTCAGTCGTTCTCACTCTTTCGGGTCTAGACATGAATTCAGCAAAGTGTGTAACCGGTATTACTGAAAGGAAATACGAGGACCTAGTAGTGGTAGTTGTTCGCGACAGGGTTGCAACGGGAAGATGTTCAGGGAGCTTTACCTACAAGCTTTTTGTTCCAGAAGAAGTTAGGATAGTTGCATTCGGTACCGTTCATGATGTTGTCTGGACGCGCAGTGAGTAATACGTATTAAGAATCCATGACTCTCTTTATATGAAACAGAAAAAGCAACTTACTCGGTTTATCCCACTCGTACTTTTTCTTGCCCTCGTTGGCTTCATAGTTTATGAGAACGCAACTTCTCCTATACCTGAGGTAGAGGGTGATGAAGCTCAGGAGCAAATTCTTGCGTACGACGTCGTGATTCGTCTTGCATCAGACGCTACTGCTGAAGTTTCTGAAACTATTACCTACGATTTTAAGGAAAATAATAGGCATGGTATTTACCGCACCATTCCTCTCACTCGCGGACAAGGAACAACGGGTGAGCTAATGCTTTCTGGGCTAGAGGTTTCTTCGGACTATGCTGGAGAGGGTACTCAATATTCTTCTGAGAATTTTGGCAGAAAGCTGGTACAGCCGAATCCGTGGCTTGATGCACTCTTCGGCTCTAATTTCGATAGCTTGTTTGGGACTCCTCAAGACAGTGTGAATGTGAAGATTGGTGATCCAGAGGCGTACGTCACCGGTATGCACGTGTACACGATTTCCTATACTGCAGAACGTGCAGTCGGTTATTTCTCCGATAGAGATGAATTTTATTGGAATGTTACGGGAAATGATTGGAATGTGCCTATTTCTACAGCGAACGTGACGCTTGTTCTGCCCACGTTCATTTCTGTAGAGGAATTACATCTTGCCTCCTATTGTGGGAAGTTTGGAAAGAAGACACCGTGTAGTGAGCCTGTAGTAGGTGTGGAGGAAGGTACAGGAAGAACGACAGTTCACTACGTAATGCCAGAAGAGTCCGAAGAGCAGCTCTCCATAGGAAGAGGCATGACCGTTGCGGTGGGTTTCCCTAAGGGTACGGTTGCTCTGGTTGGCACCATACCTCCACCATGGATGTATTACGTAGGATACTGGTATCTGGCCGTACCATTTTTAGTTGGCTTTCTGGTGTATCGAAAGCGTATTGCATACGTATTGAGACGTTACCGGTATTACAGGACAACCTCAATTATTCCTGAGTATGATGCGGGGACACTGACACCTCTTGAGGCAGGTGTTCTCGTGAGAGGTGCTCCTAAAAATGAAGACTTGTCAGCTGAGCTTATCTGGCTCGCCATTGCAGGGTATATACGCATTGTGAAGAATGGCGATAACAACTACGAGTTCATCGATACGGGTAAAGATAGAGTCGACCTCTCGTCTTTCAATAAGACTCTCCTTGAGGGAGTGGCTGGCAAAACAAGTGGCGACTTGCTTCTTACGTTCTACATAACAGCCGAGCTGATAAAAGAAGAGATTGTCGAATCACTAACTAGAAAGGGCTATCTGGAAGACACATTAAAGAATGGATCAGCAAAGAATCGTCTGCCGTCAACTAAGAAAAGCATACTATTTATATCGCTTTTCCTTGCAGTTAACCCAGGAGTGTTTGTGTGGATTCTTCTTGGAGTGAAGTTTGGTGCTGCCTTCTCTCTTTCAATGATACTGTTCGGACTCCTTGCCGTCGTGTTCGGTGCGGGAGCTCGTCTCACACAGGCAGGTCTTGAAAAGGAACGAATGCTCAAAGGACTTAAGGAATACATTGATGCGGCAGAGGATGAGCGAATAAAGTTCCACAATGCACCAGCAAAGACCCCGGAGACCTTCGAAAAACTCCTTCCGTTCGCCATGATTTTTGGTCTTGAGAAAGAGTGGGCAAAGGAATTTGAAGGGGTCTACTCATCACCGCCTTCTTGGTACACCGACACCTACGGAGTTTCAAGTTTCTCTCACTCGTTTACGGCCCTGAGCTTTACTACTGATCTCGGCACGTTTGCCACGCAGGCAACCTACGCACTCACCTCAGCACCCGCAGGCTCAAGCGGTAGTTCGTCAGGTTCTTCCGGTGGAGGTTCGTCAGGCGGTGGTGGTGGAGGAGGTGGAGGCGGTAGCTGGTAGGTTTCTATCAACACATATATCAAATGCGGTAACGTAAAAGGGTATACTGAAAGTGATGAAATTTAATGACGCAACAGTCTCAGGTCAGCCAACAAACATTATGCGCCTGCTCGCGCTCGTACTCTTTTTTGGAATAATTCCAACGATTACGTTCTATCTTGGTATGAAGTATCAGAAAGCTATTGAGGTTCGTGCGCTTGAGTCGGCGTTTGATGCTCAGGAATACGAACGTCCTATTGAGGGAGGTGTTGGTAAAATTACGTACACGTATCTTCCAGAGACCATTGACCCGTCACTACGTGAGCAGGAAGAGACCGTGTGTAAGGGTGAGTCAGTGTCCGACCAAGAGTCGTGTTCAAAGATTCAACTCGTTGAAGCAGATGAAAAATTGTCGGCAGTGTTTGCTTCAGTACTTTCCTCAGCAATTGAGTATGGGAGAAACAGCCAAGGGGATGCAAGCAAAGTAGAGAGTCTTGCACGAAAGTTTGTGACTTCTCAGAAATCATGGACTGCCCTAAAGGGTGAATTGTGCGAAGTTGAGAGCTTTCTTTCTCAAGACGCATCTATTCCAGCAACCGTTATCGTTAATAACTGCAAGACAGATCTTATTAAGCTACGTACTGACGTTTTGAGTAAATATCAAAGACTCTTCAGTAGCGGAACAGTGAGTCCAAACGCTCCAATTCCCGAACCACAGTAATAAAAAAGCCCCTTGTCCAAGGGGCTTTTTTATTACTCAGTCACTTCCAGTACATCTGGGGTTTCAGTAGTTGGTTCAGGCATCATGTGGGCGCCATTTTCAGGCCCGCGCGCACCATTGCGGTACTCTTCTTCAATAGCAGAGAATATTTCTGGACCCGCTGCCATGAGTACAAAGACCGTTGCAAATACGAACACAATAAGAGAGACGAGCCCAACCACTGAAAGTACGGTGATCTCCCGGGCGCCTTTCTTTGTGGTATCAAGGTTCTTGCCTTGAACGTCGCTTAGGGATTGATAGAAGCGCGCCATAACAATGAGAAGTATAGGAAGGAAGACCAAAATTCCTATAGCTTGTGAGAGGTAGGGACCAACAATTGGGATAGCTACTTCACACAGTAGTGAGACAACGATGACCGGAATTGCATAGGCGATGCTAATAACAAGGTATCGTCCAAGTACCGTACTGAATATTCCTTTGCTGAGTTCTTTGGAGCGGGCAGTCGCTTCACGTCCTTCTGCTTTTCCATCAACCACTAACCATTGCGCAAAGATAAACCATGTATTTGCAACAATGATAGAAGCAACAAGTACAATGAGGCCGATAACCATTCCAATAATAAGGAGGGTGGTGTTTCCAAGTAGGACGAGAGGGGCAATCAGAATCCCAAGTAGAAGTATCGTCAGCGCGATAACGCCAAGCGAGGCGAGTCCAGACCAAAATGAAGTGACCAGGAAGGGCCACACAAGAGGTTTTGCCTGGGTAAATGACTCATGCACGCTAAGCACACTGTCCTTCGAGAGCATGCTACGCATAAGAGCAATCAGTGCCCACGTGATAAACCATACTCCGGCGACAAGTAGAAGGAGAAGAAGAATAACTCCACCAACGAGAGCAATAAGACTGCCAGGTGTTCCAAGTTCGCCTCCGAACAAGAGTAGGCTAACGCCACCGATTCCGACCACTGCCACCATGAGGAAGGCCACCCCGTATGACACTCCGGTGTAAATTCCTGCCAAGCCAATAAGTGTTGCGAAGTGCTGTTTATAGTACGCAATTGATTCTCTGATAAGGGTAAAGGCTTTAGGGAGCGTGTTCGTGTGTACAGCTACCGAGTTATGTGGTTCCTCTACTACGGTCTCTTGTGTTGGTGCTTCTTGCATATAGATAAAGTATACGTCTTATAATGACTATGCGAAGGGGTTATACGCGCGTTCCTCAATATGGCGGATAGAGCGGTTACGGTGAATAAGTTCGTCATTTCGAATTGACTCGAAGAGTTCGTACTCATTATTTACGTTTCTACCGTAGAATTCTAGGTAATCAGAGCAGATAGGAGTAGAACGAAGGCGCTCCCCTTCATTTTTAAGAAATTCACCGTACTGCTTGTACGCATGTGATTCAAAGAGGTAGTTCAATTCCATCGACGACTTTGGAGAGATGAGGTAGAGGATGTAAAGCGTCCAAAAGTAAAAGAACGCAAAAACAATTGGAATGAGTATGTGGCGGAAGAGTCCTTGTTTTCCTAGATTGCAGACAATCTGAGAAATTACGACAACGTGCATTGTCTCGTTATCTTGAGCAATGCGAGTAAATTCAGCATCTTTAGAAAGCTCAATAGCTTTCTTTTCATTACTGTAGAGAGCGGTGAGAAGTGTGTAGGTTGCAACTTCCCATGACTGATAAGGAATACGCGCAATGACCTCAACAGCTTTAAACTTCGTGTACGAAGGCTTCTTGCCGTATACCAGATTACCCGAAGCGACAAGAATCCACCCCAGAAAACCGGCCACAGGGCCAACCTTATAGTCATTGTACGGTCTCGCGTACTCTTCTCGCACCTCTTCATTGTTAAGTTCTCGCACCAACGCCTCATGCTCACGTTTTTCTTCATCCATATACAGGAACTCTAGCATGTGTGGCGAGTCTGTCATTTGCGCCCTCTAGGC
>JAGOQE010000008.1 GCA_017991635.1 Minisyncoccota bacterium | reverse complement strand
AGTTCACTCTGTTCTAGATATAGGTATATCACACACCAGAGGATTGACGCACGGTCTAAATAGCGGTATTCTTTTGCTATAAGCCTTTCGGCTCCGCCAACGGGCGGATTTATTTTTACACTCATGGAAATACGAAATATCGCGATTATCGCCCACGTGGACCACGGCAAGACTACCTTGACGGATGCGCTCATGCGCCAGACAGGCGTATCAGACGAAAGTACGTCAATGGACTCAAACAAGATTGAGCAGGAACGCGGAATTACCATTTACGCAAAGAACGCCTCAGTCACCTACAAGGATACGAAAATCAATATCGTGGACACACCAGGTCACGCCGACTTTGGTTCAGAGGTGGAGCGTGTTCTTCGTTCTATCGACTCAGTGCTCTTGGTCGTGGACGCACAGGAAGGTCCAATGCCTCAGACTCGTTTTGTACTTAAGAAATCTCTTGAGCTTGGGCTTAAGCCTATCGTTGTGCTTAACAAAATTGATAAGCCTGCAGCAGACCCGGAGCGTGCGGAAGAGCAGGTCCTAGAACTCTTTCTTGAACTTGGTGCTTCTGATGAGCAAGCTGACTTTACGGTGGTCTACGCTATTGGACGCGAGGGTGTTGCTATGCGCAAGGTGGATGATGAACGCGTTGATCTTACTCCACTTCTTGACGTTATTTTGGAGAAGGTGCCACCAGCATCACGACCTGAACTGACGGAACTTCCGGTAAAAGCTCAGCCATTTAATCTTGGCTACGATAACTTCCTTGGACGTTTGGCCTTCGCTCGCGTATACGAGGGAACACTCAAGACGGGTGCACAGGTATTTGTTAAGAAGCCAGATGGCGAAACGCGTACAGGAAAGATTACCAAGATGTTTACCTTTAATGGTCTTCAGAAGGTAGAGACTGATACTGCTGAGGCGGGAGACATTGTCCTTCTTGCTGGTCTTCCAGATATCTTTATCGGAGAGACTATTACGACTGACACAAACACCGTTCCTCTTCCAGCGATTGCGATTGATGAGCCAACCATTACGCTTAACTTCCTGGTGAACAACTCGCCATTTGCCGGACGCGAAGGTAAGTACGTGACGAGTCGTCAGCTCCGCGAATTTCTTGAGCGCGAGCTTGAAGTGAACGTCGGTCTTAAGGTGGATTTCCTATCCCCAGACGCCTTTAAGATTTCAGGTCGTGGAGAACTTCACGTAGCAATCTTGCTTGAAAATATGCGTCGTGCAGGATACGAAATGCAAGTTTCTCAGCCTCAGGTAATTATTCGTGAGATTGATGGTGTGAAGCACGAGCCGTATGAAGAGGTCATCATTGATACACCAAGTGAGTACCAGGGAGCAATTATTGAGCGATTGGGTACCCGTGCCTTTGTGCTTCAGAACTTGGTACAGCATGACGACCTCGTGCGCCTCACCCTTGAAGGACCAACTCGTGGACTTTTGGGATATCGCAACCAGTTTGTGATTGATACTAAGGGAGAGGGAATTATGTCTTCACGAGTGATTGGCTTCAAGCCATACGCAGGTGAAATTAAGAAGCGTGCTGTTGGTTCTATGATTTCAATGGCGCCAGGTAAGGCTCTTGGATATGCACTTTGGTCACTTCAGGATCGTGGCATGCTCTACATCACCCCTGCAACTGAAGTGTATGAAGGTATGGTGATTGGTAACACCTCTAAGGGCGAGGAGATGATGGTAAACCCTACTAAGGGAAAGAATCTTACCAACGTTCGTTCATCCGGAAATGATGAAGCAATCAATCTCGTCCCTGCATACGAGCTCACCATTGAGCGTGGGCTTGAAGTTATGGGAGAAGATGAATTCCTTGAAATCACTCCAGAATCAGTACGTCTTCGTAAGCAGTACTTGAATGAGAGCGAACGCGTTAAAGCACGCAACAAAGCAAAAGAAGGAAAAGCATAAACGCACCAAAGACCCGTGAAATCACGGGTCTTGCGTTTTTAAGGTATTTCTGCTATAATAGATGTAACACAGTCGTTTAGGTTTATTTGTCTTGAGACTACTCAGGACCCCGAAAGTTATTGATCGAAGCACTCTTTCTCGGGAAACTCTCAAGACCGTGTCCTAACACTAAACCGAGGACTTTTGGGCGCTTCGCCGAGATTTCTCCATAGACCAATCATATGGCAACAACATACATGCGTAGAGGCGACGCTCGCCCTCCGCGACATTACAAAGGACCCGTTCGTGACGGAAGTGGACCCCGCAGACACACTAGTTCTGGCGGTCGCCCTTCACCGTACCGTGGTGGAAATCGAGGAGGTGGTGGACGTGGAAAGCGCAATACGCATGACGTACCGTTCTCACTCGACCTTCTAATTAACAAGGCAAAGCCAGGCGTTGTAGAGGCTCCTTACGCACCTACGCATACCTTTGCTGACTTCGCTATTGATGAGCGCTTGAAGAAGAACATCATCACCCGTGGATACGTAAACCCAACTCCAATTCAAGACCAGTCAATTCCTGTAACGCTTACAGGTCAGGATATGGTGGGTATTGCAAACACTGGTACTGGAAAGACTGCGGCCTTTCTTATTCCTCTTATTGATAAAGTACTGAAGTTCCGTGAACTTGGTAAGGAGGAGCGCATTCTCGTTATGGCACCAACTCGTGAACTCGCTATTCAGATTGAGGCTGAGTTCTGGGGATTTGCAAAGCAGCTTAATATGGCAGCCGTCTCATGTGTGGGAGGTGCCGGTATTGAGCCACAGATTCGCCAGCTTCGCCGAAAGCCTGCCTTCGTCATTGGTACACCAGGACGTCTGAAGGATTTGGCCGAGCGTAGGGAACTCGACTTCTTACAGTTTAATTCAGTCGTACTTGATGAGGCTGATCGCATGCTCGACATGGGATTCATTCCTGACATGCGCGCCATTATGGGTGCAATGCCAAAGGGTCGTCACACGCTCTTCTTCACTGCAACAATGTCACGCGACATTGAACGACTTGTTGGAGAGTTCTTGAACAATCCTGCACGCATCACGGTGAAAACTCGTGAGACTGCATCGACTATTGACCAAGATGTTATCTTTGTTCGCCCTGGAGAAAACAAGATGGATAAACTCGTCGCACTTCTCAAGGATCCTTCATTCGATAAGGTGCTTGTCTTTGGACGCACTAAGCACGGTGTTGAGCGACTTACGCGCGACCTGAAGCGTGAGAATATTGCCGCTGAATCTATTCACGGTGACAAGACACACGGTAAGCGCCAAAAGGCACTCACCATGTTCAAAGAAGACCATGTGCAGGTACTCGTTGCGACCGACGTTGCTGCACGCGGACTTGATATTTCAGGTGTCTCACACGTGATTAACTTCGAGCTTCCTGGAACCTACGAGGACTACACGCACCGCATTGGACGAACAGGACGCGCTGGTAAGACCGGAATGGCCCTTACCTTCGTTGAAAAGCGAGACTAAATAAGACATTTTGACGCCCTTGCGCATACCAGACAATTTTCTGGTATGCTATAGGCATTGGTAATCATTGGTCTTAATTAATTCGTATGTCTGATTCAAGTTCATCTTCAAGTGCAATGGATCGCTACCTTACACCGATAGCGCTCTTTGTTGGTCTTCTTATTATTGCTGCCGCACTTATGTTCGGTAAGGGCGCTGCTCCTCAAGCAGGGAATGAGCCACAGCAGGTAGCAGTCAACATCAAAGATGTGAAGACTGACACGTCTCCATACATCGGTGACCCAAATGCTCCTGTTGTTATGGCAGTCTGGTTTGATTACCAGTGTCCGTTTTGTAAGCAGTATGAGCTAACGACCATTAAGTCTCTTAACGAGACCTACGTAAAGGAAGGAAAGCTCAAGATTGTCTTCAAGGATTTCCAGTTCCTTGGTCCTGACTCACAAGATGCGGCACTCTTTGCACGTGCTGTATGGGAAGCATACCCTGACCGCTTTCACGCTTGGTACCAGGCTGTTATGAGTGCTCAAGATGAAGAGCATGGTGGCTTTGGAAACCTCGAGACCATAAAGGCACTTTCAGCAACTGTTGAAGGTATTGATGTGGCTAAGGTTGAGTCACTTCTAAATGCGAATAAGGCCAAGTATGAGGTAGCTATTGCTGCTGACCGTACTGAAGGTCAGGCGTTTGGTATTAACTCAACACCAAGTAGCATCGTTGGAACACAAGCACTCGCTGGTGCTGTACCGCTAGCTCAGGTGAAGGCATTGATTGACGCTGAACTTGCTAAATAGCAACGCGTAGTTATAGAACAAAAAACCGCGGTCATGTATGACCGCGGTTTTTTTGTTTAGTGCTACTTGGAGTTAGTGGGCTCTTCCTTGAGTCCCTTTAGGAAGAACCAACCACCGATTCCCATGACTACCATAGCAACGACAGGCATAATAAGCGCCATGCTAATTGAGTTTTCTGCACTTAACGTTGAGCCAAAGAAGACAAAGACCGCCGAGGCAGCTGACGCAAGCGGGAGAAGAATACCGATGAATATAGGATAGGGAAGCTTTGAGAGACCAGCTCCGTACGACACTAATTCTGGAAGCGCTCCACACGTGAGGCACATATGGAAAAATCCCTTTGTGGTGCCAACATGCTTAACGATACGTGCGAGAAGACCTGTTTCCTTTGCGCTGATAAATTTGTTAACAAGCGGGTATCCAAATTTTCGAGCGAGCCAGAAGGCAATGGTGTAACCCAAAAAGTCACCAATCACTACGTAGAGATACCCTGGCCAAAATCCGAAGAACGCACCCACAATTGGATAGAGTGGAGCACCCGAGAGTGGCGCAATGACCACGGTGGACGCCTTCATGAGTATAAATAAGAGTGGAGCAAAAACACCTGCGCGCTCAATAAAGCCTTTTATGGTTTCTATATCTATAAAAAATGCGAGGCCAAACAAGACCACGAGTGTCAAAACGATTCCCGAAATATTTAATTGCTCAGTGGCTTTCATGTGTCTGTCAGTATAGCAGAGAGGCCTCATTCATCACGAACGGCTAAGCAAAAGCTTAGCCGTTAAGGGTGAGTCAAAACTATCTGACACTCGGTGCGCGCGGAAGGGTGATGGATTGATTGAGGCGCGCATGAGGGGCACTTGCGGCGATGTCGGTTGCGACTGATACGCCAGTTTGTGCACCTCGAAGAGTCATGATGGCAGTTGATTCAATTTCGTGAAAGATCTGAGGGGTAAGCAACTTAAGTACAAGAATTGCTACCCCAAGACCAATGGCTTTGAAAAATGGCATAGGCAAGATGGCTAATTCAAGTAATTAAGTGGCGTAGTGTCTGGATGTGCCCAGACACTACAAGCCCCGTTGTGATGATCAGTTCCCTCTGCCCTCTATAACCTCATCAAGCTCTAAAGGGTTTCAGGCTATACTTAGTGTATGAAGACAGAAGAACTCTACGTTGCTGGCGGTTGTTTTTGGGGAATTGAAGCAGCGTTTACAAAGCAATTGGGAGTGATTGATGCTGAAAGTGGATACGCGGGTGGAGTAGTTCCAAATCCAACATACGAAGCGGTATGTGGGGGAACTACAGGACACGCCGAGACCGTTCGTGTGTTGTTTGACCCAGAAGCCACAACATATGAAGCTTTGGTGCGCTATTTTTTCACCATACATAATCCAACGGAATTAAACCGACAAGGACCAGATGTGGGCACGCAATACCGAAGTGCAATTTTTTATAAGACTCAGGAGGAAAGGAACGTTATCGAGAACGTGCTGTCAGAAATTTCAGCAGAGTACTACCCTAAACCTATTGCAACTAACATTACCGAGTTTACTAACTATTACAAGGCAGAGGAGTACCATCAGGATTATGCTCAAAAGCATCCCTCATTTGTGTGTCACTTTTGAACGTCTTCTTATTGTTCTTCCTGAAAATCAAGTGCAATTGAATTGATACAGTACCGAGCGCCACCTGTCTCTTTTGGACCGTCAGGAAATACGTGACCTAGATGTCCTCCGCACTTTTTGCAAAAAACTTCTGTGCGAGTCATACCATGGCTTTCGTCTGTGCGAGTTCCAATATGTTCAGCAATTACCGGATTAGTGAATGATGGCCATCCTGTGCCCGAATCAAACTTAGTGTCTGAAGAGAATAGTGCAGTACCGCACGCCTTACAGCTATAGGTGCCCAAAGCGTCGTTGTGTACATAGGTGCCTGTGAATGGAGCCTCGGTACCCTTGTCCCGTAAGACGCGGAGCTCTTCTTCGGTAAGATTTTTACGCATACTGTCGTCGTTCATATCAGTACTATACCCTGGTTTGCAGAGCCTGCGCACCCACGGTACGATAGAGGAATGAATAAGACGGTGCTTGGCGCCTGCCTCCTCATTACGGCCTTTTTTGGCATTGCTGACTCATGGTACTTGGCTGAAACAGCACTCTCAGGAGACGAATTGGTGTGTACTATTGATGGGTTGGATAAGTGCAATACAGTTGCAAAAAGTGAGTACTCGCATCTTTTCGGTATCCCCCTTGGTGTGTATGGCGTATTTTTCTATAGTGCATTTTTCATCCTTACTGCGATTTCCTTCGTAGTACCAAGGCGATATGTGTATCAAACACTCTATGGTCTAGGTATCTTCGGCGTCGGTGCCTCAGTGGTATTCATACTGATTCAGCTTTTCCTTATTAAGGCGTTTTGTATCTACTGTATTGCATCTGCGGTCATAGCCTTCGCCCTGTGGTTCTTGGCTCGCTCCCTGTACAAGCGTTTTGCACCTTCCAAAACTCCTGTGGTAGCATAGGGATATGAAGCGAGGAACCATTCTCGCCCTTTCCCTCCTTCTGGTGCCCCTGTCTTCACTCGGGGCAACAGTTGAGGGACAGAGAAGTCTCGTCCTGACCGAGCCTCCGCTTGGTAATGCCTACCTTACTGGCCTTGATGTCTCAGTAGATGCTCCTGTGTACGGCGACCTGACAACGCTTGGAGGTAGCGTGATAGTTAAAGCGACTGTAGAGGGAGACCTGCTTGCTGTTGGTGGTACGCTTGATGTGGAAGCGCCGATACGGGGTGATGTGCGCTCACTTGGTCCGAGAGTGATAATTAACAGCAATGTAGATGGTGATCTGGTAACGGTCGGGGGCGCAGTACTCATTTCAGGAAGATCACAAGAACTGCAAGCTGTGGGGGCTACTATTCGCTCAACGGGTGGCACTGTCGGAAAGGCAACATTTTACGGTACAGAAGTGTATATCTCAGGAGAGTACGGTGGAGATGTGACAGTGCAGGCTTCAGACAGAATTGTTATTGGGGAGGGAACTATTATTCATGGTGTATTTAAATACAATGCTCCGTCTGAGGTCTCAATTCCAGAGAGTGCAGTCATAGACGGTGGTGCAATCTATGTCGGAGGTGCTTCGTATATTCCCTCATCGGAAGAGGCAAAGACCTTTGATATTATCGGAACGCTCGTCTTTTTCTTTGTTAAGGCGCTTGCGATGATGGTTGTTGCTGGTCTTATCGTTGGACTTTTCCCAGCGCTTTCTAAAAAACTGGTTACGCTCTCTCTTGAGCTTCGACCAAAGAAGTTTGTGCTTACCGCAGTGCTCGGCGCACTACTTCTCGTGTTCACCCCTCTTCTGATACTGTTCTTGCTTGTGTCTTTTGTCGGATTTGGAGTAGCACTTCTGCTTTCGGCACTCTACATGCTCCTTCTTCTTTTAAGTTACGTATACGCAGGATTTTTGCTGGGCGCGTGGATATTTAGAATTACTAAAAAACGCATGAGTGCCAGTTGGCGTGTGGCCGTGCTCGGTGCCTTTCTTCTCTACATGCTCTCGTATGTACCACTTGTGGGTATGAGTGTCGCCGTGGTGCTTATGGTTGTTTCTGCCGGTGTACTTTCAGTCACTGCGTATAAGTTTTCCTTTACTCGTTCACCGTAATACATCATGTCCTTACTCTCTGTTGGAACTCCCGCCCCAGTATTTTCTCTTGAAGATCAACACCATAAGAAGCATGATCTGGTGTCGTATAAGGGTTCTTGGGTTTTACTCTACTTTTATCCAAAGGACGATACACCTGGATGCACAAAGCAAGCGTGTGCCATACGGGACAGCGAGCCTGATTTTGAAAAGCTTGATGCTGTGGTGCTTGGCGTTTCAGCTGACACAGTAAAGAGTCACCAGAAGTTTGCCGAGAAATATAACTTATCTTTCCCACTTCTTGCTGACGAAACGAGAGCAGTATCAAAAGCGTATGGTGTGTGGGGGGAGAAGAAGTTTATGGGTAAAAGTTATGAAGGTATTACGAGAACGTCATATCTTATTTCTCCGGAGGGTATGATTTCCAAGGTGTACGAAAACGTGAAGCCAGATACCCATGCTGATATGGTTCTTGCGGATCTGCAAGAGTTTGCGAAGCATGGCTGAATTATTTGTAGACCAGAAATTTGAAGAGCGAAAAGCTAGAGCGCGTAAACTCGTAGCGTATCTCAAGGGGACCTATCCTGTAGTTAGTTCAGAGCTTACCTACGAAACCCCATTTCAATTTCTTGCTTCAGTTATATTGTCAGCGCAATGTACGGATAAGAAAGTAAACGCGGTAACGGATATCTTGTGGAAGAAGTACCGTAGAGTGGAGGACTTTGCATCACTGAATCATGCTGAATTTTCTCGTGAACTCGCTTCGCTTACGTATTACCAGAATAAGGCGAAGCACATCATTGCTTCAGCACAACTAGTGCTCCGCGATTTCAATGGTGAGGTGCCGCGCACAGAGAAAGAGCTTGTAACTCTACCAGGGGTCGCCTATAAGACTGCACATGTGGTGCTTGGAGAGCTTTTTGGTAGTTGGGAAGGTATTCCAACAGACACACATGTTAGGCGGTTTGCGTTACGGTTTGACCTGACAGACAATACCGAGCTCACGAATATTTCAAAGGATTTAGAACGACTTATTCCAAAAGAGGACTGGAAGTATGTTAATAACGGTTTTGTGCTCCACGGCCGATACCTTTGTCCGGCTCTCCCGCATGACTGTACGAATCATCCTTTGACGCTACTTTGGCCTCCTGCTAGCACACGATGGCCAAAAGCTAAGTAGTTAGGCTTTATGTTCTGCCGTATCGTCCTTCTTTATATATAGGGGAAATCAAGTACCATAGAGATATGGCTCGACCGGTTGCAGTGTTTGATATCGATGGAACGGTATACCGCTCCTCACTTCTTATTGATCTCGTTGATGAACTTGTGTCACGAGGTGTCTTTCCTAAAGAAGCAAAGCAAAGCTATCAGAAGGCAGAGGAAGGTTGGAAGAATCGCGCGTCGTCCTATGACGCGTACATGGTCAAAGTAATCCATGCGTTCAAGAAATATGCTAAGGGAATTCCGTATGCTGAGGTTGCTGATATTGCAGGAGAAATTATAGAGTCGAAGAAAGGGCGTGTGTATCGATATACGCGCGACTTACTTGCTGACCTTAAGAGTCAGGGCTACTTTCTGTTGGCTGTCTCACGTTCTCCTAAGTTTATTGTGGACGGGTTTGCGTATGAGTTAGGTTTCGATAAGTCATACGGTATTTTTTATGAGACAGGTGCCACAAATAGATTTACGGGAGAAATTGTAGACGAGCATTTGATTATGAATAAAGGTCTTGTACTTCAGCGAGCCGTAAAACGCGAGAAGCTTTCTTTTAAAGACTCTATTGGTGTAGGAGACACTGAAAGTGATATTGCCATGCTCGAACTCGTCGATACACCCATTGTGTTTAATCCAAATAAAAAGCTGTTTAGGCACGCGACACAGCACAAGTGGAAAGTAGTGGTTGAGAGAAAAGACATAGTGTATGAACTATAGGCGTGCGAACGATAGAGACAATTTCACGAAACTTGTTTTAACCTTCTACCATGCGCACGGAAGACATACACTTCCGTGGCGCGTATTTCCTAAATCAGTATCAGTATCTGTTCGCGCGTATCGTGTATTAGTGAGTGAAGTAATGCTTCAACAAACACAGGTTGAGCGTGTCATCCCTTACTACGAGCGCTTTATCAAAACGTATCCAAATCCACAAAGGCTTGCAAGGGCGCCATTGAAGGATGTACTCATACTTTGGCAAGGGCTTGGCTATAACCGCCGTGCTCGCATGCTCCATGAGGCAGGAAAGTCTGTTGTGGAGAAGTGTAAGGGAGTGATGCCGGTTACCTATACAGAGCTTGTGACGCTTCCTGGCGTGGGTGACTATACGGCCAGCGCCGTGATGGCCTTTGCATATAACAAGGAAGCAGTCCTCATTGAGACCAATATACGCACTGCTATCACCCACCATTTCTTTCCGAAAAAAGAGGCAGTACCAGATTCTTCTATTAGGGAGGTTCTTGAACTCTTGATGCCTTCGTGGGATTACTGCAATTGGTACAGTGCCCTTATGGATTACGGAGCTCATCTTAAAGCGTCAGGGATTCGCATAAATGCAAAAAGTACTCACTACTCAAAACAGAAACCGTTTAAAGGTTCTATGCGTGAACTTCGAGGAGGTATTTTAAAAGAACTTTTAGTACGGTCTAGGACGAGAGAGTCACTTGTTATGCTTTTTGGGAAAGAGAGGAAGGATGCGTCAATAATTGCCCTCGACGCACTATGTTCTGAAGGTCTGGTTATTAAAAAGAGAAATGTCTACGCACTTCCAAGCTGAGGAATATCGCGCACTGAAAGGGCGCTCGCCACTCCCACACAAACAATAAATAAACCAAGAAGCAGGAAGAATATTGAATACGAAGTAAACATCAACATAATACTTGCAGTAAGAGGGGCGAGCACTGCGCTCACTGGCCGTGTCATGCGAAGTATTCCAACACTATTTGCATCCACGGAAGAGACTTTTCTAAAGAAGTGTCCTTCGGCCGTCGCCTCAACCATACTTGCACCGACACGGGTAAGCACAAGTGTTATGAGAAGAGCTGACAATGCAGTTTCTGACGTGACAAAAGCAATAGCAGCAAAACTTCCACCCATAATGAGAAAGCCAAGAGCCATAAGCTCACGATCGCCCACTTTTTTGTCAGCAAGCCAGCCCACAGGGTATTCCAAAAGCACAAACGGGAGAAGCATGACAGTAAACATCCATCCTAATTCAGTCCAGGGTATTTGAAGCACTGTGTGAAGATACAGTGGTATGTAGAATGGGGCCAGGTGGTAAAAGAACTGAAGTGTGGCATTGGCAATAAGAACGCTCCGCATATCAGGGTCTTTTAGGAGACAGTGGAGCACTGCCCCAAGTCCATGCACATGCTTGGGGCGTGTCTCATGAGTGCGTAAGCGAAGGAAAAGCAGTGTGAAGGGAATAAGCGTAACAGCACTCACAATAAACAACATGTGGTACGCATCTTCAGGGCCAAGAATAATTCCAGTAATGAAGGGTGCAGATACAAAGGCAAGGTTACCTATACTCATATAGAGTGCGCGTGCGCGTCCCGTTTCTTCTTCGGAAGAAATCGTAGTCTCAAGTAAGACGTCCAGAAGGTAGGTAAAAAAGGGTTGCACACTGCAGAGAATTGCCACGAGAAGTATCGCGATAATCGGAATGGGCAATACTACAAGGCACAAAAGTGTAAGAAAGGTGAGCACTGCAAGTGCAACAAGAATTGTTCGACCTCCAAACTTTTCCACAACTCTCGGCACCAAAGGAAAGCTCAAGAGCGTCAAAACAGCTCCAAACGCAAATACCAGTCCGATATACTTCTGCTCCATGAAGGTAGCGAGGTAGGGTGAAAGTGCATAGATGACTAGCGCGTAGTGAATGGCACAGAGAAAATTTCCCCCAAGAATTAAAGAACGAGCGCGCATTGTGTGTATTCTAGCATTACGAAAACAGCGCACCCTGCGGGTGCGCTGTTTTCAAATCTATAGGTGACGTACTTAGACGCCAATCAACACTGGAATCACCATCGGTGCCTTGTTGGTTCGTACGAACAAGAATCCTGACATTGTGTCTGAGAGCTGATTCTTTACGTAGTCCAAATCAACAGGGTTCATACCGCGTGTTGAGTCCTCAACCGTCTTTTTGATGAGAAGGCGTGCTTGATTCAACATCTCCTGACTCTCCCTGAGGTAAACGAAACCACGAGAGATAATGTCGGGTGACTTGCGAAGCTTACCAGTCTTCAAGTTCACGGTCGCAATGATGACGAACATACCGTCCTTTGCAAGCATCTGGCGGTCGCGAATCACGACTTCCTGCATGTCACCGATAGCAAAACCATCAACGACCAGTGGAGAAGAAGGTACTTTCTCCTTGTGAATATCCAGACGCTCTCCGTCAACGATATCAATAACCATACCGTTGTCAGCAAGAACTATTGAGTCACGAGGACGTCCTGCTTGTTCAACTGCTTTGGCGTGACAGCTCGTCATTGAGTAGTAGCCGTAGGCAGGCATGAAGAACTTTGCGTTCACCTGCTTGTTAATCCAAATCAACTCGCCAGTGTTTCCGTGTCCTGTTGAGTGCACGTCACTTGAGCGGTAGTGGATAAGGGTTACCTGGTTTCGGTAGAGGTTATCCTTCAACTTCTGCACGGAGATTTCGTTTCCTGGAATAACCGATGAAGAAAGCACAATGGTGTCACGAGGAGTGAACTGAATATGCTTGTGTTGCTTGGTTGCAATACGCATAAGGGCAGCAAACTCTTCACCTTGCGCACCTGTTGCAAGGACGACAATCTTATCTGGAGGGTAGTCACCAATATCTTGAGCTGGAATAAAGATAGACTTATCCACCTTCAAGAGTCCTGTCTTCTGAGCAATTTCAATGTTTGTCTTAATTGAACGTCCTTCAGTGACAATCTTCTTGTTGAGCTTTTCGCAAACCTGAATAATCTTCACCATACGTTCAAATTGAGACGCAAAGGTACCAATGATGAGACGACCAGAGACTGTCTTAATGATGTCTTCAAGAGTCTCATGCACCTTTCGTTCAGGCACAGAGAATCCGTCACGCTCAGCATTCGTTGAGTCGGCAATGAACATCAGGTTTTTCTCTTGGCCCAAGGCACCCCACTTCTTGGTTTCCTCAGGTGAAGGAATACCGTTCTCGTGATCGAGCTTCAGGTCTCCCGTTGCAATAACGTTTCCGTACGGAGTTTGAATTGCAATACCCATTGAGTCAGGAATTGAGTGTGTTACGGGGAAGAACTTAACCTTGGTCTTGCCAATGGTGTGTGTTGATCCAGGTTCAACCACAATAAGCTCAGGCTTAGGTACATCAGGGTATTCTTCCTGACGCTTCTGAATCATCACTGCAGAAAGATTCTGTGTGTAGATTGGCGGATTGCCGAAACGATTCATAAGAAAGGGAATACCACCAATGTGGTCGAGGTGACCGTGTGTGATGAATACGGCGCGAACACGTTCCTTGTGCATTTCAAGGAACTTAGTGTTTGGGAGAACGTAGTCAACGCCAGGGTTTGATTCTTCGGAGACGAACTGGAATCCAGCGTCAAAGACGAAGATGTCGCCCTGTGTTTCAACGGCAATCATGTTACGTCCCACTTCCTCTACACCACCAAGAGGAACAATACGTACCACGTTGTCTGGTGCACGCTCAGGAATGTAGTCGACACCTTTCTTCGCGATTGGTTGGCTATGCATCGGACGTCGCTGTGGACGGCGTTGATTTCTTCCACCTCCACGTGAAGAAGGCGGGCGAGATCCTTGAGGGCGTGGGCCTTGCGGACGACCTCCGGGACGCGGTCCTTGAGGGCGAGATTGAGGTCCACGAGTAAATGGTCGAGGGCCGTGTGACTCTGGGCGTGGTCCAGTATGTGGACGTGCCTCACCGCGTGAGTCAGGAGCAGGTGCGGGTGCAGGTGCTGATGTCATAAGAATAAATGAAAAACTAAATAAATTGATAGTGAATCTAAGTCACTAGTCTTCGCGTACGAGCAAGTGCTCACACGAAAGGACTAAGGACTTTTCCTAAACCAAGGCCACACTGCTTCGCTCTTTCGGTACCATGAGTGCACGTCCATAAAACGGTCGGACGGTGAAGCAATTTGCGTGAGTGCTACACCACGAAGGTCCTTAGGGAGCGTGTACGTGAACTCAGGTGCGTGCGTAAACACTGCAGGGTAGTCACCTCCTATCTCACGCTCTATTGTAGCAAGTCCGTCTAGACGTTCTTCAAGGTTAGACACAGAACGAATCTTCTCCAAGAGTGCATCTACTGACTTGTTGCTGTAGAGCGCGATATTAAGCCCTGGGTCACTACGCTCACCTGAGTGCCAGAATGCGTACAAGTCGCGCTCCTGTCCTACGACCATACCAAAGAGCAGTGCCTCATACTTGCGAGGGCGAATGACCTCTTGGGTGAGTGCTGAAGGTTCAAATACTTCAAGCGCTGTTGGCACACCAAGACGGGCAAAGTCCTCCTGAGCTTTTTGTGCAACTAGCTTCAGTTCAGGAACGTTTGCCGTACGTAACGTAAGTCGAAGCTCACGCTTCTCCTTATCGTTTTTCCATACGCGCGCTTCTTCGTCGTACACCCACCCAGCTTCTGTAAGCACCTCAGACGCGCCTTCAATATCACCACTGACTGCAGGGACCTGAGTAAGTGTTACGCCACTTCCGGGAGGTACAGGACCCATGATAGGGGTTGCGTACCCGCCGAGGATATCGTTTACGATTGCATCACGGTCTAGCGCAAGTGAGAGTGCCTTTCGTACTGCCAAACTCTCAAGAGCCTTATTCTCATTGGTATTGAAGAAGATACCAAAGACACGGGCGTACGGAACTCTAAGTGCGTTAGGGTCAGGTGTGCCGTATGCGCTTTCAATCTGGTGCTTGCGCAAGGCATCAAGCAATTCGTCTTCATCCTTATAGAGTTTGACGGTGATGCTATCGAGGTACGGACGCGAAAGCGCAAAACCATTAAATGCATGAAGCGTGTACGACGATATGATGCCGTTCTTTCCTCGAGAAAATGACGTAACCTTAAAGGGACCTGCGCCCACAGGCTCAGTCATGAGCGGCGAGAAGGCAAACTCTTCATTACGTACGTCACGCCATAGGTGAGAGGGCAGGATTCCAAGCGTGGCGTCCTCGAGAAAGGGTGCGTATGCTTTTGGCAGGGTGAATCGCACCGTGCGTGCGTCAACAGACTCTACATGGATATTTGCCCAGTTTGCGTATACCGGACTCTTAAGTTCTGGGTCCTGAACTTTCTCAATAGTGAACACGACGTCGTCCGCGGTAATTGGTGTTCCGTCAGAGAAGGTAACGTTATCTCGAAGAGTAAAGGTGTACACTTTTCCGTCTTCAGAGAGTTCATAGTGTTCTGCAATGACAGGTATGAGTGCACCTTTGCCGTCATGTCCCATAAGCCCGGCAAAGGTGAGTGCCGCCAAGTCTTTGTCTGTATCTGAAATAGCAAGAATAGGATTCACAAAGCGTGGGAATCCTATGATGCCCTCGGTGAGTGTTCCTCCTCGCGCAGGAACTTCTACTAGAAATGTGCGTTCAAGTGCGTACAGGCTTGAAAGGCCAAGAACAGCAATAATGCCAAGCAGTGCGTACGCAATTATCCTATCGCTTGGAGGAAGCGAGCGAAGGTAGGTCGCAATCTTTTCTACTACAGTCCTAAGCGGATTTCGTGAAGGTTTTGACGACCCATCCCGTGTAGGGCGAGGCAATGGTATATGCCAGCGAGGCATAGCGTAATGAAGTGTAGGTTATGAGATGAAGAAACCAGCAATTGCTGATGCCACAAACAATACGCCTATAACAATAGTTGCATTGAAAAGGAATTTTTCAGCACCACGGCGCTTGTAGAATGTGGATGCAAAATTGTCAGCACCAAACGCTCCTCCGAGGCCGGCACCGCGCTGTTGAAGCACGATTCCTATAATAAGGAGGAGGGAGAGTGTGATTTCTATGTATGGCAGCAAGGCCTTTAGAGTCTCCATCTGTAGGAAGGAGCATACCATGAGGGTGCGAGCTTCGCAAAGCACTGGTGGATAGGTATATATAGTATACAGTAAAATTAGACAATAGTCAAACATGACCTTGATTCTCTGAAGCGCGTCACTATAATAAAGGTACTTCTGGCGCCTCGGTGTCAGAGAGGGAAGAAATCCCTAAGCTTATTAAAGGAAGCTAGCTTTTTTATTGTCTATGGCTACAAAACAACAGGTTCCTGTGCGACCACTTGGAGATCGTATCGTCGTTAGGCCCGCTGACAAGAACGAGGAGCAAAAGCTTGCCTCGGGCATCATTATTGCTGAGTCAACACAAAAGGAACGTCCTTCAAAGGGCGTGGTCGTTGCCGTTGGTCCAGGAAAGTACGATGATGGCGCACTCGTTCCTATGGAGGTTTCCGTGGGAGACACCGTACTCTTCTCTAAGTACGGATTTGATGAAGTAAAGATTGATGGCGTTGAGTACTACATTCTCGGCGAATCAAGTGTCCTTGCTGTTCTTACTAAGTAATTATTTACCCTATGGCAAAACAAGTACTCTTTGGTGAAGACGCTCGCAAGAAAATTTCAGACGGTTTGAGTAGGGCTGCAAAAACTGTAAAGGTTACGCTTGGTCCGCGTGGACGAAACGTTGTGTTGAGCAAGGCGTACGGTGGTCCCCGCATCACTAATGACGGTGTTTCAATCGCAAAAGAAATTTCCTTCAAAGACCCATTTGAAAATATGGGTGCCGAAATTGTGAAGGAAGTTGCAAGTAAGACGAATGATGGCGCTGGAGACGGAACAACGACTACGGTTGTTCTCTTGGAAGCGCTCGTTGATGAGGGTCTTGCAAATCTAACTAAGGGCGCAAACGCTATGGCTATTCGCTCTGGTATGGAGCGTGCTCGCGACAAAGCTGTTGCCGAGCTTCGCGAAATGGCAAAGCCGGTGAAGGGTAAGGATGATGTGCGTCAGGTGGCTACTATTTCAGCTGAGAGCGAAGAGCTCGGCAAAATTATTGCTGAGACCGTTGAGAAGGTGGGCAAGAACGGTGTCGTCACGGTAGAGGAGTCTTCAGGTATGGAGCTCTCGTATGAGGTCGTCGAAGGACTTCAGATTGATAAGGGATACGTTTCTGCGTACATGGTTACAAACCCTGAGCGCATGGAAGCAGAAATGAAAGATGCTCTTGTTCTTATTACTGATAAGAAAATCACTTCAATGCAGGAAATTCTGCCTGTGCTTGAGAAAGTTGCACAGTCTGGAAAGAAGGAACTCGTGATTATTGCAGAAGATGTAGAGGGAGATGCTCTCACCAACCTTGTCGTGAACAAGCTTCGCGGAGCATTTTCTGTACTTGCGGTAAAAGCTCCTGGCTTCGGTGATAAGAAGAAGGAAATGCTCGCTGATATTGCTTGTGTGGTTGGAGGTCAAGTGGTGTCTGAAGACACAGGACTTACCTTTGAAAACACCACGCTCGGAATGCTCGGAAAGGCAGGACGTGTCGTAGCGACTAAGGACACCACAGTCTTTGTGGGTGGAAAGGGCAAGAAAGCGGATATTGATGCGCGTGTGAAGCAATTGCAGACACTCTCTGAGCAGTCAAATTCAAAGTTTGATAAGGAGAAACTTGATGAACGTGTTGCAAAGCTTTCAGGTGGCGTGGCTGTCATTCGCGTAGGTGCTGCGACTGAGACTGAGATGAAGTATCTCAAAGATAAGATTGATGACGCCGTGAAAGCAACTAAGGCTTCTATTGAGGAAGGTATTGTTGCCGGAGGAGGTTCAGCACTTGCAAAGGTGTCTAAGAAACTTGCTGACACTGCGGGAAAGCTTTCGGGGGATGAGCGTACCGGTTACGACATCGTCGTGCGCGCCTTGACCGAGCCACTTCGCCAAATCGCTCTTAACTGTGGCAAGGACGATGTTTCAGTCATCGTAAAGGAAGTACAGGAAGGTAAGGGTCACGCTGGTTATGACGCACTCAAAGACGTCATGGTAGATGACATGCTCGTTGCAGGAATTATTGATCCTGTGAAGGTCACACGTGGTGCTGTTGAGAATGCTGTCTCTGCCGCAGCAATTCTTCTCACGACCGAAGCTGCGGTTGCTGACCTACCAGAGCCAAAGGCTCCACAAGGAGGCGATATGGGTATGGGAGGAATGGACTTCTAGCTTGATCTAATGATGTTTGAAACAAGAGCCGGCTAATTAATGCCGGCTCTTGTTTTTTTGTGAGTGCATTCTACAATATAAGCATATGATCATCCTTTACATCGTTCTTGGCGTACTCGCCGTAGTTCTGCTCTGGGTAGTTGTCGCGTACAACAGTTTTATTGCAATGGTAAATCGCGCAAAGGAAGCGTGGTCAGATATTGAAGTGCAGATGAAACGACGCTATGACCTTATCCCTAACCTCGTAGAGACGGTTAAGGGATATGCGACACATGAGTCAGGAGCCTTTGAGAATGTCACCAAGGCACGTTCTGCTGCTATGGGGGCACAGACAGTTAGCGAGCATGCAGAAGCTGAGAATATGCTCACTGGAGCGCTGAAGTCTCTCTTCGCAGTATCAGAGGCGTATCCTGACCTTAAGGCAAACACTAACTTCCTTGAGCTTCAGAAGGAACTTGCAAACACTGAAGATAAGATTCAGGCAGCCCGTCGTTTTTACAATGGTAATGTTCGTGACTTGAACACGGCTATTCAGCAGTTCCCAGGAAACATTATTGCGGGTATGTTCAAGTTTAATGTTATGGAGCTCTTTGAGCTTTCAGAAGCTGAGCAGGCAGCAAAGAATCCTCCCCAGGTATCGTTCTAGCGTATGCTCAAAGACGCCCAGAAGGAAATACACAACTGGGTAAAGGACTACAAGGTGCCGTACTGGTCTCCTCTGTCTCAGTTTGCACGCCTTGCTGAAGAGGTGGGTGAGCTCGGGCGCTTGTTAAACCATCTCTATGGCGACAAGCCAAAAAAGGAGACTGAAGCTCGACAAGAGCTTGGTAAAGAAATCATGGACGTGATGTTCACGGCTATGTGTATCGCAAATGCACACGGTATTGACCTCGACGCTGAATTCAAGGCAACAATGGAAAAATGTAGGACACGGGATAAGGACAGGTTTGAAAAGAAAGAGGTATGAGAAAGGAGTTTGGAAAGCTGGTCCGAGACCGTATTCCTGAAATTATTGAGAGTAAGGGAGAAAAAGTGTTCATTAAAACGCTTGAAAGAGAAGAGTACGTAGGTGCGCTCAAGGAAAAACTTATTGAGGAAGCAAAGGAGGTGCAGGGCACTAAAGATAGACCAGAGGTTCTTGAAGAGCTGGCTGATTTACTTGAAGTGGCAATGGCTCTCATGCAGGTACACCGAATCTCTTTTATGGAAGTAGAGGGCGTGCGCAGGAAGAAGCGTCAGGAGAAGGGAGGGTTTGATAAAAAGATATATCTAGAAGCAACTGAATAATATGGCAACAATTTACACACAGCGCTCAAACAATGCCTGGAAGACCATGTTTCTCATGGCCATGTTCTTCGTACTGATTGTCCTCATCGGATGGGCAGTCTCTTGGTATTTCAATAGCCCCATGCTTCTCTATGTCGCTGTAGGTATTTCTATTGTCATGAATATCGGAAGCTTCTGGTTTTCAGACAAACTCGTTCTTTCTATGACGCATGCGCGCCCCGCTTCGCGTGAGGAGTTTTTTGACCTCTATACCGTAACGGAGAACCTCTCCGTTGCTGCAGGACTTCCCATGCCAAAGCTCTATGTCGTTGATGACCCAGCTCCAAACGCCTTTGCTACAGGTCGCGATGAAAAGCATGCCGTTGTAGCTGCAACTACAGGGTTGTTGAGTATTCTTAATCGTCAGGAGCTTGAAGGTGTGATTGCTCATGAACTTTCGCATATTCAAAACAAGGACATGCTCGTGATGACCATTGCTGTCGTTCTCTCTGGTTTTATTGCCATTATTGCGGACATGTTCCTTCGCGCATCTATGTTTGGAGGGGATAGAGATAATGGAAAGGCAGGAGCGCTCTTTATGGTGCTTGCCCTGGTTGCGGCGGTTCTTGCGCCTATTGCAGCCACCTTGATTCAACTTGCTATCTCACGAAAGCGAGAGTTTCTAGCAGACGCTTCTGGTGCACTGTTAACTCGTTATCCAGAAGGGCTTGCTTCAGCACTTCAAAAGATTTCTTCGTACGGTCGCCCTATGCAAAGCGCAAATCACGCCACTGCGCACCTCTTTATTGGAAATCCTTTCGGAGCAAAATCAGGTGATTTCATAAATAAAATGTTTGCAACGCACCCGCCAGTTGAAGAACGTGTTAAAGCACTCTTGGGAAAGTAATTCGTCCCCAGCCAGTTCTCGGTTCTAGCACCGTTTCGAAGTACGATTACCGTACGGGTATCTAAATCTAACCATGAAAAAAATGGCATTGTATCTTCTTATTGCAGGCGGTGTTCTTGTTGCTGGAATCGTTTTGCTCGTCGTCGTTGGGGTAGGTCAAACTATCTATACATCTGTGTATGGTGTGACGCCAGGAACAGACGATAAGGCTGAGAATACGCTTGGCGCATGTGGTCTGCCGAGACTCGCACTCCTAAACGTTACTAGTCTTTTCCCGTACGATAAGCATAGGGCACGAATTGGCACTGGTGGTGAGTATACAGATAGTCCGCTTCTCGCCGCGATGAACTCATACCACAAGGCAGACTTCAAACGCCTCCTTGAGAACGGCACTAATCCAAACGACGCATTTGCAGGAACTTCTAAATTTTCAATATTGTTTTTGTCTGCAAAGCACTGTGATTCATGGTTTACAAAGGAATTACTCGCTCATGGAGCTGACCCTGACGGACGCATCTATATGAGTGATGGTCAGAAGAAGGACAGGCTTGCTGAAGAAGGTTTTGTGTTTACTCCACTCTACAGTGCCATTCTAGTGTCCAGTCTCCATCAGATAAGAGCGCTTGTAGAAGGTGGCGCTGATGTAAACCTAATAGGCAGTCTTGATAGTCCTGACGAAGTGTCCCTAAAGGATGCGGTGTTTACGGATCAGTATGGAATCGCAGTCTATCTGATTGAGCACGGCGCCTCACCAGTATTAAATCAAAAGCTCATCTCAACCTTACGATGGGACCTGGAGGATAAGAAGGGAAGATACTCATCCGAAGAATTCACGAAGTATGTGCAACTCTTGAAAGAGAAGCATCCAAACGAATACGGAGACATTGAGATTTAGTTGCTGGATTGATTGATGCATAGTGAAGAAAAATAGCCTGTGGTATAAACAGGCGATACGGAGATGTCGCATAGTGGTCTAGTGCACCGCCTTGGAAAGGCGGCAGGCTGGAAACGGTCTCGAGAGTTCGAATCTCTCCATCTCCGCAGTGTTGAACGCAGTGAGAAACTGCGAGGTGAGCCGAGTTGGGAACTCGGCGTGAGAGATTCGAAAATGTTGCGAGCATAGTTTGAGAGCGTAGCGAGCCAAACTATCCGCAACATGTACAGATCCTGTAAGGATCGAAAAGTGTAATCGCGGTCTCTCCATCTCCGCAGTGTTGAACGCAGTGAAAAAGTGGTGAGGCGCTGTCTATACCTACATCTTCACAAATCCTACTGATATACTTCACCATAATGAAGATACCCGGGCCGAAACCTGCTCCACGCATCGTGCTCACTAAGCCTTTACTGTTCGGTATTCTTTCCGGAGTTATCCTTATACTAGGATTTTTGGCGGGCATGTCTTTAGATAAGGGTCTCTCCTTTACCGGGACGTACCTTAAAAGCGAACTCGCCTGGCTTATGCCAGAACGAATTGAGGGTGCTGAAATTCCCCTACCTCACACACTCCTTGATGAACCAGAGAGTGGGCGAGTCATTCGTCTTTCCACTATCCAGGGTGCCGTACCAAAGGAAGGACGTTTTCTTGTGGCTGACCTCGTTGCCATGGAGTTCACGCTTTACCAAGATGGCGAAGCAGAAGAGGTGCTTCCTATTCTCACAAAAGGAAATCCAAATACACCCTTTGCAACGCCAAGTGGGCAGTACTCAATTCGTACGCGCGAGGAAAATCATTTCTCATCAATTGGGCACGTCTTTATGCCATATAGCATGCAATTTTATGGCAATTACTTTGTACACGGTTGGCCCTACTACGCTGATGGAACACCCGTGCCTGCAAGTTATTCAGGAGGATGCATCAGGCTTTCAACAGAGGACGCGAAGAAAGTCTATGACTTCTCCACTCTCGGAACTGAGTTGTATGTGTATGACGCTGACCCAGAAGCTCCAAAGGGCACTGTACAGATAGACACTGGCACCATGCCTACTGTTACGGCGAAAAGTTTCCTCGTGGCTGATATTGATACAGGAGATGTGTACCTGGAGCGTGGCGCAAGCTCACCGTACCCGCTCGCCTCAGTTACTAAACTCGTCACTGGGCTTGTTGCAAACGAAACTATTAGTTTCGAACGAGATATTGAAATACCTTCAACCATTCTTACCAAGGAAGAGGGTCAAGGAAAGGTGGCAACAGTCACTGTTGGAGAGCTTCTGTACCCGCTACTCATGGAGTCTAACAATCAAGTCGCCGACGCTATTGCAAAGGAATACGGTACGCTCGGCTTCATTGCGTGGATGAACAGAACGGCACACTCGCTCGGCATGCAACACACTACCTTTGTTGATCCGAGTGGAATCGGAGACGGAAATATTGGAACTGCCGAAGACCTGTATCGGCTTTCGGTATACCTCACCACTAAAAAACCGTTCCTTTTGAATATTTCAAAGGTGCCAAGTAAGACGGTCACTTCTGACGAAGGTCTCACGTTCTCGTTTAGTAATTTCAATCACTTCTCAGAAACAGCCTCCTTCAAAGGAGGGAAGGTCGGACACACTACTGCAGCAAAAGACACGATGCTTTCAGTGTTCACTGTTGTTGATGAAGGAGTGGAGAGAAGAGTGGCTGTTATTGTGCTTCAGTCGGAAAATAATAAGCAAGACACGGAAGCTCTCGTCTCCTGGTTTACTGAAGCGGTCTCTCGAGCAGATAAGAAGAGTCAGGCTGCTTGTGTGTCATGTGCTGAAGAATTTAGAACCATCAACCATGAAATTCCTTCAGAATAATCTTCCAGTCCTTGCTCTTGGCATATTGCTCCTAGTGGCCGGAACGGTATATCTCGTGTCCAATAGAATGGCATTCCTGCCTCTCATGTCCGATAGACCATTTGTGAGCGTTGACGGCTTTATGTTTGAGATTGCTGACACTCCACAAGCACAGCAACAAGGACTCTCCGGAAGAGCCAATCTTTCTGATACGTATGGAATGCTTTTTGTATTTGATGAGCCCTCACGCCCTGGTTTTTGGATGAAGGACATGCTTATCCCTATTGATATTGTGTGGTTATCGGACACCGGCGTTGTGGTTGGTATAGAGCACAACGTATCACCTGATACGTATCAAAAGGTGCCGCCAGATGTCTTTTACCCTCCTTCTCAAGTCAGTTACGCTCTTGAGGTGCGAGCTGGTCTTGCGGCGTCTCGAGGCTGGTCCGTTGGCTCTGTCATTGTACTCCCCGAGCATAATTAGGCGCATTTCTTGCACCTCACCCCAAACTGTTTTCTGATAATCCTATCCCCAGTAGCGGACTATTTCGTGCGCGCTACAATACTCCTACGTCGGTTATTTCTCCTGATTTTTTGAAGAGAACTGACGCCTATTATCGGCTTATTATCTTTCGCGTATGGCTAAATCCGCCAAGTCTTCTAGTGTCGCTTCAGTGTCAAAGAAATCAGAATCAGCAGTTGTGAGTAAGCCTGTAGTAAGCCAGGATACAAAGCGATATCGTGAAGTTATTGCGAAGGTAGAAAAGCGAGATGGGCGAGTTGTTCCATTTGAATTTGATAAGTTAGTTTCAGCAATTCATAAGGCCATGATTGCTGCGAGTGAGGGAAGTGAGGAAGACGCAGCACTCGTTGCGCACTCTGTTGCTGGAAACATTGCTCGTTTTGCAAAGAAGTACAAAAACTTCCTTCCAACCGTTGAAGGAATTCAGGATGATATTGAAAAGCAGTTGATGTTGAACGATTTCACTGCAACTGCAAAAGCGTACATTTTGTACCGCGACAAGCGTGCTCAGATGCGAAGTCAGGAAATTGAAATTCCTGCTGAAGTCCGCGCCATGGCTGAGGAGAGTAAGAAGTACTTCAACGGTAATCAGCTCGGTGAATTTGTGTACCTACGCACCTACGCAAAGTGGATGCCTGAAGAAGGGCGTCGTGAGACATGGATTGAAACAGTGGATCGCTACATGAGTTTCATGAAGGAAAACCTTGGCACTAAGTTTACCGCCAAAGAGTATGCGGAGCTCCGAGAGGCAATTCTTAAACAGGAAATTATGCCTTCTATGCGTCTCATGCAGTTTGCAGGAGATCCTGCACGCAGATGTAACGTTGCTGCGTACAACTGTTCATACATCGCACCATCAAAGCTTCAAGACTTTGCAGAGATTATGTACATCTCTATGTGTGGTACGGGTGTTGGATACTCTGTCGAAAGTGCAAACATTCAAGCACTTCCACAAATTGCATACCAAACCGGCGAGAAGCTCTCTACACATGTAGTTAAAGACTCAAAGGAGGGATGGTGCGACGCGCTCACGCTCGGACTCACGACTTGGTTTGATGGAAAGGATGTTGATTTTGATTTTTCACAGATTCGTCCAGCAGGTGCACGCTTGAAGACTATGGGCGGAAAGGCATCAGGTCCTGAGCCACTTCGTAATCTTCTCGCATTCTCACGCGAAATCATTCTTTCTCGTCAGGGTCGTCGTCTACGAAATATCGATGCGCACGATGTCATCTGTAAGATTGGAGAGTGTGTAGTTGCTGGAGGTGTTCGCCGAAGCGCAATGATTTCTCTTTCTGACCTTGATGATGAGTTGGTGCGGGACGCAAAGAAGGGGCAGTTCTACATGACTGATCCGCACCGTGCTATCGCAAACAACTCAGCGGTTTATCATGAGAAGCCATCAAATGCAGAGTTTATGGATGAATGGGTTGCGCTTATGAAGAGCGGTACCGGAG
>JAGOQE010000016.1 GCA_017991635.1 Minisyncoccota bacterium | reverse complement strand
CCGTTGAGGTTTAACTCACGAAGTTCTTCAATACTGAAAAAGCGAATCTCCTGGCACTCGCTTGAAGGGGTGAAATCAAGGTGTTCAAAATCAACTCTATAAGCAACCACAAGGGCGTAGAACCAATCGAGTTTTCGTTTTTGTTCGTACCGGTGTGGCCACACGTACAGAGGACTCTTCGACATGTAGGTTACGGTGAGACCCATTTCCTCTTTAATCTCACGCTCAAAACCTTCACGAATGTCCTCGCCAAAATCAAGGCCGCCACCTGGAAGTTCCCACTTACCGCTCAGCTCCTTATTCTCACGTATGAGTAGTACCTTACCGTCACGTACACAGAGTCCTTTAATGGTGACGCGATGAAAACAGGGAGGAAATGAGGTGGTCTCGTGCATATGCCCCACTATACCAGTTTGACTTACTATTGCCCTACTGGCATAACAGATGAGGAACAGAAGGGAGAAAGACGCCATGAGGCATCACCAACCGACCCTTAAAGAGCGGAGAAAATCCCTCGCTGGGGTCGTGCGCGCGAGGGGTCACGTTATCCGCAAGGTTATCGGCGACGTTATCAATTCAAGAGGCCGTGCTCGTGAAGAACAGGTCCTCACCGCCCTCACTAGAAGTGATGGGGTTTCGTTCCCACCTTGGTTTCAGGGCGCCGAGAGGGCGAGTGATGGAGACGATGCGCGTGGCATTGATGTCATAGTGTATTCCGATGTGGGCAAGCTCTTTCTTCAAGTCAAAGGCAGTCCCAAAGCTGTCCAAGAATTTTTGAAGAAACATCCCAAAGGCAATATTGTTCCTTTCCTCGTCCACGATGACGAGTATATTGAAGGTCTCCGAAAACGCCTTGTTGAGGCGCTTAATGCTGAGCGTCGTCGCGTACTCGATTTACGCAAGCGCTAGGGGATTCCGAGGCGAGCCGTCCACACGACGACTCGCCTCTTCCCATTTCCCTACACGTCAGAGCGATGAGGACAGCCAGCAAAGCAGCAGGGGCGACGCATGCCACTTGAGAGTTTGGAGAGCGCTTTTTCTATACGTATCCCTCGTGTCTCTGCTTTCTTTCCACTCATTATAAAGCAAACCCACTCATTGCGAGCAAGTGGTGTGATATCACTCCATGTCGCGAGAGCTTTGGAAGTCCCTTTGAGTGCTGTATTAAAATCTGCTGGAGTTCGGTGCACGACACCTTTCTTCTTCATGTAGGTATTCTAACCTGCCGTGTCTAGTAATTTTGATATAGGCAGGCTTGTGTTGACTATACAGTCGCAGCACGTATAAAGATGTCAGATGTACCAGTGGAGGTATGCATGCGCCCATTCTCAATCCTCGTAAGTGGTGATGAGTCGCGCTTTCTCGAAGAGCTTCAACCACTTGATGAGTACCTGCAATCAATAGGTTGCGAGACTGTTCATTTATCTACCAGCGAAGCCGGTATGGTTTCGAAGCTGAGTAAACTGCTTCGTGGTCTGAAACACGATCAACCCCTCATGCTCGCATACAGTGGACATGGAAGTATATTCGGTTGGGAGAATAGTGTCTCGTATGTCTCACTGGCTCGGATATTTGGAGCGCACAGGGGAGATGTAATTGTCTTGAACGACACCTGTCATGGTTTTAAGTTTCGACATTACCTAAAGTTCATTAGAAGTAAGAAAAACACCAGTCTTATAGTGCGCTGGGATGGAGACGGAGTCATGTACGGCGGTACGTTTAACGATCCGCTCACCTACTGGCCCCAGTCAACCATCGTCGAGAACGAAATTGTCACGCACATATTTTCATCTGCAGAAACTGGTGATATTGAGATTCCCATCCAACTAAGGTGGGGCGCAATCCTTGATCACCACTTCTTCCCTGACCCGAGTCCATGACTCGGGTCAGTTTGCTTATGCCTCCGAAACTACAGCCCTAAGCTTTCGTGTTGAGTAGAGATTTATAAGAGTCTCTATTCTTCCAGATAAGGTAGAGGTTTAGGAGAAGCATAATATTTCCAAGCACTGCGCCTCCGGTAAACAAGCCTCCATCAAGCACAAGGTGAAAAGCTACGACATTCACCGTAATTGGGGCAATCAAGAGTGCCGCAAGTGCTTCCCTACGTGTCCACAGAGCCATAAGCGCAACGATATGGACGACAGACATGATGTAGTTGATGTACATAATGCTCGTGAGCATTTCTATAAAGGCAAATGCTTGGTCGGTGTTGTAGAGGTCACGGGTTGCCTCTCCAAGCATTCCTGTTGCACCAACGACGGGAAGTAGGAGAATGAGAGATAACAGTACCTTAGCCACAATGTGAAGAATCCTTTTCATATAGTGCGTGT
This sequence comes from Minisyncoccota bacterium, assembly GCA_017991635.1. Taxonomy (GTDB): domain Bacteria; phylum Patescibacteriota; class Minisyncoccia; order Phycocordibacterales; family Phycocordibacteraceae; genus C7867-001. The sequence goes on along the minus strand of JAGOQE010000016.1, from coordinate 4,449 downwards.
TCAAAATGGTTATGAGAAAAGTATAGCAGTGCTATATGATGACCTCCTTAACTCGTTCGTATACCTCTTCTGGTGTGAGAGTACTTGTGTCAATGATTACGGCATCTGGTCTTGTTTCCTTCAGAGCTTCGGACAGACTCCACAGATGCTCGACCCCTTCAAGTGTAAGTAGCCCGCCTGGGTTAAAGCCTCTCCTTGTGGCTCTATCCATGACAACTTCCTTGCTCGCAGTTAGCACAATTTCATAAATTTGCGCACGATGCTTCTTTCCAACGCTAACGAGCATGTCGAGAGTCTTGTCATCATTTAAAACAGCCTTATCTATGATTACATCGTGACCCTCGGAAAGACACGTGTCCACTGATGCCACAGCTATTTGATACGCCAAAATCTGACTTTCCTTTCGATACTCCCTCCAGCCACTTATTTGCTTACGCACGGAATCAACAACGATGAGAAGTGACATGGGCGTATCAGCATGCAGTCTTTCTGCAACGGTTGATTTCCCTACTCCAGCAGGTCCGTTAAGTAGTATTAATTTCATATCATTTAAATACTTCGAGTCTCTTCGAAATAATCTTGAAGAGCTTTTCATACCCAACTTCGTTTGGGTGCAATCCATCAGCCAGCTCCGAACTCGAAAGAGTTCCAAACACACTGATAAACGTAACTCCTGATTCTTCCGCAACCTCCTTTAGAACAGCATCGTACGCGACAACATTCTCATTAAGAAACTTCTTTTGTGTACTACTGCCCGCCAAGGGCACCGTTCGTGTCTCGTCTACATTTGTAAGTCCAACAACACAGACCTTGGGGCCCTTTGCTAGTCCCTGAGTTACCAATTTTTTCACGTTCTCTCGAAACCTGTCTACTGGAACAATAAATTCGTCATCATTACCTCGTACAGAACTATCGTTGAGACCAATAGCAAAGATGACTAGCTCAACTCCGTATACATTTGAATTAAATTCACCCTCAAACCGTGACAGTAGATTATCGCTCGTGTCTCCACACAATCCGTAGTTGTAGGTGGCGTCGTAGTCCTTATCTGCACTACGCGCTTTACGCAGTCTACCCACCCAGCCTAGAGCTTCGCTGTCGCATGAACCGTATGTAATGCTGTCGCCCCAGACGCCTATATTCATGTGGAAATTATAACGTCAAATCGGAAAACTCTGCACACGAGGAAAGGAGGTTACCGGCCGGCAACCTCCTTTCTGGTTCGTCACGCTTCGACTGTCTTACCCTCACAACTGATTAGTCCGAGCTTGGGCGCGCCGACATGCTGACAATACCTTTCAAGAAAAATATTCAAGACGTACGATACATTCTCGGCGAGCACTTTATCAGTTATTGGCTTTTTGGAGACACCTTCTCCATGTCTCGCATGGATTGGAATCTCAATAGTCATGCGCAACGTTTCCATATAAACCTCCAGGAGCTGACTGATGAAACTGTACCAGAATTGAATACAGTTATCTATGATGGACACGATCACTCGCGCAAGATCCTCCCAGTAAAACTGTTTCCATTCTGTTGGGTGGGTCTAGGCCGACGTTGGAACTCTGACTAATCGTTCAGACTGGCGTAGAGGAGATAGCCTCCTATACCAATAACAGCAAAAAAGATGAGGGCTTGGATGACTTGAGCGCTCTGAGGCGACAAGTTCTTTGTCAGCCTTTTAACTATGAAGTGCAGAAGGACTAGAGGAGCGAGGATAAGGAATGTGAAAGTAATGAGAATAGGGAGACCATGGAGAGTTAAGTCAGAAATGTAGTCCATAAATATTTGTTACTAGACTCTTACTAAAAGAGTAGCATGGCTTTGCTGGGAGACTAGGACCGCGAGTACGCATATCGATCCTTACAGGATCAGTACACGTTGCGGACATTCTGTCGCACAGCTCCATAATGCGCTCGCAACATCTTCGATCCCTAGACGCAGGCGCCCCGCGCCAGCTTATCCAGCATATTCGCTGAAGCTCACGTGCTGGGAGACTAGGGACGTGATTACACTTATCTCCTTCGCCTCTCGATTCGTCGTCACTCACCTCGGGCTAGGCACCGCCTCGCTCCCGAACCTGCTGATTCGGGTCCCGCTCCGGCGTTCGATCCCTAGCCGAAAGCTTTGCTTTCTTCTCCAGCAACTGAAAAACCCCTTGCGGGGTTATTTCATTTGCTGGGAGACTAGGGATCGAACCTAGATTCACGGCTTCAAAGGCCGCTGTCCTACCATTAGACGATCTCCCAATAGCTAACCTATCCAATATGCCTGATAATGAGGTCTTTTTCAATCCAAGAAGAACGGGCAACTATGACTCGGCACAAAGGGCCGTGAATGCCTCCCTATCCTCCTCAGAAAGTTCAAGGGACGTGCCCGTGTTATAGGGGTACATCAGAGAACTTGGATTCTCGACGTGATCAAGCCCAAGCGCATGCCCGAACTCATGCGCTAAAACGCGCACGAGCTCAGCCTTGGTCTTGTATTCATAAATCGTGATGCGCTTCCCTTCTTTATCTTGCGTAAAGAGCCCTTGGTCAAACTCTTCCCCAACAGCACTGTTGTACTCGTGTACTTTCTGATTGGTCTCCTTGGCGTACTCGTTTAACTTCTTCACTTCAGCATTAATGTCGCTTGCTACGCGATTCAATCGTTCAGTCTCTGCATTTATAGCGCGTTCGCGACTCTTAAGAGTTGATTGAGTTTTCTGGAGTCGTTCATACACCCCAGCTGGAGCTCCGCCCTTAGCATTCCAAGAAGAGACCTCAGCCTCGTATGCGTCAGCGTCCTTGCTGTACGCTTCTATAACAGCGTCGTGACGATTCTTTGATGCTTCAAATGTCGCAATCATATCGTTTAGTGTCGCCTCGAGACGTGCATAGGTCTCTTGCTCAGTTGAAATAGTTGAACCAAGTGCAACTGCTTGCTGGCGTTCATCAAAAATTAAAGAAACAGAGACTTCACCGTTTGCGTCCTCGCGCAATATTTCTCTTCCTGCTTCCTTGTTCCAGACAGCAACAGCCTCACGCACTCTCGAAGCAAACTCTGTTTCAGTAACACCAAAGCGCGGATCAAGCTCGCCCATGTGGTAGGTGAGCGGTTCGCTACACGGAACCTTTGTCTTTAGGTCTTCGACATACGCGTACGTGCCGTAGGAAAGCCCTGCGATAACAAGCACACCGACCAGCGTGCGCCAAATACTACTGAGTAGATTGGGTGAGTTCATAGACAGCAAGCTCTAGGGCAAGTACTGGCTCGGGAAGGAACTTTGCACGAAGTGTTGCATCAAGAAACACCTTGAGCGTCTCATGGGTAAGTTTTGAATCTGCTCCCTGCGCAAGCAATTCAATACGCTCATAGTGTTCGCCAAGCTCATCTTTAAGACTTGGTCTAAGTGAAGGTGCGTGCCGTACCAAGAGCACATTTCGAAGCATGTCAGTGAAGAGCGATAGGAAAAGTGTCATGTCAGTGTCAGCATTATTTGCCTCACTAAGGAGCGAGAGCGCATGAGCGCTGTCGCTTTTAGCAAGCGCCTCAGCAAGAGCGAAAATTCGTTCACTTCTCGGCGCCCCCGTTGCCTGCTCAACCTCTTCGCGGGTGAGCGTCTTATCCTTTGAGATAGTTTGCACTCGTTCCAAAATAGAAAGAGCATCACGATAGGAGCCGTCAGCCAATATGGCAATAAGGTCTGCGGCCGAAGCCTCAAGGGAAAGTTCTTCCTTCTTTGCAATCTTCTGTACGTGTTTTTGAAGTACCGCTCGTGTCGGCTTTCTAAACTCAAAGACCTGACAGCGTGAACGGACAGTGTCGGGCACCTTCTCAATCTCAGTTGTCGCCAGTATAAAAATCGCGTGCGCTGGTGGTTCCTCAAGTGTTTTCAGAAACGCATTCCACGCTCCCTTTGAGAGCATGTGCGCCTCATCCAGAATGTAGACCTTGTACGGAGAGGAGAATGGAAGCGTGTATACGTTTTCTGTAAGTTCGCGGATATCATCAACACTATTGTTTGATGCGGCATCAATTTCATACAAATCAGTATCTACACACTTCACAGCTGATGCGAGAATACGTGCCACAGAAGTCTTTCCTAGACCTCGCCCACCCGAAAACAGATACGCGTGTCCGACCTTCCCATCCTTAACGGCTTCAGCAAGGACATCAGTAATATGCTCCTGACCAACAACATCCTTAAAGGAATGCGGGCGGTGTATGCGGTACAAGCTCATTCCCACAAGTTTAGCATAAACGTTTTTACGCCCACCATTCCTTACGGAATGGTGGGCGCATGCTAACTCTTCAAGAGGTCAGCGAATTGCAGTTGAAGCGTCCGAGTTGCGAGGGCGAGGTGCTCGGCGACCGCATCGTCGTCCCCGCGCCAGGAAGCTTCTTCCTCCTTGAAATCGCGGATAATCCGCTCGACGTCATCCTTGTCGGGAGCGTCGCCAAGCG
>JAGOQE010000007.1 GCA_017991635.1 Minisyncoccota bacterium | reverse complement strand
GGTATGCTCGCTGTGGAGCACACGTTTGCTGGTGAGCCTCCGTACTTTTCTCTTGAACTTGCGGTGCCTGTGAATCGTCCGCACCTCTATTTCTTTGCAGCGGTACCCAACAGTAGAAAGGATTTGTTTGAAAAACAGGTTCTTGCCGTATTTCCTAATGCAGTGCTAACGATTGAACCAAATGACTACAATATCTTCGCTGAAGGAGGCGAGGCCATAGGTTCTCAAGCAGAGTTCTACCACCAGTCAGCTCTTCCACTAAAAGACTACTCAGAATTTGACTATGACCCTCTTAATACGGTTTTGAATGTATTCTCTAAAATCGCACCGGAGGGTGAGGGTGCTTCGCTACAAATCATTATCGAGCCACGGAGTGACCGCTTTGCGAAACACTATAGAAAGATTCTTGATGCTCTACGCCACGGCGAACACCGCTCTAAAGCGCTCTCCATCCCTGAATCATTTGTAGGTGAGGCTGCACGAGATATTACGCGCACTGTTTTTGGTAATGAGAAGAAGCGTGAAGAAGAGAGGGCAGAGATTCGTACCACAGAAGCAAACAAGATTGAGATTGAGCTTCTTGAAAAGAAAACATCAGCACCAATCGTTGCAACTACCATTCGTGTGGTCGCTTCTTCGCTTGATCCCTCGCGCGCTAATGCAATAGTGCATGAAATGGAGTCAGCATTTAATCAATTTGAACATCCACACGGTAACCGTCTCATCTGGAAGCGACCCAAACAGGGAAGTCAGGAACGCGCCTTCTTTCATGACTACTCCTTTAGAATATTTTCACGCAGTAAGGAAATTCCCCTTTCACTCAAGGAGCTCACCTCTCTGTACCACTTCCCACCAAAGGGTATTGATACCTCGCCACACCTGAAACAGTCACGCTTTACACAGGCGCCTGCACCGATGGACCTGCCTAGGGAAGGCCTTGTGCTCGGTGTTAACAATTTCCGCGGGCAAGAGACTACCGTTCGCTTGGCTCCTCCTGACCGTCTACGTCACCTCTACGTGATTGGACAAACAGGTACTGGTAAGACGTCCTTCATGAAGACGTTGATTGAGCAGGATATTAAAAATGGAGAAGGAGTGTGTTTTATTGATCCGCACGGCACTGACATTTTGGACATTCTCTCCATCATTCCTCCAGAGCGGTTTGAAGATGTTATTTACTTTGACCCAGCATACATAGATAGACCTTTTGGATTGAACCTGCTCGAGTATGATCCACGCTACCCAGAGCAAAAGACCTTCATCGTAAACGAAATTCTCGCCATCTTTAGACGTCTGTATGGCGACGTACCTGAGAGTATGGGTCCTGCCTTTGAGCAGTACTTTAGAAATGCCACGATGCTTATTATGGAGGACCCGGCGTCAGGTTCAACACTTATGGATATTGGGCGTGTGCTTTCTGACGAAAGCTTTAGAAATATGAAGCTCTCACGAAGCATGAACCCTGTCGTGAATCAGTTCTGGAACGAGATTGCTACGAAAGCTGAAGGTGAAGCTTCTCTTCAAAACATTGTGCCGTACATCACGAACAAGTTTGACGACTTCACTGCAAACGATTTTATGCGTCCCATCATTGGACAGCAGGAATCGTCCTTTAAATTCAGAGAAGTCATCGACTCAAAGAAGATTCTTCTCGTTAATCTCTCAAAGGGTCGTTTGGGTGAACGTAATGCAAACCTTATCGGTCTTATTCTGGTAGGAAAATTATTCATGGCGGCGCTTTCTCGTGCTGATAGTCCAACAACCGTATTCCCACCGTTCTACCTTTATATAGATGAGTTCCAGAACATCACTACAGATTCCATCCCAGGCATTCTCTCCGAAGCTCGTAAGTACAAGCTTTCTCTGACTATTGCTCACCAGTACCTGGCGCAGGTGGACGAGAAAATCAGAAACGCTGTGTTCGGTAACGTAGGCTCAATGGCAATCTTTCGAGTGGGTGAAGAGGACGGAGCATTCTTTGAAAAGCAGTTTGCGCCCGTCTTCAAGGCGCTCGATTTTGTGAATGTTGAAAACTACAACGCATACTCGAGGCTTCTTGTCGGTGGAGTTCCACAAAAGCCATTCAACTTTAAGTCGCTCCCACCAGCGAAAGGAAATATTGATCAAGTTGATGACCTTCGTGAACTTTCATACCTCACCTATGGTCGTGACCGTGCTACAGTAGAGGGTATGATTCGCGAGCGTTACTTATCATAATTTTTGCTATGAACGGAGCACCAAAAGGAATTAATTTCCCACCAGGCGATAAATCAAAGAAGGATCCAGAAGAGTCTGAGGAGCGTGATGAGCTTCTTGATTCGCTTGGCTCAGCCGTGAGGAGAACGATGAAGGCTGAGGTTCGTGAGGTGAAAGCTCAAGAACGGGAAAAGGCGAAGGCTGAGCAGGCAGAAGCTGAGCGTCTCGCCATGGAAGAGGAAATGAAGACTCGTCCCGCTCGTGTCGCCGAAGGTGTAGCAAAAATTAAGGCAGGTAAAGAGAAGAGGCTGAGGGATGCAGAAGACTTGACTCGCAAGCAAGAAGAGATCAATCAGAAAGTACTTCAGAACAAAGAAAAAAAGGACCTTGTACGCACTCAAATCAAAGATCTTGAGAGGGTTGCTCAAACGACAAATAGAGATGTAGAGTCTCAGGTTCTAGAACTTGAGAGTGAACTACGCTCTCTTGAAGGTAGCCGTCCAAGAAAAGAAGTTTCTATGGCTAGCTCACCTGAAGATGTTGTTCCAGGCGGATCTGAACCTGAAGCAGCAGACGCTGATTCTTTTGAAGAGGTGCTAGAGGCTCCGGCGAGCCCTGAGTCACGAAAAGAGAAGTATGCGAAGCTCGGTGAACTTGTGCACGAGTATGACACTGTTATGAAGAAGGCTCTTGGCGAGGAGGACGAACCTGCACTACCTGCTAAGGCAGATACAGTTTCGTACGAGGGAGATGCAAATCACCCAGTCCCTGTAATCAAAGAGGGTCTCTATGATGGAGAGCCAAATTACCCTGTTCCTGCAATAAAGGAGGGACTGTACGACGGAGAGCCAAATTACCCTGTTCCGGCAATCATTCCAGAAGGAGGGAAGGAACTTATCGTTATGCCTGACGAACTCAAGCCTTCTAAAATTGAACTTGCTCGAGAGGCGGTAGCGCTTGAACGAGCTGAAATGCTACAAGCGGAAACGCAGTACCTGGCAGCGTATAAAACATTCCAAAAGAAGAATGGCCTTGTTCGTTTCTGGAAGGAGAATGTGATGGGAAGTAATAGTACTGAGCTTGCTCGTCTTCGGGACTTCAAGAGTAAGTACGATGGTGCACGTTCTCGCTACGCACAGGGGCTTAATGACTCTGTCGTAAAGCGCCTTGAAGCAAAGGGTAAGTCTCCTGAAGAGATAGAGAAAATCCTTAAGCGATACAACGGCATTGTGCGTTTTAATGAAATCGTTAAACCGTCTAAGGAACGCCAACTCGAGGCTCATGCAGAGGCACTTAATCAGCGCGGTAAGGATGCTCTCTCTGGTGCATTTAATTACGCCGCTCGCCTTAATCAGAATCTCGATAAGAAGCTTGGTAAAAATGGAGCGCGAGCAGTTCGTGTCCTCGCAAGCACACTCTTGGTGACTGGTGGTGCGGCAGCTCTTGGTAGCTTCACCGCGGGCGGAATTGCAGCAGCTCTCGGCTATGGTGGTTTTAGACTTGCTCGCTCACTCATCGGTTCATTTGCTGGCGCTGCAGCAGGTGAAATACATGGCGCACGTTACGAGAAGAACGTAGCTCAAAAGGAACAGGACAAGGCCAAGGCTGCCCTTGAGGAATTGAAGAGTAACCCTGATCGTATGGCAGGTGCGTTTTCTGCAAAAGAAATTGACGCTTTTGTTGATAGGTTTGCAAAACTTGAGAATCAGGCTTCCGATGTGGAGCGCATGAAGAAGGTAGCTGTTCGAAAAGCACTCACTGCTTTCCTTGTTGGTGGAGGTGTCACGGGTGCAATTACTGCTTTTGATGCCATCATGGCTCCCGATGTGCCTGCGACTCCAGGGGTCGTCAATGGAAATGTATCACCACCTGAAGGAGGACCAACTTCGCCCGGGGCTCCAAGTGCTCCTGAAGGTGTGCTCGGTAAGATTCCAACAATTGACACCGCAGGCGAGGGAACGGACTCACTTTTCCTTGAGCTTAAGGATATGTTGAAAGCGCAGTACCCAGACCCTAATGCTGAAGGCGTCCCTCCAATGGTGCGACATATTCTTGACCCAGAGATGCACCAGAATGAACTTTCACGTGAGTTTGGGCTTGCATGGGGAACCGCACTTGATGGAAGTCAGAGCGAGACCATGTTCATGGGTAACACTATGACTATTGAGAACGGAAATCTCGTTCTTGATCAAGGAGGCGTGAAGACCATGTTCTCTATGGGAGCAAACGGGGAAATGGTGAAGCTTGATGCGTCGGGCGCTCCTGTCCCGGTTGAAGCTCCAGCGAGTGCGCCAGTAGCAAGTGTAGAAACAGCGCCTGTACCTGCTCCTCAGGCAGAAGTGGGTAGTGGGGTTGAAGTGCGTCCTGCCGGTGTTCCCGAGGGTTCAATACAGTTCAACGGTCAGTGGATTTCTCCTGAAGGTGTTGTCATTGCTGGTACCGCAGCTGCGGAAGCAGTTCCAGATGCTGTTCCTGACGCGCCACCAGCCTCAGCTCCACCAATGAGTCAGGAAGAAATTTCCACTATGATTGGAGGACCTGTTCCTGAGGCGCCCGGGGCTTCTGGCCCTGCTCTCGCTTCCACAGGTCCTGAAGCACCACAGAGTGCCGGAGTTGAAGTCGCAGATAATTCTGCGGACACACTGACTTCAGCTGTTGAAACTAAGACCGCCTTTCTTCCAGCGAGCGACTCTATTAGAGAGGTTATGGAATCTCCTATTTGGGGCAGAACCACGCAAGCCGACTCGTTTGCCGTCTTCACCATGGCGCCACCTGTTGGAAGTCCTGAAGCGGGCCTTCGTACAGAGCTTTTTGATGTGCTTCGGGAAACAGGTATAGGTCCACGTCAGGGCGAGTCACTCGAGAACTACCTTGCTCGCGCTAATGAGGTGGTCTTGAAGCGACCAGAAGGTGCTGGTCCCTCAAACCTTGGAATCTATTCTGTAGGTGACAGACTTGTTGCTGTTGGTGGGGACTTCAATGCTCGCTCAGTACTTGCCTATGAGTATATGCGTGGACCAAACGCACCAGAAGGTGGTGTGATGGTTGAAGGTCCTGAAGGAAGCGCAATGCGCGCATACACACGTGAAGCAATTGCAACCGGCGTTTATCCGCCAGCTGATATGCCACTACCTGATAGTTCAGCTCTCGGTAGCAAAATATTTTAATCACTCACTAGTACTCTATGACTGACGTAACAACAGGGCTACAGGATATCGTGGAAGCGCTCGCGCTCGCTGATCTTCCTGATGAGGAACGCGAGCAGATTCTCCTAGATATTCAGGAACTTGTTTTTAAAGGCACCATGGTGCGCCTTGTGGACCGTATGGATGACGCAACACGAGCAGATTTCACTGCGTTAATGGAGCGCGACGCGAGTGAAGAAGAAGTGGAAGAATTTCTAAAAGTTCGCGTGATAGATGCAGACGGCGCTGTAGCAGAGGCTGTGCAGGATTTGACTGATGATATACTGGCCGTAACCAAGGATTAATCAATCGTATATGAATATTACTTCTACTGGTATCGCTGTCGCACTCGCCGTAGTGCTCGGAGTCGGTCTTATACTTTTCGGACCAGCTCTATTCACTCCTTTTGCAGGAGCTGAACCTACCTATGTACCTGCTGACAGCTCATTAACACAATCAACGACCACTGAGTCAAAATCAATTCAAACATCTATGGAAATTCCAGAATCGCTACCAACAACACTAACAGCAACTGATATCGTAGTCGGCACAGGTGTCGAAGCAACTCCCGGAAGTACCGTGCATGTGCTTTATACGGGCATGCTTCCAGATGGAAAGGTGTTTGACTCAACTGCAAATCGCGGAAACGCTCCATTTTCGTTTGCACTTGGCGCTGGAATGGTCATTAAGGGTTGGGACGCAGGCGTTGCAGGCATGAAGGAAGGTGGAAAGCGTCGTCTCATTATTCCTGCTGATATGGCGTACGGTGCGGGTGGTGTGCCACAGGCTGGTATTCCAGGCGGAGCCACACTTATCTTTGATGTTGAGCTTCTCAAAGTAGGTCAGTAAAAGTACCGCATAAATAAAAAGAAAGCGCCCCCCGTAACCAATGGTTTCGGGGGGCGTTTCCAGTTTGGCTCTTCGCCACTAGTCCCGTTGGGGAACGGTGGGCCAGAAGCCTTGCTGGAGGGTGCCGCTCGCGGAGCGAGCGGCGGCGAACTCCGCTTCGATGCGCGCCCGAGAGGCCGGGTCGCGCACTTCAGAGGGCGTGTACCAGACGAGCTGGTCCACCGTCGCGTCGCGAACGCACGCGAAGGTGTAGCTGTAGTTCTGGTCACGCCAGTTCATGGCGTAGTTCGGAACCGCCATGACGCCGTTGATGGCGCCGTACATGGCGGCCATCGGACCCGGGAGCATGGAGCCACCGGAGCCGACCGCGTTCCAGGACTCGGCGCCGAGAGCTCCGCCGAGCGCACCGGACAGGGTCGAGGTGGCGCCACGGCGCGTACCCGCTTGAAGCGGAGTGCCGCGGAGTTCCTCGACCACGTAGGTGCACCGGTTGACGTAGCGCAGATGGTTCTGATACGTCGCTTCAGTGGGCGGGCCGGCGCTGATGGGCAGGATGATCGGAACTTCGTCAGGGGAGACGGAGCCGAAGTCCTGGCGCATCGAGTTGTTGCTGGCGCAGGCGCCAAGGGTCGAGGCCAGGACGGCGACGACGGCGATGAGTTTGAATCCACGCATGGCGGATGTCCTTTTCTGATGTCGAAGTCTACTGAAATGCCCAGTAGATTGCTTCCTCTAGTAGTATATAGCTTAAACCGATATTTGTCAAGCCCCTCTATAGGGCCTTATTCCTTGCGTAAATGCGCCACTACCCGTAGCGTACATATATATGAAGTCTCTTCAGTTTGAAGTGCTTAACAAGGATGGAAGCGCCCGCAGGGGGCGCTTGTCTACCTTGAACGGAATCATTGAGACGCCAGCCTTTGTACCTGTTGGCACAAAGGCTGGCGTGAAGGGTGTTCTACCTTCTGCGCTTCAAGAGATCGGTGCGCAGGTGGTACTCGCCAATACCTACCACCTTTACCTTCAGCCAGGTGAAGCTGTGGTTGCTGGCGCTGGTGGACTTAATTCATTCATGAATACGAAGCTTCCCACGATGACTGACTCGGGCGGTTTCCAGGTATTCTCACTCGGGAGCGCGTACGGTAAGACCATTACAAAGATTGCCAAGGGTGAGGAGAACGCTGTGGCTCAGGGTGTCGCCGTATATGACGAAGATGTACAGAGTCAGCATGGTCAGCTTGCTATTGTTGATGACGAGGGTGTGACCTTTACTTCGCACCTAGACGGGACGCTTCACCGCTTCACTCCCGAGCGCTCGGTGGAAATACAACACGCTCTCGGGGCGGATATGTTTTTTGCTTTTGATGAGTGCACGTCACCTACTGATGCATATGAGTACCAGAAGGAAGCTATGGACAGAACTCATGTGTGGGCAAGACGCTCACTTGAAGCACACAAGAGAAATATAGAAGCTTCTAAGAAGCAGGCGATATTTGGGATTGTCCAGGGAGGCAGGCATCCAGATTTGCGTCGTGAGAGTGCACAGGTAACTGCGTCTATGGACTTCGATGGTTTTGGTATTGGAGGCTCGTTTAGCAAGGAGGATATGCAAGGAGCGCTTCAGGCAGCTATCCCTGAGCTTCCTGAACATAAGCCACGGCATTTTTTGGGTATTGGTGAACCTGGCGACATTCTCACCGGTATCGCTGAGGGAATGGATTTGTTTGATTGTGTTGCAGCAACACGCCTCGGGCGCCACGGAAGTATTTACACAATGCGCGGTATCGTAAATCTGAAAAATCAGGAATTCAAAACAGACTACAGCGCACTTGATAGTGAGTGTGTGGTTCCGGGTACGGAGGGATTTTCTCGCGCCTACGTCTCGCACCTTCTGCGCGCAAACGAGATGCTTGGACAAATAATTGCTTCCACACACAACCTAGGTTTCATCATAAAACTTGTGGATGGTGCTCGCGAGGCAATTGAGAAAGGCACTTTTGCACAATACAGGAGAGGTTTTGAGGAGACGTACTACAAAGCAAACTAGCCAACCCTCGAGAGAGTTGGCTAGGCGCACTAGTTAAGCTTTTCTGGTGGACCGAAAATGATTGACTTTGATGCAATGACCGTGAATTTACTGTTATCGCGCTCGGCAAGGTCTTTACACAAAAGGTCAAAGAGACGCAGTGCTTCGGGACTTGAATCTCCATTGGAGAATTCAGCAAGGGCTTCAAGAGGTGTCGGAGATCCGCGTCGTGAGCCAATGACGATTGTGGGCAGAGCCATGAGCTCTGGTCCAGTGCATTCAGTAATCGGCTTGTGAAAGGATACCGTTGTGCTGGCAATCTCCTTGACCACGTTTCCTTTAAGTCGCTCTTCTTCAAGAAAGTCGATGAGGGCAACGACGCCGTGGAGCTTTCTTTCGAAAAAGTGCGAACGGAGTTCGCTCGGGCTTACCATATCGCTCATTGTGAGCCTCCATTTATTTCCGCGGTGACTCTACCACCTTTCTTTAGTTGACGCTATCAGCTAGTATGGCCTTATGGCCGAACTTAAACTCCACGTACCGTTTCCACCAGGAGGCGACCAACCTAAAGCAATTGAGAAACTCTCAAAGGGTCTTGTTGATGGTTTGCGTCATCAAACGCTTCTTGGTGTTACGGGTTCAGGAAAGACCTACACCGTTGCAAACGTTATCAATGCAGTGCAAAAGCCAACTCTAGTTCTGGCTCATAACAAAACGCTAGCCGCTCAGCTTGCCCAAGAGTACAAGGAATTCTTCCCGGAGAACGCCGTACACTACTTTGTTTCTTACTACGACTACTATCAGCCAGAGGCATACATCGCACACTCTGATACCTATATTGAGAAGGAGGCACAGATTAACGAGGAAATTGACCGTTTGCGCCACGCGGCAACGCAAGCCTTGCTCACGCGCAAAGACGTCATCATTGTCGCTTCCGTTTCTGCAATTTACGGACTCGGTTCTCCCGAACAGTACGAGAAGGTGCACTTGAAACTTAAGGTTGGGGGAGAGGAGAATCGTGCTGACCTGATTCGTAAGTTCATCGACCTCTACTTTGAGCGCACGAATGCAGACCTTACACCGGGAACTATTCGTGCAGTCGGAAACACTGTTGAGTTCATGCCGGTGAACGAGCGGGCACTGTATCGAATTTCATTTGATGGTTCTGCAATTGCTGAAATTTCCCACCTCGACCCTATTTCTCGTGCTCAGATTACAACGCTCGACTCGCTCTTTGTATTTCCCGCAAAGCACTTCGTCACAAATGAAGATGAGCGCAATCGTGCCCTTGAAGATATTAAGGTAGAGCTTGAGGAACAACTCGCACGCTTGAAGCGTGAAGAAAAGAATCTTGAGGCAGAACGTCTTAAGCGTCGTACCATGCATGACATCGCCCTCATTAGAGAGCTTGGCTACACGTCAGGGATTGAAAACTATTCACGACACTTTGATAGGCGAGTACCAGGCGAGCCACCACATACGCTTCTTTCCTATTTCCCGCACAAGAAGGACGGTACACCTGACTTTCTTACAGTGATTGACGAGTCACACGTTACCGTTCCCCAAATTGGAGGCATGTTTGCTGGTGACCGTTCACGTAAAGACAATCTCGTGGAGTTTGGATTTAGACTTCCTTCTGCGCGCGATAATCGTCCGCTTACGTTTGAAGAATTTGAGCAACGTGTAGGGCAAGTCATTTACACCTCAGCCACACCTGGGCTCTATGAGCGCGAGCATTCTGTTCCTCCAAACGGACAAATTGCTGAGCAAATCATCCGTCCAACAGGACTTATTGACCCTGAACTTACCATCAGACCTGTAGTGTCAGGTGGAGAATACCCAGGGCAGGTGAAGGATTTCATTGCTGAAGCAGAGGTTGTCATTGCGCGTGGAGGTCGTGCGCTCGCGACGACACTCACCAAGCAGATGGCTGAGGATTTGGCTTCGTTTCTAACTGACCGAGGTATTAAGGCTGAGTATCTTCATAGCGATATTAAAACTATTGACCGCATCACTATTCTTACAGAATTTCGTAAGGGAACCTTTGACATACTTGTTGGTGTAAACCTTCTTCGTGAAGGACTCGACCTTCCAGAAGTTGAGCTTGTGGGAATTCTAGATGCTGATAAGGAAGGGTTCTTGCGCAGTGAGACATCACTCATTCAAACGATTGGACGCGCGGCACGTAACGTTCTTGGCCGCGTGATTCTCTACGCTGACGTGATGACTGGCTCGCTCACTCGTGCAGTTGGTGAGACTAACAGGCGCCGTACCATTCAGCTTGCGTACAACGAAAAGCACGGCATTACGCCGATGACGATTAAGAAGGAAATCAGAGACATTTCTGAGAGTATGCGTAGTGAGCATAGTAAGGCTGTGGGCGCACTTCTTCAGGTTGAAGGTTCTCTGTATGACGAGGACCCTGTGGAGTTTATAAAGACACTACGCACTCGCATGGAAGAGGCCGTTGAGGCACTTGATTTTGAAACTGCCGCAATCATCCGTGACGAAATCTACACGCTCGAAGGCGTTGAAAAGCCAAAGAAGCCGAGAAAGAGAAGGCTCCTGAGCTAGGGAAAACTCACTCAGTGAGCCTGTCGAGGTGGTAGCATACGAGTATGGGAATTCGCGGCTATTTCTCGCTCATACTGCTTGGCGCACTTACGCTCTCGGGCGGTTTTATGATTGTGCTCACGATGCTTGTAAAAGAGGAGCTCCTCGCCCTATTTCCTCCTGAGCTCTACACGCAAGCCTATGATGCCTTGCAGGTATTGGTCCTTGAACAAGCCATCGTACTTATTCTTTTTTCTGTAGGAACGCTTGTGGTGCTGTTGTGGATTTTGAGCGCACTTATTGTGCGCCCTCTGCGCGCAATCGTGGAAAGTATGGAAGAGTATTCTAAAACAGGTGAGCAGAAGCCTCTTCCCAAACTCACTGGTGCTCCGAAAGAAATTCAGGCACTCGGGACGGTGTTTGCTGACTTTGCCACTAAGGTAAGTACTGCGCACGAGCGTGATTCTGAAATTTCACGCGTGAAGTCTGACTTCATTTCAACTGCAGCACATCAGTTCAGGACTCCTCTGACAGGAATTCGCTGGGCGCTTGAAGCACTAGAGAAAGAGCCTCTCACGCCTGAGCAATTGTCCATTGTCAAAAATGCCAAGGACAAGAGTCATGATTTAGTTGAGATTATGAAGACACTTCTTGATATCTCATCAATTGAGTCGGGCAAGTATAAATATCAATTTGCACCGGTTGATATGGGCGAACTCGTTGAAGAGGTAACTAAGGACTTCAGTGAGGTTGCAAAGAAGGGTCAGGTCTCTCTGTTTTATGCGCGTGTCGACGACGGGAGGTACGTAGCCCGCGCTGATAAGGAACGTGTTAAGTGGATTTTGAACAATCTTGTAGATAATGCTATTCGCTACACACCTGTTGGAGGTACCGTTCGCGTATCAACCGAGCCTGGACCTGGACGAGTGTATGTAAAAGTGAGTGATTCAGGAATTGGTATTCTGCCGCAAGACAGAGCGAATATTTTTGAGCGCTTTTACAGGGCGGGTAATGCCATTGCTCAGCAAAATCAGGGAAACGGCCTTGGTCTCTATATCGCGCGTACCATTGCGAAAGATCATGGAGGTGACTTGAATTTTGAATCAAACGCCACAGGTCCGGGAACTACCTTTGTTCTTGCACTGCCGGTAGCCTCGTAATAATCACTCTTGTGCTACACTTTTCAGTATGAGCGAGACGAAATTCATCATGGTCGTTGAAGACGATCCAATCTTGAAAAACCTCCTAGGACACACGTTTGCGGGTAAGTACCAGACCCTGTATGCCTCTGACGGTAATGAAGCGCTCGCACTTTTTGAGCAGTACAAGCCTTCTCTAGTTCTCTTGGACATTATGCTTCCTGCTATGGATGGTTACGCTGTATTGAAAGCAATTCGCGCGCGTACAGATGATTTTAAAACAGTGCCAATTGTTATCGTCTCCAATCTGGGACAGAAGGCAGATATTGAGCGTGCTAAGCAACTAGGCGCCACTGACTACCTTGTAAAGGCGGAAGTTGAGATTGAAGAGATTATGAAAAAGATTGAATCTATTGTGGGAGGTGTGCCTGCTCCAGCACCAGTAGCATAACTATGTTTTCAGAGCGTTTTGTAAGGAAGGAAAACCCAAAGGATACAGAGGAGGATGCGTACAAGGACGCTGACCCGACTCAGTACTCACCGCTACCGTTGGAGGGCTCAATCAGTCACGGAAGTGTTCCTGTTGAAATTGGATCTCGGAACACTATCACTGTAGACGGTGAGACATACGTAGAGATTCTTAGGGATGCTCACCCCAAGAAGCAACAGGTAATTGCACTTCTCACAAAGGGAATAGTTCCAGTCGCTGATGTTGTTGAACACAGAGACTTTCCTAGCAAACGCTACTCAAAGATGATGCCTCATGAGCGTATTGAGAGCGAATCCACTATGGACGACGCTCGAGCCTACGCTGAATTCATGTGGCTCATCTTTAGTGACTACGACCACCGAGCAAGTGAGGCACTTACCCGAAATGTACGAATAGAGGATGGGAAGACATCGCTGTATGACTTTGAACTGGCTTCACTTGAAGGGACACCTCACAGCCTCAAGTACGGAGAAGATAAGTATCCAAAAGCGGTGCTTGAGAAGACACTACCACTCATTCAAGCCTTTGCTAAACGTATAGAAGGAGAGGTGGGACGTACCTACATTGAGAGTGTGCTTCGACATGCAGGAGCTGCCGTTGGTGATTTACTTCCCGCGCGAAATGCGAATGTCGAGGATGTGCAAGAAGTACTGCGAGGAAGAGCAAATCGAGCTGAGTTAATTGTGCGAGGAGCTCTTAGGGACCAAGACGTCGGTGAGAGCTAAAAGGCGCTCTTCATGGTAGAATCCACTCGTACCTGTCCCGCCAAGGGCAGGCTATTTCCATACAATGAAAAAAGCACAGAAGGCAGATCCGCACGAACAATTCACTGGAGAGGAGTGGATTCGTGTTAAAGGTGCACGCACGCACAACCTGAAAAATGTTTCAGTGGATATTCCACGTGGCGTTATGACGGTTATTTCAGGACTTTCGGGCTCTGGAAAGTCTTCACTTGCCTTTGATACCATTTTTGCAGAGGGTCAGCGTAGGTATGTGGAGTCACTCTCAGCGTACGCACGACAATTTTTGAATCAGATGCAGAAGCCTGACGTTGAGGAAATCACAGGGCTCTCTCCTGCAATCTCTATTGACCAGAAGTCACGCTCAAACAATCCACGTTCAACGGTGGCTACGGTTACTGAAATTTACGACTACCTTCGCGTTCTTTATGCGCGCGCGGGACAGCCATACTGTATTCATCACGACGTACCTATTGAACGCTTGAGTAAAGAGGAAATCATCACACTCGTGATGAAGCGCATCAAGGATAAGTCACCAGGTAAAGATGTTGATGTGATGGGCGTTACCTTGGATCGAAGCGCAGTTACCATTTATGCTCCTGTAGTCGTAGGTAGAAAAGGTGAGTATTACCAGCTTCTGTATGACTTGCTCGGTAAGGGATTTGAGCGAGTGGTTGTAGATAAAGTGTCACACTCTCTCCGCGAGAAAATTCTCCTTGATAGAAATAAGCGCCACGATATTGATGCGGTGGTGGATAGTATTTTTGTATCTGAGTTCGTGCGTACACCAGACTCAGCGCGTGAACGCTTGAGTGAAGCCTTGGAACTTGCGCTTAAGGAGGCTGATGGCTTGGTAAAGATTACGCATGCCGACGGCTCGGTCGAAACCCTTTCTTCAAAGTTTATCTGCCCTGACGATGGTGCCTCATTCCCTGAAGTGGAGCCACGCCTCTTTTCGTTCAATAGTCCCTACGGTGCATGTACTTCATGTAACGGTCTTGGCACAAAGTCACTGTTTTCAACTGATGTCTGTCCTGCCTGTGAAGGTAAGCGTCTTCGCCCTGAGGCACTTCGCGTCTTTTTGAAGGGCAAGGGTAAAGGCCTTGGAAAGAATATTGTTGATTTCACATCTTTCTCTATTAGTGAAGCGAAGGAATTCATTGATAGTGTTGAACTCTCTGAAATGAAGCAGGAGATTGCAGCACCAATTGTGCGTGAGATTAAGAGTCGTCTTGAGTTTATGCTGAACGTCGGTCTTGATTACCTCACATTGAATCGTTCCGCAGCAACACTCTCAGGAGGTGAGGCGCAACGTATTCGCCTTGCATCTCAGCTTGGTACGGGACTTGTAGGCGCTCTCTACGTACTCGATGAGCCAACCATTGGCTTGCATCAACGAGATAACGACAGACTCATTGAAACCCTCCTTCGGTTGAAACGACTCGGCAACACCATTCTCGTTGTTGAGCACGATGAGGACACTATCTATGCCGCAGACTACCTCGTTGATATTGGCCCTGGAGCAGGAACGCACGGAGGAAATGTAGTGGTGTCAGGATGGCTTGATGAACTTCTGACGTCAGAAAAAAATGACTCTAATTCACTCACGCTTTCATACCTTCGTGGTGAGAAGGAAATTGAGGTACCACTTGAACGCAGAACAGGCGAGAAAGGTTCGATAAAGGTAAAGGGTGCAACGCTCCACAATATAAAGAATCAGAATATTGAAGTTCCTCTTGGAAAGCTCGTATGTATTACCGGCGTGTCAGGTTCGGGTAAGTCCACCTTCCTCTACGATATCTTGCACAAGAATATCGCAGCACGTGCGGCAAATCGCACTGCAGAACTTGAACACTGTGCAGAGCTTACCGGAACTGAGTACATAGGACGCACCGTACTTATTGATCAGTCTCCTATTGGCCGTACACCACGCTCAAACCCCGCAACCTACACAGGCGCATTTACGCATATTCGTGACTTGTTCTCAGCAACAAGTGAGGCGCGTGCTCGAGGATGGAAGCCGGGACGTTTTTCGTTCAATGTACCAGGTGGTCGCTGTGAGACCTGTCAGGGTAACGGCATGATTGCCGTTGAGATGCACTTCCTACCAACAGTGTATGTCGTGTGTGATGTGTGTGAGGGTAAACGCTTCATGAAAGAGACGCTAGACATTACGTTTAGAAATAAAAATATTCATGAAGTACTGCAGATGACTGTTGAAGAAGCAGCAGAATTCTTTAAGGATATTCCAGCGATTGCAGACCGACTTGAGTCACTCAAGTCCACTGGTCTTGAGTACCTAACTCTCGGACAAAGCGCAACCACGCTGTCAGGAGGCGAGGCACAACGCGTGAAAATTGCCTCAGAACTCTACCGCCCAATCACTATGAAGACTCTGTATCTTCTTGATGAGCCTACGGTAGGACTTCACTATGAAGATGTGCGAAAGCTTATTGAAATTCTCCAGGAGCTTGTGCGTCGCGGAAACACCGTTGTGGTCATTGAACACAATCTTGATGTAGTGAAAAGTGCTGACCATCTTATTGATTTTGGTCCAGAAGGAGGGTACGGAGGCGGAAAAATTATTGCCAAGGGTACACCTGAAGAGGTGGCAGAAGTGGAACATTCACACACAGGCACGTATCTCGCTAAGATGCTAAAGAAGGCCAAAAAAAGTTCTAAAAAGTAGTTGACGAGCAAGGTGTAAGGACGCATACTCCGCCTCAGATTAGTAGCGTACCGTCTCGTTCACTCAGGTGAGGAAAGGACTCACGCCATGGATACGAGAACTGCTCGGCCGCTGACCATGCGTCAGAGGAAAAAAGCACAGACGCGTGAAAAAGTTCTGAGCGCAGCGCGCCAGTCGTTTATAGACCGCGGGTATTTGCGTGCCACTATTCGTGACATCGCAACGCTCGCGGGTATGTCGACCGGTGCATTCTTCGCTTCATTTCCATCAAAGGAAGCGTGTCTCGAGGCAATTATCGCCGAAGAGCACGAAGAAGAGTTTCAACTCTTCGAGGCGACCAAGAGTGTTTCGAGAATTCCGACAGAGACCATTCGTGGCATGTTGGCACTCTCCTACGCGCGCTGGAGTAAGGAGCGAGGACTGCTTCGTGCATGGATGACTCAGTACTGGGTCGGTCACCAAGATCTGGAAGCACTGACCAGGGCGTATGAACGTCGTACGATTGATACGCTCAAGCATATTCTCGTTCAAGCGGAACTTCATGATGTCGGGCGACTTGCTGGCGTCATCACGAGTCTCCACATGGACAATCTCAGGTATCTTGGAGTCGACACAAATGGTGACACCACGTTTCCAGAGACTCGCCTCGGTGTTCAGCTCGAACTTTTGATTACGCATGGCCAGCACCTCGGTCCTGGTTGTGCATGAAGAATCCCCCGCAACGCCTGGCGTTGCGGGGGATTTCACAATTCTTTCGCTGGAATTTCAATAATGTGTCGGCGCTTGAGGCCGAGGTCTTTCATGGCGAGCTCAAGTCCGCGAAGATGGCAGTATCCACCACGGGCAGTACCACGCACAAAGAGTGCGCGGATGTACTCATGTTTTTTGTAGTGCAAGACTGTCCGTACATACGAACGGTACGTTGCAATTGCCATTCCTACGGCCCAGAAGCCGGCAATACCAAAGAAGGCAATGAACATGCCAAGTACGCCGAGCAAGGGTCGATGATTTACAAGCCCAGAAATGAAAAGAGCAGAACCGACGATGCTCATGAGAGCAGTTTGGCGCGTATAGGAATTTCCGTATACGCACCTGATGTAGGTACATAGTGCGCGCATACTGATTCTCCTTGTTCTGCTTGAACTAAATCACATGTAGGTATAAGGTCAAGAGAGATAGAGAAAGGGAGAAATGGCAATGATGCCAAGGCACATTACAATCGTCAGACATGGCGAATCAGAAAGTAACGTCGCAAGTCGTGCGTTCTGGAATGGTGAAAAGGTGCCAAATGAAGAAGCACTGATGGCATGCCACACGTCCGAGCGTAGGCTTACCCCAAGGGGTGTTGAGCAGGCGAAAAAAGCGGGACTGTGGCTCCGTCAGAACCATCCATTCGGTTCCAATCTTCCTTATGCTTACTACGTCTCATCGTATGTGCGTGCCATGGAAACGGCAGCACACCTGGGACTAGGTGGTGCGTGGCGCCAAGACATGCGCATCATGGAGCGCAACTGGGGCAACATGGACCAGCTTACCTACGAAGAGCGGAGTCGTCGCTTCAAGGAAGCCGTCGCCAAGCGTGAAGAGTGGGCGTTCTTTTGGCGTCCGGGGGACGGCGAAACTCTGCAGGACGTGTTCGTGCGAGTGAAAGACCTTCTTGCCACGCTTCACCGCGAGCATGGCGACAAGCACGTTGTCCTTGTGACGCATGGGGAAACCATGTACGTCCTTCGTATGTTGCTTGAGTACTGGAGCCCTCATCGTCTGAAGGAAGAGATGCTCAAGGATGACCCGCAAACGCACATTCACAACTGTCGGATTATTGAGTACGCCAGAGGCGCTGATGAAACACACCTCACCAAGGCCCGCTTCATCGACGCCGAGAATCCGCACGACCCGAAGCGTAACCGCGATTGGGAACCTATCGTAAAGCCGGTACTCTCTGACGGTGAACTTCTCGAGTATGTCGGACAATACCCTCACTTCCTCACCGAGTTCACTGGTGGGTAGTTTTGTGCGAGGCCCTGGCTGTTACAGTCAGGGCTTCACTTTTTTACACTCTCACGGCACACTCTATCTATGACGCGCGATGAGTTGAAAACACTTAACCTTCCAGACTCTCCAGGAGTCTATTTGTTTACGAAGGGGAAGGGTCGAGGGAAAAAGATTCTCTATATTGGAAAGGCCACGTCGCTCCGTGATCGCGTGCGTTCGTACTTTGATGACGATCTTATAGCCACTCGTGGGCCTCGTATCGTTGACATGGTCACTGAGTCAGATGGGCTCATGCACGAGCCTACACCGACCGTTTTGGAGGCTCTGGTGCGTGAAGCGGCACTCATTAAGGAATACCTTCCCAAGGCGAACACCGAAGGAAAAGATGACAAGACATTTCTCTATGCATATATAACGGACGAGCATATTCCGCGTATCCTTACCGCGCGAGGAAAGGATATTGATTTTGAAAACAGTGTAATTGACGGAGTTCGCGCCAAGGACATCTTTGGTCCGTTTCCCTCAGGAGGGCAACTAAAGGTGGCGATGAAGCTTATCCGAAAAATCTTTCCTTTCTACGATACGCGTAAACCTGTAGGAGTCGTGAGCAAGCATCAGAGCGCGCGTGTAGAGTTCAATCGCCAGATTGGCCAGTACCCACAAGCAGAGGCGAATCATAAAGAGTATCTTCGACAAGTTCGAAACGTCGGTCTGTACCTTGGAGGTAAGGTGAAGGGACTTCGCGAGACCTTGGAGCGCGAGATGAAGCAATACGCAAAGGCGGAGGACTTTGAGGAAGCACAGCGCATTAAGCGTCAGCTCTTTGCCCTAGACCACGTGCAGGACGTGGCACTCATTAGAGAAGATAGAGCAGGACGCCCTGCAGGACCACGCATTGAGGCTTTTGATACTGCGCATATTTCAGGCACAAATACCGTTGCGGTACTTACCGTAATTGAAGACGGCGCACCGGATAAAAAAGGATACAGGATTTTCAATATTAAAAGTGCAAAGAATGATGACCTACTTGCACTTAGAGAAGTGATGAGCAGAAGACTTGCACACGATGAGTGGGAGCTTCCCAAAGCCTTTGTGATTGATGGAGGAAAGACACACAAGAAGACTGCTGAAGAAGTGGTCGCGGAATTTGGCATGACCATTCCTGTAGTTGCTGTCGTGAAGGATGAAAAGCATCGTCCCAGGGAAGTTATAGGGGCGCAGAGAGCGGGAATTACTGAAAGTGATGCTGTTCTCGTTAATAGCGAGGCGCATCGATTCGCACTGACCTCACACCGAAAGGCGAGAGCGCGTGCACTTCGAAACACTTGACAAATAACGTCAAGGGTGGTAGGATGTATAGTACGTGGGCGAGGCCGTCTTTGGCCTGCCACGGCGCGCCCGGCGTGTGTTCCGCAAGGATCGCGTGACGCCCGGTGCTGAACAGCCCCTCGATGGGGCTTTGAGCCTGAACATTTCACGTTTGTGGGGAGTATGAATGATGAAGATCGATTATTAGGGAGCGCCCAAACGCTCTCGCAAAATCGAGAACTCCAAAAGGCACACGAAGTGCCTAGGAAACGCCATGTATAGGGTCCGACAGACCCCCTAAATCGGGCAAAACGCCCTCACATAGCGGTCCTCATCTTATCGACCGCACATAGATCCGCATTGGGACAATTGACCAACGAGTTGCCGAGGTGCTACACGTAGTAACCGAACCGTTAGGCGTTCTGTCCATCGGAGCTCACGCTCCAAGGATCACCCTGCGCAGGGTCACGCGCAAAGGGGCTCCGGATTCTTTTACAGGATTCGGGCCCTTTCTCTTTATATACGAAACTATTTTGTACTACGTGCTGATATACTAATTACATGCACGGCATACGCGTCGGAGTTCTTCGGGGAGGTCCTTCAAAGGAACATGATGTCTCACTTAAAACGGGACACGCAATTGTCGCTAATCTTCCGAAGGAAGAATTCTCAGTAAAGGATATTTATATAGATAGAGCGGGTGTGTGGCACGACCGTGGTCTCCCTACCACACCCGAGCGTGCGCTTCGCCAGCTTGATGCTGTCGTTATAGGGCTTCATGGAGAGTTTGGTGAGGATGGTGAAGTTCAGAAACTTTTGAAGCATTTCGGCGTGCCGTTTACAGGCTCAGACGCACTCTCATCGTTTACGAGTATGCATAAAATCTTCGGTAAGGAGAAGGCAAAAGAACACGGTATTAAAACGCCCGAATATCGCTACTTTGAGGAGGGAAGCGACATTGAGAAAATGGCAGAGGAAGTCATCCGTACCTTCCATCAGCCTGTTGTGGTGAAGCCTGTGCGTTGGGGTTCATCAGTGGGTGTTTCTTTTGTGTCTGGCTTTTCTCCGTTGGTCCGTGCTGTGGAGCACTTGCTCTCCGAAGGTGCTGGTGGTGTCTTGGTGGAGGAGCGCATTATAGGTGTAGAGGCTACTGTCGGCGTGGTGGAAGAATTTAGAGGAGAAGCACTCTACGCTATGCCTCCTGTTGAAATCATTCCGCCTGGTGACGATTTCTTCTCGTATGGTGCGAAGTATGGAGGAGAGACCAGAGAGCTCTGCCCAGGGCGTTTCCACACCAAGGTCAGAGATGAGCTTGTGGATAGTGCAAAGATTATGCACGAGGCAATGCATCTTTCTCACTACTCTCGTTCCGACTTCATGGTCTCCAAAAAGGGCGTGTACTACCTAGAAACAAACACCCTTCCGGGGCTTACGGAGGAATCCCTGTTCCCCAAGTCTCTTTCTGCGGTGGGTATTACTATGCCTTACTTTTTGTCCCACATTGTAGGTCTTGCACTTCACGGCAAGAGACGGTAAAGTTTTGAGGTTCCCGAGATGGGCCCTATCAGAAGTTGCTTCTGATACGATCCCTCGCTCGGAAACACTATCTTCAAGAAGACTTGCTGATAGTCTTTCCTCGCTCGGGCCGTTAGCTCAGTTGGTAGAGCACCTCATTTGCAATGAGGGGGTCGCAGGTTCAAATCCTGTACGGTCCACAAATAAAAAGCCCCATTCGGGGCCTTTTTATTTTGAAACGTAAGCAGAGCGTCTGCACGCTCTGCGTCAGGATTTGAAAAGCGGAGCGATGTTTTGGTCAGCAGACCAGAACCGCGAGCTGGGACTGCGACCGAGTCGAGTGACGACGAGACGAGAGTTGTAGTCAAAACATGTAATCGTGGTCCTGTACGGTCCACTAAATTAGAAAACCGACGCAAATGCGTCGGTTTTCTTTTAATTTAGTAGGGCCGTACAGGATTTGAAACACGGAGCAGGCTCTGAGCCAGCAGGCTTGGAAGCGAGGCGGTGCCCGACCCGTGTCTCTTGAGCGAAGCGAATAGAGACTGGAAGTGCCCTTGTGGTGCAGAGCAAAGGTGAGTGACGACGAGCCTTCGACTCGCGGGCAAAAGTGTAATCACGTATCCTGTACGGTCCATACAAAAATAATAGAACCTCGAAAGGGGTTCTATTTTAAGTTCTGTTGAGTTTGTGTATTAACAGCTTGAATTCCAGTATATAATTCAAATAATGGAACATTTCCCACGTAGAAATCCGAATAATATTGGCCCTTTCGGGGATGTCCTCAAATCCGATAAGGGTGTACCAACTACTCCTGATAAGGTTTACCGCAGTGTCGTTGGGGAGGAGCCAATTGCTGACTTGTACACGTCGGGCGTCGTGCGAAACCGAGCATCAGCTCAAGGGTACGCTTCTCCGCGTGGCGAGAAGATATATTGGACAAGAGGAGAAGAAGGAAAGTCACACAGTGTTTCTGACAACGCTCATTTAATTGAAGCTCCACACAGTATTGCTGTAGAGCGTGCTGTAAAAGCGCACGAGGTCACTGCAATATATGGAAAGGATACTGACGGTAGTGTTGTAAATCGTCTAGAAGAGTTGCGCGCGAAACTCGGACTAGAAGAGAAGAACAAATAGTTTTTATGAAATTTAATGTAAGGAAAGCGATAGTGATGGGAGTTGTGGGAATCTTCGCGAGTCTGCCACTTATCATCTTGTATGCGCTATTACCAGGTGTATTAAGCCTCTCCATCAACACGAATATTGATAGTTGGTATTTGTTTACGCTTATTCTCGCCATAGTTTTCTTTTTCTGGGGTTCTCAAATGAAATTGTAATTTCAGCTAGTTAGAAATAGCTCGTCACACAGACCATCACCTAAGCCATATTTGATAGGGTGGACAAATAAAATGAAGCGGGTGTAAACTTATCTTTGGTAACTAGGTCTTCGAAGTTCTAGGGGGCTAGAACATTACAAAAGCAATTATTTTCTTATGACTATCTCATCTATGGGAGGTGCAGTGAGGCGGGTGTATTCATCTGCAACTGCGCTTATCAGTGTCGCCGCTCTTGGTGCAGTACTTACTCTCCCACTTGCAGTGTTTGCAGCAGTGCCTACAGCAAGTATAGAAGCTATTAATCCGGGAACATCTGTTGATGCAGGAACTTCCGTATCGTTTAGCGTGACGACATCAGATCTTACTGCGCCTATTGTGTTTACTGTTTCCGACTCATTTGTTGGGACCACTATTACTTCAACCAATATAAATGATTCAACTGGAGACTTTACATGGACTCCCGCTGTTGGAGATATTGGTGTACACACCATAACCGTTACTGCTACGGGAGTTGAGGGTCCTTTTATGGATTCGGAAACCATCACGGTCCTTGATCCTGCAGTAGCGAATGTGGCAAACGAAAGCGAACTTCGTGCCGCTTTGCTGAATCCCGCAAAGACAAGTATCAATATTACAGCTGATATCTCAGGTATTACCCAGACAGTGATTGTAGATCGTGCAGTTACCATAAATGGTGGTGGTCACACACTTTCCTTCACTGGTTTGGAAGTTGCGGCGCCAAATGACGATGGTTTGGCAATCGTGGCGCCAGCAACCGTCAATGATTTGGTAGTAAATGCCGGCCTTGCCACCCCGACAGCGTGGGTTAGTACGTATGGAATTAACGTTTATTTCACTACTGCGACACTACATAACATAACTGTGCTGGGCGGAAACGGTGGAATGTATCTTAGAGATTCGACGGTTGCATTGACGGGTTCAATTGACGTGTCCGGCAACGGATTTGGTGGTATTGAGGCTAAAGGGCCAACTTCTGCTGTAGACGTTTCCGGCGCGACGTTCACTAACAGTACAGAGGCGTACGGGCTTCCAACGATTTGGGAAGATGGTTTGCTGGGGACGACTGTAGTGAACTACAGCCCGATCACTAGAGTTATTAAGGGTGCGCAATACCAGTACTACCTTGTAGAAACCAACTCTCGACAGCCACAGACCATCACCTTCACTGATCCTGCTGACCAAGTCTACGGTGACGCCACTTCAATTGTTCTAGCCCCAACTTCAGACTCTTCACTCCCAGTCGTGCTTGATGTGTCAGGTGACTGTTCAATAGTTGACTATACGGTGAACTTCACTAATGCAGGGACTTGTACGGTAACGGCCTCACAGGCAGGAGACGCAACCTATGCTCCCGCAACTAACGTTGTTCAGTCGTTTACTATCGCTCCGCGCGCAATCACAGTGAACGCGACTGCAATAAACAAGGTGTACGACACCGCGAACACCTCAGCAGGCATTCCGACTCTGTTTGCCGGTACCTTGGCTTCAGGAGACACTGCTACCTACTCACAGACGTACGCATCTACGGATGTAGCAAATGGAATTGTACTTACTGCGCTAGCTACCATAAATGGCAATGCAGCAAACCCTAACTACGCCATCACCTACAGCACCGCAACAGGCAACATAACTCCTGCAACTCTTACGGCCACTGCTACTGCAGAGGGAAAGGTGTACGACGGAAGCACTGATGCCGTGGTCTCTCTACTAGTTTCACCGCTTGGTGATGATGATGTGAATGCTGTATATACAGATGCTGACTTCGACACTAAGGACACAGGTCCAGCTAAGGTGGTTACAGTAACAGGTATTACCCTCACTGGTGATGAAGCTGGTAACTATGCGCTTGCAAATACTACTGCATTAGCTTCGGCCGTAGTCACACCGAAGGCACTCACTGCTGAAGTGACGGTAAGTAACAAGGTGTACGACAACACCACTGTGGCAACCATTACTGGATACACGCCAGTAGGACTCGTGGGTGGTGAAGTAGTGACCATAAATGGTGGAACAGCTACCTTTGACAGTGAGCATGTGGAAGCTGGAAAGGAAGTAACCGTGACAGGCCTTCTTCTTGTTGCTGACTCTGTTTCAGCAAACTACTCATTTACCGACTCAGACTCAACTATTGCCGAAATTACCGCTCGACCAATTACCGTCACTGCTCAAACTGACACTAGAGTCTATGACGCGACAACAGACTCAAGCGTAGTACCTCTCATTACTTCAGGCACGCTCGCGCCAGATGATTATGAAGAGTTCTCACAGAGCTTCGATACCGCAGACGTCGGCACAGGTAAAACACTCACCGCAGAAGGTGTTGTTGATGATGGAAATGATGGAGATAACTACACAGTAACCTTTGAAGATAATTTCACAGGTGAAATTACAAAGAAGGCACTCATCATTACGGCTGATGACCTCACTAAGGTCTACGGAGACGCGAATCCAACACCGACAGCGTCCTACGATGGCTTTGAAGGCGCGGACGATGAGACTGACCTTGATGTAGACGTAACTCTTGTTGTTGTTGCAAATGACCAGACAGACGTTAACAACCACCCAATTACAGCGCTTGGTGCAAGCGACAGCAACTACGAGATTACGCACGAAAACGGAAACCTCGAGATTACTAAGCGACTACTTAGTGTTACGGTAGCCGCTGATAGTAAAGTCTATGACGGAACTGTAGCTGGAAACGCATCACTTACGGTTAATGATATTCTTTTCGCGGATGACGTGAACGCTGTGTTTACTTCGGCAGAATTTGACACAAAGGACGTCGGAACAGATAAGACGGTTACTGTTTCGGGAATAGTGCTTGGAGGTGCAGATGCTGGAAACTACAGTATTGATAGCTTTGAAGTCGGAACTGCAGATATCACTGTTGCACCACTTGCAGTAAATGCAATTGGTACAACGAAGGTGTACGGAGATGTTGACCCAGTGTTGACCTACACTTCAACAGGACTTGTGTCTGGAGACTCTTTCACCGGAGACCTTGAACGTGTTTCAGGTGAAGATGTTGACTCATATGCTATAAACATCGGAACGCTTAGTGCTGGAAGTAACTACGGAACTGTCGCATTCTCTTCAGCCAACCTTGAGATTACCCCAGCGTCTCTTACAGTTACAGCAGACAATAAGAGCAAGACATACGGTGACGCAAATCCAGCCCTCACCATCTCGTATGGTCCATTTAAGAATGGTGACGATGAAGGCGACCTAGATACAGAGCCTACCGCGTCAACGCTTGCGGTGAATAACTCAAACGCAGGTGCGTGGGCAATAACACCAGGTGATGGAGTAAGTGACAACTACAGCTTTGCTTACGTTGACGGAACGCTCACGATTGTAAAGGCAGACCAGACCATCACGTTTGGTGCACTCGCTGATAAAAACTTCGGTGACGCAGACTTCCTCGTATCTGCTACATCTGGCTCAAGTCTCGATGTCTCATTCACATCAACTGGCGCATGTACCGTAACAGGAAACAGTGTGCACCTTGATACTAAGGGTATCTGTACTATCACTGCTTCACAGTCGGGAGACAGTAACTGGAACGGTGCTTCTGCCGTATCACAGTCATTCGAGATTCACGATGTGACAGCACCTATCATCACTCTTACTGGAGGTGCGTCAATCACACAGGATCTGCAGAGTCAGTACGTTGACCTCGGTGCCATAGCACTTGATGATGTGGACGGAGTTGTTGCGGTGAATGTGGTTAGCACCGTTGATACAAGTGTTGAAGGTGTCTACACAGTTACCTATACTTCAGTGGATTCGGAAGGAAATAGCACCACTCCAGTAGTGAGAACTGTTTCAGTCCTTGCTGCACAGAAGAAGGGCGGTAATGGTGGAGGTGGGAGTAGTGGAGGTAGTGGAGGAAGCACTGGAGGCAGTGCTGGAAACTCAAATACCACCACACCTAAACCAAGCTCAAATGGGTCCGTACTTGGTGCGTCTACATACAACTTCACAACTGACATGACTATCGGTTCAACCGGTAACGATGTCATGGAACTTCAGAAGAGACTTCGTGCGCTTGGATTCTTTACGTATCCAACTGACACAGGCTACTTCGGCCCACTTACACAGGCCGCAGTTAAGCTCTACCAGGCATCAAAGGGAATCATCACTACTGGATATGTAGGACCCCTTACGCGCGGAGCCTTGAACTCAGGTATCTAAATCTTTCAGAAGAGCAAGACCCCGCCACCTTCGTGGCGGGGTCTTGCTATACTTACCGTATGAAAAAAATACTCACTCTCTTCTGTATTGCTCTTCCTCTCGGCGCAGTCATTGACCTCTTCTGGATTGGAGTCGTATCTATTAATTTCTATCGAGAGCAATTGGGAAGTCTCTTTGCACCAACTATTGTGTGGCAAGCGGCACTTCTATTCTATGTCTTCTACATTCTTGCCATCATTGGCTTTGCTGTTTTACCTGCTCTTAAGGCACACTCTCTCAAGAGAGCGCTCTTGCTTGGTGCGGGACTTGGCTTTACTGCATACATGACCTATGACCTCACCAACCTTGCCGTCATTCGCGACTGGCCACTACTGATGAGTGTTGTTGATATTGCCTGGGGTACGTTCTTCACGACGCTCATTTCAGGAATAACCTACGTTATAGCCACTAAGTTTTTTCGCCTGTAGTAGACCACTCTTCTGAGTGAATAGAATTTATACGAGTAAGGATTTCCTTGGGCGGGAGGTTTGAAATCTCTTTGAGCTTAGCGTCAACAAACTCAGAGAGTACTTCAGGAGAGCTCTCTCGGAGTTTGGGGTTTGCATTCACCGCCTTAATAAGGTGGTCAGCAACAATCTTTGCGAGTAGTTCTGAGTGGCTGCCACCAAAGTGGTCATTGTTTGATTGAAAATCAAAACCAGACTCAGTGCGTCCATCTCTTGCAGTGTAAAGTCCTTCAGCAATAAGGCGTCTTGCGACTATGTCGCGTACCTTAGGACCAGTGTCCTTGTTATGAAAATGTATGACGAGTGAATCGGGGTGAGTGATGAACTCGTAGATGTTTACTGGAGTCTTGAGTTGAATTTTGTCTTGTTCTCTCTGTGCAAGACTATCCAGATCTTTTGCAATGCCGAGCAATGCCTTATTGAACGCCTCGGCTTGAGCGAGAGTACCTTCTGGGGTGCCCGAAAGAGTGGCAAGGGTAAAGTATTCCTTGAAATCTACTTCAACTGCAACATGTTTATTTTTATTCTCAAATCGCAAACGCTTCTTCGCGAGAGGATTCTTCTTATATATACTGAACCACGTTCCTTGTCTGCTTGATGTATTAAATCCTGCGAGCCTTGCTTCATGTTCAACTAACCTCTGAGTCTCAGTAAACCTTTTGTCAGCACCTATATCTTCCATGGGGCGCCACAGTTTCCTCCACTCGCTGTCTGAAAGTCTCTTAGTTAAGTATCGGTAGATATTATTCTCAACATCTTCACGATACGGCTTCTCCGTGAGTGTTCTCAGAATACGCCCTGCCTGTTCGATTTTCGCTTCCTTAGTAAAACCAACAGGCACTACGCCAGACTCAACGGCCTTCTCATTTGAATACCCGCCAGGCTTAGGTCCTGCTTCCATACGGCAATAGTAGCACCCAAGAAAATAAGAAAGAGCGGGAAGTGTCAAAGACACTTCCCGCCCAAACCACTGCTAGCGCCCTGCGCTAGCTCTCGGTGCTTTTCTGCTCCTTTTTCTTCCGTTCCTTGCGCTCGCGGGCCAACCTTTGGCCCTCGTGCGATTTGTCGACGGGAAGCCTGCGCTTCCCCCGAGCGCGTGAATTCTTCATTGAGGCGGGCACCTGTACTGTGGTCGTCATCGCTCTCTCCCTGTTGTGAGCTCTAGGATACTCGCACACCTTTTGAGAAAAGCAAGCAATTACTTACCTCTGCCGTAAATCTTTTTGAGCGAAGCCACATGCTCTTTGTAGGTGGCTGAGCAGTGGAAGGTACCGTTATCATCGTGGAAATAGAACATGCAGTCGGTCTTCTTGGGGTTTAGTGCTGCCACCACCGCTGCAATAGAAGGATTTGAAATAGGTCCTGGTGGAAGTCCAGCATTAGCGTAGGTGTTGTACGCAGATTTAATGTATTTATCCTTAGGCACTACCTTTGGCCACCACACTCCCTTTGCGCCAGTTTGTGTGTCGGCCTTTGCGTACTGGAGGCTCGCATCAAGTTGCAGATTCATATCGCCCCACATGCGATTCCAGAGTATTCCTGAAATATCTCGCATGTCATGCCAACCACCCGCTTCGCGTTCCAGAAGTGATGCAATGGTCAGTGCGTCATACAATGAGACGCGCTTTGCAGTTTCCTCGCTGTAGCGCTCTACGATATTTGTAGAAAAGCGCTCGTAGAGCATGGTCTGCACCTGGTCTGGCGTGGTGAGTTTAGTAACGGTGTAGGTTCCTGGCTGGAATTGTCCTTCTTCAAGAACAGGTGGTTTTGACTTCGCGTTTGCTAGAAAGGCAAGTTGTTGCTTCTTGGTCCATCCAAGCACGCTTCCAAATGCCGCTGCGACTTCTTCCTTGCGTGAACCTGGGTAAATCACCACCACCTTGGTCTCATTTCCTGAAACTCCAGCTACAAGTGAATAGACAGGAAGGTTCGAAACGTATGCTCCAAGAGCGTAAAACGCTTCACGGGCAAGACCCACAGATGCCGACAGTGTTTCAGGCTCTTCGACTAAGAGCGCTTCAATGGCAGGGTCTTCAATAATCACTTGGCGCTCAGGGTCTACGGTGATGGTGAAGTTTGGCTTTGGCGGAGCCTTTGCCTCAAGTGCCAAATCAACGCCGACAAGAACAGGGAGGGAAAAGAACCCGACACCTATTAAAAAACCCGCTAGAAGTGTCGTGGTGTGCACAAGTGAAAGACCTCGAAACTTTTTACGTTTCTTTTGCATGGGGTGCGGCATGAGTGACTGCGGATAACGCGGAGCCGGCATTGTATGTAGTGTAGCAATAATTTTCCTTTGCTCTTCGACTTTTCACCAGGCGTTCTCAACTTCAGACTCATGGACAGTAGTGGGTGAGTAGTGATAGGGTCAGTGCATGAAGCGCCCACCGCTCCCTCCCACACTCATCGAAAAAGCAATCGTCTGGATTGGCTCACTGGGCTCACTTATCGTGCACACGGTAGTGTTTGCTGGTTTTTTCGTAGCGGTACTCCTCAAGCTCATTACGCTTGAGTCCATGCTCCTTATTCTCACAACGGTAGTCTCACTTGAAGCAATTTACCTCGCCATCTTCATTCAGATGACTGTTAACGCTAACACCAAGTCGCTTCGTGAAGTCGAGGTAGACATTGATGAAATTCAAGAAGATGTCGAAGAGCTCGGAGAGGATCTCGAAGACATTCAAGAAGACATCGATGAAATTAGCGAAGACCTTGAAGGTATTCAAGAGGATGTTGAAGAGTTGAATGAAGAAGATACTGAGGAAGAGAAGCGCGACCAGGCACAGGCTGATTCCCTAGAGCGCCTCACCGGTGATGTGCGCCGTATTTTGGCTGATTTGGAGAGTCTCAAAAAGACGAAGTAGTTTTCTTGCACCCTTGGCAGGCTGTGCAATACTCATGCGCAGAGTTTTTAGTACCAACACACGCGTTCACAGGAGATATACGAATGTCGGACGAAGCGGTGATGTTAGATGATGATTTGGACGCCGAAGTCGATACCACGGTTGTGAAGGAAGATATCTTTCATATGCCGTGCGCCTTCAATCCTCACGGTGTTTCAAGGCGTGTTTGCATTGAGACGTCAGCCCTACAGGTGCGGAATCGTGGGTGCTGTCAGTTTGAGTGTGCGTCTTCAGTGCG
>JAGOQE010000006.1 GCA_017991635.1 Minisyncoccota bacterium | reverse complement strand
GTGTACGCACACGTTGAACCAAATGAAACCTTCCACACATTTATGATAAATATTTTGAAGGCAGAGTTGGGGCAGGACTGGCTTTCTACACAGAGTGCATTACCTCAAGCAGATCGACATTTCATTGCATTGTGCCTTGAAAAACTTGGTGAGTGGATACAAAGAAATCAAGATACCGCGGAGCGTGTAAGTGATACGGTGTGGGGCGCTAAACCAGACGGGTATAGCAAGTCATTATTACTCCTTGCTTTTGACGTGTGTAGTTTGATCCATAAACAGAAACTCCCAAAAACACTCTTGGATCGTCTGAAAACGAAAGAGCATTACCAAGGCGCTCGGTACGAGATTGCGATAGCCGCCATTTTCGCTCGCTTGGATTGCGATATTCAGTTCACTGACGAAACCAGTAAAAGTAAGCGCTGTGAGTTTGTTGCTACACACAGAGAGACAGGTTCGTCGTTGGCAGTAGAAGCAAAGAGTAAAAGACGCCAAGGAGTTCTCCACGAAGTTGGGTTATTGCCGACTTTGGAAAAACTGCTGTCGGCACGTGTTATTCGTAGAATGTTTACGGAAGCGCTGGAGCAAAATCCAAAGGATACTCCATTTGCCGTCTTTATTGACGTAAACGCCCCACTCACGCCGAGTGTCTCAATGGATAGCAAGCCGTGGGTTATAGACGCCAAGGCACTTGTAAACAAAAAACTCAAAGACCTCTCACCAGCCGAGTACCCATTGAGCGCGGCATTCTTTACAAACTTTTCATATCACTACCAAACGGAAAGTGAAGCCGAGCAGGGCGAAGCGTGCGGTATCGTAATACCTCACCCAAAGTTTCCTCCTCCCAGCCCAGAGTTTTTCGGCTACCTACAAGGAGCACTAACTCACTATGGTTTTGTCCCAGCCATAGACATTGACGAACCAGTGAGCAGTGGCAGTTAGCGCATAATGTACGCCAGTCGTTCAAGTCGGTGGACACTCTCGATCACGTATGGAGACAGTGTATAAAGTTCGGTAAATAGGATACTTGGGGAGCCGGAGTGAAATGAAAGCGACCCTTCCGAGGGTCATTTTCATTTCCATGGAGGCGAACGCGGGCAAGCTTTGCTTACCCGCGGAGCAAATTGGAGAACCCCGAAAGGGGTTTTTCCATTTGCTCCGCGGAGCGCGCTTGGGAAGCGTGCGGGTAGAATTTAATCACCGAAACAGACATGTCAGAAATTGTGGTATGGTGCACCAAGCGCA
Organism: Minisyncoccota bacterium; assembly: GCA_017991635.1. Classification (GTDB taxonomy): domain Bacteria; phylum Patescibacteriota; class Minisyncoccia; order Phycocordibacterales; family Phycocordibacteraceae; genus C7867-001. The sequence continues at coordinate 32,190 of JAGOQE010000006.1, read as the reverse complement.
CCTTGGGAGAGTCTCATGGCCTACAGAGATAACGTGAATTCCCTTGCTGAAAAGCGAGGCTTGGTAAATGACTCTCAGACTGGTCTTCGCGAGAGTGATCTCGCAGTTGGTGCCCTACTGTTCGGTGAAGAAGGTTCCACAATGGTGCGACGTATCATTGCCGGAAAAATGAATCGTGCCAGCAGACTCTTCTTCGAGCACTACGCTTTACAGAGTGGCGAGCGCAAGCGGATCATTAGCGGGCCAGAGTTCAGAAGACTAAAAGCTCTGGCTCCTGAATTCTTCGCTGAACTGTGGGAGGACACGAGCGAACGCCCACTCCTTGATGCGTTCAAACACGCGGAGAGCGTCTGCATATACTGGAAAGATAGTCCGACATGGCTCGAGGATTTCAATAATGGATGGGAGGAAATTCTTCCCGATCCTTCATGGCCGCTCTAAGCGATCAAGGTCCCGAAGAGGCTCTGTCTCAACGGGGCCTTTTCTTTTGTATCCACCGAAAGCTCAAGCAGAAAGTCACTTACCGTATAACAGGTGATTTAGTGTTGGCTAGCATCGTGAATCATGATTTCGAGCAGTAAACGCAGTCCTTTATATTTGACATAACGACAGTATAATGTCATTATGATTACCAGCTAGTTCCAATCAATAATGTTGCGAAGGAGGCTTCCATGCCGTTGACAGACACAGAGAAGACGTTCCAGAATCCCGCTGGGTACTGGGATTATGAAGGTGGGTTCACAGTCGAACTCGCAAAAGGTGCTCCCGTTGAGCGAGTACTGCCCTCTTCTGCTCGCTGGGATGGTGTCCAGGCGCACGTGCAGAACGGGCGTGTAAAGCAGACGATGGGAGGTATCCAACTCTACGGACGCCCAAATTTCGGCGACCCGTTCTACTTCGGCTACGGCAACATTATCTGCATTCGAAAGTCAGATGGGGCCCTTCTCTGGCGCAACTATAGTGTGAAGTAACCGCCTCTCGGCGAAGCGAAACCTAAACCTCTTCGTTTCGGCGAAGGGGCGGTTTTCTTTTCATGCTCTATAGATAGCGTGACAAAATTAATATATGTGGTATAAGAATATCAGTACCCAGAACCTTAACGGAGGACACTATGTCAAACAGCACTGCGTCAAAAACTCACCTGCACGACTTGACCCTCGGTACGGATCGTGTGGCCGCCTGTGGTGCGAGCACTGACGATGATAATCTTGTGCTTCACGACCGTTTCGCAGGCACGCCACTTGAACTCCGCTGCAAGCTCTGCGAGAAGGAGTTCGTGGAAGCACAGGTATTCGCGCGCACGTGCCGCGTGTGCGGAGCTGTGCACGGCACTCCCTTGGTGTGTGCTGAACATGAACGCCATGCGCACGCATTGATACCTGCATTCCATCGCGGCCAAGTTCCGTGCTTTAGCGTGAATCACTTTGGACACGATGGTGATCCCTCGAAAGTTGCTCGCAAGCTCACCAGTGCTCGTGCCGAGCTCAACAAATTCTTTGCTCGGTACAGCTTCGATTTTCTGCCTCAAGGACTTGTCTTGCAGCAGAACAATTTCGGTAGGATTCAGGTCACACAGCACCTGGTGATTCCTCGGTAATTCACGGAAAATACTACCGCCTCTCGGCGAAGCGAAACCTAAACCCCTTCGTTTCGGCGAAGGGGCGGTTTTCTTTTAGTGCCTTGCCTTTTCCTATTTTTCTTGTATAACCTACAAGGACAGATCTCTTACAAGGAGAACACCATGCGCCACAAAAGCGCAGTGCAAATTGAAGCTGGCTCTTACGAGGAGCGCCTTCGAGAGGTCGTTGCCTTGTTTGGCTACGATTCACTTTCGGAAGACCAAGAACCCCTCATTCGCGCAAGCATTGAGGGCCACGACACGCTCGGCGTCCTGCCGACTGGTGGTGGTAAGTCCGCGTGCTTTCAGATTCCAGGAGTGGTTACGAACGCAAAGACGCTCGTGATATCTCCTCTGATTGCGCTTCAAGACGACCAGGTACAGAAACTCCGTCGTCTCGGCATCAAAGCCTTTGCCTTTCACTCGAATCAAACCGATGTGCAAAGGATGGCCGCGAGATTCTACTTCAAGACGGTGACTAAGGAGGAACCGAGCTTTCTGTATGTTTCTCCTGAGTTTCTCCTGAGTGAAGATTTCATGGAGTTCTTCGGAGGAACACAGTTTGATCGAGCTGCTGTTGACGAGGCGCACTGCGTAAGTACGTGGGGTGATTCATTTCGCCCTGACTATCAGCGCATTCGCGTTGCCGTTCAGCGGTTGAAGATCAAACATTGCTCTGCCTTCACGGCAACCATCGATGCAAAGATTGAAGCGGACATTAAGAGGCGTCTTCCTCTCAATCCAGGATATGTCACTGTGCGTGCTTCCCCAATGCGTGACAACATCGCCCTCTCAGTGATTCGTGGATTTGATGAAGAGAATAACACTCGAGCACTCGGCACTAAAAAGAGCAACGAGCTCTTTAAGCTCCTGAGCACTCCAGAGTACCGTGGCCCAGTCATCATCTACTGTGGCGCACGAGACACTGCTGTGAGTCTGTATCTTCGTTTAATGAAGTACCAGTCGGTACTCCGTACACGAGGGTATACGCGACCGTACCTCTTTCACGCGAACCTTCCCTACGAGGACAAGCTTGAAACGCTCACTGGATTCCTGAACGATAGCCAGCCCATTGTTGTTGCGACTTCAGCGTTTGGCATGGGTATTGATAGAGCGGATGTCCGACAGGTCATTCACTACCAAACACCCTACACACTCATTGATTTCGCCCAGCAGTTTGGTCGTGCTGGTCGCGATGGACTCCCTTCAAGAGCCACCGTCCTTCACACTCGTTTGGATTATCTGGAAGACGAGCTTAAGAAAATGCAATTCAGTGTTCCTGACATCGACTTCGTCGAACAGGTGCACGGGTGGCTCAAGAAGCGCGTTGGTAAACTCGCCGTCAAGGAGCGGAGGGAGTACAACCTGCAGAAGTTCATGCATGTCTCTCGTCACATGGTCATGCAAACTGAACGTATTCGCCACAAAGAAGCGTATATGTCTCGTGTACAGACTTCGGTCGCCTTGCTTCAGAGGGCCGGTGTCATTGTTGAAAATGCTGATGGCTTCTCGGTCTTCGGACTCGACCATGACTCCGATATCTTCTTGAATCTGTTGAAGAAGACCCAGATGCACGAGCGGATGCAAGTCCGTGAGAAGAATAGGGTCGCAGAGTTCTTTGGTTCAAGTGAGCCTACCCAGGAACTTCTCTGGGAAATCCTTCAGCGCCGGTAATGGCGCTACGGCCTGCCTCACCCGCAGGCCGTTTTTCCTTTCCAATTTTGTACTATACTTATTTTGTACTTGTAGCTATATCTCATATGAACATCAAAACCGCCATTGCCGTCGTTATTGCCCTTCTTGTTGTGGGCGTCTTTAGTTACTTTGCCTTCCTTAGTGCACAGCCAACTGACTTAGATGTTGTGCCAACAGAGCAGGTAGAAGAACAGGATCAGGATATGCAATCCTCTGGAAAGATTGATATCAACGCTGTCTGTGAGGGAGCACTCGCATACATGTCGTTTCCTGACGCTGCTAGTGCTGAACTCTTTGTCTCTGAGTGCAAGGAGGGTAAGCACCCTGAGGTGATTGAGAAGTTCAAAGCTGACATGAACGTTGGCGCTGGAGCCGAAATTTAAAGGCTGAGTTAAGAAAACCCGCGAGCTTTAGCTCGCGGGTTTTCTTGTGTGTGCTATAACGCACATAGACGAACACAACAGGAGTTTGAAATGACCCCCTACCTTGAGGAAAAGTGGTTTGGTCTGTGGTCCTTACTGGACCATCAAGGAAATCCCGAAGCATTGCTTGAAGATCTCGCGAAGCGGTACTCAGAAGAAGGTCGCGCGTACCACACGCTTGCTCATATCGAGCACTGCCTGCGTGAATTCGATGACGCTGTTGTTCTTGCCTCAGGTTCACATATTAGTGTTCCGAGGAAGGCGGCGATTGAGTTTGCTCTCTGGTATCACGATATCTTCTATGACACTCATGCGAGTGATAATGAGGAGCGCAGCGCAGTATATGCTGAAGCTGTTCTGGCTGACGCAAAGTGCCTAACAGTGAATGCTCGGCTGGTCGGTTCGCACATTCGCGCAACTGACCACAAGGTCTCGGTACGGAGTAACTTTGTTGACGAAGGACATGTCGTTGACGCCGACCTTTCAATTCTTGGTCAATCTGAAGAAATGTTCGATGAATACGAACGTCAAATTCGTGAGGAGTACCACTGGGTGCCTGAAGAGCAGTTTCGAGCTGGTCGTGCACGAGTTCTCTCTAGTATTCTTGCAAAGACAAAAGAGAAGCCGAGCATTTATCGACTCTCCTATTATCGTGATGAGTACGAGAAGCAGGCACGAAGAAACCTCGAACGGTCACTCTCGCTTCTTTCATAGAAATGGCCCGTCAGGCATTGCTTGACGGGCTTTCTGTTTATTTAAGACAAAATTGGAAATTGTGCTATAATTTGCTGAGAACAATCACCTAACAGGAGTTAGATCGTGAACACATCTGTCCATGTCGGTGTTGAGATGCTTGAGATGATGAAGAGTGCGCTTTTGCGCATGACGCCCGAGCATTACAGAGCCCCAAGCGGTAGCGCACCTCGCTTCAGCACGCTTCTTGGGCAAGCCACCGAGTATCAGAAGGCACTCTATTCCCTACAGCAGATTTCAGATGATGAGCACGATGCTCTGCACGAATTGACCGGGCTTCCCGCTGGGGGAAATGTTGCTCTTCCAATCCATCATCGTGCCCTGCACGCAATTATTGAGTTCTCCGATACTTTCCTAAGTGAGGATGTGACCAATACCTACGGGTATCTCAAGGGTCGCACATACATGATTGACCATGAGTGGAATGTATACGCAGTGGAACACCGCTTCTTCAAGAAGCTGGCCATGCTCATTTTTGTGCGAAAAAGCGCACCGTGAGGCATTAACATCGCCCACCAAAAGAGATTGCCTACCAGGCACACTCTTTTGGTGGGCGGTTTCTTTTTTGCTTAGAATGACAAAGCGATCGCCCCAATATCATCAAACTGTTTGAATCGAGGATACTTTGCGCACTTCGGGTCGCCCTCCTCCATTTCTCGCACCACTGCTCTGACTTTCTCCAAACCTCCTTCCTTATAGAGTGAAACGAACGTACCAAAATCATCTGACGCTTCGGGATTTTCTTTTGGAATGAAAAGTCCATCCGTGAAAAGCAAAATCTCAGAAACTTCGTCGAGCGAGATAGTTCCAGTATGCGTGAACTTTTCAACCGCACGTTCACCATTAAAGGCGCCATAGGTCACATTAGTATTATCTCTAACTTTAAGAAGTTGTGGCATCAGTTCTGCACGAACATTCTCCACACCCTTAGAAGTAAGCTCTTGCCACATCAGTAGTGTCTCTAAATCGTGGTTGTAATTCTCTACAAGCACTCTGTGCGAGCCATCCTTGTTTATGACGAGTATTAGACAGTCTCCAACTTGAAGCCATTCAAGTTGTGATCCTGTAATTCTTACCGCCGCACCACTCGTGCTCCAGCGTGAAGTCTTTTTAGTAGTATCAACACTCGCATCTTCCATTGCGAGCTGAAGCGCAGCGCTTGCATCTACGGCCAACTCCTCAAGAGATTTCTCAGCATTGGTAAAGGTCTCACCAACAAGCGTAGACGCTAAAAGAGCACCAGTCTTTCCTTCAGGACTCATATAGGGCACAAGTCCGGTAGCGCCATCAAAGACCCCGAATGTAGGGTTGCTTACTAACAGGAAATCTTCATTAACAATGCCCACCCCTTTATCGTGAACAGTTTCAATTCTCATGAGTCCATCGTACCACTAAGAGATTGTCCAAAGCACACGGTAAGTACCTGGTTAATACTCAATAGTAAATGGAATAGATACTGAGGCGTCGTTTTCAGGGAGTCCCGAAGGATTGTCCCTCATAAGCACGAGTGTCGCCTTCCCTGTGTACGTACTCGGTATGAGTACCGTGGCCTTGAAGGGAACAAACTTCTCCGTCATCCATTCTTCCTGTGCTTGGGCAACTACAGTGACAAGCGCCTTGCCGTTACTGTCTAGGACTTGAATGGGAAACGAGGCTTCAAAGAACCAGAATCCGCGCGCCATGCCGGTGACTGTAAATTCCTTGCCAGTAACTGAGTCTGGCGTCGGATTTTCAATTACAAGAAGGTCGGCGCTCGCATTGGTATAGGTAATGCGTGCATTAAGCTCTTCTACTGTCACCTCTTCAGCGTAGGTTCTGCCGTCTGGAGTTCTACACTGACGAGGGTAACTTTCCATCACAGGATACCCAGCCTTCTCGCAGTCGCTAAACGAAGCTATGGAGGGAGGTGTTTGTGAAATAGGATTCGTATTCTTGTTTGGAAGCAGCAAGAACGTAAGCGCGACAATACCCACAGCGAATAAGAGAATCAGCACAATGATATAGGGTTTTTGTGTCTTCATACATATAGTTTATATCTATTAAGACGGTAAATCACAGGAATTCTTACGAGTATTGACTAGCTGGTATTTAGCCGTATCCTCCATTTAGACTGAAAAGGAGCGACAATGGGCAAACCAACTGTTCGACTTTCCCTTAAGACGATTGCGTTCATGTTTCCTGAACACTCATTAGAACGTGTGTATCTGCATGGGAAATGGCAACGCTCGCGAGGGAGAAACCCGTCCCTGACTCTGCACAACCGACGAGACCCTTTGATGGCGTTTCAGACAGCAGAAGCTCTTGTTGGTGAACACTTCAAGGACGAATTCTCACAGCCGTTCTCGAGACATGACTACTACTGGACACGCTATTTCCATCTTAAAGGATTAACTCGGTCGCACCTTGCGCGCCCCAAGGAGATGCTAGATGACTGACACGCTGGTACGAACAACGCCTACTTTAAATCGTCATGAGCGGTGGAATCTTGCGGAAGTTCTCGGACTTCCTGAAACCGCTTCCGACGAAGCCATTATGCGTGAGTTTGCTCGCAACTACTGGTGGAATCACGGTAATGGGATGAAGGACGGCGATCCGCTTGACCTTGTCTGCAAGGTTTCGTCCGAAAAGCTCCTCTACATTGCTCAGCACTATGAAAGTGATTATCGGGGAATTGGGGACCGAAAGTCCTAATACCCACCAAGGGAACGCCCACGCGTTTGTTGGTGGGTGTTTTCTTTACTTTTTGCATTTTAGTGTTATATTCTGACGAGTGCTCTTTTTGTAATTACAGCTAGAACCGGAGAAGACAGATGTTAAAGAAAACCGGCGTGGTAATCATTGGCGGAGGTGTTCAGGCCATTGCCCTCGCGCTTCGTCTGAAGGCCTACTACAACTATCGTGATTTCATCATTGTCGACGCCCAACCCCTTCTTGGTAATTGGAAACGCGGAATGGTGACACAAGACCTTTCGGTGTTGCGTACCTCAAATGCGGCAAACCTCGACCCATTTCAAAATGGCGAGTCTCTCATACGTTTTGAGTTTGACGAACACGTTCGCACGGGCAGTCTCGGAAGGCGCACGTTCGTTAGTGACAAGACTACGGAGATGAGGGTCTCTGAGCCTGCACGAGTAGCTTCGTTCAATCGTCACGCTAAATCGCTCATCGACAAATACGAGCTTCAGGCTCACGTGGTGTCGGGTTGGGTGACTGGCGTCGATTACGGAGATGCAACGTTTATGACGAAGGTCACAACCTGTGATGGCTTCATGAATATTGTCTCCGATAACGTTGTGGTTGCCTCAGGACTTGGAAAACCCTGGCTTCCTGACGGTGGTCCGCAAAGTCCGCGCATCGTGCACTCCGACGCAGTTGATGTGCGCCAGACGCCACGTGGCAAGCGTATCTGCATTGTTGGCGGCGGTCTTACTGCTGCGACTCTTGCTACGCGTTTTGCCGAAAGGAATAAGGTCTCGCTCTGCACCAGTTCAAGTGTCACGGTAAGTCAGCTTGAAGCTGACCCAGCGTGGCGTCCTGGTGAAGTGTTGTACAAGGGGTTCATGGGACTTTCCTCTTGGGAAGAGCGTGCGCGCCAATTGCATGCTGCACGTGTCGGACATGGCATCACCCCCGAAGTCTGGGACACGCTCTCCGCTCAAGTGAACGATGGAGCCGTCTTCCTTCGTGAAGGCATCCCTGTCGATATGTGGAAGATCACTCCTGGCGGAAACATAAAGGTGATGGCACTTGAAGATAAGCTCGATATGGTGATTTTTGCGACTGGGTACAGAACGTCCTTGAACGAAACACCGTTTCTCGCTGGCTTAGCGTCAGGCCTTAAGAACACGTGGGGTCTGCCTCACGTGCGTGAAAGTCGCGAATCGACCGAACTTCCTGGTCTGTACTTCATGGGACGTCTGGGTGAGCTTGGGGGCGGACCGCTATCGCGGAACATCCCAGGAGCTCAGGCAGGCGCCAAGCGTATTTCGGCCAGTCTGGCCAATTAAAATCAGTAGCCGTTCCACGACCCGTCGTAGAATGGCTACAACACCCACCAAGGGAACGCCCACGCGTTTGTTGGTGGGTGTTTTCTTTTGCATGATAGTATTACTGAAATGGAATGCGTTTTCTGTTCGATTGTCAGCACTGACGAGCCACATCACTCCCGTATTTGGGAAAGTGAGTCTCACATTGCCTTTCTTGATCACAATCCAGTCACCGACGGACATACGTTAGTTATTCCCAAGTACCACAAGGAGAATGTCCTAGACTTAGATGAGAGCGAGTACAGAGACCTCATGGACGCTTCACGAACGGTTGCGCTTGTTCTTAAGGAACGTCTCGCGCCAAAGGTAGTTGTCTTCACTCTTGAAGGCCTGTCTGTTCCTCACGTGCACATGCACCTCATTCCACAGCCTCCTCACGAAGACTTTTTGAAATTCACACATGACGAAAGTGCTAAGGAACGCATTTCCACCACGGCTTCGAAACTGCGAGTTACCTAGTTCACATTATTGAAATTCGTAGTATTGTATATATACACCTAACAAATACCTGATATGGGAGTAAATTCACACGGCGTAAGCCCAAAGAAAATCAGAAGTAGGCCTCAAAAGACGGCCAAGCGTCTCGCCATCAAGGCAGAAATGCTCGCTTCTCGCAAGAAGAAATAACAAAACGTCTGGCCAAAGCCAGACGTTTTGTTATTTCAGTCCCTATTGCTCTCCAGTACGCAATATCCTATAGTCCTCTCAGAGCACATCCTTGGGAGGATATCTTGATTAAGGACATTGTCGTTGGCGACATTACTGCCAAAAGCAACAAATCTGACGTCATCATCGGAATGAATTCAGAACTCAGAGACGTGACCGGCATCGGTCTACGTTTCCTCAGAAACGCTGTACCATCCAAGCTTCTGAAGCTTGGCACGGTTATCAGCTATGATTTCGATGAGTCTCGAAAAATTCATATGATTATCTGCCACCACCTCCGCCAAGGCGGTTGGGTTGGCGCCGAAGAGCATGTTCGTTTTGGTCTTGATTTTCTCAATCACGTGAGCGAAGGTCAGGATCACTCAATTGTGCAGATTGGCACTGGCAGAGTTGGAAAGCGTGACGGTGCTAATCCTGCACTGATTCGCACGGCCATTGCTGACAGTCACCTGCCCGTGAGTTTGTTCGTTTACGAGCCTCGCGAGGCTCTCGAAATGGTTGAGCGGGTTGATGTTCCGCCCATGAGTCCATTTAGGGCATGGTCAGTTGGCGAAGGCATTGTTCCTTTGCGCACGGCTGCGTAAAATTGCAAGAGCCCCGAAGTCTTCAAGAGACTTCGGGGCTCTTTAGCTGTGCAAGACCTACGAACGTCCTCCTTTTCTCACCATGCGCATAATCCATATTAGGACGCAGGCTCCAAGAATGGCAACGAAGAAACTATAGAGTGTAAATCCTTGAACGCCACCTTCACCAAGGAGGAGACCGACTCGCTCTTGGACGCGCTCGATGGTAAGACGGCGTATCTATTGATTAATAAGCTTCCAGAACGTTACCAAAAGGTGCTCCATATGCGCTACGCTCTTGGACTGTCCCTCCACGAGATATCTGAAATAACAGGCCAGTCAAAGAATGCCGTAGCGGTGCAAGTGCACCGCGCATTAGAGCGGTTACGAGTCCTATACAATAAGTAGACGGAGCGCACCTATTCATATGTTTGACACAGAAGTTAACATATGGTAGATTTACATTATCAATCGCAGTCGGGCTAAGACGTCGAGTTCGCTCTTCCCTTTCTCTCCTGCACTTGATAGTTATCAGGTGCATCGCAAAAAACAAACATGCAGACAGGAACAATTGCTGGACTTACCGATAAGGGGTTTGGCTTCATCAAGCGCGAAGGAGCTGACAAGGATCTTTTCTTTCACTCAAACGAGCTTGTAAACGTAGCATTTGACGACCTACAGGTTGGCGACAAGATGTCGTTTGAAGTTGCAGAGGGACCTAAGGGACCTAACGCAACCAACGTAAGTCGTATTTAATCTACGCGAAAAGAAGCGCTCTCGGGCGCTTCTTTTCATTCCTCTCTGGTAACTATTATATTTATGGAACAAGGCATCATTACCGAACTGGGCGAGCGAAACTCAGGCATGATAAAGAGAAACCGAACTGCTAAGGAAGGGCTCTTTTTCCATGCTGACAGCCTACAAGGTGTTACCTTTGGCGAGCTTAAGGTTGGCGACAAGGTGTCCTTTTCTATTACTCAAAGCAAGAAGGGACCTTACGCTGAGCGCGTGTCTCGTCTTTAATCTACCCAGAAAGCACTGTAAGGATAGCGAATATCCCTATGGTGTTTAGTGTGTAGGTAAGGGCAAAGAACTGTACCGCGGAGATTTTAGAGGCTCCCATGAGTGCTATACCCACCTCGTCTGGAAACGGGGACGCAATAATAACAGCGCCCAGAACAGGTGCGAGCCATCTAAATCCTGGCATTCTTAAGAGTCTTGCTAGTGCACTACCACCGGCCTTTTTGAATAAGGGCGCAAGCTCTTCAAATACTCCATCCTTAAGGAAGCGAAAAATGAGAAAGTCACCCAGCACTGCACCCAGACCAGCTGTAAGTGCTGCCAACACAATTGGGTAATGATTAACAAGCTCCAGCAATACGAGCGTTGAGGGGGCTACGGTAAATACAGACACAAAGAAGACGCCTGCAAGCACAGATCCGAGCAGGTTCAGACTTGCTATACGTTCAATAAGTCCATGCACGAAAGGAGTGTCAGCAATCATAAAGAGCACGCAAAGACTCGCTAGAAGAATGAGTGAATTCTTATACTTCGAGAGAAAGAACTTTTTGCGACGGCGACGTACCATTCATTTATTATATCAGCATCTGAGTATTGCTTATGCACGAGAGCACTATTGCGGTATGCTTTCATATAGAATTTGTTCCCAAGGAGCTACACATGCCCGCACATCTACACGTGATAACCGGACCGATGTTCTCTGGTAAGTCCGAAGCACTTATCTCCGAACTTAATCGGGCGCGCTTTGCGAGAAAAAGCGTTGCGGTGATCAAGCCTCATGTTGACACGCGGACACAAGGAAGTATTGCCTCAAGAAAGCTCGAGGCAGGAGTCCCGCACGTTCGTGATGAATATCCGGCAACTATCATTCGCACGCACGAGGAGCTCAAGAATTTTCTTCATGCTGAACGTGCGGAAGTTCTCGGTGTTGATGAAGCTCAATTTTTTCCAGTCGAAGAAGGCACGCATGGTCTTGGCTGGTTCGGTGTTGAAATATCTGAGTACGTTACTCGTAATGCTACGTCCGATATACGTGTCATTGTTGCAGGCCTTGATCAAGACTTCAGAGGTCTTCCGTTTGGCCCAATAGCCGGAATTATGGCTATCGCAGACCGCGTCGAGAAACTCTCAGGCGTATGTATGTCTTGCGGAAGCTATGACGCACGACATACACAGCGTATGAGTAGCAGTGTCGCGACGGTTGCTGTCGGTGACATTGAGAGCTATGAGGTACGTTGCCGTACATGTTTTGGTACTCCTGTGCAAGCGAAATGATTGCTCAGGCGGAAATTGTCCGTTTGGGCAATTTCTGTTTACGGGAGTCTACTGAATTGTCTTCTGGTACGCAAACGCCGAAATATCGCTGATGGCTTCTGTAATTGCATCCTGGTTTGTTCCGCGTGTCATTATGCAAATAAGGTATGGACGTTTCTCCGGATAGACGATGCCACAATCGTGAAGTTGCATGTACCCATCACCAAGCTCACGTTCTCCAAATTTGTGAGAAACTTGAATATTCTGCGGAACTCCAGCTCTAATACCGCTACTAAATGTAGTTTCAGAGAGAGCTCTTAAGGCTTCTTCAGACGAAGACTGACTCAAGAATGAGGCGTTAAACAGTACTCTAAAAAAAGTTGAGTATTCCCTAACGGAAAGTGTGTACGAAGCGTTAGCTGGCGAAAAATCAGTAAGTCCAAGACGCTTAAACAAGTCTGTATATTCCCTTTCAGGCAAAAGTGGATAGAGCACATTCAGTGCGTCGTTGTCAGAATACTTAATCATTCTCGTTAATAGTTCCGCCACAGTGTATGTAGTACCAGGATGGAGACGGAGCTCTGACTCAATAATTTGAGTCGCGCTAGTGAGCGTCATGCTTTCATCGAAAGTGATTTGCTTAGACATTATTGAACTGTCAGTTTCAGCGTGCTTGAGGAATGCGAGGTACACAGGGACTTTCAAAAGTGAAGCGGGTGCAAACTCCTTGTCCTCTCCTACACCATACGTCGGACCGTTATTTAGGTCACGATAGTACACTCCGATATCAGTAATACCGTAGCGTTTACTTACTTCTTCAACATACGCACTAAGTTCACGTCCAAATCTGCTTTTTGGCGCATCAATAGTGCCAGACGCTACTTCGCACTCAAGTAATGGGTTGGTGAACGTGCCACCACCTTCTCTCACTTGCCTTCCGTAATCTATCTTGTGAGCTCCGTCTCCAAGATCATGCACTACGTAGCCTAGCAAAATGCCAAGAACGAGTGCTCCTACAGTGCCTGCTATATTCCACCCCTTTGTTTTCATAACCAAGTCTCCCCATTCTATCGTAGGATAAAAAAATAGCCATGGCCTGTACTTGTGGGTACAGGCCATGTGTATTGGGTGCGCTTAAGAAGCACTACTCTTGCGAGCCCTACCCCACAGGACAAAAGCAGCCCATAATGAGACTATTTCACGCTTTTGATGCGAAGGCCTGGGCCTGGAGGCAATGAACAGAAGGACAATTACCAGGATAATCGGGATAACAATCTGGTACCAAAGCCAAGGTCCGACAGTAATGGCAAGAGTAATACCTACGGCGAGCGTAACAGCCGACAGCACCTTTGCGTGAAGCGGCACCGCACCCTCTTTACTCCAAGCGTCAAGCGAAGCACCAACGACTGGGAGCGTGTGAAGCCAGCGATACAGCGTGTCAGAACCATATCCCCACAAAACTGCCGTAAGTATGAAGAACGGCGTATGTGGAATAAGTGGCAACACTACTCCTGCACACCCAAGTGCAAAGAACACGAAACCGAGCGGGACGGCGACGAACCTCAAAAACGGCTTAAAAGCCGTGTATACCTTACGAATCATTATGTTCCCCTCTTTCTCTCTATCCTGACTATAACGCCCTTAGGCAGGCACGTAAAATACTTACACTGCAGAGCGCTTAGCTATGCATGAGGCACATTTACAGCCGTGTGGCTTGATATGCTCATTTACATACTCTTTACCGTAGTCATACGTAATCTCATCACCACTCGCAATATTCTTGATTGCAGAGATCATAACTCGACCTGACTTAATCTCGGCCTCTGCGTTTGGTTTGCACGCATGATTAATATATCGGGCAGTATTACTCCTGTCCGAACCGTCAATAGTTTTTTTGCTTGAAACTTCAAATAGGTACTTACTTCTTGAGGTTTCTTCCTCCTCTTTCGAAATGACCCTACCCACATACTCGATAATAAAGGTTCCCTTCTTGATTGGTTCTCCCGCAAAGAGTCCTAACCCTGCTGAAGAGCGTTTAACGAGTACTGTGGGCGCTTTTGATGTAGATGACATGCGTATGAATAGTGATTAGTGCGTTCTCTATACTACCGTGTGTTTGGTGAAAACGCCTGTGGAATGACTTTTGAATTCATATATGCGATGGTTAGTAGACATGAACGCACTTCCTCGCTGGTCAAAAGTCTCCTTACTCGCTCTAACAGCTACGACAGGCATCCTCGTGGCAGTGCTTACGTACCGCGAACTGTCTCACAGAAGCGTGGTGACGGATTTTCTAGCTGACAGCGCTCTACAGTATGAAAAGATTGCCACACTGCAGGATGAGATGACAGACCTTGCAAACGAGCGCAACGTCTTTCAAGAAGAGTATCAGAACGAACGAGCGCGAAACGACGCTTTTGAAGCAAAGGTGTCCGAAGTCGCCAGCTCAGTAGGAACTCTAGAAAAACTCAACTCACTTGACCCCGAGCTTTTAAAAAAATACTCGCGTGTCTATTTCTTAAATGAGCACTACCAACCATCTGGTCTGTCTGTCATTGATAGTGACTTTGTCTTTGATGAGGGCAAGAAACTTCTGATACACGCAAATGTGCGTGCGTCCCTCGAGAGAATGCTTACTGACGCAAAGGATGACGGCGCAGAACTTACTGTTCTTTCCGCGTACCGATCGTTTGGAGAGCAGGCCGCACTAAAGGACGGGTACGTCGTTAAGTACGGCACAGGCGCAAACGCCTTTTCAGCTGATCAGGGCTACTCCGAACACCAGCTTGGGACTACGGTTGACCTTGGCACACCTCTCAATGGTCGGTCATGGAATACCTTTGACCAAACAAAGGGCTATGCATGGCTTGTTGAGCATGCTCACGAGTACGGTTTTACACTGTCCTACCCAAAGAATAATACCTACTACCAATATGAGCCTTGGCACTGGCGTTACGTCGGTGAATCACTCGCCACTTATCTGTATAACGAAGAAAAGCACCTGTACGACCTTGGTGAGCGGGAAATAGATACCTACCTCATCACTATCTTCGACTAGCTACTTGAGCGCGTTCCAGAGACCCTTGTCGAAACCTCCGTCGATCTTGAAGATACCAACTCCACGAATACCAAGTTCTCGAGCAAGGTCAGCCTTGTCCTTAATAGCTCCAGCATCGCTCCACCACATGACATTAACCTTGGTGGGGTTACCAGTAGCAAGAGCGTACGCCCGAGCCTCGTAAATCGCCATCTCGGCCTTAGAGGCGTCCTCTGGTGCCTTCACGGTAACCTTTTCGGGCGTCTTAGGAAGTTTTTTAGGCAAGTAGGCTACGACCATTTCACCCGACTCAGAGCGAGCAGGTGTTACTTTCTTCTTCTTGGCCATATCTGTTGCGTACTTTGGGTTGAACGCCCAAAGCTTCTTATACCCGTACAGGCCATTTGCATATACGGTTATTTCGTATTCGTGCCCGTAGGTTGGGATACCAAGTGAGAGCTTGTCTGCATCAATACTTTTCTTAGTAAATTCCATTACCTTGCGCACCCAACGCGTGTCAGACACAGGCGCATAAGGATGTGCAGCTTCAGCATTAAGCTTTATATCAGCCGTCTGCTGGTCATACGTCATGATACGTACTCGATCACAATACTTATTTATGCTTGGATAGTCATTTGCATACTCAAGCGTCGCAGGCACGGTACTGTAGAGAGATTCTGGAGGCGTACGGGCTTCGATAGTACACACAAGAATCTTGTCGCCAAGTTCTGCCTTGAGTTCCTTAAGAAATGTAGAGAAGTACTCCCGAGTTGAAGCCTTCTTGCCTTCATAGTCAATATCAATACCATCAAAATCATGTTTCTCTACCTCAGACATGATCGAGTCAATGTGTTTAGCTCGCTGAGTGCTGTCTGAGAGAATAGCGTGAATTTGTGCACCATCGCTCATCATTACGCTCGGCAGTATAAGCACATGGTTTTTCCTTGCTGAAGTGAATAACTTCTTCCATGCGGAGTTCTTCAGCTTCATCGCGTCATAGAGCGTTCCGTCCTTTTTGACCGTATAGCCAAAGGGACTAACCTCGCTAAAGGCGGTAATGTGCGAAACTGTTGCCTTGGAACCTTCGCTTGCTCTCCAATAAGGAATCCACCCCGACACTTCTACGTCACCGGACGCAAAGGAAACCTGAGGCGCAAAAAGAACCACCACGAGCGCTAGAGAAATATAAAAGTACTTCATATATATTGAGTATACGTTTTTGTGTGACATACATCAAAGAAAAAACCCGCGTGCATTGCAAGCGGGTTTTTTCGGACTCGTGAATATTATCTGCGAGCGAGTTCTGTACCTTCAATGAGGCGTGCGAGTTCTGCTTGAGTGTCAGGGATTTCCGAGACATTTACGTAGCCCACGACACGTACTTCCACCTGGTCACACTTTCCGATTGCTCGGGCTGCGGAAACCTGATGGCCATCCAAGGAAACAGTCTCGTCCGTAGGGAGAAGCACGTCCACGTGATTAACAATACGTGAGTTCATGCTGTCAGCAATCACGCGATATCCGATCAGAGACTCAACCTTAGAGTAGTTACACCAAGATGAATCCGAAGCGGTACGTGAGATTGCGACGACTGTACCGAAAGGAAGGCTTCCTGCAAGGTCAACTGACCGTGCGGCTACAACCTCAGGGTTGGAGTACGCACCACTGGCTGTCGTAAACGGATCTCCATCTGTTTGCGACGGCACAGCGTTGTATGCAGTAAGCGACACGTCATAACGTTCAAGCGCTCCATCCTGGCTCCGTGCAGCCACCTTCTTCGTCGTACCTCCGGGAAGAGATGTTGACTCCGATAGTGCACTGACCGCCTGGCTTGACTCAGGGATTATCTGAGAAGCCGGGGTCGGAACCGGCGCTTGACCACCGTTAGACAAAACGAAAAGGCCAACAAGGCCTAGTAATACGGGATGCATATTCGCAAGTCAGCCGAAGCTTTCTTGCTTGGGTATGATAGCATGCCGAACCCCCTTTTGTCAATCGTTTTTGAGGCTTTTTTGCCTACCCTACGCTCATAAAAGTGAGCAAATAAGCCATATTTTGGTACTCGATTCTAAGAAACCACGAAGTTCAAAATACGCCCAGAAACGTAGATTACACGATTTATTTCCTTTCCGTCAAGATACTTTGAGACCTCAGGAAGCTTCTTCGCCTCCCCAACAACAAACGCCTCGTCAGAGCCCTTCGGCACGGTCAGTTCGGCACGTTTCTTGCCTAAGACCTGCACGGTAAGCGTCTCTGTGTCCTCTTCAAGGAGCGCTCCATCCACTACTGGGAACGGACGAAGGTGAATACTTTCGTACTCCTGCCCTTCACCGTACAAATGCTCGCTCAGGTGTGGAGCGTATGGAGCAAGAAGAGTGAGCAGGTCGTGATACTCCGCGAGTGTGATTGCAGGTGCCTTCTCAAACTCTCGGACAAGCGTCATGAGCTTTGCGAGAGCCGTATTGTATTTGAACTTAGTAGTGTCCTCAGAAACACCCTGCGCGGTACGCGCAATGGGACGAGCGAGTGAGCCAGGACATTCCACCACCTTGTCTTTGAGCTTCTGTACTCGCTCAAGGAACGTACGCATACTCTTCACACCGTCCAGATTCCAAGGGTAGGTGCCAGACTCGTTGTAGGGACCAATAAAGGCAAGGTATGCGCGAATAGCGTCTGCGCCAAATTCCTTCACACACTCATCGGGGTTAACGACATTACCTTTCGACTTACTCATTTTCTGTCCATCAGGTCCAAGAATAAGTCCGCGATTGAAGCGCTCTACAAATGGCTCCTCTCCAGGCACGAGGGCAAGGTCGTGAAGTGCCTTATGAAAGAAACGCGCATAGAGAAGGTGCATAGTCGTATGCTCACTTCCTCCCGAGTAACGGTCCACAGGTAGCCACTTCTTCATGAGAGCGCTGTCTGAGAAGTGATGTTCGTCCGTAGGCGTAAGATAGCGATAGAAGTACCAAGAAGAATCGACAAAAGTATCAAGCGTGTCGTACTCAGGTGTCCACCCCTCACCAAAGATTGCCTCAACTCGTGCCTTAAGCTCCTTTGAGGTCTTTAGAGGTGAGTCTGCGCCACCAAGCGCGAAGTCCACATCCTCGGGCAAGAGCCATGGGAGATGCTCAGAAGGGATTGGATGAGGCTTTCCTTCCGGATCGTACGCAACAGGGATTGGACAGCCCCAGTAACGCTGACGAGACACGAGCCAGTCGCGGATGCGGTAGTTCGTTGTTCTTGTGCCATCCACTGACTCAACAATGTCCCACATGGCCTCCTCATTATTTCGCCCATTGAATGGCCCAGAGTTCACGAGCACTCCCTCACCTGTGTAGGCACCATCGCCCTGTTCTAGACGAGCAAGAACAATATCAAGTTCAGCGTGCGACATTTTTTCGCGCGTAATCTCAGAAAAAGGAACCCAATCAACAGTGTGTTTATCTGCCTCTTCCTCTGAGAGAGGCTCCTGAGCCTCATCAAGAAGCTCAAATAGGACTGTTGTGTTGTGCGCAACTCTATTCACTCCTTTATGGCCAGCATAAAATTCAGACTGGATTGGACCGCCAAGAGTACGAATGAACTTGAGATTCTTGTAGCCTGACTCCTCGAGAATCTCACGTCTTGCGGCTGTTTCAATGTCCTCACCATCTTCAACACCTCCAATCACAAAGGTGGTCCATTCAGGACTCTTTACCCTGAGAACTAAGTACGTGTCATTTCTAGGATTACGAACAATTGCCATGACAAGATTTCGGAAAACCACTTCCTTTCCGGGAATTTGAGGATTCTTCTCATCAATACGTACAGGCAACACAACGTGCGTTACAGGGAGTGACATTCTTTTAGCAAACTCATAGTCACGCTCGTCATGGGCAGGCACAGCCATAACAGCACCTGTTCCATATGAGCCAAGGACGTAATCCGCGAGATACACAGGAATTGCCTCCTTAGTTCCCGGATTAATTGCAGAGACACCCTTGAGTTCTACGCCAGTCTTTTCCTTATTCTCTGAACGCTCTCTATCAGTCTTGCGTGAGGTTTGTGTTCTGTACGCCTCCACTTTACTCCAGTTGGTGATTGAGTCCTTAAGCACATCAACAAGCTTATGTTCAGGGGCGAGGACAACATAGGTAGCGCCAAAGACCGTGTCAGGACGGGTGGTAAATACCGTAATAAACTCATCGGAGTTTTGTATTGAAAATGTGAGCGCGGCACCCTCTGACTTACCAATCCAAGCGCGTTGTGCCTCCTTAATATCTTCGCGCCATGGAAGCGGGTCCAGGTCAGAAAGGAGACGCTCGGCATAGTCGGTTATCTTCATAAACCACTGCGTAAGACGTTTCTCCTCAACTTCAGTACCACAACGCTCACACGCACCATCAACAACCTGCTCATTTGCAAGTACGGTATTGTCTTTAGGACACCATTTCACACTCGCCTCCTTTCGCTCGGCTAAGCCTTGTTCCATTAGTTTAATGAAGAGCCACTGCGTCCACTTGTAGTAGCTTGGATCACACGTGATGACCTCACGTGACCAATCCACTGACGTACCCATAGATTTCATCTGCGTACGCATATGCTCCATGTTCTTGTAGGTCCACTCGCGCGGATTCACTCCATGCTTTATTGCTGCGTTTTCAGCGGGAAGACCAAAGGCATCAAAACCGACCGGGAAAAGCACGTTCTTCCCAGTTTGCCTGAGAAATCGAGCGTAGATGTCAGTAAGCGCGAAAGCGTACCAATGTCCTATGTGAAGGTCACCTGAGGGGTAGGGGAACTCAAATAAAAGATAGTATGGTTCACGGGTATCGTCAGTAAGATTGGAGCGATTAAGTTCTAGTCGCTCCCACTTCTCTTGGGCATGTTTCTCAATCTCGTCGTGTCGGAACCCTTTCATACGCTATCTAATACCCTTTTCGTATATTGGGTAGAGCTCTGGATCAATTGTACGCGTGAAGCACACGTCACCTGCTCCGTGATACCAGCTATCAACAACGCCACCAGACGGATACGAGACAGCCATATCCTTGTAGTCTCCCTGTCCACTACGATCAATACTTTCCTTGTTGAAGGTTGCACAGAGTTTAAACGAGAGTTTCGAAATCTTCTCGTAACGATACTGACTCTTCGTTTGTGTGTCTACAGGAACCATATATCCTGAGAGTGCGTCATTAAGTTCAGACAAGGTTTCTGGGAGTACGGCCTTCTGTTGGTAGTGATAGGTGAGCTGTGACTGAATACCTTGAAGGTCACTCACCTTCTCTTCATCAAAGCGAAGAAGTCTCGCGTCCATGGGAGAACCGATAATAAAGAAGCCGGCAAACACAGTAAGGAGCGCCATACTACCAGAAGCAATGCCAATTAAGCGTGCTTTCTTGCGTTCAATAATCCAATAGCCCTTGAAGTCAGCAAGGAAATGGAGGAAAACGAGAATGGCAACAAGAAGCACTACGGCAACCTTAAGACCAAAGCGCACTGAAATCTCTCCTCCTAGAAACGTGTTAACGAGTGTAATGAGGTCGATAATGATAGTCGCCCCTGCAGCAAAGAGCGTGAGCATGATTGCCCACTTACGAACCCAGATTTCAGCCTTGCCTGGCTCAACTTCAATATTCTTGCGAATGAGATGCATCAAGAAGAGCACTGTAGGGACAAGAACGATAAGGGACGCCATACCGAAACGAACCGCTCCAGAGTATGGGTCGCCACTGTAGGCGAGTGGGTCTGGGAACGCAAAATTAATGTACTCAAATATGAGCGAGACGAGGGAGAAAATGCCAACATAGAGAGCGAGCATTGCCCCTGCCCAGAGAAAGAAATCCTTTGGTGTTACCTTGCTTCTCACCTCTGTAGTGTGTTCCATATCCTTTGATTATACCACATTTCGTGGCTTTTTTCATTGACTGTGATAGATTCGCCAAAGAACATCTTGCCGTACGGAGGAGTCCATGTGGCTATCGAGGCTTGTTGCCTTTCTTATCGGAAGAGAAACTCGCGCAAGCGGCCAATCGCAAAAGGCGCTATTCATCATCGACATGCAGAAAGAGTTTCTGCATAAGCACCACCCGGATGAAGTCACTCAAATGATTAGTGCTCAGATTGAACTGATTCGTGAATGCAAGAAGCGAAATGTACCTATTATTGTTATTGAGTATAAGGGTAGCGGTTCTACCATTCCCGAGCTTCAAGTGGAACTCAGTGGCTACCGCAACCTGTACTTTATCGTGAAGAAGAACAACAATGCCTTTCTTGGCACGGCACTCCGTTCCTTCCTAGAAGAATTGGGAGTCGAGGAAGTAATTCTCGCAGGCGTGAATGCCAGCTATTGCGTATTTGAAACGGCGCAGTCGGCTGTAAAGTACGGACTACGCATTATCACTTCCGAGAAACTCATTTCTGACTCGCCACGAAACAAAAGGAGAGACAAGAGCCTGTGGTGGTACAGCAGAAATGGTGAGCTTTCGCTCGATATTCCGCGAATTTCGTGACGCAAATGTCACACGGACGCCCGAGGCACAACCTCGGGCGCTCTTTTTATGAGTGGAGAAATACCATTACGTCACCATCAGCGACGACGTAGGTCTTTCCTTCTGTGCGAATGTCACCCTTGTCGCGTGCCTGACTCCACGAACCGTCAGCAATGAGCGTTGCCCAATTAACGGTTTCTGCACGGATAAACTTATCTTTGAAGTCATTGTGAATGACCGCCCCAGCTTCAGGTGCTGTTGCTCCACGAGTGATGGTCCACGCACGTGTTTCCTTTGGCCCTGTAGTAAAGAATGTAATAAGACCCAACGTCTTGTAGGCTCCTTGAATAAGTGCATCGAGACCGTCTACCTGTACACCAAGCTCCGAACGGAACACTTCCTTATCATCGTCAGCAACATCGTTAAGTTCGTGCTCGGTACGCGCATCCACCTGTACGTATTCCCCGCCAAGTGATTCAACATAACGGAACGCTGCCTCAGCACGTCCATCATTAATTTCGTCCAGGTTATGACCTCCTGTTTTACCGTTAAAACAGTACAGAATTGGCTTTCGAGTAAGAAGATTCATTGACTTGATGAGCTTTGATTCTTCAGGAGCCAACTCAACAGTGCGGGCAAGTAGCCCTTGGCTCAATGCTTGCTCAATCCTATTTAGAATTTCATCCTCAGCTACAGCCTCCTTCAAGCCTGCGCGAATATCACGCACGAGTTTCTCCCGGCGTTTACCTACAACGTCGCGGTCAGCGAGGATAAGTTCTAGATTAATCACCTCAATGTCTCGAACAGGGTCAACTTCTCCGTGGACGTGAGTAATGTCAGGATCATCAAAAAAGCGAACCATCTGCAAAATAGCATCCACTTCACGGATATGAGATAGGAACTGATTACCAAGACCCTCACCTTCAGAAGCCCCCTTAACGAGTCCTGCAATATCAACAAATTCCACAGCAGCGGGAAGAATCTTTTCTGAGCCTGAAAGCGCGCGGAGCTTCTCCAGGCGCTCATCTGGAACACCAACGACACCTACTGAAGGATCAATAGTACAGAAAGGGTAATTCTCAGCAGGCACAGACGCCTTGGTGAGGGCGTTAAACAAGGTAGATTTTCCCACGTTTGGGAGACCGACAATTCCGATTTTAAGCATAGTTTTCTAACTTTACGATTGTTTTGTACAAAAAGATAGCTCCGCCCTAAGGGCGAAGCAGGGTGCAGAGGTGGCATACGCGAGGCCAGGGCCGTCGGGGGGGGGTACGGCGGGTGCTCAACTAGGCGGAAGCCTTTCGGCAGTTACGACTAGGCCACCTCTGCCCAAATAGCGTACAACGTGGAGCGGAAACTGCAAGAGAACTATCTTCCCTTTTTCGCAAGCGCTGAAACCTTTCTCATGAGAGTCAGCTTCTGCGCATCGGTAAGCTTCTCTGAGTTTCCAATCTCAGTTCGAGACACTTTAAGTCCAGAGAAACCAAATGTCGCCCGAGATACTTCATTGGTGAAGTCACCAAACATAAACTTAATTGCAAAGGGGTGCATCTTTGAAAGTGCAATAACTCGTGCAGTTTTGCCCTTCAAAAGTTTGTCCCAACCAAGTCCATTCTTCCAGAACCTGAACGCGAATCCGGGAAGCCACATACGGTCAAACATTCCTTTCACAAGAGCAGGCGTTGCAGACCACCACACAGGGTATACGAAAACAAGATGGTCACACCAACGAATATTCTCCTGAACGAGCTTTAAGTCTGGCTCAAGTTCTTGTATTACCTTGTATCCTTTATGGAGAATAGGGTCAAAGGTGAGGTCGCCAATATTCAAACGTCGCACCTCATGTCCGGCAAGCGTGGCATCGCTCTCGTACTGTGAAGCAATCTGACCCGAAAGTGTTTCCTTGTCAGGATTTCCAAGAAGAATGAAAATTTTCATACTATTGCATGAGTGCCGCTATCTCAGTCCGGTACTTCTTCATCACTTCCATAGAGGCCTTCATCTGACTCTCACCACCCTTGGTGCGTCGCTCGATTTCTTCGCCAATACGCTTGAAGAGTTCAGGGTCCTTCTGAACAAGGGCGATAATCTGCTCGCGCTGTGCCGGAGGCACGTCCTTCATCTTATGCTTAACAACTTGAGAAAGTAGAAAATTTTGTAGTCCCATACGTTGACTATTATACCGTACGTTTTAAGACCCTGCATGCGGAGCATGCAGGGTCTTACTTTCGTGAAATCTCAGCGAGTCTACCATCGCGGAAGTTTCGAAGGTGGATATACACCTCTCTCCGCACGACTTCTGGAGTCTTCCCTGGAGTCACAACAATGATGAGATGCTTGTTTCCATACTTGAGCATGTGCTTATACACGCCAGTTACAGATGATTTAATTTGAATATTGACTTCACCAACATCGAGTGAGGCGATAGCGTCTACACCTGATGAATCTTCTAGGGCAGTTGCCATACGAATGAAATTCAACCAACTCGGTGTATCTACTCCTCTTGGGATAACGGCTTGAGAGAAAAGTTCTTCTGCTTGACTACCCCTCTGGGATGACAGCGTTTTATCATTCTCGTGAGGACGAAAGACCATCTCAACACCCTAAGAATCTTCTAGGGTGAGGTTAGCACGAAGACGACGAGTGTAA
This sequence comes from Minisyncoccota bacterium, assembly GCA_017991635.1. Taxonomy (GTDB): domain Bacteria; phylum Patescibacteriota; class Minisyncoccia; order Phycocordibacterales; family Phycocordibacteraceae; genus C7867-001. The sequence continues at coordinate 7,994 of JAGOQE010000006.1, read as the reverse complement.
AGATTAATCGACGTGAGTAACAAAACGACCACGTACAGTCCGGGTTGCGAAATAGAGTGCGCAGAGAAACAGTACTGAAATAAGTGTGACGGTACCAACTTGAGAAATATCTGCAGACGGCACGTTCAGCTTTGAGAGAGCTACATTACCAAAAATCATAGTTCCAAAGATTGAGATGCCCATATTCAAGATGTGAATCCACTTCTGTGCCGGATTTGTAATTCCAGCAGAAATTACGAGAACGAGGACCATCGTTATGATTCCTGATGACGTGAATGGAAGTCTGGCTCCTACAAACTCCGTGAGGAATATGAGCATGGCAATTGCAACGAACAGCACCCTCACCACGTCACCGTGGTAGTGCTTTGGCCATTTTAGAAATGACTCAACGTGGTAGTCGCCATCCCGGGTCATATCGTAATTATGACTCAGCAAGTCATAACTGCAAGGACTACAAGAGGACAGTGGCTTGATTGCTTGAGACCTCGGCTACGCCAGGCACTTCAAGTGGAATCTCGTGTACTGCACCTTCCCCATCTACAATCTTTAACGTGCCGATCTTAAGCGGAGACACCAATGACTCGTGCCCTGCAAGAATAGTGAACACTCCTTCAACACCAGGTACGGTTGCCGAAAGAGCATCTCCATCAAAGAGATTCTCCCCGACACGCGCAACGGTGAGATGAAATGTCTTAGCCATACTTAGTCAGCGACAACCTGATCAATAGTTCCCTTCATGTAGAAGGCACCCTCAGGCTTATCGTCATGCTTTCCGTCAACAATTTCCTTGAAGCCACGCACCGTCTCCTCGCGAGTTACGTACTGACCCTTGATACCGGTGAACGGTTCACCCACAAAGAATGGCTGTGAGAGGAAACGCTGAATCTTTCGAGCGCGAGACACCACGGTCTTGTCTTCCTCAGAGAGTTCCTCAATACCAAGAATGGCGATGATGTCCTGAAGGTCTTTGTAACGCTGGAGGACCTGCTTTACCTTGTTTGCAACAATGTAGTGCTCTTCTCCAACAATGTCTGGGGTAAGTGCTGAAGACGTTGACTCAAGTGGGTCAATTGCGGGGTAAATACCAAGAGAAGCAAGCTGGCGAGAAAGCACCACGGTACCGTCTAGGTGAGCAAAGGTTGTTGCTGGTGCTGGGTCAGTAAGGTCGTCGGCCGGCACATACACAGCCTGCACTGAGGTGATAGAGCCCTTCTTAGTTGAGGTAATACGCTCCTGGAGCTTACCCATTTCCTCGGCAAGAGTAGGCTGGTAACCCACCGCTGAAGGCACACGTCCAAGAAGTGAGGACACTTCAGAACCAGCCTGAATAAATCGGAATACGTTGTCCATGAAGAAAAGGACGTCCTTTCCTCCTTCGTCACGGAAGTACTCAGCCTGAGTGAGGCCAGTGAGCGCAACGCGCGCACGCGCTCCTGGGACTTCGTTCATCTGACCAAAGACAAGAGCAGTTTTATCAAGCACGCCTGAATCCTTCATTTCGTGATACAGGTCATTTCCCTCACGCACACGCTCTCCCACACCAGCAAACACTGAGTACCCTCCGTGCTCACTCGCAACGTTATGGATGAGCTCCTGGATAGTAACGGTCTTGCCCACGCCGGCTCCTCCAAAAAGTCCGACCTTACCTCCCTTGATAAAGGGAATCATGAGGTCGATGGCCTTAATACCCGTCTCAAACACTTCTGCTTTCGTGGTCTGCTCATCAAATGATGGTGGCTCGCGATGAATAGGAAGGCGTGGAGAACCTTCTGGAATGGTCTCAAGACCATCCATAGTCTCACCAAGAACGTTGAACAGACGTCCAAGAGACGCAGTGCCCACAGGAACTGAAATTGGCGCACCAGTAGCAGTCACCTCCTCGCCTCGAGCAAGTCCGGCCGTGTCAGACATGGCGATGGTGCGCACTCGGTCGAGACCAAGGTGTGAAGCAACTTCAAGCACAATGCGCTTGTGCTCGCCACGAGCCTCAATGACAAGGGCGTCGCTAATTGCTGGACGCTTCTCCTTAAAGTGCACATCTACGACTGGTCCGATAACTTCTGTAATTGTTCCTGTGTTCATACGCGTGTAATTAAATAATGCGAACGTTATGTTGCTAATGCCTCACGGCCACTCACAATTTCCGAGACTTCTCTCGTAATTGCTGCCTGGCGCACCTTGTTGTAACGACGCGTGAGGTCGCGCGTCACTTCTTTTGACTTATCAGAGGCATTCTTCATCGCCACCATGCGTGCAGAGTGCTCTGACGCCTTTGACTCAAGAAGCATGTGGTAGAGCGACACTGCAACAAGGCGAGGAACAAGAATGTCCAACACCTCGTCAGCTGATGGCTCTACCTCATACGACGCAGGGGATTCCATTGAGACACTATCGCTCCACTTTCCGCGCGCCGGCTGAATGTCTTCAACAAGCATAGAGAGCGCCTCAAGAGAAAGCGGAAGTAGGGTTCGGGTCGTTGGAAGTTGCTCAAAGGTAGACTTGAAGTTGTTGTAGACGGCGAGCACCTGATCAAACTCCCCTGCAAGGAACCCTTCGGAAAGCTCTGCTGAAAGCTCGCTCATCACTGAAAGCGGAATATCATCACGCTTGTTCTCAAGCGCACGAACAACGGTGTACTCGCGACGCTTGAAGAACTCTTCTCCCTTCTTTCCGTACGCATACACCACGACTGATTCCTTAGGCAAGTCAGCAATTGCAGTCACCGCAGCTTTGATAACACTACTGTTTAGTCCTCCAGCCAAGCCTTTGTCGCTCGTAATAATCACGAGCGCTGTCTTCTTGACCTCGCGCGTTGTTGAAAGCGGATGATTACCAACTCCCTGACTTCCTGAAAGACGAGCAAGAATGGCAAGAGCAGCACGAGCGTACGGACGCCCTGCAAAGGCATTTGCCTGTGTCTTGCGCATCTTTACTGCAGAGACAGCCTCCATCGCGCGCGTCACGGTGTGCATGCGCTTGGTTGCCTGAATCTTCATCTTGATATCTTTGAGTGCCATAGGAAGTTTGGATTTGAGTATTACTCAGCAGTGCGCTCAGCAAAGGCAGTCAAGACTTCTTTGAGCTTACCTTCGGTATCTTCACTAATTTCGCGACCATCACGAATTGCCTTCAACACATTTTCTCCCTCACGCATGAGATAGTCCTGAAGCTTGCGCTCTGCTGCTGCAGTCTCATCTGGCTCAAAACCATCAAAGAATCCGTTTGTAGCAGCGTAGATAACTGCTGCTTGCATCTCAAAAGGAAGTGGTGCTCCATTTCCCTGCTTCAACACTTCAGTCATGCGACGTCCTGAATCAATACGCTTCTTAGTATCAGCATCAAGGTCAGAGGCAAACTGCATGAAAGCTTCAAGTTCGCGGAACTGCGCAAGCTCAAGCTTAATCTTTCCTGACACCTTCTTCATTGCCTTCGTCTGAGCACTTGAGCCCACACGAGACACGGAGAGTCCCACGTTAATAGCGGGACGCATACCCTTGTTGAAGAGGTCAGCCTCAAGGAAGATTTGTCCGTCCGTAATTGAGATTACGTTTGTTGGAATGTACGCAGACACATCATTCTCCTGTGTCTCAATGATAGGGAGCGCTGTAAGAGAGCCTCCACCCTTTTCTTTAGAGAGCTTTGCGGCACGCTCAAGCAAGCGTGAGTGTAGGTAGAAGATGTCTCCTGGGTACGCCTCGCGACCTGGTGGACGACGAAGGAGAAGTGACATCTGACGGTACGCAACAGCCTGCTTTGAAAGGTCATCGTAGATAACGAGCGCGTCCTTTCCCTGCTCCATGAAGTGCTCACCAATAGCAGCTCCTGCAAACGGTGCGAGGAACTGAAAGGCAGCAGGACTTGATGCGGGAGCAGTAACGACGATGGTGTAATCCATAGCGCCTGCCTCAGCAAGTTGAGCTACAATTTTCGCAGTCTTTGATTCCTTCTGACCAATAGCGACGTAAATACAGATAGGGCGAGTAGCCTCTGGCTCTGCTTTTTGATTGAGGATGGTGTCAATTGCAATGGTCGTCTTTCCAGTACCGCGGTCACCGATGATGAGCTCACGCTGACCACGACCAATTGGAATCATTGAGTCAATAGCCTTGATTCCAGTGTGGATGGGAGTATTCACTGGAGAGCGATCCATCACGCCGTATGCTTCGCGCTCAATAGGACGAAAGGCAGTACCTTCTACAGCACCCTTACCATCAAGTACTTCTCCAAGCGGATTCACTACGCGACCGATGAGTGCGTCACCGACAGGAATGGAAAGCAAACGACCGAGACGACGCACAAGCATACCCTCGTACACACGAGAGCCGTTACCGAGAATCACGGCACGAACGCCGTCTTCTTCAAGGTTTAGGACAAGACCGTAGAGTGCTTCTGGGTCTTTGAGTGCCTCCTCAAGTGATCGATCGAATGATGGATCAAAGAGCACCATCTCCGTCATCACTGCGTTCGTGAGCCCGTCAATTTCTGCAATACCGTCTCCGGTAGCGCGCACGATTCCTGTCTCCTCCTGACTTTCAGAAGGCGTGAAGGATGCAATTTCTGCTTCAATTCGTTTGATAATACTTTCCATACAAGTGCGTGATTAATAAATTATGCGGTGATTCTTTTGTAGAGCTCCACCAGTGAACGCTTTGCGCTTTTGTCTAGAACGGAGCTTGCGGTGCGAACGCGCCACCCCTCAATAAGGTCAGTGTTGATGCGAACATCATTCACTGAGAGGCCGAGTGATGAAAGCTCTTTGAGAGCGCTTTCGCGAAGTCCTTCGTGAGCGAGTTCAAGCACGGCTTCGCTCTTTTCCTTGCGAGCGACTTCACGCTTGAGTTCAGCCACAATACGAGGGAGAAGTTTTACGCGACCCATACGCTCTAGGTGTAGTGAAAGTGCCTTCACGAGGTCTTCCTCGTTCGCTCCTTCACGAACCTTCTTGGCGATAGCCTGTGCGTAAATTTTCTCCATACGTACTAGCTTTTGCGAATAGCTTTCTCTGCAGCAAGGATAGCGAGACGTGCAATTTCACGCTCACTCTCCTTGAGAGCCTGTTCCTTTGCCTCCTTTGCGCGAGCCTCAGCATCTTTCTCAATATGAGATGCGCGTGTCTCCGCCTCCTTCACAATACGTGAGCGCTCTGAGCCTGCCTCGTCGCGTGCACGAGCAACAAGTCCCTCTGCCTCACCTTCTGCCTCCTGTAGGCGCGCCTTCACCGTGTCATCTGCTTCTTCAAGCTTCTTCGTTGCTTCCTCAGCATCAACCACACCCTTTTTAATAAGGGCGCTTCGCTCATCAAGCGTCTTTAGGACTGGCTTGTAGAGAAGATACGTGAGAACAGCAAGAAGGACGCCGAAGTTAATTGCTTGCGCAATCAAGAGCTTCCAGTCAATGCCGAATGCGTCAAAGAGTTGTTCCATACAGGGTTTTTAAGTGAGGTCGAGACCAGGAGTCTCGTTAAACGAACTTGATGATGAAGGAAACCACGAGGGCGAGAATACCAAGCGCCTCAGCAAACACGATTGCAAGAATCATGTTTGAAACGATCTTTCCTGAAGCTTCAGGGTTGCGTCCAATAGCATCCATTGCTCGTCCTCCAATAAGACCGATTCCGATACCGGGACCGAGTACTCCGAGACCGGCTGCAAGTGCCATACCGATCAACTGTGCTGATTCAAGTTCCATAGTTGTGATGTTTTATACGTTAAATAATTTGACCCATCCAAGAGCCACATAGATGCAAGAGCCTAGTGGCTCTCGGACCCATGTGGTTCCATGATGGCAAGCTTAATAAAGAACAGGGTTAGCATGGCGAACACCACTGCCTGAATAAAGCCTACGAATACCTCAAAGCCCATCAACGGCACCGGCAGTAGGTATGGCACAAAGAACGCCGCCACCACGAGCATTACTTCTCCTGCAAAGACGTTTCCGAAAAGACGGAACGAGAACGAAATAAGACGTCCAAGGTTTGAGATGAGCTCAATAATGCCGACAGCGAAATTCACCGGAGAGGTGAAGTTGACGTACTTTGCACTGTACTTAAAGAAGCCAAGCTGAACAAGACCCGTAATTTCAATCGTGAGGAAAGAAATGATAGCGAGAGCAAGCGTCATGTTAAGGTCTGCACCAGGCGCACGAAGCAGTGGCGTAAGTCCGTGCTCGCCCTCAAGGCCGATAGTTCCGATACCAGGAAGGAAGGCAAGTTCGTTTGCAATCAAGACGAAAAAGAAAATGGTCATGATAAGCGGGAAGAATCGACGTGCGAGCTTCTCGCTCTCAAGAATCTCGGTCATGTAGCCGAGCACTCCTTGAAAGACCCATTCAATCCCGGCCTGTAGTTTCCCTGGCACCATCGCAATCTTGTTCTTGAATAGGATAGCGAAGAGAATCATCAGACCAACGACAATCCAGGTCATGATGAGTGAGTTCGTTACAGGAAAGCCAAAAACACTGAAGAGTTCTTCAGCTTTAAGGACGACGTGAATACTCGCCTCTTTTACGCCCTCTGCATGTCCTACGGCTTCAGGTGCGGTCATACAAAAAGCTAGCGCGTCTGCGCCTCTATACGTACAAAAGAACCCTCTCGGGCCGCTACCCTATCCATACCTATGAGTGTACCAGAGGGAGTCGCTCTAGAAAAGGTGGAAAAAGAATGCCACCTAAACACTGTTAGGTGGCAAGTGGCACAATCGAGAGGCAGTATTAGCTCGCCTTACTCGAGATTTTCTGATCGACATGCTTGAGCGCATCGCCGATTTGACGCTGAATTTTCTCAAGCACCTGACGGGTCATATAGATTGAGTGGCCCTGGGTAAATTGGTCCGGAGCTGGAGTGTTCTTCATGACACTCATCAGATCCTCAATTTTTCCGGAGATTACTTCTCCCCTTCTATACGAACCACGCCACCGCTCGTGCACGTCGTGAATAAGACGTTTACCTGCTGTGGGAATCCGATCATCTGACGTCTGCGCATGGTGACGCAAATCAGTCATCGAAATCTCACCTTTAAGCAAAGCTTCAGCCTTGGGGAGCTGAGCGTGCGGGGCAAGAAGAGCAAGCTCGAAAGCTGCAGAACGGGTGAGGCGCTTCTTCTTATCCTTAACCATATTCGGATCAAGGAGGTCACGCACACCCTGTACGAGACGCTGAAGACCGTAGTAACGCGAGATATGTACTGGATGCATACCAAGCGCCTCGCCAATCTCCGCTTGCGTCATCTTTAGTTCTTCCATCATAACTTTAATGGAGTCCGAGATTTCCATGGTGGTGTGCTCGGCCCGATTGAAGTTTGCAATGATGGAGATGACGTAGCGAGCAGCCTCGTCATCAATTTCAATACGAAGTGCACGATACGTAATGTTTGCCATGAGCGAGGCGCGCCACCGGCGCTCGCCATCCAGCAGTTCGTGATCACAACCTTCCTCATCCTCGGGAATCTTACGCACGAACCCTGGCATGATTTGCCCATAGGAGCGAAGAGATTCTGAGAGAGCTGCGAGACGTTCGGGGTCAAAGAATTTCCTCGGTTGATCAGGCATAGGCCTAATTTTCCGTGGATTAAGCGTGACCAACTCGGCAGTGCTCATCGCGCGTCGAACACGGTCAAGAATTTCCCGTCCCGTCGTGCGAAGCTCCTGACGCTCGCTCGGACGCCTGCTTACCGGCGCCTTAGCATCCTTCCTTGAAGGGTCAAGTAACGTTGCCGGCGTGTGGGCATACCGTGGCGGAGGAATCCCCTCCTTGGTAGAAGTACGGCGCGACGCAGACTCTCCATACTCCTCATGGAAGAAGCAGAGTCCGCTTCGGCGATTTACCACCACTTCAGGTTCAACTCCCTGCGTAATGCAAATACGGCATGCACGCACTGAAGACGCACACTCAAACTGACAGCACCCACGATTCCGCACCTGTAGGGCTGACGTCTCAATGCAAACACGCCTTGAAACACCGTGAGGATTGAAGGCGCACGGCATATGAAAGATATCTT
>JAGOQE010000005.1 GCA_017991635.1 Minisyncoccota bacterium | reverse complement strand
GGATTAGTTGGGGTAAGCATCAAAAGCGCACCCGCGTACGCAATCGCAATAACGACCATAATTGCCCCCATAGAGACAGCGAAGTTCGTTGCGTTCTGAATAGTCTGCAAGACACAGCCGTAATCAGCCGCTGAAGCTTTCACAGTGACTCCGTCCCCTGTTATGCCACCCTCAGGCTCACAATTACACTCAGGAGGGACAATAGGACCAAAGAACGTAGAGGCAGCACTCGCCTCTGTTGGAAGCATGAAAAACAACACTGGGAGAATCAGGAGAACTAAAAGCCGTGCCCGCATAGCTTCATTGTAGCCTGTAGATGAGAAATCCAGATACTTGCCCACAACCCCCATTAACGCTATCGTAGAGCACATAGGGTCCATAGTTTAGTGGTAGAACATCGGTCTCCAAAACCGATAGTGTAGGTTCGATTCCTACTGGGCCCGCCAAGCAAACCGCCGAAAGGCGGTATTTGCATTACGGGCCCAGAGTACGATTCGGGGAATCGTACGGTAGGAATCGAAACGCGGAGCCGTGACGACGGCGAGCGGGGGTCGACCAAAATCTCAGCAGAGATTTATGGGTGACCGATGCGTGAACTAATTCTGTTATGAATGAAATGAATTATAGAATGTGAACTTCCTACTGGGCCCGCATATTGAAAAACCGCCCCTCGGCGGTTTTTCAATATGCGGGCCCAAGCAGGCGCGGGGCGCCTGCGAGTAGGAATCGAAGATGTTGCGAGCATATTGTGGAGCTGCGCGACAGAATATCCGCAACGTGTACTGATCCTGTAAGGATCGATAAGCGTAATCGCGGTCCTACGGTAGGAATCGAAGATGTTGCGAGCATAGTGATTTAGAGAATGTGAACTTCCTACTGCTTTCATACTCAAATTGCAGATTCAATACTTGACTTTTATATAAAATGGTAGTATAGTAATACACAGGCCCTTTTCAATTTCACACCAGCACAGGAGGTGCTTATGACCTGGGATAAACGCCAGCCGTTTACCCGCGCGTCGTTCTGCGAGCATGTCTATGACCTGGCTCGCAAAGCAACTCGCACCTACACCGTGGATGCCCACGGACACCATCGGTACGCCTCACAGTGGTGGCTCAATGGCGAGGTGAGGGTCTTCTGGGAACCGAGTGTCTCCAGACAAACCGTCGACCTCATCGTGAACGCTGTAGATCAGCGAGCACGAGAGACCGTCGGGTTGGAATTTACCTTCCAACTCTATGGCAACGACACCAGTTCCGCCGGGCAAGTCTCGGGGGCATTGGTGCAGGGTCAGCTCGACCCAGACAAACTGTTCTCGCTTGCGGCCTTGGAGCCGTGGCGCGACCAAGCTCGTGGTGGTCGGCAGCACGCCGACATCTACATCACGACCAAGCAGTTCGTCGGCGACCCTGTTTCGTGGGCGGCTGCCTCCTTCAAGTACGGAGCCATGATGTTCTGCCTTCACGGGCAACGACATCGGAACTCTGACTTCTTGAGGAAGGTGGCTCTTCATGAGACCAACCATCTCCTCGGCATGTACTGCCACTGCGACGACTACCAAAATGTTGCGGGACTTCCGTATACGCCTGCGTGTAACATGCACTACTCCTGCTCCCACGCTAACCTGTGTCCCAAGTGCCGTACTCACATCGAGTGCTGGTGGCAAGGGGTTCAGGATGAAGCGAAGGAGGCTGGTGTGCTCCGGGCCTAACAGCCCACAGCCGCCCGTCGCAGAGACCCGTCTTACTGGTCTTTCGGCGAGGCGGTTTTCTGTTTGCTAAGTTCGGAAATTCCACCGAGATCAGATGCTACACTTTACTCATGAAGAAGAACGTAGAGCCCATCAGCAGAAGAGCTACTGATGGCGACTTGGAGAGCAGTATTTTCCTCCGCATGATTGAGTATGGACTTACTCGTCCTGACGGATTTACTCGAAGCGAAATTCTTGGCGCCGTGTGCCCAAAGGATTGGGAGGAGAAGATTGTTGCAGATTATTTGGACAATGCTGTCGGAAATAAACACGGGTCAGGAGTACCTGGTAGCAGTACCAACAGAGAAACACCTTTCTTTGCAATCAGAATTGACCAGCTTGACCATCAAAGTGAGATGAATCTCTTTATCATCAACTTTAGTTCCTATTTTAATTACTTAGATTACCAGGAATTGAAGCACGCGAGAGCAAATGCACGTGAAGCTCGAATGTATTCATGGGTCGCCATTTTTATTTCAGTGCTTGCCGTAGTGGTTTCTGTCCTCGTTCCGTATTTCATCGCAGAATACGTTACTCAGGAAGTACACGTGGTGGAGAAATAAGAAAAACGCCCCTCTCGGGGCGTTTTTCTTATTTCTTGACCTCCTTAAACACTTCGTGCTTTCGGGTAGTTGGGTCAAACTTCTTAAGCTCAAGCTTTCGCTCAACCTTTTTCTTGTTTCTTCGGGTGAAGATCACGTGCCCTGAGGCGCTCTTGATCTTTGCGAGATGATCCTGTGACATGAGAGAAATCTACCAGAATATGCCTATCTTGGCAACCAGCGCCTAGACAGGAACTGCTACCTTCTTGGCACGAACGGCCTTCTTTTTGACCTCAAAGACAGGTTCTCCGTTCTTGATACTTACTGAGACAGTGCCTCCCTCCATTACACCCTGGTCAATCATCATGCCTGCAATGGGCGTAAGAATTCGATCCTGGATGGCACGCTTCAGAGGACGTGCGCCGTACTGAGGATTGTAGCCCTTCTCAGCAAGCCAGGCGCGCACTTCAGGCGCAATTGAAAGCGTGATGCGCTTGCCTTGAAGGCGGAGAATAACTTCCTCAACTTGTTTCTCAACAATTTCGGCGAGTGCTTCCTTCGTAAGCACATTGAACATGATGATGTCATCAAGACGATTCAAAAATTCCGGACGGAAATGGTCTTTAAGAACTCCCATAACCTTTTCCTTCATTTCTTCATGATTGCTCTCTGCTTCGCTCGTGGTGAATCCAAAGCGTGACATTTTATCCATGAACTCAGAACCCACGTTTGAGGTAAGAATGATGATGGTGTTCTTGAAGTTAACCTTTCTTCCCTTGCCGTCAGTTAAGTGGCCGCTATCAAGCACCTGAAGAAGAATGTTAAAGACTTCCGGGTGCGCCTTTTCAATCTCATCAAACAGAATGACGGCATACGGGCGGTGACGAATACGTTCAGTCAGAGAACCTGCTTCGTCATGTCCCACATAGCCTGGAGGAGCACCGATAAGTTTTGCGACTGAGTGCTTCTCCATAAATTCACTCATATCAACACGAACCAGTGCCTCTGTGTCATTGAACATGAACTCAGCGAGTCTGCGAGAGAGCTCGGTCTTTCCTACTCCCGTTGGACCAAGGAACATAAAGGAACCAATAGGTCGATTAGGGTCTGCAATACCGACGCGTGAACGCTTCACAGCGTCAGCGACAGCCTTCACAGCACCCTCCTGTCCAATGACCGCGCCTCGCAAATCACTCTCCATACGAGAAAGCTTTGCAGCCTCTTCTTCAAGCATCTTGATGATAGGAATACCTGTCCATCGTGAGACCACACTCGCAATTTCGTGCTCAGTAACTTCCTCGTGCAAAATACGACGAGATTTCTGAAGTGCCTTCAAGCGTTTTGTTTTAGCTTCAATATCCTTGGTGAGCGCTGGAATCTTTCCGTAGCGAATTTCCGCTGCAGTTCCAAGATCAGATGACGCCTCTGCAGCTTCAGCCTGCTGGCGCAGTTTTTCAAGTTCACCTTTTGCAGTTCTAATTCCCTGGAGCACCTCCTTCTCATTCTTCCACTTGAGTTCAAGCTCAGATGTCTTTTCCTTGAGGTCAGCCACCTCTGTATCAATCTTCTTCACGCGTTCCTTAATTTCCTTTAGCTCGGCAGTGCGTCCGCCTTGAGTTGCAACTTCCTCATCCTTCTTCAGAGCTTCACGCTCAATAGTGAGTCGGCGAATCTTTCTGTCTGTCTCCTCAAGAAGTGGCGGCTTGTTTTCAAGAGCAATGCGAAGACCTGATGCAGCTTCATCAATAAGATCAATGGCCTTATCAGGAAGGAATCGGTCGGTGATGTAACGAGATGAAAGCTCTACTGCAGAGACAATCGCACCGTCTGTAATACGTACGCCATGAAAGAGTTCATACTTATCGCGAAGACCACGAAGAATAGCCACGGCGTCTTCCGTTGATGGCTCGTTAACAAAGACAGGCTGGAAACGACGCGTGAGCGCAGTGTCTTTCTCAATGTGTTGCTGGTACTCCTTGAGCGTTGTTGCGCCAATCATGCGAAGCTCACCGCGTGAGAGTGCGGGCTTGAGCATGTTTGATGCATCCATAGCACCCTCTGCAGCACCAGCGCCCACGATAGTGTGAAGTTCGTCAACAAAAAGAATGACCTTCCCTTCTGCCTTCTCTACTTCCTTCATCACGCTTTTCATGCGCTCTTCAAATTCACCGCGGTATTTAGTCCCGGCAATCATGAGACCGAGATCAAGAGACAATAGTTCCTTATTCTTAAGCGACTCAGGTACATCCCCCTGCGCAAGACGCACAGCGAGTCCCTCTGCAATTGCAGTCTTTCCTGTTCCAGGCTCCCCAATCAAGACAGGGTTATTCTTAGTGCGACGAGAAAGGATTTGAATTACACGACCAATTTCCTGGTCACGACCGATGACCGGATCAAGTGCATTGTCCTGAGCAAGTTTAGTGAGGTTTCGTGTGTACTTTGCAAGAGCGCGGAAGCGCTTTGGCTCAGCAACCTGTCCTTCCTTTGAAGTTTTGAGTTCCTTCAAAATCTGAAGAACTGTTTCGGCATCAATCTTGAAACGAGAAAGTGCATCGCCTGCTGGTCCTGGGTGCTCAAGCACGGCAACAAAGAGATGTTCTGTTCCCACAAACGGGTCATTCATGCGTGCAGCAATTTTCCCTGCGGCCTCAAGTCCAGAAGCTAAATCTGGTGTGAGGTACAAGTTGTATGAAGGAGAAAGTACTGATGTAGTCTCAGGGACTTCAAGCATCTCAAGCAGTGTGTCTGAAAGGTGAAGTGTGTCGATATCCATACGGTCCAACACAGAGAAGACGAGGCTTTCCTCTTGATGCACGAGCGCCGTCAACAGGTGAAGCGGACTAACGTGATTCTGTCCTCGCTCAATAGCGATTTCATGAGCCTTTCTGATGGCTTCTTTTGCTTTGGTGGTGAAGTTTTTGAAGGGAGGCATAAAGGGGTAGATACGCTAATAATCAGTGCTACATATGAGCATTCTGAAACAGGAATTTCTACCGGTCAAGACTTGCTGTAGTTGTGCCCTGCAAGAGCGTTGAGATAAGTTCCGCGCTCACAAAGACACCCGGGGCACCACTAGAAAGACCAATGACGTCCCCTGAGAGATTCACCGCAGCAGTACCTGCAGGCACTGCGGGAAGCGTGGTGTAAATACCCGAAGCGTCAACCTTTGAAATGATGCCGGTTGCCGCTGCCCTATCACTAGTCAACGCGACGACTGTTTGACCTTGCTTAAGTGAGGCAATGGATACACGTGCTGCTGAAGGTATCTCTGGAAGAGCTGCAGCGTCGGCAAAACCGTACACCGCAACCGTGTCACCTTTCTTTGAAAGAGATGCTTGCACCGTCGTACTGTCGGAGAATGTAATAATTGCTTCTTTTGGAAGTGCTGGTCCAACCAATGTTGCGACTACGCGAGACTTTGAGAAATAGACACCGATAGCAACAGGCGGAGAGCCTGGCTTCGTGCTTGAGATAGAGACTGCGCGGAGCGCTGCTGAGGAAATAGCGCTCGTAAGCAGTTCTTCGTCAGTTACTACTGGAGTAGGTTTAGACGGTTGAATGATTGTAATTGGAGTCTCTGTAACGGTTTCTACAGAACGTTCAACAATTTGATTCACGGTCTTAGTAACTGAGGGCGGAGCGCTATCCAAAAGCGACACGGTGAGAACGCCTGTTGCAATTGAAGTAATAAAGTTCACGAGAACCGTAAGCAATAACAGCTGAGATTTTGTAAGGTCCTCTATATTCATACTGAAGTAGTATACCGCTCTCTAGTTTTTGTGGCGACTTACTTCCTGTGTGTCGATAAGGGTAAGACAGTTCTCAATGCGTCCGAGAAATCCACGAATATCCTTCATGCTGGTTTGGTGCCCAAATGAGATGCGGAGCGTATGCGTTGCTCGCTCTTCGTCAGCCGTCATAGCAAAAACAGCACTCGAGCGTATCGCATCTCCATCACAGGCACTCCGTACAGAAACAGACACGCCACGACTATCAAGAAGTGCAGAAAGGTACTCCGTATCAATTCCAGGAAATGAAAGGTTAAGTATGTGCGGTGCCTGAGTAGCGCCCTCGTTAACTACAATGCGTGAACCAAGTGCATCAGTAATTACCTGTCGCCAAAAACGTGCCTTCTCGAGAAGCACAGTACGTTCTCTCTCGCACACAGTAAGCGCACTCGCAAACGCTTCCGCCAGTTGAGGAGAGGGAGTGCCTGGGCGAAGGCCATCCTCTTGCCCTCCACCAAAAAGAACTGGTGAGAGGACGTTACGTCTGTGCGACAACAAAACACCAATTCCGCGAATGCCACCCACCTTTTGCGCATCCAGTACTACGAGGTCGGCACCGAGTCTTGTCTTTAGAAATGATTCGACGCAAGGGAGCTGACTTGCATCTGTATGGAGAAGGATATCTGGACGCTTAGCCTCAGTATCGAGCATGCGACGCACACTACGTGTATCAAACCGTACACCAGTCTCGCCACACACACTGTCTATAGAAATCAGACACGTTTCAGGACGAATCTGTGCAAGCAACTTCGTAGTATCAATAACCCCTCCGAGAACTGAAATATCCTCAACAAGAACGCCGCGCGAAGCAATCACCTTCATCACTTCACGCACAGAAGCGTGCGAAGAAGGCGTGTAGAGCACATGCAAATCACTACCCTTCTTTCCGCTTTCAAGCAGGTGCGTAATAGTGCCTAACAGTGCCAGTGTATTAGCTTCAGTTGCACCAGACGTGAAAATAACAGCATCTTCCTTTGCTTCGGCGAGTCGCGCAATAGTAATGCGTGCGTGTTCCAGAAGTGCGTGCGCTTCGGTGCCTTCTTTGTGAAAGGAGAGTGGATTTCCAAAGTACGGAAGCGCCTTAAGAAAGGCTTGTTTTGCCTGACTAGAAACAGGCGTTGCGGCAGCGTAGTCAAGGTAAATACGACGTCCCCTCATTACTAGGCAGGATACCACATAATTGCAATTGCCTTCATTTCGTGGTGTACTTGTGCCAATGAGTACGCGACCACCAGTAGTCGCCGTTATGGGTCATATCGACCACGGCAAGTCCTCACTCTTGGACTACATACGAAGCGCAAACACCACTGCAAGCGAGGCGGGCGGTATTACGCAACACGTGTCAGCGTACGAGGCAGTGCATGAGTACGAGGGTACGCCTCGCACCATCACCTTTCTTGATACTCCAGGTCACGAAGCGTTTCGCACCCTTCGTGCTCGTGGCGCAAAGGCTGCAGACATTGCAATTCTCGTCGTTGCCGGGGACGAAGGTGTAAAGCCACAGACCATGGAAGCGCACGCTGCCATTATGGAGAGCGACATTCCCTTTGTTATTGCATTTACCAAGATGGACAAGAACGGCGCCGACCTCACCCGTGCACAGTCATCAGTACTTGAGCATGGCATCTACCTTGAAGGACTTGGTGGAGACATTGCGTATACGGGTATTTCTTCAAAGACTGGGGAGGGTGTTCCTGAGCTTCTTGACCTCGTCCTTCTGACTGCAGATCTTTCCGAGTTCACCGGTGACGAAACACTTCCCGCACAAGGCTTTGTGCTTGAGTCTTCACAAGACCCCAAGCGTGGTATTCAGGCAACGCTCATCATTAAGGACGGTTCACTTTCTACAGGAAGCGTTGTTGTTGCTGGAAATGCACAGGCACCCGTACGCTTCATTGAGAACTTTGCCGGAGCACGTATTAATAAGGCACTTCCCTCACAGCCCGTACGTATCTCTGGATGGGACGAACTTCCTCAGGCAGGACAACCATTTAACACGTTCCCTTCAAAGAAGGAGGCTGAGAAATACATTCTTGAACATAGGGAGGAGCAAGTTCCGACCTTTGTGCAAAGTTCATCTGAGGAAGGAAAGGTGGACGTGCCCGTCATTGTAAAGGCTGATGTGTCTGGAAGTATTGAGGCAGTGCGTCATGAACTAGCAAAAATTACCCATGACCGCGCGCACATTCGCATCATTGCTGAAGGCATTGGTTCAGTCTCTGAGGGAGATGTGAAGCAGGCTCAAGCAGGTGGTGCACTTATTCTTGCCTTTACTGTAGGTACTGACCAAATTGCAAAGGACCTCGCCGACAGAACTGATGTCGCGATTGAGTCCTTCTCAATTATCTATGACCTTGAGAAGCGCATGCGCGATGTGGTTGCCGAGCGAGCACCGAAGGTACAGGTAGAAACTCCTAAGGGTGAAGCGAAGATTATTAAAATTTTCAGCGCTACGGGAAACAAGCACGTCCTTGGTGCGAATCTTCTTCACGGAGAAATGAAGGTAGGGGACCAGGTAAAGCTTTCACGACGCGGTCTTGAGCTTGGCTACGGCAAGGTAGTGAATCTCCAGCAAGCACGTGCAGACGTGAAGGAACTTCGCGTAGAAGGAGAGTTTGGTGCTCAAATTGAAACCAAGGAAGACATCGCTCAGGGAGACACGATTACCTCATTCACCGTAACTACCGTATGAGCCTTCGAGACGATCGCGCAGCAGCACTCATCATCCACCTAGCGGCAGAGTACATTGCTCGCGAGGCAGGGCGCGGCACACTTATCACTCCCCTACGTGCCTCGGTGAGCCCAGACCGCAAGAACGCCACCATTTACGTAAGTGTCTTTCCTGAAGAACAGGGTCCTCATGCCCTTGCCTTTCTCGCGCGCCACAAGGACCTTTTTAGAAATTCTCTCAAGAAGAAGGCGCGACTTTCTATGCTTCCCTTCATTAAGTTTGAGCTTGATTACGGCGAAAAGAATCGACAGCGCTTAGACGAAATCTCCCGCGAGATACCACGTAGCGAAACTCCCTAGTACGCGCTATTATCTTTGGCATAGGCCCGATGGCGAAGTGGTAACGCAGGAGTCTGCAAAACTCCCATGCGCGGGTTCAATTCCCGCTCGGGCCTCATTGTGTTTGAGAGAGTCGTGTCTCTCAACGACTCGTCGGGAATTGAAAGTCGGAGCATGTCCGAGTCTTCGAGGACGCGAGACGGGGCCGATACTGCTTATGAGCATGCGAATTAGCAAGGAGTGGCCAATTCCCGCTCGGGCCTCATTGTGTTTGAGAGAGTCGTGTCTCTCAATAACTCGTTGGTATAAGTTTTAGTTGGAAATATGATATCGTCTCTCCTAGGCCGGGATGATGGAATTGGTAGACATAGGGGACTTAAAATCCCCAGACCATAACGGTCGTGTGGGTTCGATTCCCACTCTCGGCACACTATGATGCGCACTGTTGTACGAAAAATTAGGGATGCACTGTTTCCAAAAGATGAGCCACTCATCACTATTTCAATACACAAAGAAGCGCTGCTACAGAATCTCCGTGCATACCAAAGAGAGTATCCAGAAGCGGAGTTTGCTCCTGTACTAAAGAGTAATGCATACGGGCACGGACTCTGTGTTGTCGCTCGAATTTTAGAGAGAGAGCCTATTGCCTTTTTTATGGTGGACTCACTCTATGAAGCAAAGAAGCTCCGTGCTGGAGGAATTAAGAAGCGCATCCTTGTTATGGGCTATGTGCGTCCACGCACCATTGCTTCAAACACGCTCTCACAGATTGATTTTGCCATCACGAGTCTCTCACAACTTAAAGAGCTTGCAGGCTTGGCTACAGGTAACACACGCATACATCTCAAGATTGATTCAGGTATGCACCGCCAAGGCATACTACCCGAAGAACTTGATGAGGCCATTCGTCTCATACAGCAAAACTCAAGCCTTGTAGTCTCTGGAGTGTGCTCGCACTTTGCTGATGCTGATACCGAAAACTCCGCTCTCACCAGGAGACAAATTGAACGATTTACACAAGCACAAGATGCGTTGGTGCAGGTATTTGGCGACATCCCCTTCCGTCACATTAGCGCCACAAAGGGTGCGCCATATCTTGAGGAGACGGGCACTACGGTAGTACGCCTTGGTATTGGACTCTATGGCTTTGACACTTCGACGACGCAACAGATGCCACTCAAGCCTGCCCTTTCAATGCACACGTCCGTAAGTTCTGTACGTACTGTCTCTGCTCGTGAGTCTGTTGGCTATAACGGAACGTACACGACAGAGGAAGAAGAAACTCTTGCAACAATTCCAACAGGTTACTACGAAGGTGTGGACCGAGCACTCTCAAACAAGGGCGGTGTCTACATTAGGGGTGTCTGGTGTCCGTTTAGAGGTCGCGTTTCCATGAACATGAGTACGGTTGGCGTTTCATCTGTTCCCGGAATTCTTCCTGGAGACGAAGTGCTCGTAGTGAGTAACAATGCTTCAGACAGAAATTCTGTGACGCAGATGGCGGAGGATGCAAGCACCACTCCTTACGTGATACTGGCCCATATTCCCGAACATCTTAAACGGGTGGTGGTGTAATTCTCCCCCTATGGGTGGACGAATCGTCTGTAAAACGGTATTATGCCCGACATCACCGCCCATAGCTCAGTTGGTAGAGCAACTCCCTCTTAAGGAGATGGTCCTAGGTTCAAATCCTAGTGGGCGGACTAGCACAGAAGGTGCTTACTGCTGGAGTGGTGAAATTGGTATACACGCCTGCCTTAGGAGCAGGTCCCTTCGGGGGTGGAGGTTCAAGTCCTCTCTCCAGCACCAAACAAAGTTTTAATAAAGTCTTGAGCCTAGTAAGCTACGTACGTAAGCGAGGTCCAACTACTCCAGCACCAATAGAATAAAGAGATTAAACAGAGTCTGTCAGACTAATTAACTAAGCGAGTTCCAACTACTCCAGCACAGCATGGTTGCATACAGCTAAATAGCCCGTATATACGGGCTATTTAGCTGTATGCGCGTACACTACCTTACTTGACTTTTATGCATATTGTGTGATATAATATACATAGACCGCAATTGGTCCTTGTTGAAACTATAGGAGGCGCTCATGGCGCACACATCGTCCCACGATGATGATGGTGTCCACGGAAAAGTGAGTGCGCTCCAGACCATCGGAGCGGGCATTGCCCTCTCCGCCGGCGCTGGAGCTCTGCTCGCCCTCACCGTACTCACCATCGCATCGCTCTTCTTTCCGATTGCGCCTGACTACTGGATTGTCGCATTCCTCATTCTCTTTGTCGTCACCGGTTTCACCATCTTCGACGAAGGGTATGACTTCAATGTGCCTACCGGCCACGTCGGCGTTCCGGAGCTCTTCCGAACTCGTCTGAAGAGCTTCTGTCTTGCTGAAGGAAAGCACTGGCTTATTCCGGCGTTTATGACGAAAATTGATGTCAGCACGAAGGTCAATACCATCGATCTGCCAGAGATTGTCGGCCTGTCGCAGGACAACATCCTGATGCGGGCGTACTTCGTTCTCAAGGCTCAGGTAAAGTATCCGTACCGATTCCTGAGTGCCGAGGACGGCTTTGCGTCCCTTAAGGCCGTTGCTGAGTCGCCTGTCCGTGAAATCTACTCCGCGACTGACATGGAAGTGCTACTCCATGACAAGAAGCAAAAGAAGGATATCGGCAAGGCTGTCGACGACAAGTTGAGCATCATCGCTCTTCGTGACTTTGGCATCGATGTTACTGAAGTCTTCGAGCCTGAAATTCGTCCGCCGGCCAATATTGAGGCCGAGTACGAGAAGATCAAGGCAGAAGGCATCCAAGCACAGTCTGAGAAGATTGAGCTTGATAACGTAACTCAGCGTGTTGCTGACCTGATGAAGATCGACGGCATGACCGTCGACAAAGCGTATGAAATCATCCAGACTGAGCGCGGTAAATCCACACTCAACCGTCAGGTCTTCCGTGTGGAAGGTATCGACCGCTTCGGCGACATCGTCGCTGGAGTTCTGCAAAACTGGATCAACAGAAAGAAGAGCTAAGGAGGCTCAACCATGACAACTCATGCGCCCGCTCCCTCGGGGGGCGGAAAAGGCGGTCTGAAAACCGTCATGGGGACTATTGTCCTCCTGATCATCGTGCTTTTCGCCATCAGCAAGTGTGGTGGCGGTAAGGGCAACGGGACTGCAAACACCCCGCAAGGTCTGGCCGCTGTCCAAACGGGACCGGTACAACAGCCCGCGCAAGCGGCACCTGTCGCCACCGACCCGTGCGCCGGCAACCCCGCGGTCACTGTGACTGCGCGACCTGCCGGTACCACGCCTGAATGGGTGTCGATTCCGATGGGACACTGCGAAGCAGTGCCTCAAACTCCCGGCATGGGCATCAGCTACACCCGTGTCTGTCTCAACACCAAGCGTGAGACCGACACGACTGGCTTGTGCCCTGACGGCGCGTACGCTGTGGGCTACCAGTCCACCTCGTCACGCACCATCCAGGTAACTACTCGCTTCCGCTACAACCCCTAGGGCTGCAGCGCGCGAGAACGGCCCGCCCTCCTATCCAGGAGTGCGGGCCGTTTTTTTATAGTCACATTAGCTATGGAGTCCCTACAAACCCCTTCATAAGCATGAGTATGCCCTGTGCCCCAAATATAATGACAAGTCCAATTATTCCCCAGATCATATGCTGCTGACCGGTCTTTCTCGCCTCGTCGTTGTCAGCCTTTCTAATAAACTCAACAACGCCCCATACAAAGACAAGGAAGGCCGCAATTGTGATGAGAGCCAAGATAGGATCAATGATTTCCGTTTGAACTTTTCCTAAAAACGTAGTGAGTGCTTCCATACGTTTATGATAGCAAGAACCCGCGCCAAAGGCGCGGGTTCTTTAGTGGAGAAATCCGGCTGTTGGACTAGCGAATACCACCTGCTGAAGGCACGTCAATTGGGTCGTTATTGGTTTCAAAGGTGTTGGTGAGAATACTTACCAATCCCCATACAGAAACCATGACAAAGAAACCAATCAAGCCCCAAATCATAAGTGACTTTCCCTTATCCTTTGCTTCCTCATCATGTCCCCCTTGAATGAAGTACTGGAAGATACCAAAGATGAAGACCAAGAAGGCGATTGCGAAGATAAACGGAACAGCAACGCCGTTAATCATGTCGTCGATAACAAATCGACCAAGCTCCTGAATATTATCAATTTGCGCGAACGCGAGCGCTGGGAACATAAGCGCTGAGCCGATATAGGCGAGTTTCTTTTTCATAGGATTCGTTAGGTGAAATAAAGCCGGTACTCTATAAGGATAGTCCCTTTATGGGTGGAATCAAGGGAAAATACCCTCGTATGTGGAAAACGCTATTGGGTAGCAGAACCGGCCTCCCTACACTCCCCTGAAATAGTTGGAAGACAAGGGCGCGTTCCATTATCAAAGCCGAGCGTTGTCACAAGAAGGTTTACGATACCCCACACAGAAATCATTACCACAAAACCAATAATGCCCCACAAAACAAACTTCTTGCCCTCATCTCGCTTCTCCTCTTGCGCTGCACCCGCAATAAAGTAGCGGTACACGCCCCAAATAAACACCAGGAAGGCAACGGCAAATATTACCGGGATAACCACACTATCGATAACGTCCAAGATGCTTTGCACAAAACTTGTGAGCTCCGATGTGTTCAATTCAGCCGCACGAGTGATACTAGCGCTGGCCAAGAGTCCCAAGAGGCCCACGCCCTGTAAAAATGGTTTCAAAGATTTCATAGAAGTATGGTACCAGGCTGTAAGCCCCGAATCAGTGATTACGCTGCCCCAGTGGGGAGAACGGAGAGAAAGAGCTTTACAAAGCCCCACACACCAAAGAGAACAACAAAGGCAATGACTCCCCACAACATAAATTTCTTACCTTCAGTACGCTCCTCTTCACTCTTAGTCATCATGAAGCGAACCACACCTACAAGGAAGAAAATAAATGCGAGCGCGTACATCAGCTGTATGACGCTGTCTGCTAGTGGCAAAATTTTACTGTTAACAATTTCCTTAAAGGATTCTGCGTGCGCAAACACTGGCGTAAGCAGAAGGGCGAGTGCTGACGCGCGAAGTACTGGCTTGATCATAGATTTCCCACTGTCTCTGTAATAACGAGCTGTATGGCCTTCGCACCGAGTAGTATCAATCCACCAATCACCGTCCACATAAGCGCTGAGCGTGCTGAACTGATTTCCTCTGGATTACCCCTAGCAACCACAAACTTGAAGCCAACAAAGACAATCATGAGAACGAGTACCATGGTTCCAATTTGGATGATGGCATCAAGGATTTTGCCAAACAATTCTTCAAGCGAATCTACTTGAAGTGGATTTACTAGCGCACTACCCCCTCCAGGCGATGTTGGGTTGCCTGGAGACGTAGGGTTTGCTGGCGAAGTTGGGTTTCCAGGACTTGTCTGCGCAAACACACCAACGGCCGGTAGAGCAAGAGCCGTGAACACAAGCAGTGAGATGAAGAAGCGAGAAAGTGTAGTCATATTATTTTAGTGAAGCATCAAGCGATTTCTCTGCAGTAAAGAGTGCGTCGCGGACATTCTTACTTCCTGAAGTTATATTTCTAATCATAGTACTGAAGATGACGTCCGTTTCCTCGGGACTTGGGGATAGCCATGCACGTGCTACTAACGACTCGCTATAGAAGACTGGCGCGAAGAGGTCTCCTTCGGGCGGAGTAAGACTGTCCTTGCGTGCTGGAGCCATAGAAAGGTACTCGGCTACTGAAGCTGAAAACTCCTTTCCGGAAAGTGCTTCTATAACCTTGTCATTTCCCTTTGCCCTTGAAGAAGCAAGCTTTGCGATTGCGTAGCCGTGCGCATAGGCAATTCTTCCGTCAGCAGTTTGTGGCTGAGGAATACGTGCCATGTCGAAACTTAGATTCGGATTTCCCTCTTTAAGGAGCGGGCGCTCTGAGGCAAACCCTACGTAGAATGTTGAGTCTCCAGCGAGGAATGAGTCTCGAGCCTGTGGGAGTGAGCGGTTCCATGAGTAGACAGTTTTGCCTGGATTTGCGAATTGTGTGTAAAACGAGACAGCAGACTCTGCGGGAGTAATGCCAAACGTCTCACCTGTTGCTCCACCTGAAAGAGATGCACGTACGCCGTTCTTGGTCATTTCCGTTACCTTTGAGCCAGACTGTAGAAGTAGGAGTGAGAGGATTGCCCGTGCATTTCCAATATTGTCGTACTCACCAAGAGCAATGGTGCTTCGCGTAATAGTCTGGTCAGGAAGTGTGCGTGTCATCGAACCTGCAAGAGCAGTAATTGCTTCCCACGTTTGCGGAGGAGTGGCAACACCTGCAGAGGCTACTTGGCCTTTGTTGTAATAAAGCACCAAGGGATCAACCAGAAGCGGTCTTGCATACGCTCCCGTGTCAGTTAAAAACAAATCAAAGAGTGGTACGTACGTATCCGTATAGTCTCTCTCTGAAAACGTCTTGAATGACTGCAGTGCGATTTTATTAGTTTGAGACAAGAGACGTTCTTCGGAGATGATGATGAGATCAGGACCTTTGCCAGAGGCTACGGCTTCCGCCAAGTCAGTTGCAAACGTTTCTTCAGACTTCTCTACGTACTTAACGCCTGCATAGTTTTTGTTTGTCCGAGTGAAGTTCTGCAGAGCGGTAGAAAATTCAGCATCAGGAAGCGTTCCCCAAACAATGACCGTACCAACTGCCCCACTACCCGGACCATCTGGCTTATAAGTAGCGAACAAAAAGAGACCGATGAATCCGAGTACGCCGAAGACTGCGATAATAATTATTTGAAACGGGTGCATTTTGAGTAGGTCCATACGTACTCTTAGTATATCTGAGTGCAGGACAATTACTCTTTTACACAGTGTACAAATCTTCATAGACTCGCGTGTACAAAAAGTGTCAGTGTCGAGGCACGGGAGACAGATTTCTGTAAACGTATATGCTATACGGTGAAAGAAATCTGTGGGACCCGTAACAAAGACACTGGTGCTTTTTGTAGCGCGACTAAGGGGCGGTGAAGACTATAGCGTAATGATGCGGCCCCGCCCTAAAATCCTTTACCTTATGAAAACCGGCCGTAATAAAAAGGTCGTGGGCAACAAACTCCGTAATAACTCGCTCATCTGAAGGGCCAATACCGTCGTAACACCCTGCCCAATCAATAACGAGGACCTTACCTCCAGGATGGATGATGCGCTTAATCTCATCAATTACACGTTCACGATTCTCCACCTGAAATAGCGTATTTGAAATAATGACAGCATCTAGGGTATGGTCGCGCAAACGTGTTCCTCCTTTCTCCTCCAAGTCTCCCCAAATGGTTTCAATATTAGAAAGTCCCTTCACTCGTGCCTCTTCTCGAATATGCTTAAGTACATCTTCTTGAATGTCTACGGCATACACCTTTCCAGTATGTCCAACAATAGGAGAGGCAGAAAGTGCATAGTGACCTGAGCCTGCACCAAGATCACCCACCTTCATTCCTTCACGAAGACCAAACTGCAAAATATTTTCTCGAGGTACACAAAAGTTCATACGTGAAGTATAGCAAGTGAAAACCCCAGACGTCTAAGACGTCTGGGGTCAGTCCCACAAGATGCGCGACGAACTAGTCGCGACGATTCAGGTCGTGGTAGCCAGCAAGGGCAGCGAGGAGACCTGAGGGCTCGTTGGGACGCGCAAAGAGCACGTCACCAAATTCCCGCCCATCTTCCCGCTCTCTCTGCATTTCGTCCTCGTGGTGATGATTTATACTACTCGCTTCGGCCATGCCCGAAGTTCTCCCCTAGGTACAGTGGTGAAACAGAAATCCCGAGCACGTTTCCGTGTCGGGTCTTTTAGTTATCGCATAGAGCGTGCGGACAGTCAAAAGAAAACGCCCCCGGAAACCTATGGCTTCCGGGGGCGAAATCAACTTTTCCTGCTTGGTCTAGCGACGAAGAAGGTCGAAGATACTCGGCCGACGACGTTCGCCGGAGCGCATCACTTCGACCCGGACACCGGCGCGCCGGAGTGCGTCGAGAAGACCGCCCTTCGGAGCATCATCGGCTTCGCCGAAGAGAGCACCGAAGAGTCCATCGCCGGCATTGGACGGACGTTCCCCGAAGAGTTTCTCGAAACCCTCGGGAAGACCGCCTTCGCCAATCTTTCCGAACGGACCGTCTTCGCCGAAGAGGTCCTTGAAGAAGTTTTCCGGGCTATGATCGGTGTAAGACAGAACCCAGCCCGGACCGAAATCGAGAGCAACGTCGAGGTCACTCAGATCGAACATCTGATTCACGTCGAACCTGATGGCCGAAGTCAGAGTCTCGACCAAAAAGGCAGTCTCTTCAAGCTCGCGAACCACCGCCTGGTCCTGTTCATCCTTCTTCTTGCCTTCAGCGTTGAGGACCTTGGCCTTGGCGTTATAGTCCGCGATAAGCGACAGACGCAGCGCAACCATGCGCCGGGTCTCATCGTTTTCGACGACGCCAAGCTCCACATAGTGCGAGCACTTGGTGGGCTCTTCCGGGGCGTAGGTCGTCAGGTCGACCTCAGCGAGACTCTGCATGAGTTTCGCGAGGACCGACACGTGACCTGTAGTCTCGGGCTTTTTGGAAGTGGCAGTCTGGGGCATTGAAGCCTCCCAATAAAAGTTGATGTGGTGTACTCGAGCAAAGGCTCGGGACGCATGTCCAAAACTGTTATAGCATTTTTCCAGCCAAAGTCAAAATGATGGCCCGGATTGCTTGCGCAATCCGGGCCATCGCTCACCTTACGGGTGAGCTACTGAAGCGGAGGCTTGTCTTTCCCGCGACCGCCGCCAGCGAATACAACGCGTACACTGCCACGGCCGAAGATGGACTCGAGAATGTTCTCAACGCCGTCCGGCACATCATCGTCATCTTCGACACTTGAGTGGTCGCCGTACCGGACCACCCAGGCACGGTCGATACTGACACCTTCCATGGCCTTCTTCAGGTCAGGGAAAGTCGCACGCAGATCGGCCATGACCAGATCGTTGAGGATGCGCACCTTCATGGCGACATCGTCGTACTCATCGACCTTCACCGGATCCGGGCTGGCACCTTCAGCGCGCAGAAGCGCAACGAGTTCATCCTTGCGCTTGATCGATTGCGCCCAGAGGGTGATCTGCTTCTGGAGCCACTCACTGGTGACGGTACCGGCGACGACGTAATGTTTGCAGTAGGTCCGATCGTCCGGGTTGTAGGTCGTGGCGTCGGTCGCCAGAATGGCTTCCTCCACGCGCTTGAAAGCAGTGGTAGCCATTTCGGGCTTTTCAGTGGTAGCGGTCTGGGGCATGTAAGCCTCCCATTTAGAGGTTTCAGTGGTACTCGAGCGAAATGCTCGGGACTCAGGTCCAGTACCGTTATACTCCTATTCCTGTCTTAGTCAAAACGCACCACACCACGGTCGACAGATACGTATGTAGTGCGCCTGCAAGGAATAGAGCGCGCAAAAGACGCGAAGTGCGAGGCGTGGGTACGCAATTATTGGAAACGTATATGTATACGGTGGAAATAATTGCGGGGTGCCCACAACGAAGCAATTCGCGGAATTTTGTGTGCTCTTACAGAGCAACCATTGAGGCGATTGAGTCCCCCTCCCTCATCTTCATAATCCTCACTCCCTGCGTAGCGCGACTCAGTGATGGAATTTCATGTGCACCGACACGAATAACCTGACCCTTCTTTGAAATCACCACAATCTCTTCTTCCTCCAACGCTTCAGCCGAGAGAACTGCAGCACCGATAATTTCTCCGGTCTTTGCTGTTACTTCAGCAGTCTTAATACCTGAACCACCTCGTCCTTGAAGCTTGTACTCAGTGAGTGCCGTGTGTTTGCCGTATCCCTTATCCATAACAACGAGGAGCGCTGCGGTTGATTCACTTCCTGCAGGTACCACTTCAGCAGACACAATTCGGTCTCCCTTTTTGACACTCATACCACGTACGCCAGCTGCAGTACGTCCCATAGCGCGAAGTTCCTCTTCAGCAAAACGAATCGACTGACCCTTCGCAGTTACAAGCGAGAGCGAATCGCCAGTTGAAGCGAGACTTGCTGAGACAAGTTTGTCAGTACCCTTTAGGTTAATTGCGATGATGCCAGAACGACGAACATCAGCAAAACTCTTTGCCTCAACCTTCTTCACTACTCCTTCACTCGTTACGAAAACTACACACAACGCATCGCGCTCGGCACCCTTAGGCACTGGCAATACTGAGGTGACCTTCTCTTCACCTGACAGCTGAAGGAAGTTCATGATGGACTTTCCTTTTGTTGCGCGCTTTCCTTCTGGAATCTCGTACATCTTTATCTGGTACGCCTTACCAAAATCAGTGAAGAACAAAAGTTCTGCGTGTGCACTCGCGACCACAAAGTGCGTCACCACATCCTCTTCTTTTGTAGACATATCAATAACACCAACACCACCGCGTTTCTGTTTCTTGTATTCGTCAGGGTTGGTACGCTTTACATATCCGCCTGCGGTGAGGACCAAGACTGATTCGTCATCTGGCACCAAATCTTCTACTGAAATATTCTTCACTCCACCCTTCACAATCTTTGTGCGACGGTCGTCTCCATACTTCTCGCTAATAGCCTGAAGCTCAGCGCGAACGACATCGAGAATATTTTTCTTTGATGAAAGGATTGCCTTCAAGCGCTTGATGATTGCTTGCACTTCCGTGAGCTCGTCTTCAATCTTCTGACGCTCAAGACCAGCGAGCTTCTGAAGGCGCATGTCCAAAATTGCCTGCGCTTGAATTGGTGAAAATCCAAAGGTCTTTTGAAGGGCGAGTGAGGCTTGGCCCACATCCTTTGACTTCTTAATAATGGCAATAACTTCATCAATGTGATCAAGTGCCTTAGAAAGTCCAAGGAGAATATGCTCGCGCTCTTCTGCCTTACGCAACTCATATCGTGTACGGCGCTCTACCACTACCAAGCGGTGGGCAATAAACTCGGTGAGCATTCCCTTCAAAGAAAGTGTTTGCGGAACACCATCAACAAGGGCAAGCATGTTGTAGTGGAAGGTGCTCTCGAGTTCTGTGTATTTAAAGAGATTGTTCAAAACGGCCTGCGGATGTGCAGTACCCTTAAGTTCAACAACAACACGAATGTCATCGGTTGATTCGTCCCGTAGGTCCTTAATGCCTTCAAGTTTCTTATCACGTACCAAATCAGCAATACGGGTAATAAGGTCTGCCTTGTTCACGCGATATGGAATAGACGTAATGATGATAGACGTTCCCTTCTTCTCCTCTACGATTTCCGCCTCACCGCGCACCACAACACCTCCCTTTCCGTTTGCGTAGGCGTGCTTGATGTCTGCTTGATTAAACGCAATACCGCCAAGAGGGAAGTCAGGACCCTTCACGTACTGAAGCAAATCTTCTGTGGTTGCATCAGGCGTATCAATAAGGTGCGTGGTAGCACCAATCACCTCTCGCAAGTTGTGCGGAGGAATGTTGGTGGCCATACCAACAGCGATACCCAATGCACCATTCAATAGAAGGTTTGGTGCTGCAGCTGGTAGGACTGTTGGTTCTTTCTTAGTGCCGTCATAGTTAGGTACCCACTCAACGGTCTCTTTATCAAAGTCAGTGAGCATTTCCCCACCCACTTTTGACATCTTTGCCTCGGTGTACCTGTAGGCTGCAGGCGGATCACCATCAACGGAACCGAAGTTACCCTGACCAATGATAAGCGGGTAGCGCGTAGAAAAAGGCTGAGCGAGCTTCACCATCGCGTCATAGACAGCCACGTCGCCGTGCGGATGATATTTTGCAATCACGTCTCCAACCACCGCAGCTGACTTCTTAGTCTTTGCGCTTGAGGTAAGACCGTTCTCCTGCATAGAGTAGAGAATGCGTCGGTGCACAGGCTTCAAGCCGTCTCGCACATCAGGAAGCGCACGAGCCGTAATAACGGTCATCGCGTAGTCAATATAGGAAGAGCGCATTTCGCTCGTAATGGACTGGTCAATAACGCGCCCACCAATAGGCACTACTTCGTCACTCTTTGATACATCTTTCTTAGCCATGATTAAAACGGAATGATGGTACGAGACTCAACGCTTGGAGCTGGCTCCTCCTCAGGAGTGACATCAATAATGGTGAGACCTGAATCAAGAGAGGTGCCTGATTCCTCAGAACCACTAAAGAGCGCGGAGAATCCCGTCTTAGCGTTTGCAACAGCGTCTGGAAGCGTAGAACCATCACCGCCACCAAGATTCACCACTTCGGTCGTATTAGGAGAACTTAAGTCAAAAGCGTTTCCAGCGATAAGTGCACCGAACCAGCCGAGGGTTATAACACCTGTGATTACAGAAGCAGTACCAAGCGCAATCCGATTGCGGACGTGTTCTGGTTTTGCGCGGAGTCGTTCTATGAAGTCCATCATAGGCTTACGGAGTAATTACTATGATAGCACCGTCTTTCTCTTGTGCATCCTTTTTCTTAAGTGTGAGCTTGTCCACAGTCTCATGCTCTCCTCCCGCTTCAGCCAAGAAGGTTGCGAGAGCTGACTTATCTCCGATGCCCTCAAAGTGCATGGGAATGATAATCCTCGGCTCTAGTACGGTCGCAATTTTTGATGCCTCTGCTGGCGTAAGTACTCCTGCGCCTCCAACAGGCACGAAGAGAACATCAATGTCATCAATTGCCTCGCGCGCATCTTGCGAGAGCATTGGGTCAGAGAGTGCACCCAGGTGTACAAGCGTCATACCCTCAAGCTTCACCGCGTACACCGTGTTCACCGCATCCAGCTTCCCTTTAGGAACTCCGTACTGACTTTTAGTAAGAAAACCCTGAATGGTAACGCCTTCCTTTTCGTACTCACCAGGACCAGAAATAACAAACGGCTCCTTTCCGCCAAAGGAAACTTCATCACTTCCGTTCATGTCGGGATGGTTTCGTGAGATAAGTGCAATATCTGAACCAAATCGAACAGCGGGCAAAGAGCTCTCCTTTGAGATTGGGTCGAAGACGAGAGTGAAATCGCCAAACGTGACTTTGAAGCACTGACCCTTGTGGTGCGTGATAACCATATTGTCCTTAGTATAGCACAAATCACCTTCTTTTTGTGGTCATGCTCACCTCTTTTACTTATGCACAGGCGATGGCTTACACCCTATACAAGTAGGAAAGTAGTGCTAGACTCTGTGAATCCGCGAACCCGCAAGGGAAGTCAAGGATATGAATGGATAGGGCGTCGCCCTGTCTACAACCGAGCTGAAGGGAGCGTTACTACAATGCCGCGTACCCACGACCCCACCGGTCACATCGACACCGTCGCTTTCGCGATCAACGCCGCTGTGACCGCCACCGTCGACTCCGCCGCCGGCCACCTGGACCCCGAATCGTCCTGACGCCGGCGCCCGCCTGATTCCTGAACTTCGGTTCTTGAATCACCTTCAGTAGAAGCGCACACTAACGTTCCCCCGGACTAGTGCGCTTCGGGAACCGGCTCAGCCAGAGCCAACAATCGCCTCTCGCGACCGCCCACTCTGGCTGAGCCAACCTCCCTCTCTTGCATTCATTTGTTCTCTACCGGTGCAGTCTTTACAGACAGCACCACAGAACGACTACCCCTCAAAAGGTAGTTTTTTAATTCCAGTTTTGTGTTATAATTGATGCACCGGTGGCAAAGCCACCTTTTGTCGTTTCTTGTGGAGGTTTCGTGGAATTCCAACAGCAGTCGAGTCTCCTTGTGCCGACAAAACAACACCCCGAGCAACAGCACGGAGCTCCCATTCCGGCGAAGAAACCGGAAAGTCAGGCCCCTGAGAGCCCGAAGTGAGCACGTTTGTAAGGAAGTCGACACAGTGCCCGTGTGTAGCCTACGGCTACACACGGGTTTTTCTTACCTATTGACAAATTTTGACCCCTATGCTACTGTGTATGGGTCCTGAATCAGTGGACATGCACAAAGGAGGGTTCGCCATGCGCGACACCACGAACGGCCCGCCGAACATCGGCTTCTGTGTGGATTCCATCTCCGACCTGGCCGGCGCCGCCCGCGGCTCGCCGATCCTGGGCTCCGACTCCGTGTCGGCCGCCTCGATCATCACCACCGCCTGAACGCTGGCCGGCGCCGCCATCTGGGAGTAATGCTCTAGGGCATTAGCTTCCGAGAAGGCACTCCGCCCAGATCCGTCTCTTTCATTTCTTCGGATTTGCGAGAGACACTCGTGAGCGCGCAAGCGCCAAGACGACATCACGCACAACCCTTCGGGACGCGTGATGAAGAGGGATCTTCGGATCACTCTACTGACCGGATCTTCGGATCCGTTCTACCGGACGAAAGTCCGATACCACCCCCTCATCATTACCAGCAATGGTTTTGGTGAGGGGTTTTTTATTTACTATATATATGGTATGGTGCAAAAGTTCGTATTAGGCAGGTTTTAGAAGACGCACGCGGGCTATCCCTGAGGCTCATCCTTAGTACCCGACTGCATACCCTGCTTTGACATATCTTCATGACTGATGAAAAGAAGGTTGCTACTCCCGTAGCACCAACCATTGAGATTGACCCAGGTCATCCAATGGCCCGTTTTATAAATGACATCCCTAATCCGCCTGTGGCGGGAGATTTGGTAGAGGGAACGATTATCGCCCTCGTGCGTGGTCGCCTCTATGTAGATCTTCCTCCCTACGGTTCAGGAATTATCTACGGTCGCGAGTACCTAAATGCAGCCGACGTTCTCCGCAAGTCAAACAGCGGTGACATGATTACTGCAAAAGTCGTTGACCCTTCAGGTATCGACGGCTACATCGAGCTTTCTCTTAAGGAGGCTCGTCAGGCTGCTATCTGGGGCGAAGCTGAGCAGGCAATTCTTACACAGACCATCTACAACCTCACGGTTGAGGAGGCTAACAAGGGAGGACTTATTCTTTCTTGGCAAGGTATTTCAGGATTCCTTCCTGCAAGTCAGCTTGCTAAGGAGCACTACCCACGCGTACCAGAGGGAGACAAGGAGAAAATCTTTGCTGAGCTCAAGCGTCTTGAAGGTATCCAGCTTGCCGTTCGCATCATCACTGCAGACCCTAAGGAAGGAAAACTTATCTTCACTGAGCGCTCAGGTGCTGAGGACGAGGAGAAGACTTCCCTTATCGACAAGTACCAGGTTGGCGACACCGTCATGGGTGAAGTTACTGGCGCCGTTGACTTTGGTGTCTTCGTGAAGCTCGAGCAGGGTCTTGAAGGACTCGTGCATATCAGCGAACTCGATTGGGGACTTGTTGAGGACCCTCGCACACTCTTTAAGGTTGGCGACAAGGTTGAAGTTAAGGTTATTGAAATTAAGGACGGAAAGATTTCTCTTTCAATCAAGGCCCTTAAGGAGAATCCTTGGAAAACAGCTTCTGACCGCTACACCAAGGGTGCAGAAGTCTCAGGCGTTATCATCAAGTACAACAAGCACGGTGCTCTCGCCTCAATTGAGGAAGGTGTTGCGGGCTTGGTGCACATCAGCGAGTTTGAAACTCCTGCACAACTTCGTGAGACTCTTGAACTTGGTAAGAGCTACCCATTCACCATCTCACTCTTTGAGCCTAAGGATCAGCGCATGACGCTCACCTTCCAGGGTGCAAAGAAGGGAAAGAAGTAATTCTCTCTAAAAAGAATTCAGCCTCGACGCAAGCGTTGAGGCTGTTTTCGTATTTTTATATACGTTCTACTTCAGCGGTGCCGGAAGTGGACCATCCCACGCTCGCCAATTGCACGTCGTGGTCTTTTCGCGAGCAACTTCAACATAGCCGTCAGGCTTAAAGTGCTTAGCGTGCATTTCCCACAAATAGACATGGGCACGCGAACGAACGGCAAGTCCAGGATACGACGTTGAAGACGCTTTTCTCGTGCGGTCTTCGCGGATAAGGCTCAGTAAGCGAGGATTAACTCTTCGAATACCAAGCTCTTCACGAATACCACGCACAAGGCCGGCCTTGTAAGACTCGTGCTTCAGCCGACGCACCTTCTCGCTCATACTGATGACCCGGTCGTGCTCACGCACAAAGCCAGTCGCAAAGGTTTGCGGACCTTCGGCAAGGAACAGAATGTCTCCGTCCTCATCTGTGTGGAAAATCATCGCCTGAGAGCGCCACACAAAGCGTGTGAGGTTCCCCTTAAAGACTGCGAGACCCGCTTCGCCATCACGGATTTCTCCATACAGGCGCGCTACGGTCTTTGTGGGACCCTCTTTGCCCCACCGTGACGTATCGATGGCGTTTGCCCTCAGAACTGACACGAGCGCACGCTTGCTTGAAATTCGTAAGAACTGTAAGGACACGTTGTCACCCCTCAAAAACTCTAGGGTCAACGTAGCACACAACGCGTTATACGCTAGGCAGTATTGATGTGCATGAGCGCCTGCTCGGCATCCCCTTCTATGAAAAGCGCGATTCCCTCTCGTGTCTTCTTAAGAATCTTCTTTAGCTCAGGCTCTTCCTTTGGTGAAAATTTTCCAATGACATGCTTCACCACTTTTTCTTCTCCTTGTGGCTTCTTTAGCTTTCCTTTAGGTGTGGCGCCCGAAATGCCAATCTTCACTTGATAAAACTCTTTAGTTTTAAGTGCGCGCGAGACACTCTCTACACCCTTATGTCCTCCGCTTCCACGTCCTGGTACGGTCATCTTTACAGCACCAAGAGGCATATCTAACTCATCACGCACAATGATGCATTTTTTAGCAGCAGGAACGCTTTTTACAAATGATGGCATTACCTTACCTGAGTGATTCATATATACGTCAGGAAGAACTAGCACCACTTTCTCTTTTCCTAGACTTCCCTCACTCACGTATGCCTGTGCGGTCTTTTTAAGCGTGAACTCTGGGAAGTTGTACGCCTTTTGAAACGCCTCAACTGCCATGCGCCCTGCATTATGTCTGGTGTGAGTATATTCTCCACCAGGATTTCCAAGTCCTACGACGACGATAGCCATGTGCGTATTGTATCAGCAACTGCTTTTGTGTGGTTTGGAAAGGCATGGAGAGCATCTTTGATGACAACGTGACGTACGTGCGCAAAATGCTTCGCAAATTCTCTATGATACTTCGGTGTAGCAACGGTTTGATCACGCTCAGCAGAAACCAATAGTACATTTGCGGTGATAGCACTTGCATACCATGTTCCGTCATAGGTAAGAAAATCAAGTAGCCAGCGTCGTCCCAAACGAAGAGGCGTTCCGTCAGGTCCAGGCCAAGGCACTTCGCCGAGCACCAACCACTTACCTATCCACAAAAGACTTCCAATACCGTGAAGTGAAAAGAGACTGTGTCTCCACGATACAGCCGGCGCGAGCAAAATAATATTTTCTGACTCTTCGTCTGGGTGCTTGTGTAGATATGCGAGCAAGACAAGTGCTCCCTGACTATGCCCAAGCATGAGTGTTGGCTGTGTGAACCATGACAGTGTTTTGATGTGCGCCATCACATCCTCAATGTCCTCAACATACCCGGTATTAGTGTTGTTAAAGAAATCTGCATCAGGACCCTTTGCTCCATCAGAAGAATCAAACGAAAACACGTTATATCCAAGAGAAACGAACGCTTCGCGTGCGTCTTTAAGCACAGGAAGTTCTTGATACCCACCCAAGCCGTGAAAGATAATAGCGAGACCACGCGATGAAGTTGGTGATTGTGCGTACACCGCCGGCATGCGCTTACCCTTCCTATTCAGTATCACCAGCGACTCAGACATTTCCTGCATCATACCAATAAACAATTACTCTGCACTCTTGCTATGCATTGTGAAATCTGTATTGAGCATGGTGTTCAATTTGAAACTATATAAATTTTGTATGGAGCGAGGCGTTGTTTATTTGACATCGTAAGAATTTGGCATGGAGCGAAGGACTTGAAATAAGAAGGGTTAAGCGTAAGAACGTCAGACGTTCTTCCTTACTGCGCTCGCTCGGTATTCTGAATAAGAATCCAGAATGCACTCACTCGCTAGTAAGTAGTGCAGTAACTCTTTCTACGCATGGAGCGAGGCCTTTGATTTGAAACCGTAAGAATTTAGAGGTTTCAAATCAAAGGCCGAGCGGAATTATTTGACGCCGGGAAAAACAAGAATACAATACGCGTAATGAAGTTCCTCGGTGATGCGTTTAGAGAAGTTGCGACATTCGCTGTACTCGCCGTCATCATCGTTGTGCCAATTCGTCTTTTCATCGCACAACCATTTCTCGTTGATGGTGAATCGATGTATCCCACATTTAAAAATGCTGATTATCTCATTGTGGATCAGCTCTCGTATCGTATGCGTGAACCACTACGTGGTGAACCTATCGTCTTTCGCTACCCTAAAAACCCTTCTGTCTTTTACATAAAGCGTATCATTGGCCTTCCTGGAGAAACCGTCTCTGTTGACCACGGACAGGTCTCTGTACTTAAAACTAATGGTGAGACTATCGTCCTTGAAGAACCCTACGTCGTCGCTGAGGATGTTACGTATGAAGGCACGACAACACTTGGTGAGGATCAGTACTTTGTAATGGGTGATAATCGCCCTCGCAGTTCAGATTCACGCTACTGGGGCGTGCTTCCGAAAGAAAATATTATGGGCCGTGCCTTTATTCGTGTATTTCCACCAACTGCTTTTGGCGTATTGCCAGGTAACGTTACCCTTCCTCAATAACCTATGAGTACTGCTTTAAAATCCGATGATGTGTTGAAGCGAGCGCACGCCATTGGTACCTACTACGGCTTTACTCCTCTTTCCAAAATTGCGCTCAAAATGCGTTCAAAGAAGAACGAGCCGATGCCAGAGAGCATTGCGTTTGACACCCTAGACCAAGAAGCAAAAGAGACCGCACTTTTCTTGAAACATGTGCGCGATGCAGGCATCACACCGACAAAGGAACAACCTCTGTTTGTGTGGCACACCAATATCGCACCAGGTCGTCAGTCGCCTAAAGCAATCACGATTCAATTCCATGCCATTGGTGTTGATCATGCCATTGCTGACGTCGTACTTATCCGTGCGGTGCGTTCTCTCCTTAAAGACATTTCAAAGAACGAGCCTATCCTTCGCATTAACAGCATGGGTGACAAAGAGACGCGTGGGCGCTTTGCACGCGAGCTTTCAAACTTCTTCAGGAAGCACGGCCAAGTACTTCCGCCTGACTGCGTGTCGTGTGCAAAGAAGGACGTCTTTGAGGCGGCAGAACTTCTCGTAAACGATGACGCGCAAGGTGGTATGCTTCCTTCACCTACCGATCACTTGTCCGAGGCAAGTCGAAAACATTTCGAGAGCGTACTTGAGTACCTTGAGTCTACGGACACTCCGTACGAACTCTCGCCAAACCTTCTCTCTCGAGGTGCATCATGGACTGAGACTTGTTTTGACTTGCGTGGAGACGAACGCAGCCAGGCATGGGGTTCTCGCTACGGAGAGATGACCAAGGCATTCTTTAAGACAGCACTCCCTTCAGTGGGCGCCGTCATTCGCATCACCCTTGAAGACCGCTCACAGGTTGAGGCGGTAAAGGAACGCCCGGGACCCCGATTTGTCTTTGTGCACATTGGAGACGAGGCGAAGCGCGAGAGCATGAAGATGGCAGATGACCTGCGTCGCGCTCGTATACCCCTCGCACAAGCCCTTGGATTACAGTCCCTCACACAACAGCTTCACTTTGCAGAAACACTCAATCCTCAGTACCTCATCATTATGGGACGCAAGGAGGCCCTTGAGCGCACCGTAATTCTTCGTGAACGCGCAAACCACACTGAAACCTTCATCCCCCTTGATTCGCTGATTGATAGGCTTAAATTGGTTGCCTAATTAGCTTAGAAAAGCGCCCCGCAGTCTGGAAATAGACCGCGGGGCGCTTTTCTGTACCCCATATAGACAGGAAATGCCTATCTATGCTAGTATTCCCCTTATGCAAAACGCAACACGCGTAGAAGTTCGTCGCGGTAAAAACGAAAGCGCCACCTCGCTTATTCGTCGTTTCTCTCGCCGTGCCCAGAGCCTGGGTGTGGTTAAGGAGATGCGTGGCCGTCGCTACCATGAACGCGAAAAATCAAAGAATGTGGACCACAAGCGTGCCTTGGTAAATCTCGCCAAGCGCGTTAAGTACCACGAGCTCGTGAAGCTCGGAAAAATCGACCCTTCTGCACGTCGCGGAAAGAGGAAATAAAGAGCGGGACGAAAGTCCCGTTTTTTATTTGCTATAGTGTACACATGACGTGTGTAGATATTCGCTCTTTCACCAGACTTACTCCACCCAAGCACCCGTACGGAAAGCTTGCTGAATCGGTGCTTCCAGGTTTTGACATTTCTCTTGTCTTTGCGGGAGAAACACGCGCACGCGCGTTAAATAAGTCACTTCGAAACAAGGACTACATCCCTAATGTACTTTCGTACCTAAGCGGAAAGAA
Organism: Minisyncoccota bacterium; assembly: GCA_017991635.1. Lineage (GTDB taxonomy): Bacteria > Patescibacteriota > Minisyncoccia > Phycocordibacterales > Phycocordibacteraceae > C7867-001. The sequence goes on along the minus strand of JAGOQE010000005.1, from coordinate 5,784 downwards.
GAGTGGAGAAATAATTATCTGTCTTACAGAAGCAAGACGACAGGCACCCGAGTACGGTCTCACCTACCCGCAGTTTGTCGCATATTTGTTTATCCACGGTTTACTTCATTTGAAGGGATTGCCACACGGCACTAGAATGGAGAGATACGAGGAAAAGCTTATGGCTTCCTTTCTTCGCGTTTCCTTAAAACACTAATACCATGGCACGACGCATTGCTACAGGCATAGACATTGGTACACGACAAACGAAGGTCGTGATTGTTGAAGAGGTGCGCACTCCTGACGGAAGACAACTTAAAATTATTGGTACGGGACTTTCTGAGAGTGATGGCCTACGCCACGGATACGTTGTTGATTTAGAGGACGCTGCAAAGGCCGTAATGAGTGCGAAGCTCCAGGCCGAGAAGTCAGCTGGTGTTGAAGTGAAAGGAGCATTTCTCGCTGTTGGTGGTGTCTCTCTAGATGAGACGAGGAGTAGCGGTGAGACCATTATCGTGCGCCCTGACCAGCTCATCACTGAGCACGACCTTGAGAAGGCTTCTTCAATGGCCAGGGAAAGTGCCTCTCCTAATTTTGTAAACCGTGAAGTGCTCCATGAGATTCCACTTTCCTTCCGAGTGGATGGCCAGAAGGTTCTTGGTGATCCTATTGGTATGAAGGGCACCAAACTTGAGGTGGAGTACCTCTTTGTCACCTGTCTCGCACAACACGCAAGCCTTCTCACGAATGTCGTTGAAGCCGCTGAAGTTGAAGTTATCGATCGCATGGCATCTCCTCTTGCCGGCTCCTATGTAACGCTTACCCGTGACCAAAAAATGAAGGGCTGTGTTCTCGCAAATATTGGCGCTGAAACTGTTTCGATTGTGGTGTACGACGAAGGCGTTCCCATTTCACTTAAAGTATTTCCAATAGGTTCAACAAACATCACTGATGACCTCGCTCTTGGATTTAAAATCTCTCTTGAGGACGCAGAACGCATTAAATTAGGACGACTTGGTGGCGCAATGTACTCAAGAAAACGCATTGAGGAAATCATCACGGCTCGTTTTAAACACATGTTTGATTTAATCGATAAACACCTCCGCGCCATCGGAAGACGTGGAAATTTGCCTGCCGGCATCATTTTGTCAGGTGGAGGCAGTGGACAAGGTTCAATCGCAGACATCGCAAAAGGCTCTCTTGCCCTCCCTTCACGCATCGCGGATTTGAAGCTTTCTTCAGACACTAAAATTAGAGACGCCACGTGGTCCGTAGCCTACGGACTGGCTCTTTGGGGACTTACTGGAGAAACAGAGACCACTAAGAAGAGTCCTTTTTCTGGATTTTCTGAATCAATTGCTACATTTTTGAAGCAATTCATGCCGTAGAAGCAACACGGTTATCACTTCTGTCAATATTTGCATCGAAAATCCCTTTGGTATCATAGGGATTATTACCTGAGGCCTTATTTATCTACCTATGTCCAAGCGCGTTACCCCTGAGATTGAGACTTTCGCACGCATCCGCGTCGTTGGTGTCGGCGGTTCTGGAAACAACGCGATCAATCACATGATTAACTCCAAGGTGAAAGGAGTTGAGTTCATCGCAATTAATACTGACGCACAAGATCTTCACCGTTCTCTTGCACGAAAGAAAATTCACATCGGAAAAAATCTGACTCGTGGACTTGGTGCTGGAATGAATCCAGAACTTGGCCGACGCGCAGCAGAAGAAACCCGTCAGGAAATTCAAGAAGCACTCCAAGGTTCTGACATGGTCTTTGTGACCTGCGGTATGGGAGGTGGTACGGGAACTGGAGCATCTGCAGTTGTTGCACGGATCGCAAAAGAACTCGGTGCACTCACCGTTGCAGTCGTCACCAAGCCATTCTCATTTGAGGGTGCTCAGCGAAAGGATATCGCCGAGAAAGGTCTTTCCGAGCTTAAGAAGGAAGTAGACGCCTTCCTCGTTATTCCAAACGACAAGCTACTCTCAGTAGTAGACGCACAAGCTACAGCGCGTAATGCCTTTGCTATGTGTGACGAGATTCTCCGTCAAGCAGTTGAGGGTGTTTCAGACATCATCACTACTCCAGGAGAAATCAATACGGACTTCAATGATATTAAGGCCATCATGGAAGGTGCTGGTCCTGCCCTTATGGGTATCGGTGTTGCCGACGGCGACAACCGTGCACGTGAGGCTGCAGCTCTTGCCGTTAATTCCCCACTCCTTGATGTATCTATCAATGGCGCTAAGGGAATCCTCTTTGTCGTTGCGGGAAGTGATGACCTCGGTATTCTTGAAGTTCAAGAAGCAGCAAAGGTCGTTTCTGAATCAGTTGATAAGGGTGCGAAGGTTATCTTCGGTATCATGCGCGATGAGAAGCTTAAGAAGGGTCAAATCCGCATTATCGTTATCGCAACCGGTTTCCCTGACATCTCAGGTGAATCAAGTTCACCAGAGCGTTCACTCTTTGCTCAACCACTTAAGGCTGAAGCCGAGCCTTCTCGTGGCATGATTTTCAACGAAGTACAGGCTAAGACTGGCATCCTTGGAAACAAGCGCCCTGAGCCAGAAGAGACACGCGAAACTGTTCTCCCGGTCATTGATGAGACTCCTATCACACGCCGTGAAGAGCCTATCGTGACTGCCAAGCCTCGTGATGAGAAGCCACTTCCTCAGGCTCCTGAAGAAGATGATGAGGCATGGGGTGCAATTCCAAGTTTCCTTCGTCGACACAAAAAGTAAGAGCTCCGCTCGATACGAAAAAACGGCACCTCTAAATTCTTACGGTGCCGTTTTTTGTATCTCGCTCCGTAGGATAAAGTCTGTACCTCTAAATTCTTACGGTTTCAAATCGAACACCTCGCTCCGTGAGAGAGAAACCCCGCGCCTTATGGCGCGGGGTTTCTGCTACACTTTGGACATGTCTTTTGACTCGGCACCAAGAAAGGAAACCGGCCCCACAATCAAGGCGCTACAAAAGCTCATTCTGACTCCCAAGGAATACAGCGAGCACTTTTGGGTTACCTCTCCAGAGCGAACCCGTGCCTACAGCTACGAGCTCGCTAAGGGAAACAAACGACTTACTATGCTTGGCGTTCCTCACGTGCACAACCCTGAGGATCCTATGTATCACTACATTAGTGAGCATATGAACTTTCATAAACCCGACCTTGTTCTTGTGGAGGGCATGGAAGGAATCCAAGACCAGAAGGAGAAGGTGCTGAACAAGGTGCTCGGCATGAGCGACACGGAAGCAAAGACACTTGGTGAAAACATGTACGCACTGAAACGAGCTTCTGAATCCGGAATTGATTTTGAATCACCTGAACCAACACTTTCCTCTCAAACTACATTTCTTATCCGAGAGGGTTTTAGTAAGCGTGACATTATATTGCACTACGTCACCCGACAACTGGAGCAGTATTACCGTACGGATGAAGACGCGTTCGCTTCTCGCAAGGATGAGTTCATTGATAAAACTCTTTTCGAAGTAGAAGCTCGCTCAGGTATTCCTCCTGAAGAGTTTGCTGGTCTCGCGGTGGGAGTTCGAGAGGACATCAGCAAGACTGTTGAAACCTCAATGAAAGAACGTGTGGACCCAATGCCCCGTGAGGGACGTATTGATACCGTTGGAAATGAGATTTCCTCAGTACTCACTCACTACCGAGACACCTACATACTCACGCGTGTTATCGAGGCACTCAAGAAGCATGACCGCATTATGGTGGTCTATGGCTCTGGACATGCCGTCACCCTTGAACCAGCCCTTCGCGCGCTCATGGACTAATGCACAAGACACAGACGAAGTAGTTCAGGTATACTTGGGAAACTATGAACGACCTTATCATCATCGGTGGAGGACCAGCAGGAGTTGCCGCTGGAGTCTACGCAGCCCGTAAGTGTTTGAAGACTGTGCTTATTACTGAAGAATTCGGCGGTCAATCAACTGTCTCTGACGGTATTGAGAACTGGATAGGTACGGTAAAGATTTCTGGTGCCGACCTCGCAAAATCGCTCAAGGAGCACTTGTATGCGTATAAGCGCGATATGGTAGAGACTGTAGAAGGAGAGCGCGTAGAGAGCCTTGTACGCACTCCTGAGGGCACCTTTACTGCCACCACGAAGAGCGGAAAGTCCTACATGGCAAAAGCAGTCCTTATTGCCTCAGGTGCAGCACGGAGAAAGCTTGAAGTGCCTGGTGCAGAGACCTTCGACAATAAGGGTCTCTCCTACTGTGCTTCCTGCGATGGACCCCTCTTTTCAGGTATGGATGTGGCTGTTGTCGGGGGAGGAAATGCTGGTATTGAAACAGCTGCGCAACTCCTCGCGTACGCAAAATCCGTCACCCTTATTCACCGCCATAAGGAATTTAAGGCAGACCCAATTACCGTTGAGCGTGTCTTGAAGCACCCCAACATGAAGACACTACTTAACACAGAGCCCACAGAGGTGCTTGGTGAGCAGTTTGTGTCAGGCCTAAAGGTACGGAATAAAGAAACAGGCTCAGAGGAAACGCTCGCGGTCTCTGGAGTCTTTGTTGAAATTGGCGTTCTTCCAAACACCAGCTATGCAAAGGACTTGGTGGAGGTGGACGCTGTAGGACGCGTGGTTACTGACGCACGGAATCAACACACGTCTGTCGAGGGTGTGTGGGCTGCGGGAGACTGCACCGACGAGCTCTACCACCAAAACAATATCGCTGCAGGCGACGCTGTGAAGGCACTTGAGGATATCTATCAGTGGATTAAGACCAAGTGCGCATAAACGAGAAAAACCACCGTTGAGGTGGTTTCCTTCGTTTATGTGCGTGACTTAGGCAGCAGCTGCCTCGTCATTGCTTTCCTCAGCTGGGGCTTCTGCTACTTCTTCAGCAGCAGTCTCCTCAGGTGCGTCCATAACAGGTTCCATTTCTGGGTTTGTGTTCTGTGTATCATCCATAGTAGTTTTTGTGTCCGGCTTTCAAAAAAGAAAGACCAGACTAGGATTGGCTGGCAATGATCTCGACCGTCTATACAGTATACAACCTAGGAACCATGGCGCAATCAATTTGAGAGCATAAAAAACTACAAAATACGGCTTACCTTTGCGGTTGCACCATATCCCAGATTGCTGCCGCTACGTTTCTTGGAGTGCCTTCAAACGGCAGGTGGTGATTATCAAAGAACGGCATGGAGTTGCACTCCAGAATTCCACAACGCTCCTGCTCCTTCCATGAACGACTTATATCCTCAATGATGAAATCAATGCCCGTAATAGGTGCGTTGAGCGCGTTACAGACCTCTTCAAAGAGAACCTTGTTATCCTCGTGAACATCATCGGTCACGTCTGCAGTCGTTCCTCCCACGCTCCAATTCACCTTCTGGTGCAAGTACGCATTCTTCCCTTCTGGAACCACAGAAGACTCCGTTAGACCTTGGTACGAAAGTTCTTCTTGTGCTTTCTCATTAAGCGCCAGCTTTGAGTAGTATGGGCCACTACGTTTTGGATTTTCGTTTGCCTTTTCTATAAGTTCAGAGATAGTAGAAACCCCGTCGCCAACAACGTGCGGTGGATCGCGACGAAGAGTTGCTTCTAGTCTTCCGTTCACTACTGTCGCTCGATACACGGGACCAACTAACTCCTCCTCAATCACGACAAACGGCGAGACTTGATTGGCAATAGTAAACGCCCGTTCAAGCTCTTCCTTTGTTTGAATATGAAGAATGGTATGGCGCGAACCTGAACCAAGGGCAGGCTTCACAATTACTGGCGGTGTGATACGGGCAAAGACATCAAGCGCGTATGGAAGCACGGAAGCAG
>JAGOQE010000015.1 GCA_017991635.1 Minisyncoccota bacterium | reverse complement strand
TGGAGGTGTTCGCCGAAGCGCAATGATTTCTCTTTCTGACCTTGATGATGAGTTGGTGCGGGACGCAAAGAAGGGGCAGTTCTACATGACTGATCCGCACCGTGCTATCGCAAACAACTCAGCGGTCTATCATGAGAAGCCATCAAATGCGGAGTTTATGGATGAGTGGGTGGCGCTTATGAAGAGCGGTACTGGAGAGCGTGGCATCTTTAATCGTGGCGCCCTCATTAGTCAGTTGCCTGAGCGTCGTATTGAGTACTGGGAGAAGACTGGCTATGTAAAAAACGGACGTATTGCTGGACCTGCAGGAACTAATCCTTGTGGAGAAATTATTCTGAAGTCAAAGCAGTTCTGTAACCTTACTGAAGTGGTCGCACGTGAGTACGATACTACTGAGTCTCTCGTGCGTAAGGCTCGCCTCGCAACCATGCTTGGCACCTACCAATCAACCTTGGTAAATCTCGGCTACCTCTCAAAGGAGTGGACTGACAACTGTAAGGCAGAACGACTTCTCGGTGTGTCTATCACCGGTCAGTGGGACTCAAAAGCAGCGCGTGATGCAAAGAATCTTGAACTTATGCGTAAGGAGACCATTAAGGTCAACAAGAAGTATGCAGAGCGCTTCGGTATTAATCAGTCAACGGCGATTACCTGTGTGAAGCCTTCTGGTACCGTGTCTCAAACCTTGGGTGTTGCTTCAGGTATGCACCCTCGTCACGCACCGTACTACATCCGCCGTATTCGCATCAGTGCAACTGACTCACTCTTCAAGATGCTCAAAGACCAAGGCGTGCCGTACTACCCAGAAGTGGGACAGGTAGAGGAGACAGCAAACACCTTCGTACTTGAATTTCCTGTGAAGTCTCCAGAAGGCGCTGTCTGCAAAGACGACGTTTCTGCCCTTGATCAGCTTGAGCACTGGAAGATGGTGAAGACGAGCTACACCGAGCATAATCCGTCAGTAACTATCTCAGTTGGAGATGATGAGTGGATTTCAGTTGCAAACTGGGTCTACGAGAACTGGGATATCGTTGGAGGCCTTTCATTCCTTCCTCGTTCAAACCACGTATACCGTCTTGCTCCCTACGAGCCAATCACTAAGGCTGAGTATGAAGATATGGCAAGCAGGCTTCAGCACATTGATTTCGGAAAGCTCTACGCATATGAGCGAACGGATGAGACGGAGATGAAGAGAGAACTGGCTTGCGTATCAGGCGTCTGCGAGATTTAGTTCGATCTACTAAAACCTCCACCTGCTTCGTTGCAGGACCCAAGAATTCTTTCCACCGTATACTCGATACGTTTCCAAGAATTCTTATCCCGCGCCTCGCATCTGGAGATTTTAGAAAGATCTCATCAATAAGAAAATTGTGCCTCGCACGGAGCACTTTTTGAAAGCCTATTAGTTCCCATGTTAGGAGGAGAGGAAACACAAAGACTGGGCACTAGCCCAGTCTTTGTGTTTATGGTATAATGTATAGGTACCTGTTTGGGCGACCGCTGGCCAGAAATGGCTAGAGGAAAGTCCGAACACAGGCGTGTAGTAATACATGGCAGAAGGGTAGCGGGTAACGCCCGTCCACCGTAAGGTGCGAGGTGCGAGCAGAGACGCTTCAATCGAAAGAAAGAAGCATCCGTGTAAACGGATGAGTCCTCTAGGCAACTAGAGGGGTGAAACGGCTAAATCCTTACTTCTGTGCAAGGCCGTGCCGAGCAATCGGAGCGCCGCTTGAGGGTGCTGGCAACAGCATTCCCAGATAGATGGTCGCCGCCTTAGGATTTCCTAGGGTACAGAATTCGGCTTATAGAACAGGTACAAAAACATGCAAAAACCCGCCCGTAAGGGCGGGTTTTTGCCTATCCACCCCGCTTTGAAACTAACTCTTAGCGTAGGGGTTATACTACGTAGTATTACTAGGGCAAGAAGTAGTTATTTTGTATGCAAGAAAAACACACAGGAGTACGTAGGTTTTCTTTTGACCAGGCTTCGGCATGGGTATTGTCAGTAACGGTGCTGTTGGGCCTCGTTGCCTTCATTCCAGTTGCCACCATTCCTTTTATCTACACAAAGGTATCGGTGCTTGCGATGGGAGGCATCATTGCTTTGGCGCTCTTTATTCTCGCTCGTTTGATTAGAGGAAATATTATTGTTCCCCCTGTTACGCTCATTGGTGTGCTTTGGATTCTTCCCGCAGCATACTTCCTATCAGCACTCTTTTCTGGAGTAGGTCTTCAGCAGGCATTCTTCGGCAATCAGCTCGAGCCAGATACGCTTGGCTTCGTTGTCCTTATGGCCTCTCTCGCCACACTTGGAGCGCTTGTCTTCAGAAAGGCAGAGCAGTACCGTGCATTCTATAAAGTCATGGCTGTTGGCGCACTCCTCGTCATTGTCGGACAGGTGCTCATTCTTGCAGTCTCTAAGTTCTCTCCACAAACACTTACTGCAACCACAAATCTCGTTGGTTCATTTACTGATCTAGGCATGTTCCTCGGTCTCGTTGTTTCCATCGGTCTTATCGCTCTTCGCTTTGTGAAGTTGTCGAGTGTCGTCAAAAAGGCAGTCTATATAGCTGGTGGAGTGAGTCTCCTTCTTCTTGCAGTTGTAAACTCTCCAATCGTATGGGTTCTTGTAGGTCTTACTGCTCTCGGACTCTTCATTGAAGCAATCATGAAACGCCGTGCAGATGAGTCTGATGAAGACTTTGCAGGCGTTACACAGCCAGAGGCGGAGCGTGAGTCTGCTGTTGCACAATCTCCAGACACGCGTTCTCTTGCAGCTCCTCTTATAACGCTCGTCTTCGCAATCTTCTTCGTGATTGGAGGTAATACGATTGGAAACGCCCTATCTCAGTCACTAGGTGCAAACTTCCTTGATGTGCGTCCCTCATGGCAGTCAACGTTTGATGTCGGAAGTCACACGTACGCCGCATCTCCACTCTTTGGTTCTGGCCCTGGAACCTTCGGTTCTTCATGGCTCACCTTTAGAGAGCGCGCGCTTAATGAGACTGTGTTCTGGAATGTTGATTTCACTTCAGGAATTGGCTATGTGCCAACGTCATTCGTAACCACTGGACTTCTTGGAGCACTTGCATGGATTGTCTTCATCGGTCTATTTCTCTGGGTTGGACTTCGTGGAATTCTGTTTAAGGCACCAAGCGATCCGTTCATTCGCTTCATCTCAATCGCCTCATTCGTTTCGTTCTTGTACGTGCTGTTCCTCTCAGTGCTATCAGTTCCTGGCCCAGCTCTTCTTGCTATCGGCTTTATGAGTGCGGGTATATTTGTCTCAACGCTTCGTCATGGAGCAGGTCGTCACGAGTGGGGAGTTATCTTCTCTAAAAACCCTCGCGTTGGATTTGTTATTGTCTTTGTTCTTACCCTACTCTTGCTTGCATCAGTGGTTGCAGCATTCGGCGTCACCACGCGCTATCTTGCTGAGACAAGCTACCTTGAAGGCGCCACTGCACTTCAGCAGGGAAATGTAGACAAGGCACGAACATCAGCACTTGCATCACTATCGTTCTCAGAAACTGATCGTGCGTACCAACTCATCGCTTCAGCAGGACTCGCTCGCATGAGCAAGATTGCTCAGGATCAGTCACTTGCGCCAGCAGAAGCACAGGCGCAATTCCAGGAAGCTCTCTCAACAAGTGTTGAAGCTGCGCTTACTGCAACACAGAAGAACCCAAAGAATTATCAGAACTGGGTACTTCTTGGAAACGTGTATCAGACTGTAGCTCCACTTGGTATCTCAGGAGCGTACGATAGTGCAAAGACCGCGTATCTTCGCGCAAAGGAATTGAATCCTACGAGTCCGTCAATTCCATTCACCCTTGCACAACTTGAGATTGGAGATAAGAAGGCTGAAGCTGCTGAAGAGTATCTTCTAGAGGCAATTGCCCTAAAGCCAAATTACACCCAAGCAATCTTCCTTCTTTCGCAGTTGAAGGTCTCACAGGGTAAGGCACGCGAAGCGCTTCAGGCCGCAGAAGCAGCAGCATACTTCACACCAAATGATCCTGTAGTTATGTTCCAGGTTGGTATTCTTCGCTCAGGAACAGGAGACCCTCAAGGTGCAATCGTGGCGCTCTCACGCGCAGTGTCGCTCAACCCACAGTATGCAAATGCGCGATTCTTCCTCGCAGTAGCGTACGCAAGCGCAGGACAACTTCCACAGGCGCTTCAAGAACTTCAGGCTGTTGCAGCACTCTCTGACACTAACGCACAGGCTGTCGCTGCAGACATAAAGACACTGGAGGCGGGTAAAAACCCATTCCCAGCATCTCGCCTTGGGGCTCTCGGTATCCCACAACTACCAGTTGAAGATAGCGCTACAGGAACTCGCTAGCACACCATGGTGCGCAAGCTATTAGGAAAGATAACAGCACCCGTACGCGGCCTTCATCAGGCCGCGTACCTGCTTGCTCTCCTCACGCTCGCATCTCAAGTATTAGCGCTTCTACGCGACAGAACTTTCGCGCACCTGTTTGGTGCAGGGGAGACACTTGATGTCTATTACGCAGCATTTAAGATTCCTGATCTCGTCTTCGCACTCGTTGCTTCCTTGGTCTCAGCGTACGTTCTTATTCCGCTCATCTCAGGGAAGCATAAGAAGGAAATGCGCGAGACGCTTTCTGAGGCGACCTCGTTTCTTCTGGTTGTGGGTGGTGTGCTTTCACTCGTGCTTGCACTACTTGCCCCATACATTCTTCCGGTATTATTTCCGAAAGTTGCCTCAGGAGTGCTCGGGTCTGATTTTGTGCTGTTGACTCAGCTACTTCTCGCGCAACCTCTTCTGCTGGGTCTTTCTGGTGTGTTGATGAGTGTGACCCAGGTTAAGCGAAAGTTTTTCCTGTACGCGCTTTCACCGGTTCTGTATAACCTCGGAATTATCCTTGGTGTTATTGCGTGGTATCCAGCTTTTGGAGTGATGGGTATTGGTTTTGGTGTTCTGGTAGGAGCATTGCTTCACGTAGGAATTCACATTCCTGTCGTGATAAGTGAGGGTGTGTTCCCGCGCTTAGTGCTGCCCGATAGAAAACGTATTGTGAGCTTGGTTGGGCACTCACTGCCTCGCTCATCGGCGCTTCTCGTGAGTACACTGACCGCTCTTGCCTTGGTGATGATTGCTTCAAGAACAGGGGTGGGAAGTGTAAGCGTGTTGTCGTTTGCGCTCAACCTCTCCCTAGTCCCGCTCTCTCTGGTCGCGGCCTCGTATGCAACTGCTGCTTTCCCCGTCCTTGCTGAGCACGTTGAGCGAAAAGATTTTCAGGCATTCTCCGACACTCTACAGGCCGCAGCTCGACACTTGATATTCTGGTCATCAGTGATTCTTGTTCTTGGTATCGTGCTTCGCGCTCACGTAGTGCGTATGGTCCTTGGTACAGGAGCATTTGACTGGGACGCGACTCGACTCACGGCGGCAGTACTCGCAGTCTTGCTTATAGGTCTTATTTCACAGGGATTTGTGCTCCTGTCTTCCCGTGCATTCTATGCTTCAGGTCGCTCGTGGAATCCGTTAGTGATTCAATTGGTAGGTCTCGTTTCGTCAGTAGGGTGTGCATTACTGCTCCTGGTAGCCTCTTCTGAGACAGTATTTATTGAGCATTTCTTTGAGGCACTCCTTCGTGTGGAAGGTGTTGTAGGAGCGCAAGTTATTCTCATTGCTGTAGGGGCAACACTCGGACAGCTTCTTATGGGTATTGTCGCGTATGTCACCTTGAAGCAGGTGGCGCCTGGTATCTCTAAAACACTACTACGCCCCCTTCTTGAAGCGCTCGGTGCAGCTATTTTAGGTGGGGCCGCGTCCTACGGTACGCTCACCTTCATGGGTACCCTCGCTCCTCTTACGAGTCTCTTCTCGGTCTTCACGCAAGGCGTCGTTGCTGGTATGGTGGGACTAGCGGTTGCTTCTGCCATCCTTATATTGCTTGAAAACAAGGAATTTAGAGATGTCTACGACGCTCTTAAAAAGGCCACGTTTGCACGTTCACTGAAGCCTACAGGAGCTGTACTGAGTGGCCCACCACAATAGATGACTGATCACATACGAAACTTTTCCATAATTGCCCATATTGACCACGGCAAGTCTACTCTTGCTGACCGGCTTCTTGAGCGTACTGGCACCATTGAGGCCAGAAAGATGCGTGACCAAGTTCTCGACAAGATGGACCTTGAACGCGAACGTGGTATCACCATTAAGATGCAACCTGCGCGTATGCGCTATACCGCAAAAGATGGTCAAGAGTACACACTTAATCTAATTGATACTCCAGGACACATTGATTTCGCATATGAAGTATCGCGAGCTCTTTCAGCTGTAGAGGGAGTGATTCTTTTGGTGGATTCAACACAGGGAGTACAGGCGCAGACACTTACTACGCTCTCTATGGCAAAAAAGGCCGGATGTGTGATTATTCCAGCTATTTCAAAAATTGATGCACCAGCTTCAAGGCCTGACGAGGTAACCCTTGAGCTTGCTGAACTACTCTCCGTTGATCCTGAGGACGTGCTTAGAGTGTCTGGGAGAACAGGAGAGGGTGCAGAGGATTTGCTTGAGGCAGTTATAACTCGTGTACCTAAGCCTCGTAGAGGAGAAGGGCAAGATGCGCGCGCCCTTATCTTTGACTTTTCATACTCAACACATCGAGGCATTACCGTGTATGCGCGTATATTTGATGGCTCATTCAAGAAGGGAGACGTGCTTCGTTTGGGTGCCGCAGGAGAGCGGTTTACAGTACTTGAGACAGGTATCTTTATGCCAGACGAGAAGTCCACTGATTCTCTTAGTGCAGGAGAGATTGGCTACATAGTTACTGGCGTGAAAGAGGCTGGAGTGGTTGCCGTTGGAGACACCGTGATGACTGATCGTAAGGGTGCAGTAGCACTCTCTGGTTTTGAACGTCCTCGTCCCGTCGTGTGGGCCTCAGTCTATCCTGAGAGTCAGGATGATCTCCCTAACCTTCGCCAAGCGCTTGAGCGTCTACGTCTTTCAGATTCCTCACTCTCCTTTGAGGAGGAATCTTCGGGAGTGCTTGGAAGAGGATTCCGCTGTGGTTTCTTGGGAATGCTCCATCTTGAAATTGTTACCGAGCGACTTCGTCGTGAGTTTAACTTGGAGCTTATCGTAACCATACCAACCATTGCCTACGTGGTTACTGACAAGAAGGGTGTACGAGAAACGGTCTACACGCCTTCAAAGTTCCCGGCCTTTGGAGATATAGGACACATCGAAGAGCCGTGGGTAAACGTGGTGCTTATTACACCCCCTGACTCTCTGTCGGGCATGATTCAGCTCTTCCAAGACCATGAGGGGATGGTAAATAACACTGAAGCGCATCTTGATGGACGTATTGAGCTTGCTGCTGAGATGCCGCTCCGAGAGCTCATGCGTGGATTCTTTGATCGTGTGAAGAACGTTTCTTCAGGGTATGCGTCCCTTTCATATGAATTTCTAGACGAACGTCCTGCTGACGTCGTTAAGCTTGAAATTTTTGTAGCTGAAGAAGCTGTGCCAGCGTTTGCTCGCATCGTATCTAGAAGGCGCGTTGAGGAAGAGGGCGAACGAATGGTAGAGAAACTTCAGGGCATCCTCCCTAAGCAAATGTTCGTAGTAAAGATTCAAGCACATGCCCTCGGACGTATTCTCGCCTCCCGAAGTATTTCGGCGCTCCGAAAGGATGTGACCGGCTACCTGTATGGAGGTGACATTACGCGTAAAATGAAACTCTTGGAGAAGCAGAAGAAGGGAAAGAAGCGTCGTGGTGCGCACGCTAAGATGGATATTCCCCAGGAAGTGTTCATGAAAATGGTGCAAGACTCGGACCGCTAAACGCTTGCTATACTTGGAGAGATGAAGTTTCGTCTCAATCGTAAACGCATGCGGGAATACATTATTGTCGCGCTGCTCTCCGCTTTCATACTGTGGTTTTTGTATCTGGTAGTAGATCTATATCGTAAGGAAGAGTTTGCTCGAAGTAGGGCAGAGAAAACTTCTGAGGAACTGGCAGTGCTTCGTGAACGTGAGGCCACATTAACGTCAACGCTTTCAGACCTCCACACGCCAAGAGGACGTGAAGCAACGCTCCGGGAAACGTTTGGCGTAGCGAAGGAGCATGAAGAAGTGATTATTGTTGTACCAAAGGAAGAGGCTCCACCTCCACCTCCACTTCCATGGTGGAAGAAATTCTTTGGCTGGTTTGGGTTTTGGTAGTGGTACTATAAACCTATATGCCTGATGTATTTGAACTAGAGCGCGAGAAGAGACGTCTTGAAGATGACGTCCGAACTGATGAGCGCGCAGTCCAGGAAGCTGAACGTGAGGAGCGTACGCTCGAGGGACAGGTTGATGAGGCCGAGCTTTTGATTCGACGTTCAAGTGCTAAGGAACATGAGGCAACCGCCGCACTTGAGACTTCTGAAAGGAGAAAGGAAGAACTGTCTCGTGAGCTTCGTACTGAAGAATCAAAGGTTATTCGAGCAAAAAGGGCACAGGAGGAGGCAAAGCGTGAGTCAACGGAGGCACGAACGCTCTTGGGACGCGTAAAGAGTAAACTCTCAGATATTGCACGTAAGATTCCTGAATTTAGAAGGAAATATATGCAGGATACGGAAGCGCTCCAGGAGAAGAAACGGGAGGTGGCACGACTTGCTTCTTTAGGACGTCTAAATCACGAGGATAATATTGGTCAAAGAAGGCGTTAAGCGCTATCCACAGGTGCCATATGGTATACTCTCACTACTAAACACATAGATATGGATAAAAACGTAACAATTTACAGCACCCCAACATGTCACTTTTGTCAGATGACTAAGGAGTTCTTCAAGGAGCACAATGTCTCCTTTACAGAGCATAACGTTGCTTCTGATTTGGAAAAGCGTCAGGAGATGATTACAAAGAGCGGTCAGATGGGTGTGCCAGTTATTGTTGTGGACGAAGAAATTATCGTCGGATTTGATAAGCAAAAGCTCGAGGATCTTTTTGGAGTTCAGGCAGCAGCGTAAGTTCTAATCTAAATAGCATAAAACCGCGCTCCAGGCGCGGTTTTATGCTATTCTCGGAACTACCGAGCCCTCGTACGTAAGCGTACCCGGGCTCGCTCGGTGCACGCGTATAATGTCAGAGCACTTCATACGTGTGACCTCGCTCGCCCTCGTACGTAAGCGTACCCGGGCTCGCTCGGTGCACGCGTATAATGTCAGAGCACTTCATACGCG
>JAGOQE010000004.1 GCA_017991635.1 Minisyncoccota bacterium | reverse complement strand
GTTCCTGACCGTGTCACTACAGGAGGCACATCAGTACTTACGGTTTCAGCTTCAGGAGTCGATGGCACCTGTACTGTTACTGGTCCTGGCGTGAACCAGACACTCACAGCCTCATCCTGTGGCGTCCCTTCAACCACCATCAACACTCCAGCGCTCACTGGACAGAGCACCTACACAGTCTCTTGTGACGGTGGGGAAGCGACGGCTAAGTCAGTGATCAACGTATCGACAAAGTGGACGATATTCTAGTTAGGGTCTAGAGCTCTTCAAAACCCGGGAAGCCTTGCTTCTCGGGTTTTGTTGTAGTAAGGTAATACCTACATGAAAAAGGATATTCATCCAGCAGAATTTCGACCCGTCGTCTTTGTTGACCTCTCTTCAGGAGAGCAGTTTTTACTTAGTTCAACCGTAAAAACAACAGAAACAGCGACCTACGAGGGCAAGGAGTACCCAAAGTACACTGTCGAAATCTCATCAGCGTCTCACCCGTTTTACACTGGTGAAGATCGAACACTCGACAAAACAGGACGTGTTGAGCGTTTCAAGCAGCGCGTAGCTGCCGCAAAGCGTAAGTAACTACGTATAGAAATGCCCGCCCGAATACTTCGGGCGGGCATTTCGCGCTATCATACCTTTATGGAATATTCTTCAGAATTTAAACAAAACTTCGCAACAGCATATTTGGCTGAAGAGTATGAACGCTTGTCTCGTGAAATTGAAGAAACGGAGACGGCCTCTCAAGGCGATGCTGAGCTTCTTGAAATCGCTCAGGCAGATATAGAGCGTATGAAGGGGCGCCAGCAAGAAATTCTTTCAGAGATTGAGCACATTTTAAATAAGGAGAAGGAGGAGGCAAGTCAGCCACACGCTATCGTTCTTGAATTTAGGGCTGGCGCTGGGGGAGACGAGGCGACGCTTTTTGCGCGTGAGTTGTTTGATATGTACTCAAAATACGCTGAAATAAAGGGATGGAAGGTGCGCATTATTGACGACCTCACTCTTGAAATCAATGGTGCGGACGCGTATGAAGCGCTTCGTTTTGAAACTGGTGTACATCGTGTCCAACGTGTTCCTTTGACTGAGAAGTCTGGACGAATCCATACCTCAACAGCTTCGGTGGCGGCTCTGCCACTTCGTCAGAAACCTACGGTAACCATTGACCCTTCTGATATTGAGATGGAGTTTACTCGCTCAGGAGGTGCTGGCGGACAGAACGTGAACAAAGTTGAAACTGCGGTGCGTTTGATTCACAAGCCCAGTGGTATCGATGTACGCTCGTCCTCAGAGCGTTCCCAGCTCAAGAACCGTGAGAAGGCAATGCAGATTCTTTTCGCAAAGCTTGAAACCCTTGCTATTGAGGAAGAAGCGAAGACTCATTCTGACCTACGTGCAGGTCAGATTGGTACTGGAGACCGTTCTGAAAAAATTAGAACCTACAACTTTCTCCAAGATCGCGTTACTGACCATAGGCTCAAGGAGTCATGGCATAATCTTCCAAAGATAATGGCAGGTGGGTTGGACGGCATCGTTGAAACCCTTAAAACTCGAGCCTTAGAAGGCGGGCTCGGGGCCGCTTCTGACGAGGATGATGAGTAATAGTAAGCCATTGCCTCAAAAAAGGCCTTATGGTACGGTATAGCTACTATGACCATATCTGAAATGGCCGGACCTGGTGTTGACCGTCTCTTCGGGGCGGGCGCTCACTTTGCGCAACTCAAGAGTCGTCGGCATCCAACCATGAAGCCTTTTATAATCGGCAGTAAGTCGAAAGTTGAACTCTTTGACCTTGCCATGAGTGATGCTCAGCTTGCTGAGGCTAAAAAGGCAATTGCCGCACTTGCGCGCGATGGAAAGACCGTACTGTTTGTAGGTGGAAAGCGTGAGGTGTCTGACCTTGTGCGTTCGGCTTCTGAGCGTATTGGTGCTCCGTATGTTGATGGACGTTGGCTCGGAGGCACCATTTCAAACTTTACTGAGATCAAGAAGCGCATTGACCGCTTGGCTGACCTAACCGCAAAGCGTGAATCAGGCGAACTTAATAAGCTCTATACAAAGCTTGAGCGTATTTACATTGACCGCGAGATTGACCGTTTGACGGAGCGACTTCACGGTATTAGCGATCTTGAGCGTCGTCCTGATGCTATGGTGGTTGTTGATACTCGCCATGAGGCGCACGCAACAAAGGAGGCTCGTGATGCAGGCATTCCTGTCATTGGTATTATGAGTTCTGACTGTAATCTCAAAGATGCAGCGTATCCAGTTGCGGTTAACGATGCTTCACGTCAGACCGTTACTCTTGTGCTTGAAGAATTGACCTCAGCCTTTGAGGCAGGGCGAAAGGCATAAGCTTCATCTACTACGAAGCGTTTTGGGCGCTTATCTACATAATTTCTCTGTTGCTATGGACATTTCTACTGATGTTATTAAATCGCTTAGAGACCGCACCGGCGTGTCTATTATGCAGTGCAAAAAGGCCCTGGAAGAGGCAGAGGGTGATGTCGATAAGGCAGAGGTAATCCTTCGTAAACGAAGTGGTGCAGCCGCTGATAAAAAGTCTGACCGTGAACTCGGCGCAGGACAGGTTGCTACCTACCTTCATGGAGGAGAGATCGGTGCCATGGTCCTTCTTTCTTCAGAGACAGACTTTGTGGCACGCAATGAGGAATTTGCAACGCTTGCTCGTGATATTGCCATGCAGGTTGCCGCAACGAACCCCACCTACCTCAAAAGTGAGGATATTAATGATGACGCGCGCACGGCAGCTCACGCAGTATTTGTAGAGGAGGTAAAGGATAAGCCTCTTGAAATGCAGGAGAAGATTCTTGAAGGAAAAATGCAGAGCTACTTTAAGGATCAGGTCCTTCTTGAACAGCCTTTTATTAAGGATGACTCAAAGACCGTACGTGACCTCATTACTGAAGCAAGTCAGAAGTTTGGAGAGCGTGTTGAAATATCTCAGTTCGTACGCTTTTCAGCGCGCGGATAGCCATACCTAAAGCACTATGTTGCACCTGATACTTATTGGTACAGTGTGCCTCTTGTTGGGAGGGTTTCTTCTTCTTACACAGTTTGAACAGAAAACAGCTACCCGCATCCTAGGTACTGTGCGTGGGGAACTCGACCATAGACTTACTCAAATGGCTTTTGTGGCACGTCACGTAGATTGGCCAGCATTTTTCTCACACACGCTTAAGGTTATCGTCGTGCGTATTGCTCATGACGTTGCGCATGCTACGTTGCTCGCTGTTCGGTTTATGGAACGAAATCTCACACGTTTTGTTAAGTACATGAGGAGCAACCCGCTCGTGGCGCTCCAGAAGAAGGACCCTACAGTGAGACGTCTGCACCTCCCCGGGTTCATGTCTCGGGTAGTATTTCCCATAAAGAGTCCAAAGAAAAAGGATGTTGTCGACGAGGAAGATCGTACGCTCGGTGAATAAATACATACAAAAAGACCCCACTAATAGAGGGGTCTTTTTGTATGTATGGAGCCGGGAGCGAGGCTTGAACTTCAGACCGGAGGTTTACTATCGAGCGAACGAGCCACACTTGAGGGTTCATTAGGTGTGCGAGAGAGCGACGATAGAAAGAAATGACCTCGGTTATCTTCCGGGGTCATTTCTTACAAAACCGTTGCCTAATCCATAAGCACTATATATGGAGCCGGGAGCGAGGCTTGAACTCGCGACCTACGGTTTACAAAACCGTTGCTCTACCAACTGAGCTATCCCGGCGATTTTGCTATCCTACCATTATTTTTTAATAACGGAACTGTTGGTAGTGGTGGCAGCAAATAGGCGCTTAGGGAACTGTTTTTCAAAGTCCTCAAGCGTGGTGAATCCGTAGGAACGCTTTCCTTCAATAATAAAGGCAGGGAAGACTGGTTCTACCTTCTCAACCTGCTCAAGTGTTTGTAGGGCGCCAAGCTCAAGGTGGTAGTCAAATGAGTACACGCGCAAACGAGGGTAGGTCTCACGAAGGTAGGAGAGCGCTGCACCGGCCCGTTCACAGTCTTTACAGTCTCCTGCGTTTGAGTAGAAGTAGAGTGCGACTACGGGCTCTAGGTCACAGGTCTCACGAAGACGCTTGGTAAGGAGGTAGTCACGAATCTGAAGAAGTGTGTATTGCTTTTTCAGTTGCAATACTTCGGCGTTATCACTTCCGAGGCGATTTTCAGTGTAGGCAAGTTTGTCACCGAGCGTACCGACCTCTTGAGAGAGGAGTGTGCCTTCAGCAATATCTTCACAAGGTACTTCTTCAAGGAGTGAGAACTGAGTCTCTATAGAGAGCGTGTCTGTGGAAAGCTGTGTCTGAATGGCGTTTAGTTCTTGAACCCGTTGCTGGTCAAGATAATTAACGGCGTAGACCACGGTCCCGATAATTGCGAGGGTAATAAAAAGGGCAAGAATGGCGTTTCTTGATGTAGGTGAAAGTGTTTCTGTAGACATATATAAGCTTAAGTTTAGCGCCAAGAACGGCGAGTTCCTGTCACTAGGTCGGATAACGCCCGCATGAGCCAAAACGGTGCAATAAGACCGTATATGAGTGCGTATACGACCAGTGAGAAGGTCAGGTTACCGGTAGGGGTTTCAGAGACTCGCTTACCGATAATCATGAATGAAACGAGAATCGCTCCTGCAATAACTGAGATGATGGTAATGAAGGTAATAGGGAGGTAGAACCATTCAAACGTAATGTGAGGGGTAAGGGTGTATATGAGTGGAAGGTCACCATGGAGAAAGATACTACGAGCAATTTCGTATACGGTTCTAAAGAGTGCCAGGAAGAAGAGTGTCACACCACCTACAACTGAGACAAAACCAAGTGGTAATACCATGAGACCCAAGACGCCGTACTTTGGATTTCCTACAAGGTCACGGTACTCAGTGGTCATGTTACGCAAAAAGCCGGTGGTCCAACGTGTACGTTGCTTAATAAGTTTGAGCACCGTACGAGGCACCTTGGTGTATACCCGAGCGCGAGGAGCATTTTCAATAAGATATCCTGCCTTTTGAATACGCAGTGCCATTTCCATGTCTTCTGCTTGGTGTGCGTGACGAAAACCGCCCACCTCATCAATAACTGATTTTCGGTAAAAGGAGAATGGACCAGGTGTTACATAGATGCCGTTCACTGCTGAGAGCACATGACGGTGAGCAATACCAAAAATGTACTCCATATTTTGCATGTGCTCCAAGAGTGAGCGAGGCTGAAATACAGACATGGCAGGGGTTGCTGCGGCGACCTTTGCATTATCAAAACAGGAAACAATTTCGCGTAGAGCGCTCGGGTCGACGAATGAGTCTGCGTCCAGACACCCTACAAATTCGGCATCAGGTGAAAGACGAATGCCTTCGTTGATTGCGGTGTGCTTCCCTCCGTTTTCTTTGTGCACAATCATAATGCCTGGATGTCCCTGGTAGGCGTCCATCACATTTTTCGTATTGTCAGTGGAGCCGTCATTAACAAGAACGATGGAAAGTTTGTCCTTAGGGTACTCAAGGGCGAGGAGTGAGTCGACCGTGCCCTTAATGGTGGTTTCTTCGTTAAAGCAGGGAACTATAATAGCTACCTTTGGCGTGTGACTTGATGCCGGACGTGTTCTCCTATCCTTTGCAGGTGACGAGAGAAAGGTAAGAAGCATGAACACTTCAAAATAGAGTCCTAGGAAGATAAAGGGGTAGGCAAGGAGTTCGAGATCCATAATCGCGAGGCGTTCTCCAAAGCATAGCAAATTCGCCCTATTTTTTCTATTCAAGTCCTTGTATACTGTGGGGAACATGGCAGAAGGACGCCTCCACCCAATAACGGTTGCTACGAGAGAAATTGCTGAAATTTTTGGTCGTATGGGCTTTGGTATTGAGTACGGACCAGAGCTTGAGGATGAGTGGTACAACTTCACCGCACTCAATGTGCCTGCGGACCATCCAGCCCGCGACATGCAAGACACTTTTTGGACAAAGGAGGGAACTCCAAGAGCACCGCGCACGCACACTACCTCGGTATCAATCCGTTGTCTTGAAAAGATGGCGAAGGAGGGGCTCGACACCTATCGTGCTATTGCTCCCGCTAAGGTCTTTCGTAATGAAGCAACTGACATGACGCATGAGGCGCAGTTCTACCAGCTTGATGGTTTTGCTGTTGGACCTGTGGGCACGGTGACCCTTGCCCACCTAAAAGGAATGTTCGATCAATTTTATAGAGAGTACTTTGGTCAAGAGACGAAGGTGCGATTTCGCCCGAGCTTCTTTCCCTTCACTGAGCCCTCAGTAGAGGTAGATATGTGGTTTGAAGCACCTGGAAAAGAGGGGAGATGGCTTGAGATGTGTGGAGCCGGCATGCTCCATCCAAACGTTATCAAAAACGCAGGACTCGACCCAGAAAAAGTCGCAGGGTACGCCTTTGGCGGAGGGCTTGAACGACTCATTATGGTGAAGCACGGTGTGCCTGATGTGCGACTCTTTCATTCAGGTGATACGCGCTTTGTGTACGGCTTTGATCAAACCGTGCAATAGCGTACTTCTTACGATATGAAAGTCTCACTCGCCTGGCTCCAGAAATATTTTGAAACTCCACTCCCAAGTGTAGAGGCGGTCGCTGACGCGCTTACCTTTCACTCATGTGAAATTGAGGAGATGACCGAGACCATGCTTGATGTGAAGGTGCTTCCAGACAGAGCAGCGTACGCGCTCTCACATCGTGGTGTCGCTCTTGAAATTTCTGCGGCACTTAATCTTCCACTCAAGTACGACCCACTACACCTCCCGGTACCAGATTTCCAAACGACAGATGCTCTTACCGTTTCCGTTGATGACACTTTTGTGCGACGACATATGGGTGCTGTTATTCGGGGAGTTACCGTTGGAGAGTCTCCTGTGTGGCTTAGAGAAGAGCTCGAGGCAGTAGGACAGCGTTCCATTAATAATATTGTGGATGCGACGAATGCCGTCATGCTCAATATTGGTCAACCACTGCACGCCTTTGACCTGGGAAAGATTTCTAAGGATGGCGATGTTGCGCGCATTACGATACGACGGGCACAGGAAGGAGAGGAAGTCTCCGTGCTCAGCGGTGACACATACACACTCACTCCTGACACATTTGTGATAGCTGATTCGACCAGTGGAACAGCGCTTGATATTGCAGGACTTAAGGGAGGACTCCATTCAGGAGTTGATGAGAAAACGGTTGACCTCTTTATTTCTGTCGGTACCTATGACGGCACCTTGATTCGAAAGACATCACAGAAGTTAAAGCTCTGGACTGACGCTTCGCTTCGTTACCAGAATCGTCCTTCGGCAGAACTGTGTGCCTACGGTATGCGCGATATCATTAAACTCATTACTGATATTGCGGGTGGGGAACTTGTTGGTGTGGTGGATGTGTATCCGCACAAAGAAGAGGTTGTTCCCGTTTCAGTATCCCTGAAAGATATTGAGGCAAGACTTGGAATTCCATATACACGAGAGCAAGTAGAACGTGTCCTCACCGCGCTTGGGTGCGCATTTACTCTTGAGACTGACACCTATACCGTCACACCACCATTTGAACGACGGGACATAGTCATTAAGGAAGACCTTATTGAAGAGGTAGGACGGTTAGTTGGATATGAGAGTGTACCTGCCTTACCGTTACCAGCTCTCGAAGTCGCTCCAGCGTCACCAGTATTTCAGGGCATTGAGCATATTAAGGATGTGCTTTTAGAGCGAGGATTTACAGAGGTGAGTACCCAAAGCTTTGCAAGGAAGGGTGCTATTGAGCTCGCCAATCCTCTTGATCAGGCGAAACCATGGCTCCGTGCGTCACTTACCGAAAATATGCGTGAAGCACTTTCGCGTGCTGTTCTCGTAGCTCCTCGAGTATTTGGTCCTACGCCTGACGTGTCACTATTTGAGCTTGGTTCAGTGTTTACAAGTACAGGAGAATCTTTCGCACTGTGTATCGGGAATCGAGGAGCTGGTGGAAAGACAAAGCCAGCTGTTCTCCTTGATGTGTGCACACACTTACGTGACACACTTGGACTCACGCTTACACTAGAAGACGAAGGTGTTGCTGAGTGTCTTCTTACGTCCGAGTTCTTGAGCTCACTTGGAGAGGGGTATGAGGTGGCAACCGCTTCTCAAGGAATGTACACGTCATTTTCGCCGTATCCTTTTGCGCTTCGAGATGTTGCTGTCTGGACTCCAGAAGGAACACTTGAATCAGAGGTGGCAAACCTCATCATTTCTTCAGCAGGTGAGTATCTTGCCCGCATTGATTTGTTTGATCGTTTTGAAAAGGAAGGAAGGATATCGTATGCCTTTCGTCTGGTGTTTGAATCCATGGAGCGCACACTTACAGATGTAGATTTAGATACGGCAATGTCCGCAGTAGGAGAGACTCTTTCAAGTCAGCCAGGGTTTGAGGCGAGATAAAAAAAGACCGCCCTTTGTGGGGGCGGGGAGAATGTTCTCCAAAAGTTATTGGTGGTTGCCGAAGCGGCTCAAGAAGGCGAGTCCTCCGCACAGGGTCGCGAAAACAACGACAACGATTCCTGCGTAGAGAGCTCCCTTCATGAGGAGTTCGGGCACCTGCTCCGCTAAGGCGCGGAGCGGACCTTCGATGTACTCTTGGCGTCCGTCCATGACGTTCCTCCCATATATGGATGACTCGGACCCCTGCACTATGCGTCTAAATACCCATTTGGGCAAGGGAAGACAGGTGCGTAATGTGGTATACTAGAGCTAAGATTATGGCGAGCGCTAAAGAGGAGAAACCTAAGAAAACTGCCACGAAAAGTGGCAGTTACGATGCATCATCCATCACCGTCCTTGAAGGACTTGACCCTGTGCGCAAGCGTCCGGGTATGTATATCGGTACCACTGGTCCCGATGGCTTGCATCACCTTATTTGGGAAATTTTTGATAACTCACGCGATGAGGCGATGGGTGGCTTCGCTGACGATATTGAAGTCACGCTTCTTCCAGAGAATCGTATTCGTGTTGTAGACAACGGTCGCGGTATTCCAGTAGACAAGCACCCACACACTAAGGTCTCAGCGCTTGAGACTATTTTGACCACACTTCACGCCGGAGGAAAGTTCGGAGGTGAAGCTTCAGGCTACAAGGTTTCAGGAGGTCTTCACGGCGTGGGAGCTTCTGTGGTGAACGCCCTTTCAACAGATATGCGTGCTGAGGTACACAAGGATGGTGATGTGTACGTGCAGGAATACAAAATTGGTAAGGCGCTCGCTCCCGTTAAGAAGCTCGGTAAAACTGATCACCAGGGAACCATCATTACCTTTGCTGCAGACCCTACTATTTTCCAAGAGATTAAGTATGAGTGGAGCCGAATCGTTTCTCACGTACGCCAGCAAGCGTATCTTGTGAAGGGTGTTCGTATTTCAGTCATTGATGCTCGTGGAGAAGAGAAGGTAGACGACACCAGCACGGTATACATTCGTGATCTCGGTCTTGAGGTGCCAAGCATGTCTTTCTATTTTGAGGGAGGTCTTCGTTCACTCATTTCTTTCTACAACCAGCACCAGAGTCCAATTCATAAGAATATTTTTTATGTAGAAAAAGAGCAGGATGATGTGATGGTTGAAGTGGCCTTTCAGTACGTCGATGATATTTCTCCTCGTCTCCTCGCCTTTGCAAACAATATCTATAACCCGGAGCATGGTACGCACGTGACTGGTTTCAAGACAGCGCTCACCCGAACACTGAACAACTACGGGCGCCAAGCAAACATCCTCAAAGAAAGTGAGGAGAACTTTACCGGGGACGATGCACTTGAAGGCATTACTGCCGTCGTTTCAGTAAAGATGCCCGAGATTCAGTTTGAAGGACAAACTAAGGCAAAGCTCGGTTCAGTTGAGGCGCGAAGCGCCGTTGAAATTGTTTTTGGTGAAGCGTTGAACACCTTCCTCGAGGAGAATCCTGACGATGGTCGCGCCATCATTAACAAGGTGCTCCTCGCACTAAAGGCGAGAAAGGCTGCGAAAGCTGCGAAAGATTCAGTCCTTCGAAAGGGCGCGCTTGAAGGCATGACCTTGCCTGGTAAGCTCGCAGACTGTCAGACCAAGGATGCGTCCGAATCAGAGCTCTTTATTGTGGAGGGAGATTCTGCGGGTGGAACTGCAAAGACTGGACGCGACAGACGCACCCAAGCTATCCTTCCACTTCGTGGAAAGATTTTGAATATTGAACGCGCACGCTTGGATAAGATGCTCGCCTCTGAGCAGATCAAGAACCTAGTGGTAGCACTTGGTACGGCGATTGGTGACGTCTTTGATTTGAACAAACTTCGTTATCACAAGGTCATCATTGCAACAGACGCCGACGTGGACGGTGCCCATATTAGAACGCTTTTGTTGACGCTCTTCTACCGTCATTTCCGTCAGGTTATTGATGGAGGGTTTGTGTACATTGCTCAGCCACCACTCTACAAAATCAAACGTGGAAAGGAGATTATGTATGCGTACACTGATGAGGAGAAGTTCCAGCTAATTGGAAATGATGCTGACACTATGGAGGAAGTTGACGAATCTGGTGAGGAAGATGAAGAAGAAGTTGAAGAGGAGACCACAACCACAAAGGCAAAGAAAATTCAGAAGGTTTCAATTCAGCGATACAAAGGTCTCGGAGAGATGAATGCAAATGAACTCTGGGACACCACCATGGATCCTCGCCATCGTGTGTTGAAGCGCGTTACGGTTGAGGACGCCACTGAAGCTGACCGCATCTTCGACATCCTTATGGGTACAGACGTACCAAGTCGAAAGTCCTTTATTCAATCAAACGCACGTCTTGCGAATTTGGATATTTAAGTAAAAGAAAAACCCCGGGAAGGCAAAGCCTTCTCGGGGTTTTTCTTTTAGAGAGTATTAGTCGAGCACAGTTACCTCAACTGAGTCTACGTTATTGCTCTCACTTGATTCAGATACGTCCTTTCCGGAATCAACCGTGACAATGATGTCATTGGTGCCGTCATCAGCCTTATCAAATCCAAGGGTGTAATCAACGTACTCACCAGGAGCAAGTGAACGCTGTTTTGGAGAATCAAAGGTGTACGTAGAGCGGGTAGGAAGCTTTGCTGTAAATTCCCAAGAGCCAGTTACGTTCGTTCCTGTATTTCGTACGGTGAACTTAATAGCTGGACGCTTTCCGTCTGGAACAGTCTTTGATTTCACAAAGGATGCAGTTGAGGCTGAGGTGAGGTATCCAACTTCAGTAATGTCGATGGTCAAGTCTGCCTTTCCGTAAGGAGTTACTGCAACGGTGCCTCCGGCTGGGTAGACATTAATGGTCTCTGATCCCTGAGTAGGGGTTGGTGTGGTAACGACGGGAGTGGTTACTACTGGAGTTGATGTTGCGGTTACGATAGGAGTCGTAGGCGCATCAGGAAACTCAATAGTCTCACCAGGAACTACTTCAAGGTCTGCAGGCTCGCTTCCTACAAAGAATGAAGAAAGAAAGACGTTCGCCGTTGCCATACGAGAAAGAGTCGTAGGGACGTAGCGTGCTGCGTAAATTGCAAGCGTAATACCAATAAAGACGAGGACCACAAAACCGATAATCGCAAGAGCGTTTACGGTAATACGGCGCACCCCTGTGTCGGAGGTCGTAGTGGTTACGCGGGTAGACGTGGTTTCCATATGTGTACTGTATATCACATCATAAATTTATGTCAAGGGGGGTCA
Source organism: Minisyncoccota bacterium (assembly GCA_017991635.1). Lineage (GTDB taxonomy): Bacteria > Patescibacteriota > Minisyncoccia > Phycocordibacterales > Phycocordibacteraceae > C7867-001. Next base: position 28,317 of record JAGOQE010000004.1, on the reverse strand, counting down.
CGTCACGGACCAAATCGGGCAACTTTTGACGTTGTAGAAAGAATGTAGTGAAATATGGTGTAGAAGCACCTCCGGGGCGAGGTATTGACAAAAGGTGCTTTATAGTGTTATTATATATGAGTACCTATGGCACTCGTTCACGCCGCTGCGGCGACTATAAGCAGCATACAAAAAGCGTTTTCTAGGAAGTGGACCTTTCTAGCGCTCTTTATCTGTACGTTTATGGTGTCATACACCACGCTCGCCTCGCTCGATCTGTTGCCAGAGGTACCAGTACGTCCTGTGACTGAAGCACCGTCTGTGGCTCTCACCGCTTCGGTGGCGAATGTGCCTATGACGCCTGAGCTTCCTCTGCACATTGAAATTCCAAAGCTTGGTATTTCAACTGACATTGGGAATCCAACGTCTACCTCTATTGAGCTTCTTGATAAAGAACTCCTTACCCGCGCCGTACGCTACCCAACATCAGCAAAGCTTGGCGAAACAGGTAACGTTGTCTTGTTTGGACACTCAAGCTATTTGCCGGTAGTGAACAATAAGGCCTTCAAGCTCTTCAATGAGATTCAAAATCTTAAGAAGGGCGACAGTATTACGGTGAAAGGAAACAGTCGTGTATACGTCTACCATGTAGAAACCGTAAGTCAGGAGGACGCTGAGTCAGCAGCTATCCCACTTACCGTTGGAGAGCCTACCCTTACTCTTGCTACTTGTGACTCATTTGGAAAGAAGAGTGACCGCTTTGTAGTGGTTGCAAAACTTGTAGAGAGCTATCCGCTCGAGAGCTAGTCTCTTTAGTAGATAGTTCGCTGGAAGCAATTTCTTCGAACTCGCTCAGCCTGAAAGGGAAGGAGCAACGAACATTCATCAAAGCCACCCACGGGTGGCGCAACCAGAGAGGGTACGATGAAACGATTCATCATCCTGGTCGGGGCGCTTCTCACCATGTGGGTCGCTCCGACACAGTCGATGGCGCAGGCAGTGCCTCCGCCGCCGACTGAAGAAACGGTCTTGTGGAGCGGATGGGGCGGTGCCCCGTACGCTTCCACGTTCGCTGAAGCGTGTCGAAAGAGCAGGGAAGCCATCAACGGCATGAACCTGCCTGAAGACGCCAAGGCGGACTTCATTCGCCAGCTCGGCACCACGTGTGCAGGAGGTCGCGAAGTCTGGCTTACGCCGGACGAGCAACTTTCGCAGATGTGGTCCGGTGGGGCTCGACCGCATGTGATGAACAACGTCACGGTGGCAGAACTTCCGGTCCTTCGGGCTCCGGATGGTCGTCGCTACCGTACTGGCGCTGTCGCACAGACGGCACGTGCGCTCGAGTGGACGTACACGAGTGGTGACGGCACGACGTATCGGCTCATCTTGCCGTATGTCTGCTTCAACTGGTCGTGGGCGCCCACGGTGACCCCGTCGATGGACTGCGTCGAGGTGAGTTTCGACACTCGTCCTGGCGCATCCTTCCGGTGGGGTTTGGGCACCACGTTTGGTCCCTTGGCTCCGTCTCTCTGCAACGCGCAGAAGGACGGCAACGGTCCCTGGAATGCCTGGTCGGGCGAGTGTGACGAATGCGTTCCGGCGTACGCCTACATCAGGCAGACGCTCGGCGCTTCCGCCACCGTCCCTCACCGGTACCTCTATCGCACCTTGACCGGCGGTCGTCAGACCATCCGGATGTCGCGTCAGGCCTGGAACGCCATGTTCTACGTCTGCCTCGAATATCAAGGCGTCCGGAGTTGCGGAGTGTATATTCCGCCCGGAACACGCGAAGGAGCCTGGAATGGCCGCACCAGCGTCCACATCGAAGAGCGGTTCTTCATCCGCGACGATGGCAACTGTCCCGCCTGAGTGCGGGACGCCGGATTGTGACGTAAGGGTCCTAACCCCTTCGTCACAATCCTTTTCATACGCCGAATTTCGGCAGGGAAACACATTTATTGATTCACATTATTACGTTACAGAAAATTGGTATGAAACTAACAGTAGATACATCACTGCAAGAGAAGCTACGTCCGATCGGTATCGGGCTCTTTGTCGTGATCGCAGTCATCTCTGCAGGTGTCGGTGTTGCATTTGCAACAGGCATCGCACTTCCTGATGTCATCAAGGCACAGGTTGTTGGACCTCCGTGTTGTGCACCAGTCACTCCTGTAGTGCCAGTCGTACCCGTGGTACCTGTAGTGCCAGTTGTTCCTGTGACTCCTGTCGTTCCCCCTGTCGTACCACCACCTCCAGTACCACCACCTCAGTGTACGCTTAACGCTTCTCCTGAGGAGATTGTTTCAGGTGGCTCATCAACCTTGACGTGGACTACCACAAACGCTACGTCCGTATCTATCAATCAAGGTATTGGTAGTGTGAGTGAGGATGGCAGTCGAAGTGTCTCGCCGACAGTAAATACAACGTATACGCTAACTGCTCACGGAGCAGGAGGTGAAGTCACGTGTAGCGCCCCAGTGCGTATTCCACCACCGGTAACTAATGCGCCAACCTGTACGCTTTCAGCAAACCCTACGTCAATTCTTCCAGGCGGCTCATCAACCTTGACGTGGACTACCACAAACGCAAACAGCTTCACTCTTAATCAGGGTATTGGAGCAGTGACTCCTGTATCAGGGGGAACACGAAGCGTTACTCCAGGAGTAACGACGACGTATACCGGAACCGCTGTCGGAGATGGAGGAACGGTCAACTGTACTGCTACGGTTACCGTGACCACTAATCCAGCACCAACCTGTACGCTCACCGCAAATCCAACACAGGTAGGTCTTGGTGGCTCATCAACCTTGACGTGGACTACCACAAACGCAAACAGCTTCACTCTTAATCAGGGTATTGGAGCAGTGACTCCTGTATCAGGGGGAACACGAAGCGTTACTCCAGGAGTAACGACGACGTATACCGGAACCGCTGTCGGAGATGGAGGAACGGTCAACTGTACTGCTACGGTTACCGTGACCACTAATCCAGCACCAACCTGTACGCTCACCGCAAATCCAACACAGGTAGGTCTTGGTGGCTCATCAACCTTGACGTGGACTACCACAAACGCAAACAGCTTCACTCTTAATCAGGGTATTGGAGCAGTGACTCCTGTATCAGGGGGAACACATACCGTGTCAGGTCTTCTATTCACCACAACCTACACAGGTACTGCAGTAGGTAATGGAGGAACCGTTAACTGTACTGCTACCGTTGAAGTGGTATTGAACCCAGCACCAACCTGTACGCTCTCTGCAATGCCTCCTTCAATTACGCCTGGAGGAACGTCAGTTCTAACGTGGACCACTACGCATGCAACGTCTTTCTCAATTGATAACGGTATTGGAGCAGTGACTCCAGTTTCAGGAGGTACACACTCAGTGTCTCCAGGAAGCTCTACTACGTACACAGGTACTGCAACGGGTCCTGGAGGAACAGTTACCTGTTCTGCACCAGTTACCGTAACCACTAATACTGCACCGTCTTGTACCTTAACGGCGTCCCCAACCACAATCTCAAGTGGTGGCTCATCAGTGCTTACGTGGGGAGGTTCACATATCACCGCAATCTTCATTGATAACGGCGTAGGTACCACGTCAGCGCTCTCAGGTTCACAAAGTGTTTCGCCAACGGCAAACACTACCTACACAGGAACATTTACTACTGATACCGGAGGCACTATTACGTGTACTGCTCGAGTAGAAATTGAATCTACTGGATGTACCAGTAACTGTGGTGGAGGAGGAGGTGGGGGAGGTCGCTCAAAGCCAAAAGTTTTGCTCGATGTGCTGCCACACCCACCTGAGGAATCTCTTGCCTTCGTCTACCTTTCAGAAGTTCCGTACACCGGTCTTGATCTTGGTCCTACAGGAACCGTTATCTACTGGATGGTTCTTATCCTCTGGAGTATTGCAGCAGCGTACTTGATTCTCTTCAAGCTTGCGCCGCTCTCTGTCCGTGGTGTGCGTTCATTCGGTATGAATGTGCAAACAGTACTTAACAGTGATCAGGAAGCACATGGTAGTCATGGAAGTGCACACACAAGCGCTCACACCTCGACCCATGGTGGACACACTAGTCACCACGTGCCAGAAGCACCTGTGGCAACAGGATTCCGTCCCGAGGTCGGCTTCCGTTCATTTGCCGAAGGTTCTGCACTCACGATTGATGATCTGGTAAAGGGACTCTCTCGAACAAATGAGGCACATGGTCCTGAGGCAATTGCTCACGCCTTTGAGGAACGTCACGTTGAACCAGTAATCGTACCGTTTACGGAACCTATTGCTGCACCTGACTATGTATCTCGTGCCGATATGGAGAAGTCCATTCAGGCTCCCGAAGTGCACCACGATATTCCTGCCTTTGTAAGCGCACTTCTTAATGGTGATCGCGACACGGTCTTTGGAATGGTACGTGCCGTAAATCGAGGTGGAGGGGACTCTGAAATGTTCGTCACCCATGCCGTATGTGCACTTGATGATGCGTACCGTGCCCGAACTGAGGGAGGTGTGTGTCATCCAGAAGTACTTAAGGCGACTGAAGGTGTTGCGCCAGAATTCCTTGAGCGTGTGATTACTTCACTTGCAAACGCAATTGACGGAAGTTACTCAACAGGGATGACGAGCGCTAAGCTTGCTCTTACTCGCGCACTGTCTGTGGTAAACGGATAACGCAGTATAGAAATGAAAAACCGCGCGCCCTAGGGCGCGCGGTTTTTCATTTCACTCCTTGCTAGGAAAGCGCTCGATCTTTGATTTCCTTTGTAATCAACTCAACAAAATGAGCAATGGTTACATTTTCAAGCTTCTCTCCGTTTCGCTTTTCAACCGTGAGAGCGTTTGCTTCAACTTCTTTATCTCCAAGCACAATCATGTAGGGAATCTTTTCGGTTTTAGAAGCGCGAATCTTCTTTCCGAGTGACTCACTCGCGTCATCAAATTCAACGCGTACTCCAGCTGCATAGAGGGCATCTTTTACTTCCTTGCCGTACGTATGGTGCTTGTCTGAGACAGGAAGAATGCGTACCTGTACAGGCGCGAGCCACGTAGGGAAGGCGCCTGCAAAGTGCTCAATCAAGAATCCAATAAAGCGCTCATGCGTTCCAAGTGGTGCACGGTGGATGATTGCGGGCACCTTCTTAGAGCCGTCCTTGTCGGTGTACTCAAGTGAAAAGCGCTTACCCATAAAGAGATCGAGCTGATTGGTCGACGCAGTGAACGAACGTCCGATTGAAGAGTAGATTTGGAAATCCATCTTAGGGCCATAGAACGCCGCTCCCTCATTGACCACCTTGTAGGGAACTCCAGACTGTTCCATCGCCTCGCGAGTCATGCTCTCTGCGTCCTTCCAATCTTCCTCGTCGCCATGGTACTTTTCCATGTTCTCCGGGTCGCGAAGGGCGAGCTCCATTTCATAGTTTTCAATACCCAGTGTCTTGTAGAAGTACTCATGAAGCTTAATCACCTGCACAAATTCGTGTACTGCCTCTTCGCGTGATACATAAATGTGCGCATCATTCATTTGCATGCCACGTACGCGCATAAGACCAAAGAGACTGCCTGAGTCTTCATAGCGGTGACACCATCCGTATTCGGCAAGGCGAACAGGGAGGTCACGGTAGCTTTTTGGTCGAGCAGCAAAAGCCTTGTGGTGGAACGGACAGTTCATCGGCTTTATGTAGAAATTAGCGTCCTCAATTTGAATAGGCGCGTACATGCTGTCCTTATAAAGTGGAAGGTGCCCCGATGTGTAGAAGAGGTCTTCCTTCGTGATGATGGGGGTAGTTACTCGGTCATAACCCCATGCACGTTCAGTTTCCTTGGCCCATGCTTCAAGTTCTTCTTTGATGATGTTTCCTTTGGGAAGCCAGATAGGAAGACCTTTACCAATCGCCTCGTCAAAATGAAAGAGGTCGAGTTTTTCGCCGAGGATGCGGTGGTCTCTCTTCTTCGCCTCTTCTTGTTGTGCTTTGTATGCCTCGAGCTCTTCAAGGGTGTCAAAGGCAAGGCCATAAATACGGGTGAGCATGGCATTTGATTCATCACCTTTCCAATACGCACCCGCTAAGCGCTCAAGTGAGAATGAATCCTTAAGAAGTTCACGAGCAGGATGCTCAGCATGTCCTCCACGACAAAGGTCAGTAAAGTTTCCTGCAGTGTAGAGGGTAATAACTTCGTCACGCGCCACAATGTCACGGATAAGCTCCGTCTTGTATGGGTTTTGGGTATAGCGACCAAGGGCGTCATCAGCAGACACTTCAACACCGGTCATGTCGGTCCAGTCAGTGAGGAGATCGCGCATTGATTCCTCAATATCCTTAAGGTCTGCTTCACCTGGGGCGTCACCCTTAGAGAAGTCAAAGTCGTAGTAAAAGCCTGTTTCTGTTGCAGGGCCAATGGTGGGGAGGGCGTGTGGGTAGCGTTCTTGGACTGCTGCAGCCAAGAGGTGAGCAAAGGTGTGTCGTTTTTCTTCAAGTGAGGCCATATACGTATGAGGATAGCACAAGACGAATCGGCCGGCGCGCTTTAAAAGCGAGCCGGCCGAGCTTCATGCTACTGGCTTCCACCCCTAAGGTGGGTAGCCAGGCGAGGGCAAGGACCTTACGGACACGGTCGACCAGGTCGTCTAGGTCGACATGTGCACGTGCCCCCGGAGTAATAAGTCCTTTTTGGGACATGTCGTCCAGAAGCTTTTCTGCCTCCAAGCGAATTTTCTGAGTCAGAGGACGAAGACGTTCCTTTTGCATGGCGTCTTGTATTGGTCCCATGAATGCAGCTTTCACATCTGCGGGGTCAAGGTACTGACCTTGACCACGGTCTATGAATTCTGCTTCCCGAAGTTCCGCAATAAATGCTTCAGCATGTCTGTCGAGTATTGCGTGTGCCGTTGTGTTTGCACGCATAGTGTTTCTCCCGCGCCCTGGGTTCAAGTTTCTGCGTGAGTTATATCAGAGTATCTTCGCTCCCTCAATAGAAAGTGATGTCTCACCATTTCGAAGTGACACGTTGCCCTTAATCAGAAGACAGGTTCCAGGACTAAGTGCAGCCTGGTGTTCCTTGTATAGCTTTGGAAACAGTACTGCTTCAATGCCACCTGTCTTATCTGAGAAGCGAACAAAGGCCATCTTATCGCCCTTCTTGGTGAGAATGGTTCGTACGTCCTCAACAAGTACAGGGAGAATAACGGGCTGCCCTGCACGAGGGTCAATAAGAACGTCTGAGATGGTCATCTTCGCCTTATCAAGCATGTCTTGATGTGCATCAAGAGGGTGTCCTGAAACGTAAATACCCAAAAGTTCCTTCTCCCAAATAAGCATCTCGCCAAGTGAGACTTCACGAGGCTCTTCCTTTGGAAGAACAAGTTCAGGCGTGCGCAAGGTACCAAAGAGGGAGTCTTGGGGCATTTTCTGAGTAGCGTCTCTGTGGAAGGAGAGAAGAATTTCAATATGAGCAAGGAGGTCCAAGCGTCCCGTGTGTGCGGGCTTGATGCTGTCGAGAGCGCCACACTTAATGAGTGCTTCAAGAGATTTTCGGTTCAAACTTTTCTCCTCAACACGTGAAAGGAATTCTGAGAGGGAAGTAAAGGCGCCCTTATTTTTGCGCTCGTGCATGATGGCCTCAGCAATTCCTTCACCAAAGTTTTTAATTGAGGAAAGCCCAAAACGAATTGCTGTGGGAACACCGTCCTTGTCAGAAATAACGGTGAAGTCAGTGTTGCTTTCATTAATGTCAGGGGGAAGGACAGGGATATTTAGTCGTTCACATTCAGCAACAAAGATAGCGATAGATTCTGTGTCGCCCGAGTCAGCGGTCAACACAGCGGCCATGTATTCCACCGTGTAGTTGGCCTTCATGTACGCAGTTTGATATGCCACCTTTCCGTAACTTGCAGCGTGCGCCTTGTTAAAACCGTACGCAGCAAACGGTTCAATCAGCTTCCAAATCATCTCGGCTTTGTGGGGAGTAAGCTTTCCGTACTCAATAAATCCCTTCAAGAGTTTTTCCTTCTGCGCTTCCATTTCTGCAGGAATTTTTTTACCCATCGCCTTACGCAAGGTGTCAGCTTCAAGCCATGAGTACCCACCAAGTGTGATGGCAGTCAAAAGCACGTCGTCTTGGTAGACGAGAAGTCCGTAGGACGCATCGAGGTATTCCTTCATGCGCTCGTCCATGTAGTGAATAAGACCAGGAGTTCTCTTGCGTTCAATGTACTGAGGAATAGTTTCCATCGGACCAGGGCGATACAGAGCCACCATGGCGTTAATGTCGTGAATGCTTGTGGGGCGTAGTTCCTTCAAATAGCGCGTCATACCTGAGCCGTTTAGCTGGAAGGTTCCTTCCGTGTCTCCTTTGGCAAGCATGGTAAAAGTAGTCTCGTCATCAAGAGGTACGTTTTCAATATCAATAGCAATGCCACGAGTTTCCTTTACGCGCGCAACGCTGTCTGCGAGGATGGCGAGGTTTTTAATACCAAGAAAGTCGAACTTCAACAGACCTGCATCCTCAATGGCGTGCATGTCGTACTGCGTAATAAGCTTTCCTGTTTTCGGGTCAGTCTGAAGTGGTGACCATAGGGTAAGTGGCGTTGGTGAAATCACCACGCCCGCAGCGTGCACGCCTGTTTGTCGCGCCGAGCCTTCAATCTTTTGTGCGAGGTCAATAATTTCTTTAGCGTCATCATCTTCGCCATAGAGTGTGCGTAATTCTTCTTCCATCTCAAGGGCGCGCTTCACCGTCATAGGGAATCCCTGAGAGCCCATAGGAATAAGTTTTGCAATACGGTCACCCACGCCGTAGGAGTGTCCAAGAGCGCGTGCCACATCGCGCACCGCTGCGCGTGCCATCATGGTGCCAAATGTTCCAATCTGCGCTACGTGATCAGCACCGTACTTTCTACGTGCATACTGAATGATTTCATCACGCCTATTATCGGCGTAGTCCATATCAATATCTGGCGCCTTAGGTCGTTCAGGATTCAAGAAACGCTCAAAGGGAAGCTTGTATGCCATCGGATCGACGTTGGTGATGCCGACAAGGTATGAGACTAGAGAACCCGCAGCGGAACCACGTGTTGTGGTGAGAATGCCTGATTCCTTAGCAAAGGTGAGAAGGTCGGACACTACAAGGAAGTACGGGGCGAAGCCTTTATCAATAATGACTTCAAGTTCGTACTCAATACGCTTCACAAGTTCAGGTGTCTCTTCAAGACCGCGTGTTTTGATACCTATGTATGTTTTAGCGCGGAGCTCGTCAGCGTAATCTTTGAAGCCTTCTGCAACAGGGAGGTTAGGAAAGACCCATTTCCCAAGCTCAAGCTCTACCGTACACCGCTTCGCAATCTCGCCTGAAGTATCAATTGATTCAGGAACCCAATCAAACCAGGAACGAATCTTCTCTTCACTCACAAATGAGAAATCTTCTTCCTCGTTGTATCCGCGCCCGCCCTGTGCAATACGACGAAGGACAGCACACGCCTCGCGATCTTCAGGTTTTAGATAGTAGACGTCATGTTGAGCGACGACAGGGACACCAGCCTTCTTACCAAGAGACACAATCGCACGCATGCGCTCGTGGTGCCCTTCAGCCTTTGGGTGGTGGGTGATTTCAAGAAAGACATTGTCTTTGCCAAAGACTGAAATGTATTCAGAAAGGACTGCTTCGGCACCATCAGAATCACCAAGGGAGAGGAGGCGAGCAACATCACCGGAGAAAGAAGGAAGGAGGGCAATGAGTCCCGCATGGTGTTCTTTCAGAATTTCCATGTCCATGCGTGGGCGCTCGTGCATGCCTTCAGTAAAGGATTTCGTAATGAGGGCCATAAGGTTCTGGTAGCCCTCATAGTTTTCAGCAAGTAAGACCAGGCGAGAACGCTTTTCGTTTGGGTCGCGCTCGTGACGAGAATTCGGTGCAAGGTATGCGTCGACACCGAAAATGGGCTTCACCCCTTTTTTAATGCCTTCCTTATAGAGGTCGATAGCGCCATGCATGTTTCCGGCGTCGGTAAGGGCGATAGCTTCAAGTCCCATCTCTTTTGCAGTTTTAATAAGTTCCGGAACTTTCGGAAGTGCCTGAAGGAAGGAGTAGTGTGAGTGGACGTGGAGGTGGACAAACGACATGTCTCTATAGAATACCAAATCAGGCGAATATTGATTTCTGACCGTCTTTGTGCTATAATTAATAAGTACGACAAGCAATAATGCTTTTCGACAGCTGGAGTTCTTTACAATGCAACAGCAATCAACTCGACCGCTTGCGGTCTGGGAAGGGTACATTTCTGGCGTGCTCCTCGTGGGTCTGCCGGTATTTTTTGTATCTATTTTCGGACCTGCTTATATTCCGGCGTGGCCGGTGATCGTTGACGGCCCTTTGAGCGCACGTGCGCTTGGGACCCTGCTCGCCCTTGGATGTTCTCTCACAGGAACACTCATTGTCGGCGGACTCTTGGCCGCCTTTCACCTAGGCTTCTTGAGCCTTGAAACGAACACGCAACGCGTGACTTCGTACATGCGCTCTCTCGGAGAGAGCCTCATCTATCGTTGGCCGCGCATACTCGCGGTTCTCTTGATGAGCATTTCTGCCTGCGTTATTTTTGCGTATGGCGAGGAATTTGCTCTCCCTATTGGTCTGATTCTTCTTTTCTCGACGGCGTACTTCAACGTCTCGCACCTCGTGCGCGACTTGACGCCGCACACTGAAGAATCCGCACCGGAATTCGCCGACCAGTCGGCATAAGCTTACAAGCGGCCATCGCGCCGCATTTACACCGCCGTATTCATTTTGGGATGAATGCGGCGCGATTTTTATATACAGAGAGAGTACACTTGGTTTTATGAATTTCATTTTGGGAGTAGACGAAGCAGGAAGAGGACCTCTAGCAGGACCCCTTTCTATTGGTGTCGTGTCTGTGCCCGAGGACATTGATCTCCTTGCGCTGTTTCCAACCTTGAACGACTCAAAGCAACTTACCGAAAAGAAACGTGAGAAAATTTTTAATGAACTTGAAGCGATCAAAGAGGAACAGGGAATTAGGTACGTAGTGTTATACGAAGAAGCCGATGCTATTGATGAGCTTGGACTTACAGAAGTGGTACGTCGTTCGGTATGGAAAGGAGTAGAAGAACTTCTCCCCGTTACCTCAGAGGGAAAGGTATATCTGGATGGACTGTTGTCCGCGCCACCAGGTTACACGCAAGAGACTGTAGTTGGAGGCGACGGTCTTATTCCTTCTATCATGCTTGCCTCAATTGTGGCGAAGGTCTCACGTGACCGTTTGATGTGTGAGTATGCAAAATCCTATCCTGAGTATGGTTTTGAAAAACATAAGGGCTACGGCACAAAGGCGCACTATGAGGCTATAGAGAAGAATGGGCTCACGCCACTACACCGCCGAAGGTTTTTAAAAGGTCTTTAGTCTTTGAGACTGGTCAGGTCTCCTCGATTGCTATAATAATGCCGTGGAGGAAATTCTAAATAAGATTAATGCAGCATATGGAATATGTGTTTCTATCTCAGAAAAAGTTGATAAAGGCTTTCTAAGCGAGAACTACGTTATTTCAAGTGGTACTCAGAAATTCTTTCTTAAGAAGTACAGATTTGATGATTCAAAAAGAATTAGAGAAATTCACGCCTCCAAAAAATATTTTGCTGATGGCGGAATCCCTGTAATTCTCCCCATACCACTTCTAACAGGAGAGACATTTTTTGAGTTTAGCAATGCGTATTACGCGGTTTTTCCATTTGTTAATGGCAGACATATTGAGAGAGGTGCATTAACAAAATCAGCAATTGTTTCTATGGGTGAGATGCTGGGACAAATACACCTTTTGGGTAAAAACTCACAGTTAGTAATTGACGATCATTTTAAGATTGAGGATAAAGAAAAAACTTTCAAGAAGATTGAAGATATTCTTATTCAGATTGAGGCGAAAGACCCCCTTGATGCTTTTGACAAAGCTGCGCTAGAGAGTGTGTACATGAAGAAAGATTTACTGTTAGCAAATACCTTACGTTTTGAGAGCTTTAATTTGCAGTGCGACCATTTAGTGCATGGTGACTACCTCGATCATAACGTTTTCTTTGATCAGCACGATGCTGTTCAGTATGTTTTTGATTTTGAAAAAACGAATTACTCGCCTCGCACCTATGAATTGTTCCGTTCAATGATCTATGGCTTGCTGACAGCAGAGGTTACTGAGACGGATCTTGAAAATGCAAAAACCTATCTTAAGGCGTATTCGAGCGTGTATCCAATTTCTAAAGATGAAATTAAAAGAGGTGTGCAATTATTTTTCGTAAAGGCTATTCATGGCTTTTGGGTCGAAAGTGAACACTATGTAAAAGAGAATACAAGGGTCGATGGATTCTTATTCGACGATCAAAAGAGAATTGAATATCTGTCTGAAAATCTAGACATCTTTGTTGATTTTCTAAACTCATAAACACAACAATGAGTACGCCTCGTCGTCTTCCGGAGAAGTCGACGAGGCGCGGGACTCAAAGAATCAAGGCCGAAGCCTCGAGAGTCCTGTGTGGGCGCGAAATGGGCGCGCCTCCCGGTCACCTAGTCCCCAACGTTCACGTGGGGATTTGGTAGGGGAGACGGGCGCACGGCGGCCCAGTGGCCGAAGGAAGGCACTTCTTCATAGGATTCCCCCGAAGAAGGGTTGATGATGCGTTCCTTTTTGGCCGACCCAAGAGCGCTCTTGCTACCCTTGAGGTCGCCATCTGCTCGCAGTGGTGGCGCAGTCAGATGGTCTATGTATCATCAGTAATAACGGCTTATTTTGCAAGTAATAGCTTGCTCTTTTACTTTTTAACGGCCTGTGGTAAGGTACTACCCATGTCAGTACGAATGCGTCACACTAGTTCGCACACCAAGAACCGCCGAAGCCACCACGCTTTGAAGAATACTAATATCGTCGTGGATAAAGCTTCAGGCGCTCTTCGTCTTCCACACCGCCTTGATGAGACCACCGGTATGTACCGTGGAAAGCTCATCGTTCCAGAGCGCAAGAAGACCATCAAGAAAGATGAGAAGCGTCGCGCAAAGAACGATAAGGAGAAGGACGCTCTTGCACTTGAGGCTCCCGAGGTAAAGAAGGAGAAGATTGAATCAAAGGACAAGGTCAAGAAGCAGTCTAAGACTCAGGCTCCTGTAAAGGTTCGCACCAAGGCTAGAAGTGGTACAGAGGGATAATCCCTTCTCGTGTCCTAATAACGCTATACACAGACCCGCGCATTGCGCGGGTCTGTGTATTTGTTAGTCTTCATACTAGTTAGTTCCTATGGCAAATCGACATCTTGCACGCTCCGTTGTTCTTCAGACCCTCTTTGAGTGGGACACTGCCCTTGTACCCGAGGCTGAAGTAAAACACGTCCTCGCTCGTAACATTGAGGAGTTCGGAGGAGATGATGCAGACACTGCCTTTATGGAACAACTCCTAGAAGGAGTTCTCGCTAAAAAAGAAGACCTTGACCTCGTTATTACGAAGGCTGCTCCTGATTGGCCACTTGAGCGTATTGCTCCCGTTGACAGAAATATTCTCCGCATTGGATTGTACGAACTTCTTTTTGCAGACCGCGCACAGGTTCCCGCTAAGGTTGCTATTAACGAAGCCATTGAGCTTGCCAAGGTGTTTGGTGGGGACTCTTCGGGTCGTTTTGTGAATGGTGTACTCGGTGCGGTCTATAAAGAAATGGGTGAGCCTGGAAAGGATGATGTTGGAAAGAAGCCAAAGGTTCGTAGAGAAGATTTGCCTGTTGAGCAACTTGGCGGTGCCATTGTGTATGCTGAACATGAGGGTCAGTACTACCTCGCCTTGGTGCATGATGTGTTTGGTCACTGGACCTTGTCTAAAGGAAAACTTAATGATGGTGAGAGTATTGAGGAGGGAACCATTCGTGAAATCAAAGAGGAGATGGGAGTAGATATGGTTATTGAGGAGAAGATTGGTGAGAATGAGTACATTGCTTCACATCCCGAAAAAGGAAAGTTCAGAAAGCACGTGACGTATTTCCTCGGACGCTCAGAGTACATTTCTCTCAAACTTGAAGAAGGGAAGGGAGGGCTTGATGACGCCAGATGGTTTAGGCTCACTGACATTCTTGATTTGAACTTTTATGACGACATGTTGCCTATCGTAACTGCAGGAGTGCAGAGTCTCCTTGATAAGGCGCGCGAAAAGTCACAGAGGCGCTAATCTTGCCTAAAAGGCTCTTTGAGAGTACGGTACCCACACTATGCACGACCTCACCAAGTGCCAAAGCCAGCTCGGCGTTACCTTCAAGAATCCGGAACTTCTTTCGGAGGCGTTGACGCACCGCTCGTATTTAAATGAACATCGTTCAGCCAAAGCGCACAATGAACGCCTGGAGTTTCTTGGAGATGCTGTACTTGAGCTTGCAGTGACACATTTTCTTTTCAACCGTTTTCCACAAAAGCCTGAGGGTGAACTTACTGCCTTTCGCGCAGCTTTGGTAAACACCTACGCGCTTGCTGAAGCTGCAGAAAAGCTTTCCATGAGCGACATGTTGCTTCTCTCCAAGGGTGAAGCAAAAGATACCGGACGTGCTCGCCAAATTATTCTTGCAAACGCTTTTGAAGCCGTGATTGGTGCCATTTACCTTGATCAAGGGTACGAGGCTTCGGAAGCATTTATTGCACGCGAGCTTTATCCACGTATTGATGACGTGATTACTAACCGTGCATGGCAAGATGCAAAAAGCCGTTTGCAGGAACTTGCACAGGATAAGGAAGGAACTACACCTACCTACAAAACAAAGGGAGAAGAGGGTCCAGACCACGATAAGAAATTCACTATTGGGGTCTATCTTGCTACTCGCGAAGTAGCGCATGGTACTGGTAAGAGTAAGCAGGAGGCAGAACAAGACGCTGCTAAAAACGCACTAGAGAGTCTGGGTTGGTAGCACACAGAGAACCACGGTTCTAGACATAGTCGTACGGTATACTGTAGTGAATGTTGAAGCGCCTTGAAATCGCGGGATTCAAATCATTTGCGCGTAAGACCGTGCTTGATTTTGGTAGTACTACCACCGCAATCGTAGGTCCTAACGGCTCAGGTAAATCAAATGTGGCGGAGGCCTTTCGTTTTGCCCTTGGCGAGCAGTCCATGAAGTCTATGCGTGGTAAGCGAAGTGAAGATCTTCTTTTCGCAGGCTCACACACTGCCTCAAGGCAAAATCGCGCCGCCGTGGTGATTGTCTTTGATAACACGAAGCGTATTTTCCCAAAGTATGAGTTTGATGAAATCACCGTTGAGCGAGCTGTCTTTAGAGATGGTGCAAGCGAGTACGCCATCAATGGTTCAAAGGTGCGCCTTCGCGATGTGCAGGAACTTCTTGCAAGCGCAAACATTGGCGAGACTGGGCACCACATTATTTCGCAAGGAGAGGCAGATAGAATTTTGCTCGCCCATCCACGTGAGCGGCGCGCCATGCTTGAAGACGCGCTTGGACTTAAGGTGTTTGAATTTAAGAAACAGGAGGCAATTAAGAAACTTGAGAAGACTGAAGAGAATGTGCGAGAAGTAGAAGCTGTGCGCAGAGAGCTCATACCGCACCTTAAATTTTTGAGTAAACAGGTTGAGAAACTCGAGCGTGCAGAAGAGTTGATGAAGGAGTTGAGCGCACTCGCCAAGCTCTATTTTCACGTTGAAGACAACTTCCTTCAACGTGAAGAGGCACGACTCACTTCTGAGCTTACTGAGGCAAAGGGGCGACTTACTGAAGCTGAAAGAGAACTCAAGTTCTTTGAGGAGAAGAACACCACTGACGCAAAGGGTGTAGAGCTTCTAGATAAGGTCCGTCGCGCTGAAGCAGAGCTTGAGAAAATTAGAAACGAGCGCACGTCACTTTTGCGTGAGCTTGGTCGTGTTGAGGGAGCGCTCGATTCTGCAAAGCGCCGTAGTGAACATGCGCAGGAATCTCCGTACGTGAAGGTGCCTCGAGAGGCAGTGGGAGCGCTCAAAGACGAAGTAGTATCCCAGGTGGAAGCACTTGGTGAAGAATCGGAGCCGAGAGCACTCTACAGTGCCCTCGTTTCTATGCGAAGTTCAATTACCGTCTTCTTTGAGAAGTTTGGAAAGGGAAATGATGATGTGATGCCTGACGAAGAGCACTCACTCATCAAGCTCACAGAAGAACGCGAGACGCTTCAGAAGCGTGATGCTGAATTTGAAACCCGAATCGAAGAAGGTAAGTCAAATGTACTGAAAGCTCGAGAGGCACAATTTGCATACGAGGAAACCGGTCGTGAAGAGCGTCATCGCCTTCTCTCCCTTGCTGACACACGCGCACACGAAGAGGGAAATGTTGCCCGCCTTCAAGGAAAACTAGATGAACTCACTCTTCTTAAAGAAGAGTGTTCACGCGATAAGGCTGAAGTGGCCGCGCTTGTAGGGAGAAGTGCACTCGCCCCGCTTGAAGAAGCTCCACAGGCAGAAGAGCGCAAGACACAAGAAGAGCGAAAGCGTCAGTTGGAGCGTTTGAAAATTCGTGTTGAAGAGGCGGGAGGTACGGGTGAAGATGTGCGAAGTGAATTTAAGGAAACGAGTGCTCGTGAGGCCTTTTTGGTGAGTGAGCTTGAGGATTTGAAGAAGTCGGCTGAAGGATTGAGAACACTCATTAGTGATCTTGATATCGAGCTTACGAAAACCTTTAAGGAGGGACTCTCTAAGGTGAACACTTCCTTTGGAGAATTTTTCTCTCTTATGTTTGGTGGCGGAGGTGCAAAACTTGTTCTTGAAGATATTGTTCGTGATGAAGAGGACGAAGATGAGGTCCAAGACCAGACACAGGTTCAAAAGCCGGGTATTGAAATCAGTGTCAATCTCCCTAAGAAGCGTGTCCAATCGCTCATGCAACTTTCAGGTGGTGAGCGAGCCCTCACGTCTATTGCTCTTATCTTTGCGATGAGTCAGGTTAATCCTCCACCATTTTTGATTCTTGATGAGACTGATGCGGCTCTCGATGAGGCCAATAGCCGTCGCTACGGAGATATGATTGATAACCTCGCAAAGAAGTCACAGCTTATTGTGATTACTCACAATAGAGAGACGATGGGTCGCGCGGGTATTCTCTACGGCGTCACCATGGGAAATGATGGAGTTTCTAAGCTCCTTTCAGTGAAATTTGAAGAAGCACAAATGGTAGCGAAGTAGCTTATCCACGTACCCAAAATGGTATGTGCGGAGTAAACTTTCCAGACTACCGGTGTAGTAGTACGTAGGGATTACTCATTTGAAACACACTATGTCAGCATTCACTTATTTTAAAGAGCACGTAGAGAAGTCAGCAAATATTCTTTCGCTCGACTCAAAGACGATTACGGCACTTACTACACCAAATCATGTGCGAAGAGCAACGCTCACCATAGCGCTTGAAGCAGGGGGCACAGAGACTTTTGATGCGTATCGCGTGCAATTCAATAATGCGCGCGGGCCCTATAAGGGCGGTATCCGTTTTCATCCTGATGCCGACGAAGATGAAGTTTCGGCACTTGCCGCCATGATGGCGATTAAGTGCGCCGTTGTCGGGATTCCTCTTGGAGGGGCGAAGGGTGGTGTCGCTGTTGATCCCAAAAAACTTTCAAAGAAGGACTTGCATAATCTTTCTCGAGAATACGTGCGCGCCTTTAGCGACTACCTAGGTCCCGACCAAGACATTCCCGCTCCTGACGTATACACCACTCCTGAAATCATGGGCGTGATGTTAGACGAGTACGAAACCATTGTAGGGAGAAGCGCTCCCGGCATGATAACGGGCAAGCCACTTTCAGTAGGGGGTTCACTTGGGCGCGACACCGCAACAGCGGACGGCGCTGTTGCTGTACTCAAGGCACTTTTAAACGATGCAGGGCTTGATCCAAAGAGTCTCCGTGCAAGTGTACAGGGTGCTGGAAACGCTGGTGGTGTCGCAGCAACGTTATTGGAGAAATTGGGTACCAAGGTGGTCGCACTTTCAGATAGTAAAGGAACACTTATAAGTGATGACGGCATTGATGTTACAAAGGCGCTCGCTTTAAAGGAGGAGAAAGGGTCTGTTGCAGACGCAGGGGCGCTCATATTTGAAAATGGACGCATTGGTGCTGTTGATGATGTGCTCTATGAACATGCGGAAATTCTTGTCCCCGCAGCACTTGAAGAACAGCTCACGAGCGAGAACCAGGATAGGATTCGTGCGGGCATCGTCCTTGAAATTGCGAACGGTCCCACCACACCAGAAGCAGATACGGCACTTTCTGCTCGGGGTGTGAAAGTTATCCCTGACGTACTTGCGAATGCGGGTGGGGTAACGGTTTCGTACTTTGAGTGGATACAAAACAGAACAGGAGAGCGGTGGGAGCGTGAGGTGGTGAAAGATAAGCTCGAGTCAGTCATGGCAAGAGCATATCGAGACGTCGCTGATGTTTCAAAAGAGCGAGGCATTACACTTCGTGAAGCGTCGTATGTCCTCGCTCTTTCACGCATAACGGACGCGATGAAATCTCGCGGTATACTCTAATCATATGAAGGAATACACTGGAGGATGTCACTGCAAAAAAGTTCGCTATAGTGTCTCGCTTGATTTAGAGAAGCCTGCGATGAACTGCAACTGCTCGCACTGTCAGGTGAAAGGGTTCATGCTTACCTTTGTTCCTGCCGACACCTTTGTACTTCAGAGCGGGGAAGACGAACTCACTGAGTATCGCTTCAATACTGAAAAAATTGCCCACTTATTTTGCAAACACTGCGGTGTACAGGCCTTTGGTCGAGGCACCGGTCCTGACGGAAGCGTTATGGTTGCGGTGAATCTTCGCACGCTTGATGACTTGGACCTCTCCACGATTGCCTTACAAGACGTAGACGGAAAAAGTTTCTAGTCATGGTGCGAAAAGCGGTAGCACTGCTTTACATTATCCTCGGTGTTTTTGGAGTGTACGCACTCTTTCTCTACGCTCCAGTATTTCTCGGGAACGCGATTGGAAGCATTGATACCTTAGAGGAAGTCTCTATGCTCCTCGTTACTGTGCCCAGCGTTCTTGTATTGTTTGCCGTCCCATTGTTTTTGGTGGTGATAGGAGCGGTGACGGTGATTAGAAAAACGGCTGATGTTTCTCCTAGAATGAATTTAGTGTTCCTTATTCCGCTTGTGATTATCGTCCTTGGGGCTGTGGCGCTACCTGTCGCCGTCATACAAAGCGATACTGTACGCGAAGCGCTCCAGGCCTTTATTTCAAACGTGCATCTGTAGAAGAACGTGCGTGACCTAGGTCACGCACGTCAGTTATGAAACGACATATCGGTATGCGTTCGTCTCTCGAACAAAAAAGCCAAGCGCGCGATACAGCTTGTTCGCAGATTCTTTGCGCGGACTACTCGTAAGCGAGAAGGACACCATGCCAAGCAGCGTGCCGTGCTTGATGAGTGTACGCATAAGTTTCTTCGCAATACCCTGTCCTCGATAATCGCCGTCCACAACTACGTCTTCAATGTAGCCAGTGTAGGAATTAAGCGCGCGATGTTCAATCAGCGTTGCCATACCTACAATCTTTTGATCAGCGAGTACCACAAACAGAAGATGATTCTCGGCAAGTGCTCTAAGTGACTGTTCGGTGACTCTGCTTCGTTCTGGTGACAGTTGCTTCATGAGCGCACTCACTTCCTGTGCGTTTGTAGTAGTTGACTCAATTGGATGAAAGAGTCTGATATAAATGCTCGGCATGAGTGCCTCCGTAAAGAGCTCTGCCTGATATAACTTCGTCTAGGGGAGGGTGGGTGCGGCGAGACCGAAATCAAGTTCACGGTCGAGAACTCGTGCCGCAATAAGCTTTACCTTAATTGGGTCACCAAGTCGGTACTCCTTCTTCGTACGCTCGCCATACAGGCGGTATCGCTTCTCGTCGTAGGTGAAGTAATCCTCGCCAAGGTCGCGCATACGAATCATGCCTTCAGCACGATTTTCAGTGACTTCTACATAGAGTCCACGATCAGTAACGCCCGAGATAACGGCATCAAATTCTTGATTAACCTTATCGGCCATAAACTCAACAATCTTGAGTTTGATTGAATCGCGCTCAGCTTCAGCGGCAGACACCTCTCGCTCAGAAGAGTGGAAGGCCAATTCATCGAGCTCATCAATCTGCTCCTTTGAAACAGGCTGTTGATTAGTGAAGTGCTTCAAGAGGCGGTGCACGAGAAGGTCAGGGTAGCGCCTAATAGGGGAGGTGAAGTGTGTGTAGCAATCAAAGGCGAGGCCAAAGTGCCCAACGTTCTTGGTTGAGTACGTTGCCTTTGCCATAGAGCGAAGCGTCGCCACCTTGATGAGGTATTCCTCAGGCTTTCCTTCAACTTCCTTCAGAAGGGCGTTGATGTCTTTTCCTTTCACGCGTCCTGCTTGATTCTCTAGGTAGTAACCCAAGACCTTTAGGAACTGGGAGAGGTTCTCAATTTTTTCTGCATTAGGAAGTTCGTGCACGCGATAGATGGACTGCTTTGCAATCTTGTCGCTTTTTATTTTCTCCGTAAGTTCAGTTGCAACGGCAACGTTTGCAAGAAGCATGAAGTCCTCAATCAAGAGATTCGTGTCTTTGCGCTCCTTCAAATGAATGGCAATAGGGCGACCCTCTTCACCAAGTTCAACTTTTACTTCAGGGGTATCAAAGGCAATGGCGCCATTATCCTCGCGACGCTTGCGCATGAGTTTTGAAAGCGTGTTTAGGATAACCAAATCCTTTTGGTGAGGGCCGTTTCCAGTCTCAAGTACTTCCTGCGCCTCTTCATACGTAAAGCGTTTATCGGAATGGATGACGGTTTCTCCAAACCACGAACTCAACACGCCTGCCTGCTTGTCTATGACAAATACTGCAGACATGGCAAGACGGTCCTCGTTTGGATTAAGAGAACAGAGGTTCGTGGAGAGGACGTGAGGAAGCATGGGGATGGTACGGTCCACAAGGTAAACCGAGGTGGCGCGCGCCACAGCCTCGTCATCTATGCTAGTTCCCGGGCGCACAAAAAACGACACATCTGCGATGTGCACACCAATCTCATACGTTCCGTCAGGAAGTTCTTTTACTGAAAGGGCATCATCAAAGTCCTTAGCGTCGGCTGGGTCAATCGTAAAGGTAAGTACGTCACGCATGTCGCGACGAGTGCCACGCGCTGCTTCCTCAGCAATCATAGCGGTGCCGGTGGTCTCTAGGGTGTGTGCTTCTTGTACAACACCAGGTGGGAAGTCTGAACGGAATCCTTGTGAAAGTGCGAGGGCACGCATCTCTGTCTCATGAACTCCAGCCTGGCCAATGACTTCTTCAAGAGTGCCTTCAGGAAATGCATTTCCTTCTCGCCACTGAGTGAAACGAATCACCACCTTGTTATCAAGAGGAAGGGACTCACCGCGCACCACAAAAGGTACGTGCATTTTCTTCCAGTCAGGTACGAGGATGGCCGCGTCTTCAGGGAGGTGATATTCAGCAGGAGGAGTGACCAGTTTTCCAACAAATTGCTCATGAGAACGCTTTACGATGCCGACAACCTTGCCCGCTTGTCGCTTCGTCTTAGTTTTCGGGTCTTCACTAAAGCCATCAAGTACTACCGAGACGACATCGAGAGGAAGGGCATTACCCATTTTTTCAGGAGGGATAATAAGGTCCTCGTCCTGGCCTTCAATTTTGAAAAAGCCCGTGCCCTTACGGGTAATGGTGATAGGGCCTACAAGGGTGGCCGAAGTAGCGTCAGTCATATGTAGAGAGTAGCAGAAAGTACGTTGTTTAGGTACGGACAAGAACACTTGATAGCGAAGAGGAAGTGTGGCACAGTGCAAAAAGAAGTATGTGCACCTGGGTGCAATACAAGGAGGCTCGTATGAGCGAACGCGAAACGTTTGAATCTGGCCCGAGGCAAGTTTGGCTTAAGGCCGAGTGGTCTCGCAGGTACGGCTGGCTCCATGCCATGACATTTATTCTGGTCACGGCGTCAGCTCTTGGTGGAGCTTTTTCGCTTCTCGGTATTCTCTACGGAATCGTGCTGGTCGTACTTGGAAATCAGTATGACTTCGCCTTGGTCCTCGTGGCCACGTACCTGTCTGGTGTTGCGTTCGGTTCCATCACGCTCTGGCTTCTCCCGCTCGGCATTCAAAGTCGCATGGCTCGCCGAGCGTACTACAAAGGGAAGGTCTGGACGGAAGATGCGCGCATCAAGACCTGGCGCACGCTTATGCACTGGAATCCGCTCTTTGCACCGTTCTGTTTCTTCTACACTCTGAATCTCTGGATTCGGCACGGAAACGAACGGACGCTCTCGTGGCTCAATGGGGAGTGGTAACGCTTCCAGACGCCCCGGTAAACCTTTTGGTTTGCCGGGGCGTGTTGTGTAATCCCCATGGACATCTCCTTAATGGGGAGGGATGGCTGTGCACTGGTACTATAAAGACAATGGCTATTGAGGTTCCTATTGTCTCGACACTTCTCAAGGTGAATGGAGTGACTGCCGAGACCCCGCCTTCAAAAATTCGCGAGTTACTTCGCGGAGCATCATATAGTGAAGCCGACATAGATGAAGCGGTTCTTATGGTGAGTCGATGGGGAAGTACACCGCCCCCTGTTCAAAGTGCTCCGGGACCCTTGCCCGGAAACCCTATAGGTACTTCAGTGCCGTATCCTTCACCGCTCCCACTTCCTCCCCTTGAGTCTCTTACGAGCACGGATTCTACAAAGAAGGGCTTGGCTATTTCAAAAATTATCTTGATTACGTCTATTGTTTTAGTAGTTCTTGCCGTTGTCGCGGTCTCGCTGTACTTCTGGTTTTCGAGTCTTATTCTTTGGGCGCCAGTCAAACTTGAGGCCCCTGCTTTGACGTTTTAAGAGTTATCTAGTACACTTCCCCCCACTATGTTGATGATCCGTTTCCAGCGCGTTGGCCGAAAAAACGACCCGTCTTTTCGTATTGCCGTGCTTCCTAAGACTGCAGGCCCAAAGGCCGGCAAGTATGTTGACCTCGTAGGTACTTATAATCCACGCACCAAGGAGGCTACTGTGAAGGCAGACTCTATTAAGGAGTGGATTGCTAAGGGTGCCCAGGTTTCTCCAACCGTTATGAACCTCCTTATTAATAAGGGTGTGCTTACCGGAAAGAAGGTAAACGTTCTCCCACTCAAGACTCCTATCAAGAAGGAAGTTCCTGCAGAAGAAGCAGCTCCAGCTCCAAAGGCTGAAGTAGCCGAGGAAGCTCCTGTAGAAGCAGCTCCAGCTGAGACTGTAGAGGAAGCTCCAGCTCCCGAGGTAGTAGAAGAAGTTGCAGCTGAACCTGTAGCTGAAGAGGCAAAAGAAGAGGAAGCAGTAGCAGCATAAGCTGTCTTGCTTCGCTTCGTTCCCCCTTACTCCCGATTACTCTGAAACGACTTTATGGATCAAGACCACGCATTTCTCGATTACGTTATTAAGGCTCTCGTTGACCACCCTGAGGCCGTAGAAGTCACTCGCTCAGTTGATGAGATGGGTGTCCTCCTTACGCTTACTGTGCACGCTGACGATATGGGTAAAATTATCGGTCGTGATGGAAACATTGCGAAGGCACTGCGCACCCTTCTTCGGGTTGTGGGTATGAAGCACAATGCTCGTGTGAATCTCAAAATCAACGAGCCAGTTGGCGGTAAGCATCACCAGACAGAAGAAAAGACTCTGGACGAAGCACTCGGTGCGTAGTCATCTAAGCGAATAGCACATGCTTCGCTTCCACCTCATCACTCTTTTCCCAGACGCCTGCGAGGCGTATCTTTCCGCGTCTATTTTGGGACGCGCGCGCGAGAAGAAACTCATTTCCGTGGACTACCAGTCACCACGGGATTTTGTTGATAATAAGTGGGGGAAGGTAGACGAGCGTCCGTATGGCGGGGGTCCGGGTATGGTCATGAGCGCGCTTCCGGTCGTTCGTGCAGTGAAAAAGGCGCTCACGCGTCGCAAAGGGAAAATCGCCATTGTGTGGTTTGAGCCCTTTGCAAAATCTTTTGATAATAAAGAAGCCGACAAGCTCGCAAAGTTTGATGATGTCGTACTGGTCTCTGGGCGTTACGAAGGGATTGATACTCGTGCAAAAAACATCATGAAGACCTTTGGAAAGTTACATACGTACTCAGTGGGGGAGGCAATTTACACAGGAGGGGAAGTGCCAAGTCTCGCTATTGTGGACGCGGTCACGCGACGTATTCCAGGCGTGCTTGGAAAGGACGACTCAGTAGAGGAGCGCCGAGTCGCTGCACGCGAGATTTACACACGCCCTGAAGTGTTTGAGTGGGAAGGGAAGAAGTACCGCGTTCCGAAGGTACTCCAAACAGGAAACCATGCCGACATCGAGGCGTGGAAGAAAAAGAAGTCGTAACCCACAATATCCACGGTCTAGGCCGTGGATATTGACTTTTATACAATATGGTGATATAATATATAAGGAAACTCAAGAACATTCTTGAGTACACATGTGGGGGTACTTCGCCATGAAGACCGTTCAGTTCTTCGCCAATTCGTTCGCCGTCTCCGTCGCTCTGGTCTTCGGCTTTCGGGCCTTCGCCGGTCTCGTTGAGACCGAGAAGCCCTACAGTGCCGATGCCTTCTTCGCGGGAGGTATGTTGGTCGCGAGCCTCATCGCTCTCGTCCTCGTCGCCTGCGCTCTTCGCGCACGGCATGAGTCCGTGGAGATGTCGCTCCGACTGTGGTGTCAGAATGTCGTTCTGACGCTCGCCACCTTCATCTTCGCGTCGGCCGTGGTGATGACGTTCATGTCGAGCCTTGCGCTTGGCATCGTCGCCACCGTCGTGGGCTTCGTCATCTATTCGCTCGTCCTTCGCGAGTTTCGCGACAGTGTCGAAAACTACACGAGCCGGAAGGAGTTCGTCCTGATTTTGGCCACGGCCATCATCGGTACTCTGGTGACGGGCCTCTTCATCGACGATCATCCTGTCCTCGCCTTTGGAATCATGGGCGTCCTGATGGTCTTCGGCGCCGTCGCCCCACTGTCGGTCGTCACCGTTCCTGAGAACGCCATCGGCGTTGTGGTCAAGACGGATCCTGTCGCAGAGCCCCAAAAGCTCGCTTCGGACGGCACCGGCCAGTTGGTCGACAAGCGGGTCTAGAAGACCCACATCGGGCGGGTTTCAACCTTGTTGAAGCCCGCCCGAAGTCTTTATCCACCTTGGGGAGTCTTGACGAATTGACGGGTATTTGAAACAGGTATACACTAGACACTAACCAGAAAAGATTGAGTGGTGGGGGCACTCTGGCGGGCACAACATACAATATCGATTACTAAGCGTCAGGATACGTAGGCGCTCTCCGCCGTGTGCGGAGTAGTTTACGTTTCTGATTTTATAGCGGCGTACATACATGCGAACACAAAAAGCGCTCGTGCCAAAAACATTCAGTGCCTACCAGGCACCTCGTGTGGCACTCCCTGACCTCGTCGGTCACCAGAGGGACTCGTTCATGTGGCTTTTGAAGGATGGGTTTAATGAACTCTTCAAGGAGTTCTCACCTATTCCTGATTATTCAGGTAAGAAGTTTGAGCTTAGAATCGACGGCTTTGAGCTTGGCGAACCTAAGGGTGATGAGGAGGCTGCGCGTGAAAACATGCGCACCTACGAAGCTCCTCTTAAGGTAACCGTTACGCTCCTTAATAAGACGTTTGGCACTGAGAAGACGCAGGATATTTTCCTAGCAGATATTCCGATGATGACACCACACGGTTCATTCATCGTCTCAGGTGTTGAGCGCGCTATTGTGCCACAGCTTGCCCGTTCCTTCGGTGCCTTTTTCATTGCCGAGGAAATTAAGGGAAAGCGTTGGTTTGGAGCAAAGATTATTCCATCTCGTGGTGTCTGGATTGAAATCGATTCAGAGGCTGATGGTGCTATCTTTGTAAAAATTGACCGCAAGCGAAAGTTCCCGGTGTCCCAGCTCCTCACTATCTTTGGTGCAGGAACTAAGGATGAACTTCTCGCAAAGTTCTCAAAAGACAACATCGCCTTTGACGCAATGAAAGCAACACTTGCGCACGACGCTTCAGAAAGCGTTGAGGACGCCTTTGTTGAAATTCACCGCCGTATGCGCGATGGCGACCTCGCTACTCCAGAGAACGCAAAGCAGTACGTAAACACACTCTTTGCTCCTGAGCGCTACGACCTTTCTAAGGTTGGACGTTACCGCCTTAATCAGCGCTTCGGTCTTCCTCTTGATAAGAAGGGACTTGAGAATCGCGCACTTACCCTCGATGACCTTGTACGCATCGTAGCGGAAATTGCACGCATGAACGTTGATGTGAATGCCGTACCAGACGATATTGATCACCTCGGCTTCCGCCGTGTCCGCTTCGTAGGAGAACTCCTTCAGGCTCGTATGCGTGTGGGTATGTCTCGCATGAAGCGAAACATCCAGGACCGCATGAGTACTATTGAAAGCGAGACTACGCTTCCGATGGCCTTCGTTAACCCCCGCCCATTCCAGGCTTCTGTTCGTGAATTCTTCACGGCAAACCAGCTCTCACAGTTCATGGACCAGCAGAACACGCTCGCTGAACTTGAGAACATGCGCACACTCTCAGCACTCGGTCCCGGCGGTCTCACTCGTGAGCGCGCAGGCTTTGAAGTGCGTGACGTGCACCCATCTCACTACGGTCGTCTCTGTCCTATTCACACCCCTGAAGGTCAGAACATCGGACTTATTCTTCGTCTTGCACTTCACGCGAGAACGAATGAGTTTGGCGTTATTGAAACTCCATACGCTGTTGTCAAAAATGGTGTAGTGACCGAAGAGGTTGTATACCTCAACGCTCTTGAAGAAGAGAGTCGTACCATCGCTCACGGCGCAACCCCGCTTGACGCTAAGGGTAAAATTATTCCTGACGCTATTGAGGTACGTAAGGGAGGTGAGCCAGCTATCGTAAATCGAAATGAAATCGATCTTATTGATGCTTCAACCTACCAAATGTTCTCAGCTGCTACAGCGATGATTCCGTTCGTTGACCACGATGACGCAAACCGCGCACTCATGGGTTCAAACATGCAGAAGCAGGCAACACCAGTATTGATTCCTGAGGCACCGCTTGTCTCAACAGGAGTTGAAGGTCATGCCGCACGAAACACAGGACGTCTCATCCTCGCTCTTGAAGCAGGAGAGGTTACCTTTGTTGATGCACGTCGCATCATTGTTACCAACAAGGAAGGTAAGAAGCAGGAGTACAAGCTCCAGGGTCTCACGCAAACCAACCAGAACTCAGCGTTCATGCAGCGTCCTTCAGTATTCCTTGGCGACAAGGTAAAGAAGGGTGATGTACTTGCTGACAACTCATCAACTGACCAGGGTCAGATGGCACTTGGACAGAACGTTCGCGTTGCCTTCATGAGCTGGAACGGTGCTAACTACGAGGACGCCATCATCGTTTCTGAACGTATGGTGCAGAACTCAAAGTTCACCACAGTGCACATTGAGGACTTCGAGTGTGCCGTACGCGACACCAAACTTGGTGCCGAAGTTACCACTCACGACATTCCAAACGTAGGAGAACTTCGTTTGAAGAACTTGGACGAGGAAGGAGTTATCCGCATTGGTGCTGAAGTACGTCCTGGCGACATTCTCGTCGGAAAGGTAACTCCTAAGGGTGAAACTCAGCTCACTCCAGAAGAGCGCCTTCTCCGTTCTATCTTTGGAGACAAGGCAAAGGACGTGAAGGACACCTCACTTCGTATGGAAGGAGGAAAGCGTGGTCGTGTTATCGGCGTTCGCGTCTTCTCACGAGAGAAGGGTGATCAGCTCGAGACCGGTATCATCAAGAAAATTGTAGTGACGGTCGCTCAGGTGCGTAACGTCTCAGTGGGAGACAAGCTCGCAGGACGTCACGGTAACAAGGGTGTTATCTCACGCGTGCTTCCAGCTGAAGACATGCCATACGACAAGGATGGAAATCCTGTGGACGTTATCTTGACTCCACTTGGCGTTCCTTCACGTATGAACCTCGGACAGATTCTCGAGCTTCACCTCGGTCTTGCCGCAAACACACTTGGCTACCAGGCCGTGGTGCCTCCGTTTGCAGGTGCGTCACCTGACGAAATTAAGGACGAGCTTGAAAAGGCTGGCTTTGATCGCTCAGGTAAGATGCAACTCTTTGATGGACGTACCGGAGAAGCCTTCGCACAAACCATTGCTGTTGGTTACATGTACATCTTGAAACTCCATCACATGGTGGAAGACAAGATTCACATGCGCTCAATCGGTCCGTACTCTCTTATCACCCAGCAGCCGCTTGGAGGTAAGGCACAAAACGGAGGACAGCGCTTCGGAGAAATGGAAGTGTGGGCA
>JAGOQE010000021.1 GCA_017991635.1 Minisyncoccota bacterium | reverse complement strand
GTTATGAGTGGTGTTGGAAAGGGTATCGCCTCCTCTTCAATGGGACTGATGTTGAAAGAACGTGGATATACGGTAAACCTCGTTAAGGTTGACCCGTACTTAAACGTCGACGCGGGCACCATGAATCCGACAGAGCACGGCGAAGTATTCGTTTTGAATAATGGTCTCGAGACCGATCAGGACATGGGAAACTATGAGCGCTTTTTGAACCGCGACCTTGGTCCCGAAGACTACATGACTTCAGGTATGGTCTATAAGACTGTCATTGAACGCGAGCGTGCTCTTGAGTATGGAGGTAAGTGTATTGAAGCAATTCCTCATGTGCGTGACGAAATTCTCCGTCGTATTGAGGCTGCCGCTGCACAAAACGGCAGTCAAATTTCAGTAATTGAAATTGGAGGAACTGTAGGGGACTTCCAGAATGCGCTCTTTATTGAGGCTGCACGTGTACTTAAGATGCATCACCCAGATGATGTTTCGTTTGTTATGGTGTCCTATCTCCCTGTCCCTTCTACCTTGGGTGAAATGAAAACCAAGCCAACACAGAGCGCTGTGCGTGAGCTTAACTCATACGGTGTTCAGCCAGACTTTATTATTGCGCGTTCAAAGCAAGCGATGGATGAGAAGCGGAAAGAGAAGCTTGCTATTTGGTGCAACGTTCGTCCCGACCGAATCATTTCAGCTCCTGACGTGGATTCTATCTATGATGTACCGCTTAACTTTGAGACCGACAAGCTTGGTGATCTTCTCCTTGAAGCACTTCGTCTTCCTATAGAAAAGGAACCTGACTTTAGTGCGTGGCGTACGTTTGTTGAGAATACGAAGGTAGAAGGACCAGAGGTATCTATTGGTATTGTGGGTAAATACTTTGATACAGGCGACTTCGTACTTTCAGATGCCTATCTTTCTGTTATTGAGGCGCTGAAGTTTTCCGCAGCTGAACTTCGCATTAAAGCGAAAATTACGTGGATTAACGCAAAAGGTTTTGAACAAGATGAGTCGGTAGAAACTTTGCGTCAGTATGACGGTATTCTCGTTCCTGGAGGTTTTGGCGAGACTGGTATTGAAGGAAAGATTAAGGCGATTCAGTTTGCCAGAGAGAATAAGATTCCATACTTTGGACTTTGTTACGGCATGCAGTTAGCAGTTATTGAGATGGCACGCCACAAGCTCGGCCTTGAGGGCGCACACACGGTAGAGATTAATCCAACAGCAGTACATCCTATTGTGGACGTGATGCCTGAGCAGAAGGATGTCATTGCAGAGCGTAACTACGGAGGCACGATGCGACTTGGAGTCTATAATGCGCATATTGCAGAAGGCACTATTGCACGCGAGGCATATGGTAGAGATGTGGTAGAAGAGCGTCACCGTCATCGCTACGAAATTAATCCCGACTACGTGAATCAGCTTGAGGAAGCCGGTATCGTATTTTCTGGAAAGTCTCCTGATGGCGTGTTGATGGAGGTGGTAGAGCTTCCGCGCGAGGAGCATCCGTTTTTCCTCGGAACACAGTTCCACCCTGAGTTGATTGCACGTCCGCTTCGCCCGCACCCACTGTTTACGAAATTCCTTGAAGCCTCAAAGACCTTGAAGGGAGTTTGACATCTAGATAATTCGTGCGAAGGTGCGTGAGGAATATGGTGTCCCGTAAGGGATGAAAATGAAGAGGTTTCGGCATGCCCGAGAACATGAGAAATAGAGACCCGGTCGTCGACACTCTCGTTGGCAAGCGGATTCGTCGCAGACGCAGACTTCTCGGATTGACCCAACAGCAACTTGGAGGGTCGGTTGGCGTGCGCTTTCAGCAAATTCAGAAGTATGAATGCGGAGCCAATCAGGTGTCCGCGAGTAGGCTCTGGCAGTTGTCTGAAGCGCTTGAAGTGCCGATTGGCTACTTCTTTGAAGGTCTGAATCAGGCTCAAGATGCTGTGAGTGCTCTTCCTACGGATTCCGAAGTGCTCTCAAGCAAGGAAACGATTGAGCTCGTTCGCGCGTACTATGCTCTGGGTGAGCGTCCGCGCAGGCGACTTCTTGATCTTGCGAAATCTCTTCATGCTGAGGACTAGATTCCTCAATTAAAAAACGGCACGGGCCGGCGAGAATTCTCTCGCCGGCCCGATATTCGTTTACGCGCTCTGTTAGAGAGAAATAACTTCCTCCCACGTGCGCCCGCTTACACCGAAGTGTCCATAGCTCGCCGTCTCTCTAAATTGAGGCTTTCGCAGTTGCAGGCGCTCTTCAATAGCGCGAGGCCTGAAGTCAAAGTTCTTTGCGACAATATCTGAGAGGTCCTTACCATTTTCATCAAAGGCTTCAACCATAACAGGCTCCACACGCCCAATAGCGTAGGCGACAGAGACAAGGACCTTCTTTCCGTATCCATTTGCAACTAAGTCTTTTGCAGCAAATCGCGCCATGTACGCAGCTGAACGGTCCACCTTTGTGGAATCTTTCCCAGAGAACGCTCCTCCCCCGTGAGGAATGAGTCCGCCATAGGTATCAACCATAATCTTGCGCCCGGTGAGTCCTGCGTCAGCCTCAAACCCTCCTTGAACAAATCGTCCTGTTGGGTTTACGAGAAGTTCCACACCCTCAAGTGTGGGAAGTACAGAGGTGAAGAGATGTTCAGTGAGTCCTGAGCGGATTTCCTCAAGTGTCGCTTCCTCTGTGTGTTGTGTTGAAGTGAGTGCTGTAATTACCTTGCCGTTGCTTATGGTCACCTGTGTTTTACCGTCAGGACGAAGGAAGGGAAGGACTCCTTGAGTCCGAAGTTCCTCAAGTTTTCTTGCGAGTTTGTGTGAGAGCACCACGCCAAGTGGAAGATACTCAGGCGTCTCGTCGGTAGCAAAGCCATACATAATGCCTTGATCACCGGCGCCTCCAGTGTCCACGCCTTGCGCAATATCTCCTGACTGCACCACTACTCGAGAAAGAATCTCAAGTGGCTCAGTGTAGCCAATGCTCTCGTACACTTCTTTTGCAATTGATGCGTAATCGACAGATGCGTTCGTGGTAATTTCGCCTCCAATCATCAGGGTGCCATGGCTTCCAAAAGCCTCAACTGCTACGCGTGATTTAGGGTCTTGTGCCAGGCAGGCGTCTAAAATGGCGTCAGAGATTTGGTCACAGACCTTGTCAGGGTGGCCGTTGGTAACACTTTCAGTGGTATAGGTTTTGGGTGAATGAAACATATCATTGTGTTCTATAAATAAAACAACTCCCTACACGGGAGAGGAGAGATAGTTGTAGCATCGCTCCCCACC
>JAGOQE010000014.1 GCA_017991635.1 Minisyncoccota bacterium | reverse complement strand
ACCATTTCGGTACAAAAGAGAGGTGATGACAGCATGAATAGCTACAGACTTTCCAGAGCCGGTAGCACCCGCGATAAGGCCGTGAGGCATCTTTGCGATATTCACGTAGTGCGGTGTACCGGTAATATCTCGACCAATAGCAGAGAGAATTGGCTTAGGGTTGGCGCTCCACTCAGGAGCACTCATCACGCCACCAAGACCAACCATGGCCTTAGAGGTGTTTGGCACTTCAATACCTACGAGGGATTTCCCTGGAATAGGAGCCTCTATACGGACAGGATGAGAGGCAAGGGCAAGCTCAAGGTTGTTTTGGAGAGAAACAATCTTAGAGAGGCGAACACCTTCAGCGGGCTTCAGCGCGTAGCGTGTGACGGTAGGTCCCACAGAGACTTCATCCATCTCAACTGAGATACCAAAGTTGAGGAAGGTGCGCTTGATGATGTTTGCATTTGCCTTGATGTCACCGACGCCAGGCTTACCTTTGTCCTCGCCAAGAAGAGAGAGAGGGGGAGCTTTGTACTCAGCATCAAAATTTACGATAGCGCCCTCAGGTGCTTCTGCCTGATTTTTATTAAACATGGTGATGACCGGCTCTCGGTCTTGTTTTGGAGCGGACTCTTCTTTTGCTTCTGGTGTCTGTTCCTCTTCCTGCTCGTCTTCGTCAGAATGCTTCTCTTTAAGGGTAGGAAGCTTCACACCACCAATAGCGTCTCCAGCCTTTGAGGCGTAGGTGCGCATGGTCTCCAAGAGAGCGACGATGTCAGTTGCAATAATGAGTCCAACAGCAATGAGAGCGAGAAGCAAAATGATGGCACCACCCATACCAAAAAATTCTGTCGCGGCCTCTCCGACAAGTACGCCTGCCGACCCGCCCCAGGTCTTGGTGATGATGCCGAGGAAGGTGAGGGTGGCACTCACAATAAGGAGAGAACCAAACAGGGTGATGGGCGGAACAATAACCTTCTTGAGCATCACGGAGACACCACCCCCTACGATAAATATAGGAAGGAGGAGAGCGCCAATGCCAAGGAGGTCAAAGGCAAGGGAGTACGCAGCCGAGCCAATGAGACCGGCCATATTAAGAGAACCCAGAGCAAGGATGAGGCCGAAGGCTATAAGAAAAACCGCTACGGTCCATCTGACCACAGCCTTGTAGCTCTCTTCAGGTTTCTGCTTTTTACGCGCCACTATCTACTATTCTATCACCCAACCATGAAGGCGTTCACAAGTCTTGCTTGCGGCTCAAAGACGTACCCCAAGGGACTCTTCCCATTCTAAGACAGGGCGGTATACTGTCCTTAAGCACTTGCTTAAAAGGACAAATGTCCATGAACGACAAAGGACAGATAAAAGACATACAGCAAAACAGACAGACGTCACCAAGCGCCAGTTTTGATAGTTTCGTCCTAGAAAAAAGTATATTCTCCAACGTATTTCAAAAAGACATCAAGCGTGTCTATATCTACAAAAAGTCTGAACGACTTGCCAAGGCAATGCATTTGGTGACTCCAGCCTTCGCCGGAACACCTGCACTTCATGACCGAGCAAATCGTATTGCAGTGAGTCTCATCGATGCGGCAATACTTCCGCCATCCGCTTCACGCGAGGCGCTCTCTCGGGAGTTACTCGCACTCTCAAGTCTCCTCGCTATTGCGAAGACTGGGGGCATGCTCTCAAGCATGAACGCCGATGTTATTGCTCGAGAAGCACATGCACTTCTCGAAGAAGTTGCTGGGTACGAGGAGCCTCGAGTATCACTTCCTGAAGTGCCTACGCTCGCAGAACTTTCTCGGGAGGCAGTGAGTAGGGCAGGGGTGCGTGAGAGGGAGGAAGTTGCTGAGGCAACCTCGTCTCCCAAAGAGCGCCTCAACCCACCTCGTCCTAAAGGACAGTCAGAGTCCGTTATAAAGGACACGAAACCTGTCCAAGGTCTCACCTCTCGACAGGAGGCAATCATTGCAATACTTTCCTCACGGGGTCCTTCCTTTATTAAGGACATTTCCACCGTCATCCGTGATGTCTCTGAAAAGACGATTCAGCGTGAGCTTGGAGCTCTGGTTGAAAGCGGTAAGGTGACGAGAACTGGGGAGCGTAGGTGGACGTCATACGCACTTGCGTAAGAGACCCGAGGCCAGGGAAGAGGAGACGGGGAGCCATTGACTTTTGGCTCCTTTTTGCTATCATATTAGGGTGATGACGGGTGCACGATAGTAGAATCCAAAAGACCGGAAACGGTCTCTTTGTGCTTCCTATCGCTTCTGTTATCCACACGGAAAAAGCAGTGTTCTTCCGCTCTACCTGAGGTATACTCTTTGGGTACGAGTCAGAGGGCTATTGCTTCGTACGTAACCGTTCATTGACAAACACATAGTGCCCCCTAAGCAAGGGCACAGAAACATGTAACCAGCGGATGTAATAATCTGCTTGTTTGTCCGTCTCTGACTAACGGCAGAGACACCCAGAACGGAAGCCTATTTCAGACTACGGATGCACGACAGAATGGATGCACGTTCATTTGCCAACTAGCCTTTGGGATGCGGGTCGAACCAGCACCCTGGAGGTCTAGTGTGAATATTGAATTCACGTATATCCAAAAGATATGCGTCGTCAATTAAAAACAGACCTATAAACTCGAGTTGCACAGAGTCACTTCTTTTACCAATTATGGTGATGATGTGTAACTCTCTAAAAAATTAATCATGCAAATTGCAAACACCAACGTTTTCGCGAAGGTAGCTGCAGTGATCGCTGGTCTTGGTCTCGTCTTCTCATCGTTTGCCTACGCAATTCCTGCGAAGGCTGCGACGACTGCCGAGCTTGAGGCTCAGATCGCTGCTCTCATGGCGCAGATTCAGGCAATGAGTGGTTCAACCACCTCATCTGCTTCTGTGACCTTCTCAAAGGATCTTACTCTCGGTTCTTCAGGTGCAGATGTTACTGCACTTCAGAACTGGCTTATCAAGGGCGGTTACTCAATCGCAGCTGGTGCAACTGGATACTTCGGTGCCCAGACACAGGCAGCGCTTGCTAAGTACCAGGCAGCTGTGGGAATCACCCCAGCAGCTGGATACTTTGGTCCAGTAACTCGCGCTAAGGTAAACGCAGCCGGAGGTTCTTCAACCGGCGGTTCAACTGGAGGTTCAACATCTTCAGGTGACCTCGAGGGTGGAGCTGGTTCTATCGACTCATACAAGCTTATCTCTTCAATCAACAACGAGGAGGTAGGTGAGGACGAGGAAGATCAGGACGTATTCGGACTTGAGATCGAGGCTTCAGATGATTCTGACATCGAGATCCGCGCAGTACGCCTCGTATTCAACGAGGGAACTGCAGCGTCTGATTTCGAGGATTACGCATCTGAGGTTTCAATCATGCTCGACGGCGAGGAATTCGCTCGCGTTGACGCAGACGAGTTCAACGATGACAACAACTGGACCAAGACCGTAACTCTTGATTCAGGAGCAATCATCCGCTCAGGTGACACAGCAGAACTTACTGTTGCTGTTTCAGGAGCTAACGTTATTGACTCTGGTGACCTAGGTGACACCTGGACTCTCGACGTACCATCAGTACGCTTCGTAGATGCACAGGATGCAACTATCACTGAGGATCCAAACGTATCAACCCGAACATTCTCATTCACATCATTTGCTTCTGCTTCAAACGTAGAGCTTAAGATCGCTGAGGATGATCAGGACATCAACGATGCACGCACCATCCAGGTAGATGCAACGGATGATACTGAGGACGAGGACGTTCTCTCATTCACACTTGAGGCTGAAGGAGACTCTGATCTTGATATCAAGAACTGGGGAGTATCTGTAACCGTTACTGGTGCATCAAACACCGATGACGTTATCTCAGGTCTTTCACTCTGGATTGACGGAGAAGAGGTAGCTACTGCAGATACTGTATCTACAGGTGGCGCAACTGAGTTCTACAACTTCGATGATGTTGATTACACCATCAACGCAGGTGATACTGCAGAAGTAGTAGTCAAGGCTGACTTCCTCTCAATTGCTGACGCACTTTCTGAGGGAGACACCATCTCATTCGCACTTGGCGAAGAGCAGACTGACACCACTACTATCGACGTAGAGGACGAGTCTGGAGAGAACCTTGCTGATGCAGACATCACTGGTTCAGTAACTTCAGGTGCCTTCGAGCTTCGCTCAAAGGGTATTATGGTAACCTTCGTATCAGCTTCTGAATCAGTCGTTGACGGCGGTTCAAACGCATACGATGGTACTGGTACCTTCAACGTTGTCTTCAATGTAGAGGCCTTCGGTGACACTGTATACGTATCTAAGACTGCGGCTGCAACAACTGCATCTACAATCCTAGATTCAACAGTAGCTACTGATGGTAACCTTTACCTCGTAGACAATGGAGGAACTGCAACTGTAGTAGGCCTTAGCGATGCTGTTTCCTTCACCACTTCAGGTGGAGCAACTTCAGCATCATCAAACAACATTGCTCTTGGCGATGGCGAGGATACGGACATCACTCTTACAGTGACCCGCACCAACAGCCTCTCAGGACATGCTGGTCTCTACCGTCTACTTCTCAAGTCAGTTGGATGGGCAACCACCGACACCACGACTTGGAACGTATACGACTTCAACCTTGAGGACTTCAAGACTGACTCAGTTTCAATCAACTAGTCTAACTAGTTTGAAACAAAGCCTGTCTTAAGGACTTAGCTTGAACAAAAAACCACCCCTTAGGGTGGTTTTTTGTTTTTCCAAAGAGTAGTATATCTCTATGAAACTCACGCTCCCTGGCTTTTTAGTAAGTGCTCTTGTTGCCTTGCTTCCGTTTGTAACACTCGGTCATATCTTTTACGGAGCGATAACGGTGAAGTCATTTTTTGTCGTCGTAGTCACATTGCTTTTGTGTGGAGTCTTTGCGTACAAGGTGTATACCGACAGCACCATGGTGCTTCTAAAAAGGCAGTGGCTTTTACTTGGGCTTCTTGTAAGCGGGGGAGTGTCAGTGTTCTCAGCATTGAATGGACTTGATATCGGCCGTTCCTTCTTTTCAGATATTTACTGGGCAAGTGGACTTATCTTTCTGGCGCACATTGCCTTTCTTGCGTACACCGCATCAATACTTCTGACTAAGCACGACTGGAGCGTCGTGCGTAGAAGTGCGCTTATTGGGGCCGGCGCCTTTGGCCTTCTTGCCATGCTTGGTTCAAACGGTCTAGGGTTTGAGGGTAAGTTTCTCTGGATTAACTTGAAGGAATATGGACTTTCTTTTGGAAACGAAACCTATGCAGGCGCGTATCTTCTCCTTACTCTCGTCTTCACGTTTCCAGAAATTATCCGTGTAGGTGTAGGAAAAGGATTGCGTGCTGTCTTGGTTGGGTCATTTCTGCTTGTGGCGCTGTCTCCACTCCTCTTTAATACAGGCATACTCTTTGGAAAGGTTTCCCTTGGAGCGCTGGTAACAGCTCCGCAAATGCTACTTGGTATAGCGCGTGCTTCAAGTGCCACATTCTTTTTGCTCGTAGGATATTTTGTGGCGTACTTCCTCATTAGACACTTCGCTCCGTCTAAGCAGGCGCGTAAGATTGTCGTGGCGTGGAGCGTGCTTGTCGTTGTTGGTATTAGTCTTCTCGTCTCGCAACTCTTTGTGTCAGGAAGTTCTGTACAAAACGTATACATTAAAGAATCTACTGCGGCGAGAATCATCGTGTGGGAGCGTAGTAGTGAGGCGATAGCAGAGCGTCCTTTCCTTGGGTATGGGTCAGAGAACTTCAACTATGCCTTTGAGAAGCATTTTGATAACCGGCTCTTCATGGAAGAGAATCTCGCCGAAATTTGGTTTGAGCGTGGACACAATATCTTCATTGATACACTCGTCACGACAGGGGTGCTTGGACTTGTGGCCCTCATGGCCTTCTACCTACTCTTTATGGTGGTGGTGTATAGGGGAGGGAAGAGAGGAGATATCACCGGAGTGGAGCAGGCATTCATGATGGCTCTGGTGCCGGCACACCTTCTTCAGATGCAGACAGGGTTCGACACTATTGGTTCATACACCATATGTGCTGTTGCTTTGGGGTATGTGCTTTCTCTTGAGCGAGCTATTGCGCCCGAATGTCTTCTAAAGCCAGGACGACTAATGAGGAAGGGTGTTGCTGTCGTGCTTGCTGTCCTTATCTTGCTTAGCTTCTCACTCTACCTGCTTCCTGAGTGGGGAAGACAAGAGGCGCTCGCTCAAACCTTTAAAGAGAAGTCTTTGGATTTACAAAAGGCGTATGCAGTTAAATCTACAGAGCGTACTTCAAGTTTTGAGTCACTTCGTCTCTCCTCCGCATCCTTTATGCAGGGAGCCCTCGCTCTTCTTGCAAAAGACCAGGGGCCTGGAAGGGTGACCACCGTCCTCTCATTCTTGGATATGTATGAGAAACGCTATGTCTCCTATATTGAGAAGAATCCCCATCACTACCGTGCACGGGTAAACCTTGCCTACGTGTACCTGATTGAGACCAGTCTAGGAACAGATAAACTAGCTGAAGCGCGTACCGTTTTGGAACCTGCTTTCGCGCTGTCTCCTCAAAATCCTCTTACTCCTATCCTCATGTCGTTGACTGAGCTCTATGGAAAGAATCCAGAAGGTGCACGTACGTATATGGATCAGGCACTCGCACTGAATCCTGATATTGAATTTACCCAAAAGGCAGACGCCTACCTCAAGGAGCAGTTGTCACATCCGCAAAATATCAGCGTGCTGAAACTTATAAACCTCTAATCCATGGACTACTTCATTCACTTCCTCAAGTTCGTGGGCGGATTTGCACTCCTCTTGGCTGTCTCGCTCTTTATTCTTCAGCTTACGGGAGGTCAGGCGTCGTAGGGTTTACTCACATACTAAAGACTGGTATAGTCCCCAAGTACGGACCGAAGACAGCAGGGGTGTACGTTTCCTTAGAAACTGCACATAAGGCCTGCCGAGGAACGAATAGGGAAGGATGATATTCAATTAGGGTATCGGCTTCATCTATTCAAACTCCACTTCACAAAGGTCCCTATAGGGACCTTTGTTGCGTCGTACAGTACAAACATTCCATTATGGCAATTACTAAACAAAAGAAGCACGACATCGTCGGAAAAGTTGAAGAAGCTTTGAAGGACGCTGTGTCTGTCGTCTTCGTACACTTCAAAGGACTTTCAGTTGCTGACACGTCAGCAATGCGAAAGAACTTGAAGGGCGAGGGAGTTGGATACTACGTTGCCAAAAAGACGCTTCTAAAGCGCGTCCTTACCTCAAAGGGTTTTGAAGGAACACTTCCTACTCTTGATGGTGAAATTGCTATTGCATGGAGCAACGATGACGCTACAGCACCCGCTCGCGTTATCTGGGAGACAGGCAAGAAGCATAAGGATGCTGTTGCAATTCGTGGAGGTGTATTTGAGGGACGTTTCCTCGATACTGCCGAGATGACTGCAATCGCTACTATTCCGCCGGTACCTGTTCTTCGCGGTATGTTCGTCAATGTCATTAACAGCCCTATTCAGGGACTTGTTATTGCTCTTGATAAAATTCGCGAAAGCAAGACCGCGTAATCTATTACGCATTTAATTCCACGTATATGTCAGACGAAGTAAAAGTAGAGGAAGGAACCGTTGAGGAAGCACCAGTAGAGGCAGCTCCCGAGGCCGCTCCTGTTGAGGCTCCTGCTGCAGTTTCTGAAGAGGCTGCATTTGAGGTCCCAGCAAAGTTTGAGAAAATTGTTAAGGAGATTGAGGACATGACCGTTCTTGAGCTTTCTGAGCTCGTGAAGGTTTTTGAGAAGAAGTTCGGCGTATCAGCAGCAGCAGTTGCTGTTGCAGGTCCAGCTTCCGCTGGAGGCGCAGGCGAGGATGCTAAGAGCACCTTCAATGTAGAGCTTTCAGACGCTGGAGCAAACAAGATTAGCGTTATTAAGGCGGTCAAGGAAGCCCTTGGTCTAGGTCTTAAGGAGGCAAAGGATCTTGTAGACGGCGTACCATCAATG
The DNA here is from genome assembly GCA_017991635.1 of Minisyncoccota bacterium. Lineage (GTDB taxonomy): Bacteria > Patescibacteriota > Minisyncoccia > Phycocordibacterales > Phycocordibacteraceae > C7867-001. The sequence goes on along the minus strand of JAGOQE010000014.1, from coordinate 4,774 downwards.
CTTAAGGAGAACGCATCTAAGGAAGATGCAGAGGCTCTTAAGGCTAAGATGGAAGAGGCAGGCGGTAAGGTAACTCTCAAGTAACTTCACTCGCTTAAATCTATTTGAACCTGAAATACTTACGGTTCAAATATCTTCAAGCTCGTTCCGCATAAGCGGAACACACAAAACACCCCGCGCGAAAGCGCGGGGTGTTTTGTGTTGTATGAAAAGCAAAAGGGCTGGTCTCTTCAAAGAAGAAACCAGCCCCTGTGAGGCATGATGCCTCGGTGCGCTTAGCGCTTGTCCGCATGGACCCGCACGTAGGTGCTCCTCACGTAGAGGTCACCAGCGCGGTAGGCCTTGCAGACCACGAAGGCGCGATGGATGATCGTGTCGCTCGAACCCTCGCGGAAGGAGAAGAGCTGCGTGGGCGCCTTTTCCTGACCGGCCGGCCGCACCCGAAGGTGGCAGTAGCCGTTCGCGATCGCGGGCGCCTCGGCGACGACATAGTTCTGGACGATGAGTTCCGAGCGGGAACCATCGCCACAGGCGGCGAGCGTCAGAGCCGAGGCGGCGATCATGGCGGACGAAATGAGCTTCAACATGGGCAGTTTCTCCTGTTCTGCCGTTTGACGTACCATATATAGTATATATCATAAATGTCTATTTGTCAAGTATGAGCGAGGCAACACGGCCCTTTTTCAAAATGACAGTATTCCAAGCTCTTTTTGAGCATGGTCAAGAGTTGCGCCTAGAAGTGGGGTAGGTACAATACACCTACGTTATATGGATCCTCTTGCACGATTGTTTGGCTCAAATGCACGTCTAAAGCTACTCCGTCTTTTTCTTTTTAATGACGACGTGTCCTTTACCACAGCTGACGCAGCCTTTAGGACAAAGACACCGAAGGAAAGTGCCCGTAAAGAAATGAATGTCCTTATGGCCGCAGGAGTGCTTAAAAAGAAGAGCGCTACTGGTGCAGCGCAGTACCAGGCAAGTAAAAAATTTCCGTACTACGAACAGCTTCAGCAGTTTGTACGCACCACAACAAGTCTCTCTGACGGAGATATTATTGATACTCTGCGTAAGGCAGGTAGTCTCCGCCTCATCGTCCTCTCAGGACTCTTTACTGGCGCAATAGAAACTAAGGTGGACCTTATGGTAGTGGGGGATAAGCTTGAGGATCGACATCTTGAGTCTGCTGTACGCACCCTTGAGGCTGAGCTGGGGCGTGAACTCTCTTTCAGTGCATTTTCTACAGAAGATTTTCGCTACCGTGTTGGGGTGTATGACCGTTTGGTGCGTGATTTGTTTGACTATCCTCACCGCGTCGTCCTTGACCGCATTGGAATGAAGTAGGAGAGGGCAGGAATGCTCTATCCACAGGGGTACAAAAACTCGCCCAGGACTTAACTATACTTATAGGAAGCAGGCTAACCCCTGCGTGTTATTACCAAGCACTATCTTCAAGTAAATTACAGACATTATGTTCCTCACTACTTGGGCCCAGGTTTTGAATCAATCCTTCATGAATCTTTTCTTTGGATTGATCGCCTACATCCCACAACTACTCGGCGCCATCGTCGTATTTATCATCGGCTGGATCATCGGTGCAGCCCTTGGTCGCGTCGTCGCCCAGGTTATCGGTTCACTTCGTGTTGATCAGGCACTTCGCGCTGCAGGTGTTGAGCGCGTTTTGGAGCGTGCAGGATTCCAACTTAATTCAGGTGCCTTCCTTGGCATGCTTATTAAGTGGTTCTTCGTTCTTGCCTTCCTCATCGCAGCGCTTGATGTGCTTGGACTCACGCAGGTAACGATGTTCCTCACGGCCGTCGTACTTGGCTACCTTCCACGCGTTATCGTTGCAGTACTTATTCTTCTTGCTGCAGCAGTTATCGCAGAAGCAGCACAGCGTGTTGTTTCAGGTTCAGCTCGTGCAGCAAACCTTCACGCAGCAAACTTCCTCGGAACGCTTGCTCGTTGGGCAATCTGGATCTTCGCTCTTCTAGCGGCGCTTGATCAACTTGGTGTTACACCATTTATCCAGACACTCTTCACCGGTATCGTCGTAGCGCTCGCGCTCGCATTCGGTCTAGCGTTTGGTCTTGGTGGACAGCAGGCTGCTGCAAAGTGGCTTGAAAAGGTTCAGCACGAAATGAAATAAGCATCGGTCTTACCGAAGCAAAAAGCGCACTCGACTGAGTGCGCTTTTTGTATATGAGGAAACTTCGCGGGAAGCGAAGCTTCCCGCGAAGTTATTTTTTCTTGTTCTTTCGAAGCGCTCGCCGAAGCTTCACCAGTACTCGGCGCGCCTTCTTCGGTGATTCGGTTTTGAGGAGCGCACGAAGCGCTTTGGACCATTCCTTGCCTCCGTCTTTCTCTACCAGGTCACGAAGTTCGTAGAAAAGGTCATAGGCATGGTCGGGAACACCACCCAACTTAAACTGGCTCATGTCTCGTCTCCTGTTGCTCTGAAAACCACCATAGTACGTAGTGCTAGACGTGTCAAAATAGCGAGTATTTACGGGCGTACTATAAAGGTCCTTGGGGAGTGTTGACATTAAAAACGGTAGGGCATATACTCGCTTTTACGTGTCTACAGAGATTACGAAACACGACAGTCCGGAACGGGTACAGGCTGAATAAGCTACGGCATAGTAATATGCTGGTACCCGCCCTCATGGCGGGTTTTTGTTTTCACAAGGAGACACGTGAACTTTGACATACGAATATGCATAGGTAATCAAACCTACGTCACGCAAGTGGCGTAGTAAGAAATTGCAAACAATCACAGAGAAATCGTTAAAGTGGTGTTCAGGTTTCCGCAAAGGAGACACTGAAGGGTGCGCGGTGGATGCCTAGGCTTATGACAGCGATGAAGGACGCGACTAATCTGCGAAAAGCTTCGGGGAGGCGATATGTAGCCTTTGATCCGGAGATATCCTAATGGGGGAACCCTATCCGTATGGATAATCTTCATATACTTATGAAGAGGCTAACTTGGGGAAGTAAAACATTTCAGTACCCAAAGGAATAGAAAACAACTACGAGTTGTTTTCTGTCCGCTTGATTTATCGAGCGGGTGGAAAGCAACTCTCGTGATTCCCTTAGTAGCGGCGAGCGAAACGGGAACAGCCCAAACCGGATATTTCGATATCCGGGGTTGTAAGACAGAAGCGCCGTATTTATACGGCAAGAGTTACAAAAGATGTATATAGCGGAAGCTGCTGGGAAGCAGCGCCCTAGAGGGTAATGGCCCCGTACGCGAAATATACAACTCTCTTGTGCTTCTGCTCTTGAGTAGTTCGAGACACGAATAGCTCGGATGAATCTGCCGGAACTAACCGGTAAGGCTAAATATGTCATAAGACCGATAGTGAACTAGTACCGTGAGGGAAAGGTGAAAAGAACCCCGAGAGGGGAGTGAAATAGAACTGAAACCGCGTACTTACAAAGGGTTAGGGTGGGCTCCGGTCCATCCTAGCGTGCCTATTGAAGAATGAGCCTGCGAGTGTATGTATGTTGCATTGGCTAAATCCGTAATGGGATGGAGCCGTAGGGAAACCGAGTGTGAATAGCGCGTTAGTAGCATACATACGACCCGAAGCCAGGTGAGCTTGCCATGAGCAGGGTGAAGTTAGTCGAAAGACTAATGGAGGCCCGAACCCGTAGATCGTACAACGTCTTGGGATGACTTGTGGTAAGGAGTGAAAAGCTAATCGAACCTGGTAATAGCTGGTTCTCTCCGAAACAACTTTTGGGTTGGCGTCGTGTGATCCCTCTGGGGGTAGAGCACTGGAAGGGATGAACAGGGAGAAATCTCGTCATTCCTATCAACCTCCGAATACCAGAGATTAACAGCACGGCAGTTAGACCATGGGGGCGAAGCTCCATCGGTCGAGAAGGGAAGAGCCTAGATCGCCAGTTAAGGTCCCTAAATTGACGCTGAGTACAACTTAAGGAAGTGAGGATTCTTAGACAATGAGGATGTTGGCTTAGAAGCAGCCACCATTTAAAGAAAGCGTAACAGCTCACTCATCGAGAGTCCTTGCGCCGAAGATGATCGGGGTTAAGCGTCATACCGAAACTGCGGACTTGTACATGTCTTCGGACAAACAAGTGGTAGGAGAGCGTTCTAATCTGCAATGAAGCTAAAGGGGTGACCCATAGTGGAGCGTTTAGAAGTGAGAATGCAGGCACAAGTAACCACAATGCGGGTGAGACCCCCGCACGTCGAAAGAACAAGGTTTCCTCAGCTATGGTGATCAACTGAGGGTTAGTCGGGCCTAAGGGGATGGCGAAAGCCGCACCCGATGGACACATGGTTAATATTCCATGACCGGCACATATGCGATGGAGAGACGGATTGCTGTATCTACTGCCCATTATTGGATTTGGGTTATTGCTGTGAGGAGGTGTCTTAGGTAAATCCGGGACGCATTAACTCCGAGCAGAGACACAATATTCTTCTACGGAGGAATAGAGAGTAGAGAGCGCGGTTCCAAGAAAATCTTCTAAGCTTCAGTATGTGTTCGACCGTACCGCAAACCGACACAGGTGTTCAGGTCGAGTAGACTAAGACGAACGAGTGAGAGGTCCTCAAGGAACTCGGCAAAAAAGCGGCCGTAAGTTAGCGATAAGGCCTGCCCCTACTTAACTGTAGGGGCCGCAGCGAAAGATTTTCTGCCAACTGTTTACCAAAAACACAGCTCCCTGCGAACTCGTAAGAGGATGTATAGGGGGTGACGCCTGACCAATGCCGGAAGGTCAAGCAGGGACGGTACATTGATTT
>JAGOQE010000020.1 GCA_017991635.1 Minisyncoccota bacterium | reverse complement strand
GTTCCAGGAGCACCTTAGCGCAGAGCGTGCTGTTGTCAATGACTTACACGCCTGATTTCCTTGCGCCTGCAAGAAAGAGCGTGTTAATGACTGAAACGATGAGAGAGAAGAGGAGTGCTGTCCAAAAGCCATTTACTGAGAAATCGGGCACTATCATGTCTGCAAGCATTATAAGCAGTGCGTTTACGACAAGTGAAAATAGCCCAAGGGTCACTATGGTGAGTGGGAGTGTCAGAAGAAGAATGATGGGCCGAATGACCATGTTGATAAGACCGAGGACTACAGCGAGGACGAGCGCGCCCACAAGAGTCACTTCTGCGCCTGGTAAGAGGTAGGCAGCAATCCCAATAGCAATAGAGGAAATAATCCAGTGTGTAATGTTCATACTGTAAGTATACCAAGTATTACTCACCTACTGCAAAACGAAATGACTCAACAATTGGGAGGAGTAGGTCGTACTGACGAGTAAGCTCTTCATCACTAATATCTTCAGAACTTGGAGCGTCATCCCGATACGAAGAACCCATAGCAATTCGTTCAATGGCGTAACAAGTGCCATGCTCTACTCGTCGATAACTTTCCCCCTTCACGTACTGCATCATGCCTGCGTTTTGAAATGAGAACACTTTGAACGTTGCCTCGCCAAGTAGAACATCAGGAAGTGCAGTTTCGCCAAGCGATGTATCTGCCACCTCGCAACGCGAGACTTCTGCAGAATCACTACTCACCCCAATACGAACAGCAGAAGTGTAGTAGCGCGGGTAAGAATGATCGCTCGTTGTGGTGTACGTAATGATGGAGACCAGTGATTTTCCAGTTGCTTCACCCGAGGCGCCATCACGCCATGACGCAGGAAGGTGGTAGGAGGATACTGACTTTTCTTCTACGAGCGCATTCTCTGGGTAAAGCAAGAGGAAACCGAACTCTCCGTTTGTGTAGATTGCAGAACCCTCACTTACCGGCACAAAGGTAGTCTTGGTGTCGCCCGAGTTAGATTCCTCGACACTCTTGTGAGCAAGCCCATACCACACGAAGCCAAGCACGATAAGCACTCCAATACCGATTACTGCGTAAAATGCTGAAGTTTTCATAAGTAGTACTATTTTGCTTCGCCGTACGCGCGAGCAAGTTTAAGTTCATCAAACGTATATTCTTTGCCAAGTTTCGCATGCACAGGCGCAAGCTTATCCTTGCCGTATTTCTTGAAAGCGAGAGCAATATCTGGAAGCGAGCCGACAAGGGATGCTGGAAGTGCCTTCTTCACTTCTGCTTTAGTAAGCTGTCCTTCCTTTGCAAGTTTGCCTACATGGTCAGCAACAGTGCCAAGCGTAAGACTACGCTCGAGCGCAACTTCGCCAACCTTCATCCCCTTAAGGATAAGCTCCTTTGTTTCTTCAAGTGTTGTTTTCTTCTTTGGGAACTCCGCTCCTTGTTCAAGCGGCGTAATTGACCCGCCGATAGAGGTAATGAAGCGTTCTTCCATCACGTCACGTTCACCACTTTCTGAAAGTGTATGGTATGCCCCTTGTGCCAAGAGCGATGACTCCCTAAATTCTCTATCCTTCATAAGGACCTCTGGGTGTATACGGAGCGCTTGCGGTGACCACCCCATAATATGTATGCCGTCTAGTGTACGTACCCGTGACAGTGCGACGTACCCCTGTCCATATTCAAAGACCTTAGAGAGGTCCATGCGCGCAGCGTCTAAACTTTGCCCCTGACTCTTGTGAACGGTAATTGCCCACGCGAGCTTGAGTGGAATCTGCGTAATTTTTGCACGCACTTTTCCCTCTTCCTCAACAGCCCACTCGGCTGGAGTAATGGTAATGGTGTCACCGTCTCTCGTTTCAATGACGGGGTAATTTGTTCCCTGTTCAAAATGAGTCACTACGCCAATAGTGCCGTTTGCATACCCTTGTACTTGATTATTCTTTGTACACATCACGACAGCCCCTTCTTTAAGCGTCAGGAGCTCTGGCGAGAGACAACCGCGAGCAAGTGCTTCTCGCAACACTTCACCGCCACTCTTATCCATTGAATACACATGCGGAGCACCGGAAAGCTCATCAAGGCGTCGCTGATTCTCTTTATCAACATCGACATTGTGCGTGTAGAGCTCTGGGATATCGCTCGTCTCTTCACGAGAAGGAGTGTAGCGAGTCTGCATAAGTTCATGATGGGATTCGTCAACGACGCCATCACGAACTGAGGTTAGAAAATTTAAGAGCGTTCCATCGTCCTGTCGATACTGCTCCTCCAAGTAACACGTAAGCATATGAGCGCGCTTCCAGGCCTCGCTTTGAAATGCAAAAATGCTTTCCTTATTTCCCTTCTTAACAGGAGGAAGTTGAAAGAAGTCACCCACACAGATGATTTGAAGCCCGCCAAATGGCAAGTCAATTCGCTTTGCCTCACGAACTACTTTCTCCACCATGTTCAAGGTGTCACTTGAGAGCATTGAAATCTCATCAATAATGAGCACTCTCGCCTTTTGAATACGACGCACCACGTGCTCCTTAGAAAGGATGCGGTCCAAATCCATGTCTGTAAGCACAGGGACGATGCCGATACCACTCCAACTGTGAATGGTTTGCCCTCCAAGATGAGTCGCAGCGATTCCTGTTGATGCCGTGATTGCAGGCTCGACCCCTCGCTCACGGAGCCACGCTACATAGGTATTTATTGTATGTGTTTTACCACTGCCAGGGCTTCCCGTAAGAAAGACATTGGCGCCTGTTTTAAGTATGGAGAGCGCTTCGCCTTGAGTCATACGTGCATTCTCCCGCATCTAGGGCTACAAGCCAAGCGAAGGAAGATTTGGAAGGGGTGCGTGAGGCACCATTGAATCATCACCAGAGCTAGACTCATCTTGAGTGTCGTCATCAGGGCGCACTGACTCAGTTGTTGTTGCCTGTGTTTCATCAGGGGCAATCAATGTGGTAGCGTGCACATCACCATCGTGCTCCTCTCGCACATACTCGTGATGGTCACCGTCATCACGGGAATTACTGTCATTATGAATATCTTGCTTTTCTTCTAATGCAAGCGTTCTTTCTATAATAAGTGCACGCAGAGTGCGCGAATTAGATTCCACTTCCTCCTGCTCTAGAGCACTCTTACGCTCACCACTGTCTTTATCCGCAAACGAACGGAGACTGCTGGCGAGAGAAGCTCTCAACACTTCTGCAGTACTTACATCACCCTGAACCTCAACAAGCGTAATTGCCTCTTCAGATGAGTCGAGAGCAATTTCTACTTGAAGAGCCACTTCAGCCTCTCGCGCCTGATCAAGCTTTCCCGACTGCTCAAGTAAAGTTGCCTCATGAAGTCTTCGCTCCACAATGACGTTTCGCCACAATGCTTTTTCTTGGGGTTCTTGATATGCCACAGCTTCAATTGGTTCAGCTATAGCAACCTTAATTCCATACAATGCATCTCCAGGAAGTGCATTCTGTGAAGCGTAGGTGATACCAGTGCCCACTGCAAAAAAAGCCAGGACTGCCACCCCAAAAGC
>JAGOQE010000013.1 GCA_017991635.1 Minisyncoccota bacterium | reverse complement strand
AGCGTCCGAGTTGCGAGGGCGAGGTGCTCGGCGACCGCATCGTCGTCCCCGCGCCAGGAAGCTTCTTCCTCCTTGAAATCGCGGATAATCCGCTCGACGTCATCCTTGTCGGGAGCGTCGCCAAGCGAGGCGATGGTGTCGGTGATGTGCGCGTCAATGCGCGCGAAGTCTTCGGTCTTGCTCACGTGAAGCCTCCTCTGCGTTCTTTTTATATTATACCAGATTCTTGTACTTTTGCAATAACTCAATGAATTCCTCTTCCGTTTCCGCCATAAGCAGTTCGTGACGCGCGGGAGATGCACCATCGAATCCAGTGATGAATGCCTTCACGTGCTTTTTGAGAAGATGAAATGATTTCTTAGGGGTGAGTTCACCAAAATACTCAGAAAGGAGTAAGAGAGCCTCAAGTCGCTCCTCTTTTGACAGGTCTTCTGGTTTCTTGCCATTAAACACCCACGGATTCCCAAAAATTCCTCGTCCAATCATCACTCCATCAAGTCCACTCGCTCTCGCCTTGTCTAGGGCGTCTTCACGTGTGAGAACGTCACCATTTCCCATAACAAACACTTCGGGTGCGTACATGTCTCGTAATGCTACGACACGCGAGGCAAGCTCCCAGTGCGCAGGAACCTTTGACATCTCCTTTCGTGTGCGCAAGTGCACCGTCACCGCATCAGGCCGAGCACTGAACACAACAGGAAGCCAAGTGTCCATTTCTTCCTTATTGTAGCCAATACGAGTCTTTATAGAGACACTCATAGACGGTCTGTCGGCATCTCTCACACCTTCCCTCGCAGCCTCGACAATCTTTGAAACAAGATCTGGATTCTTCATCATCGCCGCGCCCGCACCCTGTTTCTCAATTGATTTATCAGGACAGCCCATATTGATATCAACACCATCGTATCCGCGCTCACCCGCAAGTTTTGATGCGTAGCGAATCATGTCAGGATTTGAAGAAAATATCTGTAGGAGTATAGGGCGTTCTGCCTCAGTAAAAGCGATGTCTCGGACAAGCGGGTTTTCCTCGTCCTTCATTCCCTTCTTCTCTCGCGTATGAAAAAGGCCGTCAGCAGAGACAAACTCCGTCCACGTAACGTCAGGCTTTCCATAGTGTGCGAGCACTTTTCTGTAGGCAGGGTCAGTCACGTCCGCCATAGGGGCGAGTACGACTGCTGGTTTCTGTAAACTTTCCCAAAGTGGATGCATAGGGTGAATCTACCTGAAGTGCCTTAATTTGGCGACTCCACCTCTCCAACTCTTCGTACATAGGCCTTTCCCTTAAAACGCAAGTCAACGTAGGAAATCGTTCCATTCTTGAAGTTAAGCGTTGGGAAACTGGAAGCAGCAAGCAGTAGGGCATCCTCTTCGCTTCCTACAACGTACGTGATGCGAGCACCTCCCTTGGTATACAAATCAACCTCGTCATCACGTACTTCTACTTGAGTAATCTCAGGTCCAAGAGCCTGTATTGCGCTCGCCATATCCATCACCACAGGTAGATTCCCTGCCTGACTTATAACGCCACGGACCGGACGCTCCGAATCGCCCTCTAGAAGTGGTACATATACTGAAAGTGTTGAAGTTCCCTGCACATCTGTGCGCTCCTTAAACACTAAACCTAGAGCATCTACGCTATAGCATTGCGAAAGTGGAAGTGTGACTGATGGGCCACACCACAAAAATGATTCCAGGCGAGGAATGGTCTCGACAGCAATTGATGAGAAACCTGAACGTGTGATTGATGCTGCGGCAATATCAGGGTACAGCTCAAGCACAGTATCGCGCATTGATTGCTCGTCATAAAACACAATTGAGTCCTTTGGGACAATGAAGAAATACGAGCCCGAAAGAAACGGTGCGAGGTCTTCCTTAATCTCCTCGCCGTGAATCCCCTGCACTTCAACTTCACTGATACGCATGAATGGTTGCCACAGAAGTACGAAACCTAAGATGACGAGCACACCACCAAGGAGTGCAAGTGAGATGAAGAAGAGCTGCTTTGCTCTCTTACGTCGCTCTTTAAGTGACTGCGTATGTCCTCGAGGCGCCTCGGGTGAGGCACCTCGGTTACGCGGTTTGTCCCAGGATTTCTTTACCGACATATGGGACGAGCGCCTCTGGTACGGTAATCGTACCGTCTTCACGCTGATTAAGCTCTACGAGCATGGTAAGTAAGCGCGGCATGGCAACTGCCGTGTTATTGAGTGAGTGTGCAAACTTCATCTTTCCTTCAGTGTCGCGGTAGCGGATGTTCAAACGGCGAGTTTGGAAGTCGTGGAAATACGAAGATGAGTGGGTCTCGCGATATGTATTTTGAGAAGGCATCCAAGCCTCAATGTCATACTTCTTTACCTGTCCAAGTCCAAGATCGCCTCCACAATTCACTACCGTGTGGTAGGGCATCTGAAGAAGCTCAAGAAACTCTTCTGAATTTCTTGTGAGTTCCTCATGAAGTTCTACAGAAAGAGCGTGTGAGGCTTCACACAACACTACCTGCTCCCACTTAAAGAACTCATGAACACGAATGAGTCCTTTTGTGTCCTTACTATGACTTCCTGCTTCCCGCCTAAAACAAGGAGAGTACGCGAGAAACTTCTGAGGAAGGGCTCCGAGCTCAAGAACTTCATTCATGTAGTACCCCATCGTTGCCACTTCACCTGTGCCTGCAAGATACTCACCGTCCTGTGTCTTATACAAATCCTCTTCTCCCTGAGGAAGGTAGCCTGTTCCAAGGAAGGTCTCCCTGCGCACCAGAGAAGGAACAATCATTGGAGTGAAGCCTTTTCCACCGAAGTGCTTGAGTGCAAGAGATGAGATAGCATGAGAAAGCAATACGCCGTCACCTTTTAAAAAGTATCCACGAAAGCCTGCGACCTTTGCACCGCGTTCAAAGTCAGCCATGCCGTTTCCGGTCATGAGGTCGATGTGATCTTTAGGAGTAAAAGAGAAAGTAGGAATAGTGCCCCACGTTTTCACTTCTTGGTTGTCTGCATCACTTTCACCCATTGGTACAGACATGTCAGGAATGTTAGGCACCGTAAGCATGAGTGCTTGCCACTCCTTCATAACTTCAGCGTAGCGCTCCTCAAGCTCAGCCATACCGTCCTTAACGTGACGCATCTGCTCGATAAGCTTTTGGCGTTCTGCTCCATCTGCTCGAGAAATGGTATTGCTCATGCGGTTTTGCTCCGCCTTTCTATCGTCAATCTTTCCGCGCAATTCTTTACGCTCATCATCGAGTGTGAGCAGTCGATTAAGATCTACCTCAATATGTTTCTTTTCTGCCCCGTCTTTGACAAGGTCCTTGTGCTCACGAATGAAATTGATGTCCAACATACCTATATAATATAAGGAAGCATAGTATGGAGCAGGCAGTTAGACAACTAAGTCAGGAAGAATATCCAAAGAAGCTCTTGGAAATTCCGGAGCCACCACCCCAACTGTGGATACAGGGCACGCTTCCAAACCAAGACCATGCCGTACTTGCCGTCGTTGGCTCTCGCGCCCTTTCGAGCTACGGACGTGAAGCCACTACAGCACTTCTTGAGGGTCTTTCTGGGTACCCAATCACCATTGTGTCAGGGTTGGCGCTTGGCGCCGATCAGCACGCTCACGAGGAGGCACTCCGACTAGGCCTTAACACGATTGCTGTCCCAGGTTCAGGCCTTGATGAACGCGTAATAGCTCCCCGAAGCAATGCTCTGCTCGCCAAGCGTATTCTTGCGTCAGGCGGAGCACTCCTTTCAGAACACGAGCCCATGCACACTCCCTATCCGCATGATTTTCCATCAAGGAACAGGATCATGGTTGGCCTCTCTAATGCAGTACTTATGATTGAGGCTGGGGAGCGTTCAGGTACACTCATCACAGCAAGACTTGCCACCGAATACAATCGCGACCTCTTGTGTGTTCCTCACCGAATTGGTGACGTGCACAGCGAAGGATCTCATCAGTTCATTCGACTTGGCGCAACACTCGTCTCTGAGTCTGCACATATTCTAGAAGCGCTTGGGATTGAAGCTAAGAAGGAGACTCTCACACAGAAGCGTACCGTCGACCTAACGGAACATGAAGCAACACTGTATGCATTACTTGAAGAACCAAAGGAACGAGACGCGCTTATCCGTGCATCAGGCACATCTCCGTCTGACGCACTCACAGCACTTGTATCTCTTGAAATAAAAGGGCTTGCCGAAGAGCGTTTCGGCATGTGGCGAAGATTGTAGGATGCGCTACTATCGCAGATAGACCTGCACCTATACTTCTGGAGTCGTGTCATGAACACGTTTCTGTTCCGAGTTAAGAAAACTTTCGGAGTTCCGCTTCGTGCCTTCTTGGGTTGGTTTCTTGTGATGCCGTTTCTCCTCGGACTTCCCTGGTACGAACGTGCCCGCTCGGGCAAGCCGTACGTTACAAGTGCAGTACGAAGCATTCTGTTCTCGCCGGTCATTCTCGTACGTGACGAAAAAATACATCGTCACATGCGCGACTCACCGCTGAAAGCATTGCTCGCCATCGCTTACTTTGCCTCACTTGCTTCGTCCGTACTCTTCGCCTTCGACGCATTTCGTGACTATGTCTCGACAGGAGAAGTGCACGAAGTTCCGCTTATGGCGAGCGCAATTTCTTTCACCGTTTTCGCTTGTATCTGTCTCATCACCTTCCACGAGACGGTGAGTGACGAGTAGCAAAACGGTACCGTGCCCGAGAACTTTCAGTTCTCGGGCACGTACCTTTATATAGTTGTTCCTTGACCGATAGCACCTTTGTGCGGTATGAGTACGCACATGGACATCAAGGGAGCAAAGCTCCTCATTGTAGAGTCGCCCGCAAAAGCAAAGACTATTGAACAGTACCTCGGCAAAAGTTACCGAGTGCTTGCCTCAGTGGGTCATGTGCGCGACCTTCCCAAAAGTAGTAAGGACGCCATAGACATTGAGGGCGGGTTTATTCCCCGTTACGTAGTCTCCCCTGAGAAACGTGACGTTATTGAGCGAATCAAAAAGGCAGCGAGCGAAGCGAGCGATATCTTCCTTGCAACTGACCCCGACCGCGAAGGTGAGGCCATTGCCTGGCACATTAAAGAAGCCGTTGGACTCAAGAAACCCAAGCGAGTGGTATTTCACGAAATTACTAAGAGCGCTGTCGAAGAGGCGCTCACCCACCCACGCCTTATTGATGAGAACTTGCGGGAAGCACAGGAGGCGAGACGTGTTCTTGACCGACTCGTGGGGTACGACCTTTCAGGACTTATCTGGAAGAAGGTACGCTACGGACTTTCTGCAGGGCGCGTGCAGTCTCCCGCACTACGTATTCTTGCTGAGCGTGAGCGTGAGATTAAGGCATTTATTCCAGAAATCTACTACGTTCTGAATGCGCTCTTTAAAGGTAAGGGGGCGGAGTTTCCGGCCTCATGCAGTATTGAGCCAAGCACACAGGAAGAAGCAACGAGAATCGTTACCCTAGGTCAGAAAGCTACATGGAAGATTGGAGCAATTACTGAGCGGTCTGAAGACAGAAATCCTCGCCCTCCCTTCACCACATCCACTCTTCAACAGTCAGCGTCTTCACGTCTTGGCTTTTCTCCATCACGCACCATGCGTGCGGCGCAAAAGCTCTACGAGGCTGGCCATATTACCTACATGCGTACAGACTCCGTAACACTTTCAAAAGATGCCGTGACGCAAATTCTCTCTGCTGTCTCTAGCGAGTTTGGAGCAGACGCAAGTGAGGCACGCGTATATAAGACGAAGAGCAAGAATGCTCAGGAAGCTCACGAAGCCGTACGTCCTACCGTACCGACTAAGGCGCATGCAGGAAAAACTCCTGACGAGCATCGTCTGTATGAACTTATTCGTCTTCGAACCCTCGCAAGTCAGATGAAGAGTGCAAAGGTACTTCGTACTAACATCAAGATTGAGGCAAATGCGGACATTCCTCACTTCACCTCTACAGGCTCTCGCGTTATCTATCCGGGATGGCTTATGTGCGACACGAAAGCGCGAGGAGAGGATGTTGAACTTCCTGAGCTCTCTGAGGGAGACAAGCTCACTCTGGTATCACTTGCCGATACTGAAAAGCAAACCGAACCACCAAACCGCTACACTGAGGCAGGACTTGTGAAAGAACTTGAGAAGCGTGGTATTGGTCGCCCTTCTACCTACGCGTCCATCATGAAGACTATTCAGGACCGTGGCTACGTTGAAAAGACTGGACGTACCCTTACCCCAACCGCAACCGGCATGGTGGTGTCAGGATGGCTTGAAGAACATTTCCCTGAGTACATTTCGGACTCATTTACTGCCGAAATGGAAGACGAGCTCGACGAAATCGCACGCGGTGAACGAGGGTATACCGCAACACTCAAGGAATTTTATACACCGTTTCATAAGGCGGTTCTAGCAAAGGAAGATCTTCCTAAAGCCACAGCACTCGGAGAGGCGCCGAAAGAATTTCCCTGTCCGTTGTGCGGAGCCTCGATGGAATTCAAGCTTGGTCGCGGAGGTATTTTCATGAGCTGTACGCGCTATCCGGATTGTGACGGAGCGCGCCAAGAGGACGGACTTGAACTCAAAAACGATGAGCCACTAGGTATGCACCCTGAGACGGGATATCCAATATTCATCCGCACTGGAAGATTTGGCCCCTATGTAGAGATGATTCTGCCAACTCCAGAAGAGCCTGCCGTTCCTGAAGCCGTAGAGGAAAAACCCAAGAAGAAGACTGCTCGTAAAAAGAAAGTGGTAAAACCAAAAGTAAACGCTAAGCGCGCGAGCGTGCCTAAAGGCACAGACCTGGGAGCACTCACACTTGAGGACGCGGTACGCTACCTCATGCTTCCACGAGAACTGGGCATACACCCAAGAACTGGACTTCCGGTTGTTGCTAACACGGGACGCTTTGGGCCATATGTTATGCACGACAGTGAATTTCGCTCGATTAAAAAGGGAGATCCCTACACCATCACGCTTGAAGAGGCTGTGGCACTTGTGGACGAACCTAAGCGTCCACCAAAGGGTGCTGAAATCGTTACCGAGCTTGGAAAGCATCCAAAAACTGGACGTGCAGTGGTGCTCTACAAATCAAAGCAAGGACACTTCTTCAAAAAAGGACTCAAGAGAATTTACCTTCCCGAAGATATCGACGCCTCGAAGCTCACCCTTGAGGAAGCGGCTACGTACTTCTAACTGAAAAAGGCGTCCGATATGAAACCGGGCGCCTTTTCGCACTAATGCGCACATTATTTCGTGCGCCCTTTTCGACTTGGCTTTTTACCAGTGAAGAGTTCGTCAATTCCCACAACAGGAGGAGGAACGGGCTTTCCTTCCAGATTAGAAAACCCATCAAGCGTTTCTTGAGGGTCTGGCGACCCAAGTACGCCTAATGTTAGGGCGGCATCATCATCACACCACTGTGGTCCACGTGCGTCTCCCATGAAATGCACCTGTCCACAAAAATGACAGTGTCTCGTAGTACCAATGACCATTTCAAACACTCCCTGATTTGCGTCTTTCCAATAGCACAGTATCCTGGGGGAATGACTACCGTCAAGGAGATTATCGGTGCCATGAAGCACGTAAGTCCCGAAGACGAAGCCCTTATTAAAAAGGCGTACGATTTCGCCATACGTGCACATGAAAAGAATGTTCGCTACTCAGGCGAGCCCTACATCATCCACCCCACCGCAGTAGCAAAGCACCTCGCCTCTCTTGGCATGGACGCTGAAACAGTTGTTGCGGGCCTTCTTCACGACACCATTGAAGACGCGGAAGTAACTGAAGAAGAAGTTGGACAAGAATTTGGTCCTGAGGTGCGTTTTTTAGTTGAAGGTGTTACAAAGCTCGGCCAGCACAAGTATCGTGGCACTGAGCGCCACGCAGAGAGTCTGAGACGCCTTCTTGTGGCGACGTCAGCTGATGTGCGTGTATTGATTGTGAAATTAGCTGATCGCTATCACAACATGACTACGATTGAGCATGTTCCGCCCGAGAAGCGAAAGCGTATCGCGCTTGAGACTCTAGAAATTTACGCTCCCCTCGCCGACCGTCTGGGTATGGGACGCATGAAGCGTGACCTTGAGGACATGTCATTTCCGCACATTGACCCTGACGCATATGCGCACGCTCACGAAGTAAGTAAACTGGTGCGTGGTGAAAGTGAGGCAGGAATAGCAAAAGTACAGAAGCAACTTCAGCACGCACTTGCCCGTCGTGGTATGCGTGATTTTAAGACAGAAGTCCGTGTGAAGGGACTTTGGAGCCTCCATCAAAAGCTAAAGAGAAAAAATGACGACATCACTGCAATTCATGATATTGCCGCACTCCGCGTTATTGTCGGCACTATTGATGACTGCTACCAAACGCTTGGCGTTATTCACGGACTGTTTAAACCATTACCTGGTGAGTTTAAGGACTATATTGCGTTTCCGAAACCAAACGGCTATCAGTCTCTCCACACAACAGTACTCACGAGCGACGCCGGTGTCGTAGAAATGCAGGTACGCACCCAAGAGATGCATCAACGAGCCCAATACGGTATCGCGTCTCACATGTCATATAAGCAGTTAGGGAAGAAAATTGAACACCTGTCTAAAGGAGCCCAGAAGGGTGCGTTTGAGAAACTGTCCCTCACGTGGATTCGTGACCTTGTGCCCACCCTCCTTAACTTCTCAAAGAAGAATGGTAAGGAGAAAGAAGCACCGGCTGTTGAAGTTAAGAAGCCATCTCCTAAAAAGAAAGTGCGTGAAGAGCAGCCTCGCTGGCTTAGCGAACTTAAAGACGCACACACGGCAACACCAGAGTCAGAAGAGTTTGTTGAGGGTCTGAAGCGTGACTTCTTCTCTCACCGAGTGTTTGTGTTTACTCCAAGAGGTGACGTTGTTGATCTTCCGGTACATTCAACTCCTGTTGATTTTGCCTACGCTATTCATAGTGAGCTTGGAAACCACATGCATGGCGCCAAGGTAAACAGCAAGCTCGTTACGTTTGACACTACACTTCGAAACGGTGACATCGTGGAGATTCTCGAAAAGCAGTCTGCAAAACCAACGACGAAGTGGCTTGATTTCGCAAAGACACAAATGGCACGAAGACACATTCGTCTCTCTCTTGAAGCAGAGGCGCGAGAAAAAGCTGGCGAACCATATGTTCCCCCTTCAAAAGCCAAAAAAGTTGCTTCAAAGAAAAAGCGCTAAACGGTGAAATCGGTAACTGCGTAGAGGTCGGACTCCTCTGGTTCTGGCTCTTGCGTTGATGCGTCAGCAATAACAACGGGTAGCTGTGTGGTGTTTGGAATTTCAACAATAGAGGTAGGTGCTGGTGTTGCGAGCTCAGTGTGTGTTTCCTCAATCTGTGGAAACTCTTCCTCAATAGAGTTCTTCTGCGCAAGCGCCGTCACGATGGTAGAAAGATCTTCTGGTGAGAAAAACTCAATCAAGACCCTACCTCCCTTTGGTCTATTCTCAATCAATACACGTGTTCCAAGAGTTTCTGTAAGCGACTTCTCAAGCTCCATCATCTCAGGGGTTTTGTCGTGCTTCCTGATCTTATCGGTAGCAATGCGACGCGCGAGCTGTTCTGTGATACGCACAGAAGTTTTCTTTAGTACGATTTCTCTAAAGAGCGTATGTTGCTCCTCAGGTCTATCTGAGAGCATAAGAAGTGCTCTTGCGTGACCTTCACTAATTTCTTTACCGATAACAGCATTCTGAATATCTTCAGGAAGTGCGAGCAGGCGAATACTGTTTGAGACAAACTCACGACTTCGTCCGACCTTGGCACCAATCTCGGCATGCGAAAGGCCAAATTCTTCAGAAAGTTGCGCAAGCGCCTTTCCTCTATCAATAGCATTCAAATCCTCTCGCTGAAGGTTTTCAATAATAGCAAGCTCAAGCTTTACAGTGTCGGACATCTCGCCCACACGAATAACCACAGGAACTTCTTTGAGTCCTATAAGTTTTGAGGCACGGAGGCGACGTTCACCCGCGATAAGTTCGTAGGTACTAGCAATTCCGCCATCAGCCTTCTCAACTTCTTTTCGTGTGACCACGAGCGGTTGGAGAACACCATACTGACGAATAGATTCAGCAAGACCCTTAAGGCGCTCTTCATCAAATTCCCTACGAGGCTGGTAGGGATTTGGTTGAATCTTATCGGTCTCTATCCAAAAGACAGAGTCATACTTCGTAGGAACATAATTCTCGTCACTCATTGGAAATGATTGTAGCATTTGGTACCTCAAGTACGAAAAAACAAGAGAGGAAAACCACTACATTCGCTGTGCCGGGAGAGAGAATCGAACTCTCACACCTTGCGGTAATGGGTTTTGAATCCATCGCGTCTACCAATTCCGCCACCCCGGCTATTTCCGCATCCTACTCCATTTTATTCCCGTCGGCAAAAAATATTTATACACAAGGGACTCTCGTCCTTGCCTGGTATAGTAGTCAGGTGCGGGTCAGTTACCCGTGCATAAAAAAGACGGGGGTTATATGCCTGATGTATCCGGACGCGAGTCCGAATTTCTTTTTTTGTTCCTGTGCGCTTGTACAGCGGGAGGACTTCGCGGTTTTATGAGATTTATGCTTGGCCGAGTATTGGTAAGCATGCAAGCGAAGCTTCTCACTGTAGAGCGCACCCCCGACCAGCATGAAGAACTCCTGCTGGTAAATCGACTCTAGCGAGCGCTGGGCCACTGACTACACGTGTAGTCAGTGGCCCTCTTTCTTTGAGTGTCGTTTGTGCTAGCATCCCACCATGCATGAGCGCATTCCTATTTCAATCATCTGTGGCCCAACTGCGTCAGGAAAGACCGCACGATCTGTTGCGCTTGCGAGGGAGTGTGGAGGTGAAGTAATTTCAGTAGACAGCAGGCAAGTCTATCGGATGCTTGATATAGGGACTGAGAAAAGCACCCTTGAAGAGCGCCAAGGTGTCCCCCACTATCTTATCGATATACGCGACCCACGTAAGTCCTATAGCGCCGGGGAGTTCGTTGAAGATGCATCAGCACTGATTCAAGACATACATAGTCGTGGCCTTCACCCAATTCTTGCAGGAGGAACCCACTTTTACTTTGATGCACTCTTACACGGCATTCCTGAAAATACTCCCACCAATGACTCGCTTCGAGAATCTCTTGAAATGCACTCTAATCAAGAGTTGCTTGAACGGATAGAGAAAAGTGATCCTGAGCGAGCACTAGAACTTGACCCAGCTAACAGGCGTCGACTTATTCGTGCATTGGAAATTATTGAACTTCACGGAACGGTGCCAAAGCGTACTATAAACTCACGGTACGACGTCACTATTGAGTACATTGACCCTGGCCAAGAAGAGCTCGACAAAAGATTACGCGCACGCCTTACCGAAGCATTCGAGAAAGGACTTACTGATGAAGTACGGACCGTACGCGACTACGTTGGAGATGCTCGACTCAACGAGCTTGGACTTGAATATAGAATTGTTGGAGAATTTCTTCGTGGTGAGCGTGACGAAGAGACGCTTGAGGACGCACTCTACGCAAAGCTCCGCCAGTACGCACGTAGACAGCGCGCATGGCTTAGAAAACTGACTACTTAGGAGGACTGCAGACTCCCCGAGTTACTGTAATGTCCCAGTGGCGAGGACTTCCTTCCTTTACGTACTCGTTTCCGCACCTGTCTATATAACGAGGATCACCGCCACGACTACCACTTCTGGTCATGCCTTGGAAATAGGTATCGAGTTCTGTAGTAACACGTAAATCAATCTTATATCCTGTTCCGTGACTGTACGTACCCGCGGAATGCCCAGTCTCCGTTCCACCCGTAACAGTTACTGAACAGCCACTACAACTATTCTTGACGGCAACTACTTGAGCCACAGTGTCGGCACGAATGCCATCCAGTGACGTACACCTTGAATTGGTTCTGTCTGAACAGTTACCAGAGGAGGAAATTCCTATTCCTGCAGCCTGCAGCTGAGCCAATGCTTGCGCGTGTGTAAGCTGACCCGGAGAAATTTGTCCCGGAGTTGTTCCACCAGTACCCCCTGGCGTAGTGGTATCACCTGGCGTGGGCGCATCAACAGTTACTGATGGAAGTGGTGGTGGCTCCTTTGCAACCTCAATACAAGCGCTTCCTTCAACACCGTTAAGAATTGAATTCCAAGGTCCAAGTTCTACAGTGCCCGTTGACGCAGACGGATTGTAGAGAGACTTCATAACAAAATCGACAATGAGCCATGCAGACAACAGGAGGAGCATGCCCACCAATACACTAATGAGTCTCTGTTTTGCTGCTGTTTTTGCCTCAGGGTTAGTAACCGAAGTCATGAACTGAAAACTGGTCAACGCAATCATGAACACAGCAAGCATCACACTAATCGATATCGTGAGATTGATTATGTTTTGAACAGTCTGTAACACACAACCGTAGTCCGGTGCGGTGGTCATCGGTGCTCCGTTTGGGTTTCCTTGTCCTTCGCAATTACATTCTGGAGAAATGATTGGTCCAAAAAAGTTTGCAGTAGCAGCCGATGCTGTGAACGGCATAATGAGCATGAACGCTACGAGTGTGGTAATGAAAAATTTACTCATGGTAGTGATACGGCACCAGGGCAGAATGAGACACCAAGATTCTTGCCCTTATACGGTCCTTCTATTGTATCAGGCACGCCAACAGAGATGTCCAGTTTACACAGCACGTCCTCGGGAAGTCCGAGAAGTTCCTTTAGTTTTGCCTCAGCAAGCTTTCTATGTGCGCCAAACGGCTCTTCAAACAAGCCAATCGTAAATGTAGAGTCTGTGCCGTACACAATCCCATACCGAGCATCCTCTTCAGCACCTTCTTCCGTTTGGGTAACTAGGACATAGGTCACCTCTTCTGCATCAATTTGAGGATGATTATAGGTAAAGTCAGGAACAGAAACCTTTCTTCCATCGGTTAGCTCAAGTAATATCGTAGCTCCTGCATCTCGTGGTGTTGGAGCCGAAATGGTTTCAGGTTCTTTATTTTTTTTCGAGGGCATAAGGTACCAGAACGTACTTACGATAAGCACTACTGCAACAGCAGCCATGATACCGATACTAATAGGGGACTTCATAAGACATTACGGCAACGGAACACTATCAGGACAGAAGGACAATCCGAGATTTGTGTATTGTCCATACACCTCATTTACATCAAGTGGCACAGCAACAAAAACATTCAATTTACACAAATCAGCATCTGGTAGCGACAATTTATTTCGGAGAAAGTCTTCTGCTTCTTTTCGGGATTCACCAAGCGGTTCCTCAACAAGTACAATGAGAAACTCTGCGTTCTTCTCGTCATACTGAATTTCGAAAGAATATCCTTCATT